>CAWCGC010000043.1:0-109981 GCA_963794765.1 Bryobacteraceae bacterium | reverse complement strand
TCCTGGTGAGTTTTTCAGAATTTGCTGAAATCTCGTTCCAGAGATCAATCCCGCTCGCAGCCACGAGCGGCGTAAGAGCTCCTGACAATGCCGAAACAGCATTCGCAAGGTATAACGTAGGAACTGCGCGGAGCACTGGTTGGTTCGGAGGCAGAGAAAGTGAAGAGATTCCCTATTGTTCTGATACCTATGTGTGTCGTTGCCGCGACGATACCGGCTGATATTTCCGGAGTGCGCCCTGGCGTGATGAAAGTCGTGGCAACTGCTGAAAGCCTGATCGTCAGTTGGCCAGATGAAGCGTCCCGGACATGGTTCGCCGAGTTCTCGCTCGAATCGACAAAACCGCTAATTACCAGAATCGGTTTAGAGGGAAGATCTGTCGTCCGAAATGCGTCACCCCAGTACTGGGCAGCTACGGGCAAGCGCCGGGGACCCGCTGGATTTGACGAGTTCTTCGATTATCCAGGCAGCCATCCTGAGGGAACCCGCCGGTTTGAAGGTGTTTTTCGACCGGTCAGCGTCAAGGCAACCAGCGTGGGCGACCGTGTCGAACTACTGTTCCAGGGACTCAAGCTGGGTATCTTCGACGGCGGGATCGCCTACACGTTTTATCCTGGAAGCCGGTTGGTGCAGCAGGAAGCGGTAGTCTCGACGCAGGTACCGGACTCCGCCTATTTATATGACACGGGACTACGCCTGGCCGCTCCGGCTAGCGCTGTCAGACCGGGTCGGCGGGAGGTGGTTGCTCCCATTACCTACTACGATGCCGATGGACGGCTACAAACCGTCATGACCAGCGGACCAGACCGGCGACCTGCCTACGTTCGCTACCGAGCCATCGCCGCTGAACTCGATGGGGGCAGCCTGGCGGTATTTCCGCCGCCTCACACCTATATTGCCCCACGGGACTACACGACAAACATGGGTTATGTCTGGTTCCACGGCTGGGCTGGCCGTGCCAATCCGGGCGCCCCGGGTGTTCTGGGAGTCGGCATACGCCATCCCACTGACGACGGTGCCGGACAGTACTATCCATGGATCAACGCTCCACCGGGGACCATCCAGCGTCTTGGCGTCTTTTATCTTGTTTCAGATGAGAATGCGGAGGCAACTCTCGACTATGCTCTGCGGTTCACTCATCGGGATCGCTTTCCTGCGCTCCCCGGCTACAAGACCCTAACCTCACATTGGCACTGGGGCTATACGATCCAGGCCCTCGCGCAAGATGCGAACTGGGTGCCGCCATTTAAGCAGACCTTGCAGGAGATGGGTATCGATGCCGCCATGATCTGCGATTTTCATGGTGACGGTCATCCAAACGACGTGACCGACCTGCGGCTGGAAGAGGTTAGCGCGTACTACCGAATGTCTCGCAAGCTGTCGGATTCCAAATTCCTGTTAATACCCGCCGAGGAGGGAAGCACCTATTTAGGCGGCCACTGGTCCATCACCTTCCCCAAGCCGGTCTACTGGTTTATGCGCAAGGGCTCGGCGGGGCCGCTGCAGCGCCAGCATTCGAAATACGGTTCGGTCTATCATGTGGGATCGTCAGAAGACATCATCGAAATGGTCCGCCGCGAGCATGGGATGTTGTATCAGACCCATCCCCGCACGAAAAGCTCATTCGGCTATCCTGACAAGGTTCGTCAGACCGACTATTTCCTGGACCCCCGATACATTGGTGCCGGATGGAAAGCGATGCCGGCCGACCGTTCTACGCTACGGCAAGGCGTCCGTGCGTTCAAACTACTCGATGACATGAACAACTGGGGTCTACCGAAGCGCCTCCTGGCTGAAACGGATATGTTCGCCATCGACCAGACCTCAGAGCTTTATGCTCATATGAACGCCAACTATGTGCGAATGAATGAACTGCCCGACTTTGAGCACTACGGTCAACTGATGGAAGCCGTAGAGCGTGGCGATTATTTCATCTCAATGGGTGAAGTGCTGCTACCCAAAGTAGAAGTCTCGACCGCATCGCCCGATGCTATCGTCGTCAAAGCCGAGGTTCAGTGGACCTTCCCACTGGCATTCGGGGAAATTGTCTGGAGCGACGGCAATAAAACGTTCACGCAGACCTTTCCGCTCACGGAGACCCGACTGTTCGGCAACCAAACGTTTACCTGGAAAACCGATGCGAAGGATTGGAAGTGGGCCCGAATGGCGGTATGGGATATCGCCGGGAACGGAGCATTCATCAATCCGATTCGCCGGTAGCGTTTGGGTCGCCAAGGCGCCTGTCGGCCTTCCTGCAATGCAGGTGGTTGCGCCCGATTCGCGCGCAAGCTGTTGATGTTCGTATTGCGGGGACCGCGTCTCCACACTCTCAAGCGGAACGCCGCATCCGAGATCACGCTGACACGGAACTCCCAACCAGGGGAGGTGGACAAAATAGGGCTCCGGTCTTCACAAGACGCGCGCTTTGCAAAGTCCGATGCGTGACGCTTTGATCGACCGATCGACCTGTTCGTGCTGTTCCAAACGACGCCGCAAACAGTACATTCTCACGCGGCGCTGACATGGACGTACGGCCATTGACATGGCGCACATTTTAAATGTATGTTGCTTCCGACCGGTCGATTTCTGGGTGAACCATGGCTTCCGAAATAGTGGCTCCGGACACCGGGGCAACTCTGGCTGGCACCATAACAGATCCGAGTGGCTCGGCGATAGCGCTGGCGTGTCGGGCTGGTGCTCGGCGCCCTTACCGGCGTTGTGCTTGTCCAGCTCTGACGGAATTACTGCCGGGATGAGCTGTTCCGCGCGACCGGCTGCGCTCGAAGATTGTGGCTCTCGCCGTTAATGAAGCAGGGCTCCATCTCCGTGCCAGAGCGTTCACGGTCGGCTTCCCGGGAGTGCTGCCCCACACAATCGCGAGGAACGCCCGCTCGGACTGCGCCACCATCGCGAGCGAGGCGTTCCTGGGGATCCGGTGGCACTTGGACGGCATGGTCCAGTGCTGCAATGGACTGACGCAGCCAAGGCGGACGCGTCCTTCGAATTCCGGACGGAGAGGGCCCTTTACGCAAATGCGCAGAGATCGGGACCGATAAATCGCCTGTGCACCTGGAACAGACAGTCGGCACGTCCGCGGAAAGGGCGTGATACAGTCAGCTGGCCCCGAGCACATTAACTTTGGGTTTGCGCCATCGATGCGGCTAATCTTCCTGGTCTACCCATCGGCGGTACTCTTGCCTAATGCGACCGCTTCGGTATTCCATCAATGTCACATTGGACGGGTGCTGCGATCATCGTGCAATACCCGCGGACGAAGAGTTGCATCGGCACGCGATCGAGAACCTTAACCAGGCCGATGCCCTGCTCTTTGGCCGGGTAACTTACGAAATGATGGAGGCAGCCTTTCGGCCGCCGATGCGGATGGGAGTGATGCCTGAATGGATGGAAGCCTTCGCGCGGACGATCGACGCGGCAAAGAAGTACGTCGTGTCGAGCACCCTGGACCGGGTCGACTGGAACGCCGAACTTGTGCGCGGAGATCTGGAGAAGACAGTTCAGCAGCTCAAGCGGGAGTCGGGCAAGGGGCTGTTGACGGGAGGCGTGAAGCTCCCGCTGGCATTGGCGGAGCTGCGCTTGATCGACGAGTACGAATTCGTGGTGCACCCCAGGCTGGTCGGCCACGGGCCGACATTGTTCGCGGGGATATCGAAGTATGTCGACTTGAGGCTCGTGAGCCGGCTGGAGTTGAGCTCGGGGGCGGTTGCGATGCGTTATGAACCGACCAGGTAGCCATTGGGGTTGTTAAGCCCCTAAATCAATCGACGGATAGTCGCCTTTACGCTGCGGTTGCCGTCCGAATCAGTCCCGGGAAATCGCGCAGGCTTCGTCATGGTCCGGGTAGCTCCTGATTCGTTCACGCCTGCTTCGATGCCTGCGCCCTCAACAGAATTTCCTGAATCACAGCAGTTTTGGCGTCGGCGTAGTTTTGTGTGTATCTCCACTGCTGCTGAGCCAAAGTTCGCTTGCAGTCGGCATACAGGTCGCGATCAGTGTCGTTTGCCCTCAACCAATCGCGGAACGCAAGCATTCGCCCCACTTCGGGGCAGCTTACGGAAAAAACATGCAGGTTGACATCATTCTCCGGGCCCTTGAACATCCTGTGCTCATGCCATTCTGGCTCGCGGATGTGCAGCCTGAAACCGATTCTCTCCAACGCGGGGGTGAACTCGATTTCGTTCGCCGAATCAGCGACCACGAGGAGTATGTCGATAATCGGCTTGGCCCGCAGACCCGGGACGGATGTGGATCCTACGTGCTCGATTTGTAGTGCTTGCTCACCCATCGCCGTTCGAATCTTCTCGCACTCATGCTGCAATCTGCCAGGCCAGGCAGGATCATAGGGCACGACGAGAATCGGCGCGGACGATGGCTCTAATTCCCCTGTGGTGTGAGCCCTCAGGTAGTCATCGCTCGCAGGCGTGTGCTGCTTCGCAGATGGCTCTTTCATTCGCTCCCACTCACATTATGCTTTGGAGTGCGGCGCTGGTGGTCGGCACACGCGGAGGTTGACGGATTCCACACTCAAAGCACTCGACCTGGCGAGACCCATCGCACCAACGGTCCTGATTTCAAAGAGAGCACACCATCGCGTTTAAGTCGAAGCTAACAACACGAGGCACTGAGCGAGCATGGAGACAAAGAGCAGCGGAACACGGATTCACTGAAGACCTATTCCATGAGGCTTGGAGTTCTCGATCATAATCGAGGCTTCGTCCCGTTTTGGCCGCTTCGGTTTGAAGTCGATCGATCGGGTGTGACAGCCAGTCATAAACGATTCACGAACCCAGAGAAGCTTGAAGACCGATACGGCAGAAAACAGCGCTGCCCGGACCTCGCATTCGCGCGTGGGCGAATATGTGAATAAAGCCCACGACTTCGGTTACGGCAGAGTTGGTGGCCAAGCTCAGAGCCGGACGGCCGATCGCTAGAAAAAACAAGTCCGTGCCCCATACCACTGCCGTGCTTAGAATGCCAACGAGAGATACCGCATCCATAATTCATTGTCCCTCCGCTTTTCTAATCGTTGCCGCTCAGATCGCATGTACAACAGGAGGCCGGCGAAGAGCATCACCGCGCAGGTCACGCCATGAACGGAGAATGCTGTGGCCTTTCGCCCGCCAGACACCACAATATCGGACATATCGCCAAAAGGGATAGTGGCGAGGACGAGAAGAACTATGCCTACCGTCCGGCTGTCGGTTGTCAGCATCTGGGTGATCACGACCAGTCCAGATGCGACGTCCGGGATTCCTTTCAGACGCAACCACGCACGAGTGTCAGGGTCGGGTGCTGGCGGCCTGAGACCAAACCCTTCCAGGATTCGCTGAGGCGAGGCAAGGTAGAGACAACGGATCACAATAATGCCAACAGAGACCAGAACAGCGAGAGAAAGCGGGGAGGACATTATGCATAGTGGTGTTTCCGGTCCGCCGGACGCAAATCATCAAAGCCGCACGACGTACCGCAGAGCTTGAAGGGTGGTCCAGCGTAACCGTCCGGCGGCTTTCCGATGAAACCTCCTACAGCGAACCCGTCTTGTACGCTCATTTTGGCAGCCGCGAAGGTATTCTCGCGGCCGTCGCCATCGAGGGTTTTAGGAGACAGGCCTGGCTTGGACAAGGCAGGGAAACGTGTGACGCGCGGGATTCCGGTTGAATCGGTAGCCGCCGCATATCTGCAGTTCGCCGCAATTGTTTGAGGGACGGAGGTCAAAGACAGACGTTCTATCGGAGCTGCTTTGGGCGAGCCTCCATGGTCTCGCTGAGCTGAAAAGGACCAAGCGATTTCCGCCGAGCCGTCAGAAGGAGCGCGTGAGGGCGACCGTCGGTGAGGAGCCAAGTCACTTCGGTCTGCACGTAAACCGCCCGGAGCGTTGTCTCCTGCATTCCTGGGAGTCTGATCAAAGGTTGCCTAAACCACCATCAATCATCAAATCGCTGCCGACAGTAAATGCCGACTCATCCGAGGCGAGGAACACGACTGCGTTAGCGATTTCGGCCGGTGTTCCGAACCGGCCAGCAGGAACTTTGCTTTGGATGGAAGCCGCAACGGATGCGAGATCGTCCTTCGAGAGTCCGAGTTTGCCATAGAGCGGTGTCGAGATCGGACCAGGGCTGATCGCGTTCACGCGGATGCCACGCGGGATTAGCTCTCCCGAAAGAGTGCGTATCAGCGAAAGCAGGGCCGCTTTGGTCGCTCCATAGACGCTGGTGTTTGGCATACCTATGTGCGCGTTGACGGATGTGTTGAGCACGATCGAAGTCGGGTTTGCGAAGACTGGGAGCAACGCCTGAATGAGGAAGTAAGGCCCTTTCAGGTTGACTGCGATCGAGCGATCGAACGCAGCCTCGTCCCATTGCTCCACCGGTTTCAGTTCAGCAATCCCGGCGTTCACAAAAAGGACGTCGAGACCTCCATAGGCCAGTCGCACCGCTTCGGCTACCTCCCGTTGCGCCGCAACATTGCTCGAATCTGAGGGAATGATCAGGACATTCTGTTGAAGTTCGTTCCGTGCAGCCTCGAGAGTCGCCGGGTTCCTGCCGGTTATAGCGACTCGGGCACCCTCGCTGATGAATCGCTTTGCGGTTTCGAGACCGATGCCGCTGGTACCGCCAGTGATGAGAGCACGCTTGCCTTTTAGCCGGTTCATGGGGCTACGTACGCCCGTTTCGTTTGGACATTTTCTGACTGTACACCGCAGAAAGTGGCAGTTCGGATCGAAGGGTCGGCAATCGGAAATTCGGGACCGATCAGTACTCGGAATTCGCGATCGCGTCGGTGAAGTTGCGGTTTGCGCGCGATCCGCCCACGATTCACGGGGCAGGAGCAGCGCTGCACTCACATCAAACGCCGGTGATCCGTTCCTGATACCTTCTGTCGCCGTCTTTGACTTTAGACAGTTGAGGGCTGCCGCCTGGATTTCTCGAAGTCGGATGCGGCCAAAGTTCGGTTGGCGAGTTCCTTTGTGTGTTTGCTGATAGCCTTCGATGAGAGCCGGCGTCGCCGCCGAAATCGCGAAACTCCGCCCGGCAATCTGGCTTGAGCTTCTGATGCTGACGACGCTCGCGTCGCGTGAAGTCGCGGATCGCCAATGGCATTCACGACCGCCGCGAAACCGGGGACCACCGCAAACATCAAGCCGAAGATCATTCCTCGCGGTACATGGATCGTGCTTTCGCCACGTTGCTCCATATGGTCCTCCTCACCAGCGTGAACTCTACCACATAAGAGGACACGCCATGCACCAACATGGCCGGCAATTCGGAGTGCGCCGGATCAGTACCACCCCGGTCCAGTGGAGGACTCGACACCTGCGGAAGAGCGTGCTGGGGTTCGCGAAGCTGTTCCAGGTTTGGCGGTCCAGCGGGGCGCAAACGAGTGCTAAGATCGCGTGCAAATGCGGATCACCAACCTGTTGCTTACGATGAGCGCGATTACCAGACTGGCGGTCGGGCAGGATTCGATAACGGATGCGGGCGCCGGATGGGCTCCGGAGTTCAAGATGGCGGGGCGGCAGATTACCGCGCTGGCTGAGGCGATTCCTGCGGAGAAGTACGTGTGGCGTCCGGGCCTCGGCGTGCGCAGCGTGAGCGAGGTGCTGATGCACACGGCGTCGGGGAACTACTTTTTTCTGCAATCGATGGGCGTCAAGGCCAGCGGGGATCTGCCGAAGAATCCGGAAAAGAGCGTGACCGCCAAGGCGGACGTGGTGCGATGGCTCAAGGCGTCGTTCGATGCGGTGCAGGAGACTTATCCGAAGATCGAGAAACAGAAGGCGGTGAAGTTCCTGGGGCACGATGCGACGTGTGAAGGAGTGCTGCTACGGGCGCTCGCACATGCGAATGAGCACCTGGGGCAGATGATCGCGTATGCACGAGTGAATGGGATCCCGCCGCCGTGGTCGAAGTGAGTCGAGTACTCCCCTCGCATCGCGGAGGCATAAAACAGGCCACGAGAGCTATATCATGTGAGACAAGCTATGTCTTCGCGAATCCGTGTACTCGCTTCGGCTTTGGTTGGCCTGTCAGGTCTCGCAAGTGGCGCGACTTTTTCGGGCGATGTCTACCCAATTCTGCGGGCCCGCTGCCAAGGTTGCCATCAAGAGGGAGAAATCGCCCCGATGGCGTTCACGAATTACGAGAACACTCGACCATGGGCCAAAGCCATTCGCGAGGCTGTGGTTAAGGGGTCCATGCCACCCTGGCACGCCGAACGGCGGTCAAGCGTGGCGTTTCACAATGACCGCTCGCTGCCCGCTTCGGAGATTAAGACGCTTGTCGCGTGGGTCGATGGAGGAGCCGTCGAAGGCGCGAAGATGGCTTATCCGGAGCCCGACAAGCGCGAGAGTGTCTGGAGACTAGGCAACCCGGATATCGTTCTGCGCGTTCCGGGATACAAGGTGCCCTCCCGTGGAGATGTGCCCTACACGTTTGTCATTCGCTCGCTGGGTCTGAAGGAGGATCGCTGGGTGCGGGCGGCCGAGTATCGCATCGACAAGCGGGCGGTGGTCCACCACATGAATGCCTTCGTGCGTCCCCCTGGCTCAAGCTACCTGGAGGAATTCGAGCGCGATCAATTCGTGGTTCCGACTTTGAAGCAGCGGAGGGTCGGCCGTCCGGGCGAGGGTATGTTCGAAAGACGGGAATTGCTGCTGGGCTACGAGCCTGGCTACGCGCCTATCCCGTGGCGGGCGGACCAGGGGAAACTGGTTCGCGCGGGGTCGGACATCGTTTTCGAAATTCACTATACGGCCAACGGGAAAGAACAGACAGACTACTCCGAACTCGGCCTTTACTTCTCGGACAAGCGGCCGCGCGAGCGTGTGCTCTCCACACAAACCCAGGACATGGAAATTCTGATTCCTCCCGGCGCGTCCGATTATGAGTCGACGGCGTCCATCACCTTTGGGCAACCGGTGAAACTGATATCGCTTCAACCTCACATGCATCTGCGGGGTAAGGCGATGGAAATACGCGCCCGCTACCCCGATGGAAGAGTTGAAAATTTACTGAACGTGCCGCGTTACAGCTTCAACTGGCAGACGACCTATTTTCTGGAGGAGCCGAAACTCCTGCCCGCCGGATGCACGATCGAATCGCGGGCTGTATTCGATAACTCGCCCAACAATCCGTATAATCCCGACCCGAAAAGCGCGATCAAGTGGGGTGATCAAAGCTGGGAAGAGATGCACATCGGCTTCATGGAGATCGCCTTTGACGCAGGAGCCGACGCTGAAAAGATCATCGATGCCGGGGCAAAGGAGCGTGAGAAGAAGCGATTCGAGCGTTCAGCGGGAACCTCCCAGTGAAGGTCATCAAGGAAGGACCCAGATACGGATGAGTATTCCTGAGTGCACTGATGAATATCGCTGTACACCGCGGCTGACGAATCGAGACCCGAACACACGGGCCCTGAAACGGCCCAGCTTTTGTCACGGCTTCAAGTGGTAATCCGTCCCGAGTGGACCTGCGCCTGCCAGGTATTTGCGCGCTCGCACGAGCTCCGCGATTTGGCGGATGTGACCCAAGTCGTGGAGCGCCCATTCGTGCAGCATTTGCGAGAGCGTGATCTCACCCGCTGTCTGATGTCTCGCCTTTCGGGATCCCGTATTCGCCGGCAGCCCGCGCAATCGTTCGATGTTCGTCTCCCGCTGCTCTTCGAAGTGTGCGAAGTCCTCCTCGGGATCTCCGTTTCTGTATCGCTCGAGGTGCATCTGCGCGTCGTCGGGCTCGAACTCCGGCATCTCCTCGGTCAGGAAGCGGTCGAGGCGCGCGCGATAGCAGTGACCCTCCGAGTGCGACAGGTGCGCAAGCACCTCGCCGATCGAGAACCTGTCCGGCGCGGGTTTCCACCGAGCGTCCTCGTCGTCAATCTCAGACATCAGCCCATGCAGGATTTCGGGAGTTGCTTCGAGCAGGTCGAGGCATGGCAACTCGTCACGTTTCATTCCAAGCAAGTTTAGCGCCTTGCGCCTTTGCCGACGTACCGTTGTCGACAATGCTGTGTGGCTCTCACCCGAAAGCTGTATGCGCGACATTCACGAAGAGTTTGCAATTCTAACGTGTGCAAATTGTCTTCGCAGCGCATGGCTATGTGTGCGGCCCCTGAATGCGACTTCGACACTACGGCGACAGGTCTTTTCTCGCCAGAGATTTGCGGAATGTTTGAGCCTTTTCAGCAAAGCAGGGCGTGACGGCGAGCGTGTTACAAAAGGTCGAGAGGTCAGGCGCCACCCGCCCAGGCCCACCGGCGCAAACGTCCGGACGCTTCCGGAACTGACCCTTCGATTTACCAAATTGACCAGTTCCTTCGCGCTGTCCGCTTCCGGATTGCGATCGCGCCATATCACACCAATTAAGTCAGGAACGCGCATGTTTGGACGTGGTACCTGGGCCATTTTCGGGCTCGGGAAAGAGTCAGTCGAAGCCTTCAGAACGATTCTGGAAGATCGGTCCGTGATGGTGGCCGTGTCGCAAATGGCGGCATCTGCCATCACCCGGTATTCCACTGCCGATACGATCGGGATCAATCCTTTCAGCGGTCCCCGTCTCGATGAAGAGCATCCTCCGGGTGCGGAGCATGAGCCGGAACTCGCGGGATACGCCACGTCGGAACCAGAGGAACGGGCCGAGCCTGAGCCTTGCTCCGGAGATCCTGGACTGCGAGGGCTATGGTGTGACCGAGGCGCAGTTCCGGCTTCATCCCACGATGCCGTGGTATGGATTGTGGGCCGTCTCCAATGAATGGAAGGACGTCAGCGATGTGGCCTCCATCAAAGAGCAGCGCTCGTATCGATTGATGGAGCGGCCGTACCAGTTTCTCCAGGCCACCGACAAGAAGGCCGATTGACCAGGATACGCTCGGCATCACTGCTGCGATCCGCAAGCAGATTCCGGTGCTGCTGGATTTTCACGACGGCCGGGTCTACATCGAGAACACCAACAAGAAGCTGATCTACATGATCACGGTTCGGCTGAGACAGCTGGGAGCCGAGATCATCCCGGTTGCCTGGACATATCCCCACGCCAACTGGCCGGCTGAGATCCTCAACCGGCTGTATGAAAAGACCGCAGTATCAGCGCGATTTCCAGAAGCGCGCCGAGGAAGCCACCCGGTTCAAAGCGAGCGAGATCGAAAAGCTGGAAGACAGGGAAGTGGAGTCGATCGTGGCGAACTATTTCTCCATGACGCAACTGCCAAGCGATCTCTGGGTCGGCATTTCCGGTCCCGCTCAGGTTCGGCTGCATGATGCCAGTCCGCCGATCGGCGTGAAGGCGCCGACGACTGCGACGACGCTGCTCGGCATGACGAGCGATGCCAAAGTTATCTCGGGCGCGATCACTTTCCAGGAGGTTGTGTCGGCGACCAGCAAGAAGGGTATGGAGTACACGTTCCGCAAGGATCTGGTCTCGCATCGATCTGAATGACCGGATCAATCTCACCGATATCGGCGCCGCGATGATGCGTGGGTTCGATATCCCGGCGTTTCGGAAAGACATCCTGCGCGAGATCCGTCAGACCAAGGAAGTTCCTTCGATCGACCAGTTCTGGAGCAACTGGCTGCACCAGATGAGCAATGCGGTGCGAACGATCGAGGCGACCTTCCGTGAACTGCTGGACATCGATGGCAATCAGGAGGCGGGCATTTTGCCGATGCGAGTCTCGGCGCAGGAAGCGGCGGCACAGGAGCTCGTGACCGCCTGAACCAACCGGTGTCAGCGGCGAATCGGTGCGCTCACCGGGGCTTCATCAAGGCAGGCCATGCCTGATGACTCAAACAGAGAGCGTCAGGTCACGACGTCAGATCAAGCGCCGGCGTCCGCAGATATCAGGTTTATTTCGGTTCCGATTCAGTCCCCACCAGGCGAGCGCGGTAGCGAGGACCAAGTCGTCGTGCATGCCTTCGCGCCGGGCTCCGAAGCGCTCATTGCCATGGGCGGTGACTTCGCAGTGCATGTTCATCAGCTCGCTGATGAGGGTCTCGACGGCGGGTCCGATGTTTGAGGACAGAGTCAACTGGTGCGTTTCGAATGCGACCTGCAGGCCGGTGATCAGGTTGCGCTTGGGAACGCCTGCCGCTCCGCTGCCCGTCTGCGTTTCGCCATGACCGCTGGTGATGGTGACCGGGATCAGATTGCGGCGCAAGCCTCGCTCGCGGAACAGATCGACCACAGGGGCACCGACACCGGTTGCGTCCACTATCAGGGTCGGAGTCGTGAAGGTCTGTGCGCATGCTGCTTCGAGTGTCCACTGGACTGTGTCGACGATCTCGGGGTACGGCGTTCCGAGTGGCAGGCGTTCCAGATGCGTGATCGCGTGATGCGTTGATTTGAGGAACTCGTATGTGACCGGGTTGCGGTCGGCGTATGTGATCTCGTGCGATTCGATGACGGCGAGCGTGGTGAAGTCCTGCTTCTGGCCGAGGTCGAGGCCGGCCCATGTGCGGATCTGGATGCCGCGTATCTCGCTGCGCGAGGTGTCGAGGTTGTATGCAGATAACTCGGTGGCGGTCATGGTTTACGGCCTCCTTTTCTTGTCTTCGCTGGTGAATGACCAGCGGGGGTCGGGCTTGCTGAGGAAGTCTGCCGCAGAGGGCGGCTTCCAGTTCGGGTTCTCCCGGTTGATGCGTTGCATGAGGGACGGGATGTCGTCGCGGATCAGCGATCGCAGCAGGTCTTCGTCAAAGAGTGCGTGGTTGTCGCTGATGAACTCGCACATATATTCCTGGCGGTACTGACGGTCGCCGAGGGCGGCCTTTTCTTTTGCGAGGACCTCGGGTGCGATGCGAGGGCAGTCGGTTGCGGGGACTTTGATGCGGGTCCACTCGGGACCTCCGGCGGACCATGTCTCCCAGAAGAAGCCTCGGCGGCCGAAGGGTGTTGACATCATCCAAATGCCTCCGTTGCTGACGACGCGCATGGGTCGGATGGCTTTGTAGAGTTCGTCGGTGACTTGTGCGGCTTCGTCGATGAGGAGCATGGAGACGCTGGAGAAGCCGCGGATGGTGGACTCTTTGCCTGGCAGGCCGATGAGGCGCGAGCCGTTGGGGAGTAGAAGGGAGACGTCGTTGTCGCCGTCGCCGCGCACTTTGAATCCGAGTTTGCGGACGAAGGTTGCGGTTTTGCGGACGAACTCGCGGCTCTGGCGATCACTGGGGCTGACGACGACGGCGAGTGCTTCTTTTTCGGCCATGAGGACGTGGAGCGCTTTGAGCGAGCAGATGGTGGATTTGCCCCACTGGCGGGAGCAGTTGAGGATGACGGAGGTCGAGTTGCAGCACAGGAGTTCGGTCTGGCGCGGGTCGGGGCTGAAGCCGAGTTTGTGCGCGAACCGGATCGGGTCGAGTCTGGTGCTGGCTGATTTAAGGATGCCCAGTGTTCGCGGTGTTTTGGCCCGGTTCTCACCGTTGTGCTGCGGTTTATTCGGCATCGCCGCCCTCTGATTCGAGTTGCTGGAGCCACTCGCGTTCGAACTGGTCTTCGAGTGCGTTGAAGTGTTCGCGAACGGCGGTTTTGGCTTCGGGGTGCAGACGCAGGGCCTTCAATACTTCGGACAGGACGAACGCTGTGACTTCGTCGTCATCCAGGACCTCGGGCTCGGGGTGTTTGGTGTTTGCGCGGCCGCTTCGAGATGTCTGGGCGGACTTCGGGTGGGATGGTTGTGCGGTGCTGCTGCTGCTGCGCTGCTGACTGGCGGTGTGAGATGTTTGCCGTGAGTTTCGGTCACGCCAGGATTCGGGGCTGAGTGCGGAGACACGTGTCCTGTGCGGGAGCCTTCGATTTCGGTTGTCGCCCGGTGGTACGTGGCGGCACCATTCGACTGCCCAGTCGCCGTCTGCCCAGTCGGTATCGATGGTTGCCGGGTCGCTGAATCGTTCTGCGGCCATGTGGTGTCTCCTTGTTGCTTGCCTTTTGTGCTCAATGTCTGACTGGACCGAGCGCTTGGTGCTGGTCCTGCGAGTGGTCCTCGTGTGTCAGGCCAGGCGCGTTTGCGTCAGGTTCGTTTTCCCAGTCTGGTGCTTTTGCAGGCTTGATGTTGGTGCGATCCGCGACGGGCTCAGGTTCGTTCTCGTGATTTTCCGTCGGATGCTGCTGGTGCCGGTCGAGGTTGTTTCCTGCTGTCGCCGGTGGCCGTGATGTGATCGGGATGATTGTGGCCGACGCCGCCGGTTGTGGCTGCCCATCGGCGGCGGCGTTGGGTTCGTTCTTCTTGTCTTCGTTTTGCCCCTGCTGGCGCGAGCGGGCTTCTCCGATGGCGAGCAGTTTCGAGATGGAGCGATCGACGATGCGGCGGAGATGGGCTTCGTGACGGTTGAGCTCGGCGAGAGTGCGGGTCTCGACGGCGAGGGCCTGCCATGCGAGCGCGAGTCGGGTGGTTTCGTCCGAGGCAGGGAAGTCTTCGCGGAAGGACTTTTCGGCTCGGTCCATCTCGAGGTCGATGGAGGCCGTGCGGATGGCGGTGAGGCGCTTGAGCTGCCACTGGGCGTCGGCGAGTGCGGTGACGAGTTCGAGTTCAGTGATGGTCTCGGGCTGCCATTCGGCGGTGAGCTCTTCGAGGTACTCGAGGTATTTTTCTTTCTTTTCGCACCAGAGGACGACTGAGGCGCTGTTGAGGCCGTGCTTGATGGCGTTGCGCGCTGAGACGGCTTTGCCCTCGGCGGTCTTTGGGCCTCGGGACTTCTGGCCGTTGAGGCGGGATGCGAGTTTTTGTGCTTCCGTTCGGAGCGTAGGCATAAAAAAAGGCCCCTCCTTTGGGGCCGATGGTCTCGATTAGACCATAGTGTGTCAAGTTTTTCGGGGACGTTTTAGGGGTATTTTCTTTTGGTTTCTTCCAGATGCGGGCGCGGCAACGGGGTGGGAGATTGGGCTGAATTCCGCTTTTCACGCTGGGATTGCGTGGAGTTCTGCCTTATTGTTAATTGGACTGGTTGATTTGGGGCGACGGACTCCCGTGTGTACTTTGCCCCAGGCTAGTGCCCGTGCAGGGGATTGCAGACGATGAACCACTCATGGCCTGCGGCCACCCTGGAAGATGAAAACGGGCCCGGGAGACATAGTACATGATGCGGAACAGCTGAGGCAGGTGGGCCGTTCCTGCGTTCTGGTGGGCGACAGCTCCCGAGATGAACCTAGTCCCGCTGGCGTGGAGCGCACCCTAGAATGAGCCCTTGGCTCGCAGAACAACTTGTAATCGGGTCAGGCGCCGGCAGGCTTCAGCAGAAAGGAGCCTGAAGGCATCTTGACGATCGAACTCAGACCCAGTCCAGATGCACTTCCACTTACGCTTACACCTAAACAACATCGTCGAACAGGATTACCGAGCCGTAAAGCGCGGGTCCGAGCCATGCAAGGCTTCCGGGCTTTTCACTCGGTGTGGCGAACGCTTCAGGGAATCGAAACGATGAACATGATCCGGAAAGGTCAGGTAAGGTGGTTACCAAAGAACGACATTGCCGGTCAGGTTGCGTTTATCCGAAACTTGTTCGGACTGCACAGCGCCGCGTAACCCCACCGGGAGCCGACAGCGCGCGCGTGTGGCCCGATCGCAACACACCCAACTTGCGAGGACCAGACTGTCTTGGTCGAGAATAGCGCTCGAGCCTGAAGAGACGAGCAGGGGCCATCGTGGCTGGCCCCTTGCTAATGCGCTAGGCTCGCCGCAAGCGCCGGTGGAACGCGAGCCCACTCAGCCCGAGACCGAACAACGCGACGGTGCCTGGCTCGGGCACGGGCCCACCTGAGCCTCCCCCCCACCGTTCGGAAACTGGTTGTTGACCAGGGAGATAGTAGCGGTGCCGGAAATACCCGCGTTGACGTTGATGTCTTTCGACACAGCGAGTTGGGGAACACCGGTAAAAGTGGTCGAGTTCGAGAGACTACCGCCACCACTCCCGACCTGGGCGAATATGTTTTGCAGCCCCGAGCAGCCGACCGTCGAGGTGCCGCCCACACAGTAGTTCTCGCTAATTGAGGCAAGGCCCGAGCCGGTAGCAGTACCGTTGAAGTTGACGGCAAGACCAGTGAGGTCGCGGGATTGATTGATTGTGGAGATGCTGTACTGCAACACCGAGTCAACGAACGAAGCGGGTGAGGTCGCAACCCAACCAGAGGTGATCTGGAAGCCGAGACCCTCATTGAACAAGGTGGGAATCGGGTTGATCAGGACGCTCGTAGCGGGAATGGCAAGGGCGGCCGGATTTCCCGTCGCAAGGTAGATGAAGTTACTGAACAGTAAGTTGTCTTGCTGACAGCCACCGGCGCCGAGGGCGACATAGTCGGCCGCGGTACCCGTAACGCAAGTAGGCGCGGCCTGGGCCGGAATAACGAATGAGAGTGCCAGCCGCGGCAAGTAAAAGCAGGCCGCGGAAACCAGAGTACGAACTTCGCATTAGAATCATCCTCCGAAGATCGCTCCGGGGGGGTTACAAAGGCAGTCCCGGAGTGTTTTGCCTTTTAGGCAGTACTAGTATACTAAGGTGTTTGCGGGAGCGGGGGCGGGGGGGGATGAAGCAGAATTCGTCAACGTGAGTTCTCGCATGGAACACGACCTACGCTCTGACGAAAGCTGTTTGTCGGGCTGTGTTGGAAGTTTCTGAAGATCGGGTGAGCATGCGAGCATTGCCTGAGAAGGTTGTATCGGTCAGCTCGCGACACCGAAAAGTCGGTCGATGCAAAGTTGTGACGGACTATGTCCCGGGCTCGTAACCATCGCACCTGCCGTTTCCCTATTTGATGGATCGCTTCGTAACTATCGACAGTGCGGCGCGCAGATCCGAACGCCCGGAACCCTGCTTCGCGTCGTCGCGGGTAACAAAAGCGCTATAAATTTCTGGCTACTCCGGCTCAGGAAATGCAAGGGAATTTTTCGCCCGACGGCCGCCTGGTCGCGTACACCTCGAACACATCGGGCAAGTTTGAAGTCGACGTGAAAACCTTTCCCAGGTCTGACCACATATGGCCTATCTCCACCAACGGGGGATACGAACCGGGCTGGCGCCCCGATGGGCGGGAAATCTACTATCTCTCCGAGAACCGAAAAGTCATGGCAGTGTCCGTGGGCGCTGGTCCGACGTTCGGACGTCCGGTGACTCTGTTCCAAACGCGAGTCCCTGCGGGCGTCAGTCCCAACCGTACGCATTATGTCCCGCGCGCGATGGCAAACGCTTTCTGGTGAACATGCACATCGGCGACCTGTCAGTCGCGAATTGCCAAATGGGCCCAATGTGGGATTCGAGTGGTTGGTACGTTTGCCGCGATGCGGCACGTCCTCATCTTATATGTATGTCTTCAGGTAGAAATCCCACACGTAGAATACAGGTTCGAAATGTTCGCGAACGGTTCGGACTCATTGAGAGAATCTAAAGCGGGATTGGCGATCGCCAGAAGCACACCTCAAAATCACTGCATTCAGTCCTTTATCGCAATTCGCCATGGACAGGTTTCGTTCGCCTGGACAGGTGAGGCCGAGCATGTCGCCTGATCTCTCGCAATCAGAACGTTTATAAATCATTCGGAGAACTTGGGTCCACTGTCGCGGCCCGAAAAGTCAGCTCAGGCGAAAGCTAGTAACTGAACAGGACATCCGCAAAGTAGTTGGATGCCTTGTAGCTATCGGTCGGGAAGACCCCGCCCGGACCGTATTTGTATACACTGTTCGACCCGTCGACACCCTCCTTCAGCAGGTGCAGCGGCGCATTGTCAATACCGGCGTTGTAAAACGCACTCTGTGTGAGCGGGAACCCGAGCTGGGTCCAGTACGACGCTATGTAGGTAGTGTTCGCAGAGATAACAACCGGAGTAGCGAAGTTTAGTACTTGCCACCCGCTGGCAGTCTCGCCCGTAAACCTACCTGTCGCAAGCAACTGGCCGGTGGAACTCCACAGCGAACCGGTATGGGCTCCCGTGTCACCCAGTCCCTTGTAGAACCGAACACCCTTCACCTGACCCGCCACATCGGACCTGAACTTGACGCCGAGTTCAACTGGACTGTCCCGATAGAACGGTACGTCCGGAGACACGGTCGTCGCCAACAGCGTCGCCTGCTTCGTGCTCACGTTCGCCTCGAACGCAACGTCAACCCAGTAGTTGGTGGAATGCCATGTCCCGGTCGGAAAGACACCACCCGCGCCATAAGCGAACACCGTGGTAGCACCGTCCGTACCATCCTTCAACGTGTGCAGCGGACCGTTATCCACGCCGTTGTTCTGGAAGTAGTACCACGAAGCCGTGAAACCGGCGTTCGTGTGATACGACACAACGTAGCTTGTGTTCGCAGCAATGGTGACCGGATTGGCGAACGTCAGCTGCTGCCACCCGCTCGCACTCTCAGCGATGAAAGTGCCTGTAGCAAGCAGCTGTCCCGTCGCGGTCCACAGAGAGCCAGTGTGCGGTCCGGTTTCACCCGCATTCTTGTAGAAGCGAACACCGTACACCTTGCCGGAGACGTCGGAACGGAACTTCATTCCCAGTTCAACCGGCAGGTCCGTGTACCACACGGAATTCGTCGGAGCATTTGGGCCGAAAATGCTGCTCGTCATCGGCACCGGCGTTGGAGCAGGTGTCGGAGTCGGCGGAGCTACGGGACCGTCCGTCGCAGCGACATTGTTGACTTGAACTCCGACTGCACTCGACCCTACATTGGCGGAACTGTCGGTGCAGCGGACCTCGAGAGAATGACCGCCGTTGGATACATTACCTGAGTTCCAGGCGAAGCCGAACGAAGCGGATCCTGTCGCCGTAAGATTCGCGTCCACATACAGATCGCACTTGCTAACGCCCACGTTGTCCGTCCCTGAACCAGAAACCATCACAGTCCCGGAAACGGTCGAGCCGCTGCCGGGCGACATGATTGATACTCTCGGCGCCGTCAGATCAGATCCGATGGACAGCGCTGCATTTACGGCCTTGAACGCGTTTACCCTGCCGTAACCGAACTGTTGATCGAATCCAAACGCACCGAGGTCGTCGGCGTTCTGCTTCAAAATGTTCAGGACCGAGTCGCGGTCCAGCGCCGGACGTGCCGACCATACGAGTGCTGCCACACCGGCTGCGATCGGCGAAGCGAAGGACGTCCCCTGCCACTGCCCGTACCCGCCGCCGCGATTCGTTGTCAGGATGTAATTACCGGGCGCGGACAGTGTGATCCAGGAACCATAGTTGGAAAAGCCGGAAAACGTATCGTCGCTTTCGGTCGAACTTACAGCTATCGCGTGGTTGCAGGCCGCTGGGTAAGTCGGCGCGGAGGAAGAGTTATTTCCTGCAGCCGCAAACACAAGAGCACCCTTATTCCACGCATAATCGATCGCACTCTGCAACAAACTGGAAGAGCTTGACCCGGAAATACTCACATTGATAATCCGGACTCCATGGTCGGCTGCGTAAATAATCGCATTGGCCACATTCGAATACGATGCATAGTCCGAAGCATCAAGAACAACCAGCGGCATAATGGGTGTCCTCCACCCAATACCCGCAACACCGACGCCGTTGTCTGTGGCTGCTCCGGCGGCCCCCGCTACTGCGGTTCCGTGCCCAAGAACATCGCTGGTATCTGAGTTTGAGCCGAGGAAATTCCATCCGGCCAGCAATTTGCCCGCGAAGTCTGGGTGCCCGCCGTCAACTCCGGAATCAACCACAGCAATCGGAATCGCCGTCGAACCAGTGGTGAGGCCCCATGCCGCCGGCGCCTCAACCCTGTTGACGTGCCATTGCGATCCAACCTGAGGATCATTGGGAACGAGCGCGCCATGGCCGACGAAGTCACGCTCGACGAAAGTAAAGCGTTTTGAGTTTTCCAGAGCTCGAGCTACGTTGTCGAGCGCCGCTTCGGGAAGATCCAGAACCGAAACGCGGATCGCCGCGACTCGTGCGCGGAGCCGAGCGCCCGATCGCTCCGCAGTCTTAAGATCATCAGAAACGTCCGCAGCAACACGATGCTGTACCACCAGACGTCCCATTACATGATCGACTTTCTGGGCCGCACCAGTGATGCACAGCGTGGAAGCAACAAGCGCAAGACGGAAAAGACGCGCACCCGGAGTGCGCAAACGGTAATTTTTGGCTGACGGAAGTAAGTCCCGAGAGCCCTCCAGGATCGTACGCGACAACGGTTTGCACATTTGCCGAAAGCACACGAATAGCGTTGATAACCGGGCGAAATTCATCGTTTTCTGCTGTTCCTGTAATAGGTTTCGACCGTGTGCGGCGCTTTTTGTACGCGACTTTGAGGGGAATGTCAGCTCCTTTTCGCCCTGGCATGGGATGGAAAAGTCCGTACTTTTTAGGTGAGGATCTAGCTGTTCTGAGCAGGTGCCGGGGGAATCGGGCCTGCCGTTTCACACTTCGTGACGCTTACGTTCGATGATGATCCTGATCCGGTATTCAGGTAAGGTTGTCGATTCGCGGCAAACCAATATATCCTCGAGTTTCCTAAACGCAGTGTGTGGCTGCTCGGAAGAGAACCGGTGCACCGTGACCAACTCGCCTTCCGGTTCAGTGATGGACAATATGGGGCAGTGTTGCATCGGTGTTCGGGCGCTTTGATAGGCTCAACCTGCATGCGACGGAAGCGGCCAGCACTGTTCCGGGGGGCGACACTTCGAGGCCGAGATCATCGTCCTATGCGTGCGCTGGTACCTGCGGTATCCGCTCAGCTTGCGGCAATTGGAAGAGATGATGGCGGAGCGGAACTTGAGCGTCGATCACGTCACGATCTGGCGATGGGTCCAGAGGTACGCGCCGGAACTGGAGCGTCGTTGCCGACCGGAACTGCGGAACACGAATCGGTCGTGGCGAGTCGACGAGACGTACTGCCGAGTGGCCGGCAAGTGGACGTACTTATATCGGGCGGTTGATTCAACGGATCCGACGATCGACTTTCTCCTGAGCGCAAGCGTGACGCGGTTCCAGGCCAAACACTTCCTGCAAAAAGCATTGCGTTCGCCGGGCCATCCACGGCCGAGGGTGATCAACGTGGACCGGAACCCATCGTACCCGAAGGCGATGTCGCAATTACAGCAGTCCGGCGAACTCGGTCGGCGTTGTCGATGTCGACCCGCTCGCCGCTACTTAAACAACATCGTCGAACAGGATCACCGAGCCGTAAAGCGCCGGGTCCGAGCCATGCAAGGCTTCCGGGCTTTTCACTCGGCAGTGGCGAACGCTTGAGGGAATCGAAACGATGAACATGATCCGGAAAGGTCAGGTAAGGTGGTTACCAGAGAACGACATCGCCGGTCAGGTTGCGTTTGTCCGACACTTGTTCGGACTCAACGGCGCGGCGTAACCCCACCGGGAGCCGACAGCCGCGCGCGTGTGGCCCAGATTGCCACACATCCTGGAACGGGAAGTCGGGATGGCGTCGGTTAACTTCCGCGTTGACCGTCCGCCAACAACAGACATTGGACAGAATGCCCGAATCATCTTGCGCTGGTTCTTCTGCGGCTTGTCGCTCATCAGTCGCGCCGTCTACTTGCCGTTCCCATCAACGCTTACGGGGACCGTTCGGGCCTCGCCGCTTGCGCGGCTATTACGTCCTCTGCTGACTTCTGCGGCCCGCTCAGGACGAATCATTTCGCCCTCAGTCCTGAATTCAGGACAAACGACAGATCCTCCCGAGGTAAGCTCGACCGCACCTTCAGCGCCCAACTGCAGAATTACAACCAGTGCTCTTGATGGATATCGACCGTTGTCATTGGCCAACACGTCCCGCATCGTCTGCCTGTTGTCCGGTACTTGTCCATCGGCTGCCGGCGACGCCCTTTCGGTTCGCTACGACTTCACCTCTATCAGGTTGTCAGAGGGGCTTTTACTCTTGGACTGTCGAACATGCTCGGAACACAAAGAAAAAGGCCGGGGTCTTTCGACCCCGGCCTTCGTGGGATTGCGTTTGAGGTGAATTACTCGCCGACGAGTTCGTCCGGCGTGCCTTCGGAAAGGCCGCCCGCGTACTGAACTCTTGCGTCCTCGTCGTAACCGGGGATTCCGGTGTCCATCGAGGTTTCTTCCACCATTGTTTCTTCTTCGACGTCCTCACCCTGGATCTTGATTCCGCGGTAGTAGTCCATACCGGTACCGGCGGGGATCAGGCGACCCATGATGACGTTCTCCTTCAGACCTCGGAGGTAGTCCAGCTTGCCGTTGATTGCGGCTTCGGTCAGGACTCGCGTGGTCTCCTGGAACGATGCGGCCGAGATGAACGAGTCCGTTGAGAGCGAGGCCTTGGTGATACCCAGCAGGGTCGGCTTGCCCGTTGCCGGACGGCCACTTGCGGCCACCACTCGGTCGTTCTCTTCGCGGAACTTGAATTTGTCCACGATTTCCTCGGGCAGGAACTCGGTGTCGCCGATGTCGTCCACCTTGATCCAGCGCATCATCTGACGGCAGATCACTTCGAGGTGCTTGTCGTTGATGTTGACACCCTGGAGGCGATAGACTTCCTGGATCTCGTTCACCATGTACTTCTCCAGCTCATGCTCGCCGAGCACGTGGAGAATGTCATGAGGATTCCGAGGTCCGTCCATCAGCGGATCGCCGGCTTTAACACGCTCGCCTTCCTGCACGTTGATGTGAACACCGCGAGGAATCGAGTATTCGCGCTGATCGCCATCGTCGCTGACGATGTAGACCTTGCGATGACCCTTGGCGATTTCACCGAACTTGACGTTGCCGCTGATTTCGGTCAGGATCGCGGTCTCGCGCGGCTTACGTGCTTCGAACAACTCGACGACTCGCGGCAGACCACCGGTGATGTCCTTGGTCTTGGTGGTCGCACGCGGAATCTTCGCCAGAACGTCACCGGCGTGGATTACGTCACCGTCGCGCACCATGAGGTGAGCATGGGTCGGCATCAGATAACGCTTCGCGTCGCGGCGGCTGCCGCCTTCGGGGATCACCTCGAGCGTGGGCAGCTTTTTCTCATCCGCTGAATCGATGACAACCAGCTGCATGTTGCCCGAGATCTCGTCCACCTGCTCCTGCACGGTGACGCCTTCGACCAGATCGCGGAAGTGAACGGCACCGCTGATTTCGGTCAGAATCGAGAAGGTGTAGGGATCCCATTCGACGAGATCCTGGTTCTCCTTCACCGGAGCGCCTTCCTCGACGAGGATGCGGGCGCCGTACACCACTTCGTAGCGCTCACGCTCACGGCCCTTTTCGTCCACGATGACGAGCTTGCCATTGCGGTTCATCGCAATGAGTTCGCCTTTGGCGTTGCGGACCGTGTTGATGTTGAGGAACTTCGCGTAGCCGTCGGATTTGGCGTCCTGCTTGGACTGTTCCGACGAGCCGGTTGCCGCACCACCGATGTGGAAGGTACGCATGGTGAGCTGCGTGCCGGGTTCACCAATGGACTGCGCCGAGATGATACCGACGGCTTCGCCATGCTCGACCATACGGCCGGTAGCGAGGTTGCGCCCGTAGCAAAGCTGGCAAACGCCGCGACGAGATTCGCAGGTGAGCACCGAACGGATACGAACCGATTCGATACCAGCCTTTTCAATCTGCTCGGAGATATGTTCGGTGATCTCCTGGTTGCGGCTGACGATTATGTTGCCTTCGTAGTCTTTGACATCGTCGAGCGCCACACGGCCGACCACGCGGTCGCGCAACGGCTCGATGATTTCGCCCGATTCGATGATGGAGGAGACAGCGATACCATCACCGGTGCCGCAGTCCTCATCGGTGATGATGACGTCCTGCGCCACGTCGCAGAGGCGGCGGGTGAGGTAACCGGAGTCTGCGGTCTTCAGCGCGGTGTCGGCGAGACCCTTACGGGCGCCGTGCGTGGAGATGAAGTACTGCAGCACGTTCAGACCTTCGCGGAAGTTGGCGGTAATCGGGGTTTCGATGATTTCGCCCGATGGCTTGGCCATCAGTCCGCGCATACCAGAGAGCTGGCGGATCTGCTGTTTCGAACCGCGAGCGCCCGAGTCGGCCATGATGTAAATCGGATTGAGATACCGGCCGGTGCGGTCGTCTTCCTCCATGCTCTTGAACATCTTTTCAGAGACGGCTTCGGTGACCTTCGACCAGATTTCAATGATCTTGTTGTAGCGCTCACCCTGCGTGATGGCGCCTTCCTGATACTGGTTCTGGACCTCGACGACGTCGCGTTCGGCCTGTGTCACCAGACTCGTACTTCTCGGCGGGGACGACCATGTCGTCAATGCCGATGGAGATGCCGGCGCGGGTCGCGTAGCGGTAGCCCAGTTCCTTGATGCGGTCGAGCATGGCCACTGTGATCTGCAGACCGAACTGCAGGTAGCAGTAGTGGACCAGCTGCGTCATGCCCTTCTTCTTGAGAAGACCGTTGATGAACGGCATCTCGTCGGGAAGGACATCGTTGAGAATGACGCGGCCGACGGTGGTCCGCAGGTTCTGCTTGCGGTACTCGACGGGCTCGACACGATTGATGTTCTGCGAGTCGAAGGCTTTGGTGAGGTCGATGACGCGGCCGGTGTAGCGCAGCTCGATGGGAGTCTGGGTTTCCAGCTCGCCCATTTCGAGCGCGATCAGGACATCGTCCACTGACGCGAACATGCGGTTCTCGCCCTTGGTGCCCTTGCGCTCTTTCGTCAGGTAGTAGAGCCCGAGGACCATGTCCTGCGTCGGAACGGCGATCGGAGCGCCGTGCGCGGGTGACAGGATGTTATTGGCGGCCAGCATCAGGGTGCTGGCTTCGATCTGCGCTTCGGGCGACAGCGGAATGTGAACCGCCATCTGGTCGCCGTCGAAGTCGGCGTTGAACGCGGTACAGGTCAGCGGGTGCAGCTTGATGGCCTTACCTTCGACCAGCACGGGCTCGAACGCCTGAATGCCGAGGCGGTGCAGAGTGGGAGCGCGGTTCAGCAGGATCGGGTGATCCTTGATGACCTCTTCGAGGATGTCCCAAACGACGGGATCCTGCTGCTCGACGAGTTCCTTCGCCTGCTTGATGGTGGTGCAGTGTCCGCGCTGTTCGAGCCGATGGTAGATGAACGGCTTGAAGAGTTCCAGCGCCATCTTCTTCGGCAGACCGCACTGGTGCAGCTTCAGCTCGGGGCCGACGACGATGACGGAACGGCCGGAGTAGTCGACGCGCTTACCGAGCAGGTTCTGACGGAAGCGGCCCTGCTTACCCTTGAGGGTGTCGGAGAGCGACTTCAGCGGACGATTGTTGGCTCCGCGAAGAACGCGGCCGCGGCGGCCGTTGTCGAACAGAGCGTCGACGGCTTCCTGGAGCATGCGCTTTTCGTTGCGGACGATGACGTCCGGCGCATGGAGCTCCATCAGCTTCTTGAGACGGTTGTTGCGGTTGATGACCCGGCGATAGAGATCGTTGAGATCGGAGGTGGCGAAGCGGCCGCCGTCGAGCGGAACGAGGGGACGGAGTTCCGGAGGAATGACCGGGAGCACGTCGAGAATCATCCACTCCGGCTTGTTGCCGGACTTGCGGAAGGACTCGACGACACGGAGACGCTTGGCGAACTTCAGCTTCTTCTGCTGCGAAGTCTCGGTCCGCATCCTTTCGCGAATTTCGACCGAGAGAGATTCGACGTCGATCTTGCGGAGGAGTTCCTTGACGCCTTCGGCACCCATGAGCGCGGCGAACTTGCCCTGCGTTGCAGGATCCTGATCCAGCTGGCGCTTTCGCTCGTCGGTGATGACTTCGCCGACTGTCAGCCCGGAATCTTCGTCAGCGCCGACGACCACAAATGCTTCGAAGTAGAGAACGCGCTCGAGTTCACGAAGTGTGATGTCGAGGAGGTAGCCGATACGGCTCGGCAGGCCCTTGAAGAACCAGACGTGCGAGCAGGGGCTCGCCAGTTCGATGTGTCCCAGACGCTCACGGCGAACGCGCGACAGTGTGACTTCGACGCCGCACTTGTCGCAGATAACGCCGCGATGCTTCATCCGCTTGTACTTGCCGCAAAGACATTCCCAGTCCGCGATGGGACCGAAGATGCGCGCGCAGAACAGTCCGTCGCGCTCCGGCTTGAACGTGCGGTAATTGATGGTTTCCGGTTTCGTTACCTCGCCATGAGACCAGCTACGGATTTTTTCGGGTGAGGCGAGACTGATACGGATCGAATCGAAATCCGCAATCATGTTCGCTCGGTCATATGGAGAAGATCGGTACATTATGCCTCGTTTCCCAAAACCCTTTGAGCCGCAGAGGACCACAGATTAACGCCGATGGATGCGTGTTCCTCTATGTTCCTCTGCGGCCGATACTTTTGCCGCCAGTTTTCGTTAGTCCGCTGCTATCGCAGTGTCCTGCGGCGTGAACGTCTCGCGAGCACTCTTCATCAGCTCGACGTCGAGACACAGGGACTGCAACTCGCGGATCAGGACGTTGAACGACTCGGGGACGCCGGGTTCGGCCGCAGCCTCGCCCTTGACGATCGCCTCGTAGATCTTGGCGCGACCGTAGACGTCGTCCGACTTCGCCGTCAGCAGCTCCTGGAGGACGTAAGCGGCGCCGTAAGCTTCGAGCGCCCAGACTTCCATTTCTCCGAAGCGCTGTCCGCCGAACTGCGCTTTACCGCCGAGCGGCTGCTGCGTGATCAGCGAGTATGGTCCGATGGAGCGGGCGTGGATCTTGTCGTCAACCAGGTGCGAGAGCTTCAGCATGTAGATGTAGCCCACGGTCACCGGCTGTTCGAACAGAATGCCCGTCATGCCGTCATAGAGCGGCGTCTTGCCGGAGCTTGGCAGACCCGCCTCGGCCAGCTTCTCTTTGATGTTCTTTTCGGTCGCACCGTCGAAGACCGGGGTCGCGAAGTGCACGCCCAGAGCCTTGCCGGCCCATCCGAGGTGAGTCTCGAGAATCTGACCCACGTTCATACGGGACGGGACGCCGAGAGGATTCAGCACGATCTCGACCGGAGTTCCGTCCGGCAGATACGGCATGTCTTCCTCAGGAACGATTCGCGCGATGACACCCTTGTTTCCGTGGCGTCCGGCCATCTTGTCGCCGACCGAAAGCTTGCGCTTCATGGCGATGTAGACCTTGACCAGCTTGATCACGCCCGGCGGAAGTTCGTCACCTTTGCGGAGCTTGGCAACCTTCTCTTCGGTGATCTTCTCGAGAACGGCGATCTGACGCGAGGTCATCTCTTCGATCTCGTCGATCTGCTCGTTGATGAGGTTGTCCTTGTCCTTCAGGCGAACGCGCTTCAGATCGCGAGCCCGCATCTTCTCGATGAGGTCGCGGGTGAGCATCGTACCCTTGGCGAGCAGCTTCTTGTTCGTCTTCTCGTCGTGCAGGTCGACAAGGACTTCCTTGCCGTCCAGCAGATTCGCGAGACGCTTGGAACGCTCGTCATTCAGGATTCGCTTTTCGTCTTCGAGGTTGCGCTGCAGACCTTCTTCCTGAGACTGCAGGATCTGCTTGGAGCGCTCGTCGAGCTCGGCACCCTTGCGGGAGAAGACCTTGGCGTCGACGACGATGCCTTCGATACCAGGCGGGCAGTAGAGCGAGGCGTCCTTGACGTCCCCGGCCTTTTCGCCGAAGATCGCGCGGAGCAGCTTCTCTTCCGGAGTCAGCTGGGTCTCGCCTTTGGGCGTGACCTTACCAACCAGGATGTCGCCGGGCTTCACCGACGCACCCTCGCGGATGATGCCGCTGTCGTCGAGGTTCCTGAGGAAGCTCTCGGCGATGTTTGGAATATCGCGCGTGATTTCCTCAGGTCCCAGCTTGGTGTCGCGAGCCTCGATCTCGAACTCTTCGATGTGGATCGAGGTGTAGTAGTCTTCCTTGACCAGCTTCTCGGACACGACGATCGCGTCTTCGAAGTTGTAGCCTCGCCACGGCATGAACGCGACGAGGACGTTGCGGCCGAGAGCGAGTTCGCCCAGTTCCGTGCAGGGGCCGTCGGCGAGGACATCGCCCTTGCGGACCTTCTGGCCCTTATAGACGATCGGCTTCTGGCTGATGCAGGTGTTCTGGTTTGAGCGCTTGAATTTGATCAGCGGGTAGATGTCGGCACCGACTTCGCGCGACAGCTGTCCTTCGTGAACATTGCCTTCGACGCGAACGATGATGCGCTCGGAGTCAACCGAGTCCACGACGCCGGAGCGCTTGCAGATGACAACCGCACCCGAGTCGCGGGCCGTGACGCGCTCCATGCCGGTGCCCACGAAGGGAGCCTCGGCGCGGAGCAACGGAACTGCCTGACGCTGCATGTTCGAACCCATGAGAGCTCGGTTGGCGTCGTCGTTCTCAAGGAACGGGATGAGGCTGGCTGCGACGGACACGAGCTGTTTCGGGCTCACGTCCATGTACTCGACCTCAGCCTTGTTCTTGAGAACGAAGTTGCCGGCCTGGCGAGCGTTGACGAGTTCTGTCGCAATGTTGCCGTTCTCGTCGAGCTTTATGTTTGCCTGCGCAACGAGGTACTTGTCCTCTTCCCACGCCGAAAGGTAATCGCAATGAG
The DNA here is from genome assembly GCA_963794765.1 of Bryobacteraceae bacterium. GTDB lineage: Bacteria > Acidobacteriota > Terriglobia > Bryobacterales > Bryobacteraceae > JAWXCM01. The sequence goes on along the minus strand of CAWCGC010000043.1, from coordinate 81,543 downwards.
CCTCGTACTCGATCTGCTGGCCACCGGCAGGTACCGCAGCCATGGCGTGCTCGAGTTCTTCCTGCCGCAGTATCTGGTTGACCTTGTATTTGGTCGCAGCGCCAGGATTGAGGATCCGGACTTCATCAATGACCCGGCCATCAATTACCCGGCGGTACGGGCTCTCGATGAAGCCGTAATCATTGATGCGAGCAAAGCACGACAGGGACGAGATCAGACCGATGTTCGGACCTTCCGGCGTTTCGATCGGGCAGATACGGCCGTAGTGCGTCGGGTGAACGTCGCGAACTTCGAAGCCCGCGCGCTCACGGCTGAGACCGCCAGGTCCAAGGGCCGACAGACGCCGCTTGTGGGTAATTTCCGACAGCGGGTTGGTCTGGTCCATGAACTGCGACAGCTGGCTGGATCCGAAGAATTCGCGGATGGCCGCCATAACAGGCTTGGCGTTGACCAGGTCATGCGGCATAGCCGTCGACATTTCCTGGTAGACCGACATCTTTTCCTTGATCGCGCGCTCCATACGGACCAGACCGATGCGGAACTGGTTTTCGAGGAGTTCGCCGACCGCGCGGACGCGGCGGTTGCCAAGGTGATCGATATCATCGACGACGCCGATGCCCCTGCGGAGCTTCAGCAAATACTTGATTGTGTCGATAAAGTCCTTGTGATCGAGGACGCGCTTGTCGAGCGAGGTGAAGTCCGCGTTGTCGTACAACTTGATGTTGAACTTCATGCGTCCCACGCGCGAGAAGTCGTACTTTCGCGGATCGAAGAACATGCCCTGGAACAGCTGGGTGGCCGTGTCGAGGGTCGGAGGATCGCCGGGGCGGAGCTTGCGGTAAATCTCGAGCAGCGCGTCGCTCTGACCCTTGACCGGGTCCTTGCGGAGGGTGGTGCTGATGACGGTACCGACATCGTCGCGCTCGGGGAAGAAGAGTTCGACCGCGGTAATCCCGGCCTCGATGAGCTTGGCGATCTGAACTTCGGAAAGCTCCTGATTCGCCTCGACCAGCACTTCACCGGTCTCCATATCGATCACGTCGGCGGCAGCGAATGCGCCGGCAAGATCGTTGGGAGCGACTTCGACTTCGGTGATTCCCTGCTTCTGGATTTCCTTGAAGACCGAGTTGGTGATTTTACGGCCCTGGGTGACGACGGTCTCGCCTTTGGCGTTGTTGATCGCGTAGCTCAGCTTCATGCCGAGCAGAGCGTTGGACACCTTCCAGAACAGCTTGTTTTCGCGGATCGAGAGGTCGACTACGTTATAGAAGGCCTTCAGGATCTCGGAGTCGGTCTTCAGGCCGAGGGCGCGGAAGAACACCGTACCGTAGAACTTCCGCTTACGGTCGATGCGGACATAAAGAAGGTTCTTGTTGTCGTACTCGAACTCGACCCAGCTGCCGCGATAGGGGATGATTTTGCCGAGGAAGTAGCCCTGGGCGGCGACGCGCTCGAAGAACACGCCGGGCGAGCGGTGCAGCTGGCTGACGATGACGCGCTCGGTACCGTTGATGATGAAGGTACCGTTCTCGGTCATCAGCGGAATTTCACCAAAGAAGACTTCCTGTTCTTTGATGTCGCGAACGCTTTTGGTTCCGGTATCGGCGTCCTTGTCATAGACGGTCAGCCGAATGGTGACCTTCAGCGGAGCCGAGTAGGTCATGCCCCGCTCTTCGCACTCAGGGACGTCATACTTCAGCTGCAAACCGACGGGGTCGCCGCAGCGGTTGCAGAAGGTGACGACGTTCTTATTGAAGGTTCCGCACTTGTCGCACAGAACATCACCGGGATGGAAAGGATCGGTCTTGATAGTTGCGCCGCAGTTCTTACAAACGCTGCGCAGGTGGTTCAGACCTTTCAGGTTGCCGCACTTGCACTCCCAGTTGCCGATCGAGTACTCGACAAATGCGAGCTCGCTGAGGCCACGGAAGTCCTGGATCGGGAAAACCGACCGGAAAACACTCTGGAGACCCGTATCATCTCGCTCATCCGGCAGCAGGTCCATCTGCAGGAAGCGCTCGTAAGATTTCTTCTGAACCTCAATCAGGTTCGGAATCGGAATCGAAGTCCGAATTCGGGAAAAGTCCACGCGTTGTCGGGTGGCACCGTTAGGATTCTGCATGTTCCACTCCTGGTTCGAGCCAGCAGCTCCGGATGCCTAATGCAGGCATGCCGCAAAAGAGAGCGTACTGGAAGGGCGACGGTTAAATATCGGGTTGCGAACGACGGCGGTCAGATTAGGGAAGACGTCTGGATACACTGATGACAGGACAAAAAAGCGCAGGGAGTGCCAATGCGCTGCTATCCGGTTGCAGCACACGGCCAAAAAGGGTATTTGGCTCACAGTCAAGGAATCCGGGACGTCTCCGGGACTATAACGACGATAGCATATCCGGTGGTCGGCCGCCGGTCAACGCTTAGTAACGAGATTTTCGTGCGGTTTTATGATGCAGCTAACCGTAGTTTGGTTACAATATCCTGCTATTCTGAACCCGTCCCATCTATGCTTGACGATCAGGAATTCCGGCTGAAGGCTGACGAAACCCTTTCTTCTCTTCACAATGCGCTGGTGGAACTCTCAGACCAATACGAGTTTGAGACCGACTATGGCGGCGCGCTGACGGTGGAGTTTGAGGATCCTCCCGCGAAGTTTGTGGTTAGTCCGAATGCTCCGGTGCGGCAGATCTGGGTCTCGGCGCATATGAAGAGCTACAAGCTGGACTGGGATCCCGGTCGGGAGGCGTTTGTGCTCCCCGAGACGGGTCAGACGCTGTCGGAAGTTATCGCCGCGGCTGTGAGCCGGCAAGTGGGCGAGACCGTCACGCTTGGTTCCTGATAGGCTTAATTAGTAGTCCTCTTGCCTGGCGTTTACCTATCGTATCCGTTTTGTGCCCAGAAGTGCTCGTTCTGTAACTTCGCCTCGGGCGTTGAGCCTGCCGAACTCGAATCGCGGTATACGGAGGCAATCCTTGCTGAGATTGCTGCCCACAAGTGGAAATGGACGCCCGACACTGTCTACATTGGCGGGGGTACGCCCAGCCGCTTACTTCCCGGGGATCTCCGCCGGATCCTGGACGCGCTTCCGGGGCGACACTGGCGGGAGGTAACAATTGAAGCTGCGCCGGGAAGTCTTACGCCGGAGGGTGTCGAGGCGTGGGTCAGTTCAGGGGTGAACCGGGTTAGTCTCGGTGTTCAGTCGTTCATCACGAAAGAATTGGCCCAGACCGGGCGGAAGCACAACGCGGCCGTTGTGGAAGCCGACTGTAAGCTGCTGCGCGACACCGGGATCGCGAACATCAATATTGACCTGATCGCCGGGCTGCCGTGGCAGACGCGCGAGTCGTGGCAGCAGTCTTTGGACGCGGTCGAGCGCCTTGGCCCGCCGCACGTCTCTGTTTATTTGTTCGAGGTCGACGAGGACAGTCGTTTGGGCCTGGAGATCCTGAATAACGGGTCAAGGTACAGCGCCGGTGCGGTTCCGGATTCGGACGTGATGGCCGAATTTTACGAGACGGCTGTCGATCGGCTGCACGGCACGGGGATAGAACGCTATGAGATCTCGAACTTTGCGAAACCCGGGTTTGAGTCCGCTCACAACCTCAAGTACTGGCTTTTGGACCCTTACGTTGGGTTTGGTGTGGATGCCCATTCTTATGATGGCCGTCTCCGTAGCGGGAATGTGGACAAAACTTCCGATTACGTCCGTCGAATGGAATTGGGCGAATCGGTTGTTGTCGAGCGTACTGCTGCGGTCCACGAGGAAGAGAAGTTCTTTGTGGGGTTGCGGCTAACGCGCGGGGTCGAGGTGACGACTGAAGACCGCGAACTCCACGGGGAAACGCTGACGCGTCTCAGCGAGGCCGGTCTTATAACTGATGACGGCGGGCGAATTGCGCTGACTCGCCGGGGAGTTCTGTTTTCTAACGACGTCTTTTCCGAATTTATCCAGTTACAACAGGAGATCTGAAGTGATTGACCTCAGAAGCGACACGGTCACTCGTCCGACGCCCGCGATGCGCGAAGCTATGTTCCAGGCTGAGGTCGGCGACGATGTTTACGGGGAAGATCCAACCGTGAATCGCCTCGAAGCACGCTCCGCCGAGATTTTCGGCAAGGAAGCGGCTCTGTTCGTTCCTACGGGCACGATGGGAAACACGATCGCGATCAAGCTTCATACCGAGCACGGTCAGGAAGTTGTCTGCGATTCTCGCTGCCACATACTCAACTACGAGTTGTCGATGATGGCGTGGTTTGCCGGATGTGTCGCGCGGCCGATCCAGACCACCGACGGTATTTTGCAATGGGAGCAGATTTGCGCCGAGATCCGGCCGCTGGCACCGCACTCCGCACCGACGGGTCTGATCGAGGTCGAAAACACGCATAATATGGCGGGCGGTACGGTATATGAGCTGGCAACATTGCGTGAGATCTATGAGGGTGCTCGCGGAATGGGGCTTCCGGTTCACATGGACGGCGCCCGGGTTTTCCACGCCGCGACGTATCTCGGCGTTCCCGTGTCCGAGATTGCGCGGTACGCTGACACGGTCATGTTCTGTTTATCGAAGGGCCTGGGATCACCCGCCGGGTCTGTGCTGGTCGGGTCGAGGAAGCTTATCGACAAGGGCCGGCTGTACCGAAAGCGCTTAGGTGGCGGGATGCGTCAGGCCGGCATTCTGGCCGCAGCCGGACTGATCTCGCTCGAGGAAATGCCGACGCGGCTGCAGCAGGATCATGAGAATGCCCAGCGTTTGGCGACCGGACTTGCCTCAATTCCGGGAGTACGCGTGCGGCCCGCTCAGACGAATATCGTGATCTTCGATCTGGAGGGCATTAGCAGCGGGGAGCTCAGCTCGCAGCTGAAGGCACGAGGCGTCGTCGCTAACGGCGTTGGGCCGAAAGCGATGCGAATGGTCACCCATTACGACGTCACTGCGGCAGAATGCGACGAGGCCGTCCAGGCAGTAGCCGAGATCCTGAATGCAACGACCCCGGCTCTCGCGCAGTCGGCCCGCTAACAGAACGGTCTACTCGTCGGTCCCAGAGGAAGCGGCGGGCTTGTCTGCCTTCTTCGGAGGCGGAAAGACCTCGCGCTCCGGCTTCCGGGCGTCGTAGACGACGGTCATAAATCCGGCCATCATCTCGTCCCAGCTCTGGTCGCCCCAGCGGACTTCCTTTGTCGGGTCCGGGTTGAACTTGTTGTTCGGCGAGTTGTCGTAGTGGGCGGTGCACTCGATTACCGTGCCGGCCGGAAGTGCCTTCGGTTCGGCGAGCACGTAGGTGTGCTGCCAGTTGAAGTCGTAGTGAGGCACCTGGAGCAGCACTTCCTTTTCACCCGTCGGATAGGTCGCCACGTACTCGAAATCCTTGCCGCGCAAGTGCATGTGCGGGATTAAGTTGACGAGTGTCATCTCGCTCGGCACAGTCCAGCGCGATTTCACTTCGTAATTTGCGTCGCCCGGCGGAATCGCGAACTTGCCGTTGATAGCGGCCAGAACGGTCACCGCTTCCTTCGGAGGCTCCTTCGCAAAGATCAGCCCCACCCTGGTGAGATCGCTCGCGGCCTTTCCATTCGTGGTGTAGTGCATCTCCAGGACGATGTCGGATCCGGCCTTCACCAGCAATGCGCGTCCCGGCACGCCGGGCAGTGCGGGAACACCGGGTGCGTACCCGACCAGAAAATGACGCGGCCCGTCATCTGTCTTTGCAACCTTGACAATTGGCTGCCCGGGGGCGGCGCTGCGAAGCCATTTGCTGTCGGTGGGACGAACGTACGCAATCACGTGGTGAACCACGGACCGGTTACCCGGTCGAACTTCCGCCGCACTCACCCAGCGGTCTTCCGAAAACTTCAGCGGGATCACGAAGCGGGTGTACTCGATCGTTCCGGTTGCCGGTACGTCGTACTTGTCGGGCATCGAAAAGACGAGATCAGGCTGACCTATGTTCCAGCCCTCAACCCACTTCACCGGAGCAGGCGCGTCGCTGGAATTTCCGGCGGGAGCCTTCGCCTCGGCCCAGGCGACCAGGATCTGCCGCTCCGCGGTGGTCAGGCTGGGATCATTGGCAAACTTCCCGTGAGCAGAGTCGGCGCCCCAGGGCGGCATCTTCGCGGTCCGAACGGCCTCACGAATTGCGGCAGCCCAGGGACGGGTGCTCTCGTACGTGAGGAATGACATCGGCGCTGCTTCGCCGGGGCGATGACATGTCTGGCATCGCTGCTGGAGTACGGGAAGGACGTCCTTGTAAAAGGTCGGCGGCGCAGCCTGAAGGGCCACGCTGGTCAGGAAGGCAAACGTAAAATATCGCACAGCTCGAAACTCCTATGGGGACCATTAAGTCTAACGCAAAAGGTTATACTTTGGGCGTGCCTGGGATCGACCTTACCGGCCGTACTGCCCTTGTTACTGGTTCAGGGCGGGGTATTGGACGGGCAGTTGTGCAGATGCTTGCGGCTGCAGGAGCCGCGGTCGTCGTGAACGATCTTGATGAAACGGCCGCGAACGAAACCGCGGAAATCATTACCAACGCTGGTCACAGAGCGTCGGCCATGGCAGGAGATGTCACGGACGCTTCCTTTCCGGACTCCCTCGTAAGGCACGCTGTTGAGACCTTTGGCAGCATCGACATCATCGTCAATAACGCGGGCTACACGTGGGACTCAGTGATTCAGAAGACCACCGATGAGCAGTTCCGCGCAATGCTGGACGTCCACCTTATGGGTCCGTTCCGTGTTCTTCGTGCGGCTTCTGACTGGATTCGGCAAAACGCAAAGCGAGAGGCCAGCGAAGGCGTTCGTGTGATGCGCAAAGTGGTCAACATTACGTCGATCAGCGGCACCGATGGCAATCCTGGACAAGTCGGCTATGCGAGCGGCAAGGCGGGGGTCATTGGGATGACCAAAACGCTTGCCAAAGAATGGGGCCGCTACAACGTTAACGTGAATGCGGTCGGTTTCGGACTCATCGAGACCCGACTGATCCAGCCGATCACGAGTGAAGGGGCAAAGATCCGGATTAAGGATCAGCAGATCAACGTCGGTGTCCAGCCAAAGGTGCTGGAAACCGTCAAAGCTTTGTGTCCGCTGGGCCGACTGGGTACGCCGGAGGAAGCGGCGAGCGCGGTCCTCTTCTTCTGTTCGCCACTCTCGGACTATGTCACCGGAGAGGTGCTGATCTGTAGCGGCGGAGTACACTTCTAACCGCCGCTTACTTCGCCGGTGCGACCTTCCGGATTCTTGCCCACGACTCCGTCCGCGCTTTGCGATTCGCTTCGCTCGCGTCCGGAGCTTCACCCGCTCGCATGAAGCCATGCCCGGCACCTTCATAAACCACCGGTTCGAACTTCTTGCCAGCGGACTTCATATTCGCTTCAGTGTCGGGCAGGGTAGCGTCGATACGTGCGTCATTGCCCGCGTAAAAGCCGTAAACCGGAGCCTTGATGTTTGCCATCGCGTCTTTTGCCGGAGGCGGTCCGTAGAACACCAGCGCTGCTGCGAGATCGGGACGAGCCGTTGCAAAGCGGAAGCTCTGGCCGCCGCCCCAGCAGAATCCCGTGACGTACAGCTTTTTCTGCGCGGCTGGCAATTTCATGTCCGTAATCGGCTACGGCGTTCAGATCAGCCGTGATTTGATTCGGGTCAAGCTTGCCAATAGCGGGACCGATTGTTCCGGAGGGAAAGTCTTTTGTACGACCGCCGTTCGGAGCCATCCCGGACAACAGATCCGGCGCGACCGCAATGAAGCCCGCGGCCGCGAACTGATCTGCCACGTCTTCAACCCAATCGGTCATACCGAAGATCTCGTGGATCACGATAATCACCGGAGCTTTGTCGCTGCGTTCGGGATAAGCCACAAAGGTCTCGACTGACCGACCGTCATGTTTGACCGTCACCCATTCGCGGTGTCGAGGCGACTTGTCGACGTTGGCCCTTGCCCAGTCCTGCGCAGGAAGATTGAGGGCCAGTCCGGCGACGCCGAGAAGAAAGACAACAGAGAAGCGAATTCGAGCTGCCATGCGACCAGATTACTGCTGGTCATAGCCCGTCAGTGAGCCTGCCCACCCGGGACCTCCGCGCTCGCCTGATCATCTGTCTCACAGCTCCTTCGGGTCCGGGCCAGCACGGAACAACAGGTACAGTGTCGGCAACACAATCAGAGTCAGTGCGGTCGCCGAGACCAGACCTCCGATGATGACGACGGCGAGTGGGCGTTGTACCTCAGATCCAATCGCGTGTGAAAGCGCCATCGGCAACAGGCCGAGCATAGCCAGCATCGAGGTCATGAGGACCGTGCGCAGTCGCGTCTGTGCGCCCTCGAAGACAGCCTGGTAGGGTGGCAGCCCTTCTTCCTGAAGCTGGTTGAAGTAACTTACCATCACCACACCGTTCAGGACGGCTTGTCCGAAGAGTGCAATGAAGCCGATCGCTGCGGAAACGCTTAGATGGATTCCGGTAAAATACAGGCCCAGAATGCCGCCGACAAGGGCGAACGGCACATTGAGCAAGATCAACGCAGCGCTCTTGACGGTCTTGAAAGCCTCAAACAACAGAACAAAAATGAGGAGAATACTTACAGGAATAATGAGGAGCAACCGCTTCATCGCGCGCTGCTGATTCTCGAACTCACCGCCCCAGGTTAAGTTATAGCCGCTCGGCAGTTTCACTTTTGCCGCGACGGCATTCTGCATTTCCTGAACTAAACTGCCCATGTCGCGCCCTTTGATGAAGACTCCAATCGCGGCGGTACTGCGCCCAGCCTCCCGGCTGATATTCATGACTCCATCCTGAACGCCGATTTTCGCAACCTGATCGAGCGGTATCTCCTGACCATGTGCGTCGAGCAGCAGGGAACGAAGGGCGTCAACGTTGCGTCGCTCCTCTTCCCGAAGTCTGACGACCACTCCAAATTTCCTCTCGCCTTCCCAAATCTGCGTCGCGGGGCGCCCTCCCAGAGCGGTCTCGATCACGTCCTCGATCTCCGCCACGTTCAGGCCGTAGCGCGCAGCACGTACACGATCGATCTCGATCAACAGCTGTGGAACGCGTCCGGCGCGATCTACAAATGCGCGGCCAACGCCTTTGATCGGGGTGATTACCTTAAGGATTTTCTCAATCTGCTGTTTGAGAACGGTCGAATCCGGACCGAAGAGCTTGATGACGATCTGGCCGTCGATTTGTGAGATCGACTCGAGCACGTTGTCGCGGATCGGCTGGGAGAATGATGGTTCAATGCCCGGCATCGCGTCGAGCATCTCTTCCATCCTGCCGATCAGCTGCTCCTTCGTGACCTTCGGCCGCCATTGCGACTCCGGCTTGAGATCGACCAAAGTCTCCGTCATGTTCATTGGCTTGGGATCGGTCCCGTCGTCGGGCCGTCCGGCCTGGGATACCACACGCGAGACCTCGGGTATCTCAAGCAAAGAGGTGCGCACTTCGTGCAGGGTTCGGTTTACCTCGCCAGGTGCGATCCCAGCCGGCAGAGTAAAGTTAATCCAGATACTGCCTTCGTTCAACTCCGGCAGGAACTCCGAACCGAGTTGCGGAAGCAGCAGCAACGCGATGATTAACGATACGGCTGCCGCGCCCAGAACGGCCGCAGGCCGCGCAAGGGCAACGCGGAGCACCGGGCGGTACGCCTGATTCGCGAGCCGTACAACCAAGTTCTCCTTCTCAGGTCCGGTGTTGCGCATGAAGTAGAAGCACAGCACTGGAACCAGCGTCAGCGAGAACAGGAGAGACCCGATTAGCGCCGAAGTAATGGTGTACGCCATCGGGGCGAATATCCTGCCTTCGTGCCGCTGCAGCGTGAAAATTGGCAGGTGGGCGATGATGATGATCAGCATCGAGAAAAACGTTGGCCGTCCCACCTGGGACGCCGCTTCTGCTACCAGTACTTTGAACGAACTGAACTGCTCGTGATCATGAGAGGCGCGTCGAAAGATATTCTCGACCACGATCACCGCGCCGTCGACAATGATGCCGAAATCCATCGCGCCAAGTGAAAGCAAATTGGCCGGAATACCCTTAATCTTCAGCCCGATAAAAGTTGCGAGCAGCGAAAGCGGAATCACAATGGCGACGATGGCCGCAGGCCGGAATTTCCCGAGAAAGATGTACAGAACCAGACAAACCAGCGCGGCCCCTTCCGCGAGATTTTTGAACACGGTTTTGAGAGTGTTGTCGATCAGCCACGCGCGATCGTAGTAGGTCTCCAGCTGCACACCTTTAGGCAGGATGCTGTTGTTGAGCTCGGCAATTCGCTCTTTCACACCCTGGAGGACGACCGAGGGGTTTTCCCCTTTGCGCATCATGATTGTGCCGTTCACTATGTCATCAACGCTGTCCATGCCGACCATGCCCTGCCGCTGCTGAAACGCGGAAGTCACCTCTGCCACGTCGCCGATGAGTACCGGAACGCCGTTGCGCTCCGCTACGAGGACGCTGCGGATATCCTCCGGCGTCCTCAGGAGGCCCACACCGCGGATGATGAACTGCTGTTCGCCCGCCTCGATGTAGCCGCCGCCGGCATTCATGTTCCCGTGCTCCAGACCCTGGAACAGCTGCTGCATGGTAATGCCATGTGCCTTCATTTTTGTCAGGTCAGGCGACACCTGATACTGCTTGATGTAACCTCCGCGGCTGACTACGTCGGCTACGCCGGGTACCGTTTTCAGATTTCGCTCGACGACAAAGTCCTCGATTTCCCGTAATTGTTTGGCGTCGAATTTGTCCGATTTGAGATATACACGATAAATCTCTCCAATTGGACTTGTAAGCGGGGCCAATTCCGGATGTATTCCTTCCGGCAGGTCGAGCGCATTCAGACGTTCCAGCACCTGCTGACGGGCAAAGTAATTGTCCGCTTCATCATCGAAGGTGATGTATGTGGACGACAGACCGAACTGCGTGTGCGAGAAAACGCGCACCGAATGGGGAATACCGCTGACTGCGATCTCGATCGGGATCGTGACTTGTTTCTCTACTTCCTCGGCCGCATGGCCGGGATATAAAGTAACGACCGTGACCTGAATGTCGGTGACGTCGGGAAAAGCTTCGATGGGCAGCGTCCGAAATGCGAAGATGCCGGCGGCGATAAACAGGACCAGAAGCAGGAAGATGAAGAGCGGCTGATGAACCGCGAAGAAGATCAGCTTTCGGAGCATGGGTCCTTAGAGGGCCGCCTTGAGGTAGATGGAGCCCTGTGTGACGATTCGCTGTCCTGCGGATACACCATTTAGCAGCGTGTACCCTTGCTGATATCGCTTGCCCAACAAGACGGGCGTTGAACGAAATCGTCCCGTCGACTCTTCGACGAACACGTAGTCCTTATCGCCGATGCGCACAACCGCATTCTCCGGTACCCATGCGGTATCGAGCGTTGCAGAAGCATAACGGAGTTTCCCGAACATTTCCGGTCGTAAACGTCCGACTGCGTTATCGAGTTCAGCCGTGACCTTCACCGTACGAGTCTCACTATTGACTGTGTCACCGATCCGAGTCACACGCGCACGGAATTCTTCACCCGGATAGGCGATCAGTGAGAGAGTTGCCGCGCCGCCAATTCGGCAAAAACGGATTTGACTTTCCGGTACCTCAGATGTCGCCCAGACCCGGCTCAGATCCGCGATAGTGATCAGCGGGGTGTTAATCTCGTTGCGAAACTCACCGGAAACGACGTTGAGCTCCAGCACCTTACCTGAGACCGGAGCTGTTATCGTCACGGTCTGATCGAAGTGGCTCGGCTCGAGACCAAGATACTGCAAGTGTGTTTTGGCCTGATCGCGCGCGCTTCTTGCCTGTTGTACGGCAGACCTGGCCAGCGCCGTAGCGGTCTGCGCCGACAACACGTCCTTTCGGGCAACTGCCTGATTCTCAAACAGGTCGCTAAGGCGCACCAAGTCCGTTTCAGCCTTGGCAAGTGCGAGTTCGGCTTGCCGGACAGCTGCTTCTGCCTGCAGCAAACTCGCCTGCGTCTCGGCCACGACGGAACTGTCGATCGTGACCAAAGGCTGGCCCGCTTTCACGGAATCGCCGAGCTTAACCAGCACTTGCGCAACCCGGCCCGGAGCCGGCAATACCGCGTGGGCAACACGGTTCGAATTTATCTCGATTCTGGCAGGTGACGTAACCTCATCAGCTGGCAGCGGGAATGACTTCACCGGCTCGACCCTCATGTGACGAAGCTCAGGTGCATCCGCTTTAAGCAGTACGAGATCGGAACTTTTGATGCTGTCGGGGTTTGCTGCCGCCTCCTGTTTGTCCGTTTGAGAGGCAGCGTTTTTTGGATGAACGCAGCCGGTCAGCGCGACTCCGGCCAGACACCACAACCCGACGTATGCCCGGAGCTGCCCACTGAGCCTCATAGTGTACCGGCCAGTATACACAAAGCAGGAGCAAATCTCGCAGACTATGCGTTCAACGGCGGTCGTGCGTGGGAAATATCAAGTGAATTCCGTGGAATTCCGTTGATGCGATTCTCCGCGCGGTTGTTCACATACCGGATACGCTTGCGCACGACAGCTTGCAAGCAAGCGGATTGCGGCAAACCGATCCGCTTCGGTTGCTCGAGGATGTCGAATCAACGCTGTCCTGATCGAACGCTTGCCAGAGGTAGTTTCTGCACCGACCCGGCATTGCAGCAGAGCAGACACTTAGCTTTACAGTGCGGACAAACGGAGTCGACCTCTCGTGCGATCAGACTATTGCTGGTCGTAGCCCTTCAGCCGCCGCGCCCAGACATTCCGGTATCGAATTGCGTGATGGTGGTCCTGGAGCTGAAGGGGTTCCTCGGCCGGGTGCGGACGATAAACGCCGACGCGGCGATGGACAGCCGCGCCGATAATCTCTTTCCGGTTGTGCACGATGACTCCGTTGAAGAACACCGTGACGTACGCCGGTTTGGCCAGCTTGTCTCCTTCGAATTTCGGAGCCTCAAAAACGATGTCGTAGGTGTTCCACTCTCCTTCCGGATTTGCTGGATTCACCAATGGAGGCCACTGGCCGTAGATGGCGCCCGCCTGACCATCGGCATACGTAACGTTTTGGGAGGACTCCAGCACCTGGATCTCGTAATGTCCCATGATTTCGATCCCGCTATTACCGGCTGATTGCCCCTGGCCACCGGTGCCCTTCGGAATCATCCACTCGACGTGCAGCTGCATGTCTCCGAATTTCTCTTTCGTCCGCAGTGGACCCGAGTTCGGCGCGATCTCGAAATAGCCGTTCCCGACCTTCCACCGAGGTTCTGTGGACCCGCCGTTCCGCGCAGGACTGATCCAGTTCGACAGGTCCTTCCCGTTGAACAAGACAACCGCGTCTGAAGGAGGTGCTCCGTTGATGACTCCGCGAATCTTAGGTGGACGCTGCCGCGCCGCGTCGTGAACCTTCCACGGCTGACCAGGAAGTTGCGGCGTATCGGTATAACCGCGCTTGTCATCCCCGGCTTCGGGGGCAGGCTGCGCCGACGCAGCGAGACAAGCAGCAACCAGCAGGGCGGGAACCAATCTCATGGGCGCATGATACAACGCTGCTCAGGCCCGTAACCATTCTGCGATGAGCCTTGTCAGTGGAAAATCGCGCGCTAAGTAGTATGAGCACAGCAACAGCGACCACGCAGCAGCCGACCCCAGTCAGGTTTTTCGAGGCTCTGAACGGCTTTCAGACCACATTTATGCTCAAGGCAGCGATTGAGCTGGATGTCTTCACGGCGATCGCAGAAGGCGCCAACACAACAGAGGCTCTTGCCAAACGGACGGACTCATCGGAACGCGGCATCCGTATCCTTTGCGACGCCCTGGCAACTCACGGCTTCCTGCTCAAGAATTATTCAGATAAAGCTCCGAGCACGTACACCCTCCCGGATGACACAGCGATGTTTCTGAACCGCAACTCGCGCGCCTTCGTGGGGAATGCGGCCGATTTCCTGGTGAACCCTGAAATCGTGTCTGGCTGGACGAAGCTGACGACCGCCGTTCGCACGGGGCGGACCGCTCTGCCGGATAACGGAACATGCGACACCGAGGATCCGGTATGGGTCGATTTCGCGAAAGGGATGGTCAACATGATGTTCCCGGCCGCTCAGGAAATCGCGACCCGTATCCTGCCGCAAACCGGACCGGTACCGGCGAATGTCCTCGACATAGCTGCCGGCCACGGCATATTTGGCGTCTCGATCGCTCAGCATCATCCTGCCGCTCAGATCACGGCGTGTGACTGGCCATCAGTGCTCGAGGTTGCGGAAAGCAATGCACGGAAATTCGGCGTTGCCGATCGCCACTCAAAGCTGCCCGGAGATGCGCTGAAACTCGACTTCGGTTCCGAGGTGTACGACGTGATCCTGGTGACGAATTTTCTCCATCACTTCACTCCCGACACGAACACCGATCTTATGAGGAAAGTCAGAACCGCGCTGAAACCCGGCGGGCGCGCGCTGGTGCTCGAATTTGTTCCGAACAACGATCGAATCTCACCGAAGCAATCGGCCCATTTCCCGCTCGTAATGCTTGCTGGTACAGTCGCGGGCGATGCGTATACGGAAATGGAACTTGGCAGTATGTTCAGCAGCGCGGGATTCACCCGGACGGAGAAGTTCGACCTTCAGACGGCACCACAATCAGTCCTCGTGACCTGGCGTTAGTATTCCGTCGCGTCCAGCTATTCAGACTGACGGAGCTTTCCGATAACTGACAGATCGGGCCCGGCCATGGAGGTCATGGTCGAGCCCGGTCGGACTCACTTATATTGCAAACCTGGGATCCCCGAGAAGCTGGAGGGATTCGTTCAGCTGCACACCCGTCAACTGGAAGTCACCGCTGTCGCTCCATCTGATCGCATTTGTGGCAACCTGGACCAGCGGATCGATCGCGGGAATTTTGTCGCCGACGTCGTTGGCGCGAAACTCCGCAACCAGTTGCGGAGTGACTGCGATCAGACCGGCCACCACGCCGATGACACAGGCCGCAATCACATTCTTAACCGTATTCTCGATGAGTCCGGTCAGCCCTCCCGCAATCGCCCCGATAACGGCAAGGACAATTGTTGTGATGGTGATTCCGGGTGAAACATCGACCCAGTGCTTTGTATCGGTATCGCGTGCGTCCTGGAACGTAAGCACCTGGCTGCCGTCCTGCTTTGTGTTGAGCGCCAGCGTGTTATAGGTCGTGGTTTCAACGTAGGTGTCGATTCCGGGAGAAATGTTGATGTGCGTTAAAGTGTAGACCCTGATCTCATTTCCTGAGATTTTCATGCTGAACTTCTGCACTTTCGGGTGATAGGAAATGCCGCCGACTGAGACGCTGTCGATCGTCAGCTCTTTGTTACTGACGATCTCATTGTCATCCTGGTCCAGCACGAAGTCTGAGGCGCTGGAGTCTTTGAAACCGCTCGGGCACGACGGGAGCAGGAACTTCCGCAGAAAGTTATCCATCGAAATGGAAAATCCGCTGCGGCTGCCTCGCGGGATTGCCCCCGGTGCGAGTTCATGGCTGAGACCGTCGTTGTCGTGGTTCTCCGTCAGTGTCAGAACACCCAGGAAGCTGTCTTCCGGTGTGGTGCCGTCGAAGTAGGCGTAGCTGGTAAATGTTGGCATCAGCCACTGAAACTGATCCTTGTCAGCCTTTGCGGAAAGATCCACCGCGGCGAAGACGTGGGTAAATGAGGAAAGATTCTGATTGAACCACGTGTTCAGCGCCGCGCTGGCCAGTGCGGCGTTTGCATCGCTTACCTGCGCGGGAAATTTCAAACGTACGACCGATGCCGCAGGCTCCATATCACCGCCAGCGTCAGGATTCACCTGAAGGTTATGTGTCGTGTTGTTTCCTGAGCTTGCCTGCGGGATGAACTTGAGATTGACTTCGACGGTTGCAGCTGCGCCAGCGAGCTGAAGTGACGTTTGCTGGAAGGTCATCGAGCCTGAGGTGATGGGAATGCTGAAATACACCTTCGCTCCGGAACCTCCCATGGTCATCTGCCAGGGGCCGAACGACCCGCCAATCGTGTAGTTGTTTTGCTGGTCTACCGTCAGACTGAACGAAGCCGGTGAGGTGTTCTTCTTCACGATGGCCGCGTTGACGTCCGGGATGCGGATCGCGAAAACTGCGTCCCAGCCGAGCGTGGGTCCTTCAATGACTGGTACCGCGGAAGGTGCGGCGGCAGTCGTTGCCGCTGCCGACCGGACAAGATGCGGAAGTCGTATTTGTACCGCCTGCCCGAAAGGTCCAATCTGAGTCGCGGCGGCAGTTTCTGCAGGTGCAGTGAGTGTTGTTGACATTGCTATCTCCCTGATCAGGTTTCTCTGGCTTGTTTATGACGTGAAGTTTGGATCGCCGCTCATTTGCAGCGAGCCGTTCAGGCGAATATCGGTCAGCGTGAAGTCTCGGGAATCCGGCCACTTCACCGTGTTGGTCGCACGCTGGATAAGCGGGTCAACGGATGGCACCTCGCTGGCAACAGCATTGCCAGTTACCGCTGCGATCAGCTCCGGCGTCGCCGCGGCCATACCGAGAACTACGGCGATCACGACGACCACGATAATGCGGACTATTCCCTGGAGTACTTTCCACGCCACTCCGGTGGCAATAGCGGCCACCACCCCGAGAATGATCTCTGTAATGGTGATGCCAATGTCCTTGGTGACCCAGTGCTTCTGATCCTGATCGCGACTCTGTTTATAGGTCAGGATCTGCTCTCCCTTTTCGTTGGTGCCCAGCACCAGCGTGTGGTATGTGGTTGTCTCGACGTGAGCATCAATGCCGGGAGAGATATTCACGTTGATCATCGTGTAAACCTCAATCTCACCGCCGCTGATCGACAGCTTGAACTCAGCCACCTTCGGGTAGTACTTGATGCCGCCATGTTCGATTGAATCTGTCGCGAGGTTCGCTCCATCCTTATTGCGAATCTCGGTGAGGTCCGGACTGATTTCAAAGTTATCGGCCGTCGCGCCCGAGAATCCCTGAGGAACAGCAGGCATTATCAGTTTTTGCATAAACCGTTCCTGCGAGATGAGCAGACACGACCGTTGTGCGTCCGGAATCGCCGAGGGCGGGAGCTCATGCGCGAGTCCGTCCGCGGGCCTTCCTTCAGTCATACAGAGGACGCCGAAGACACTGCGGCTCAGGTCGCTCTTGTCAGGGTCCGTCGGATCTGAAGCGCTGAAAAAGGCGTAGCTGGTATACGTCGGAGCGAGCCACTGGAACTGAGCCTTATCCTCTACCAGGTTCACGTTGACGGTCGCGAACACATGTGTCAGTTGCTGCAAATTCGCGTTAAACCATGCACCCAGAGCCCCCTGCATCAGCGGCCCGGCAACCGGATCAGTCGGCGCATTCCTGAGGGTCAGTACCGAAACGACGGGATCGCTGGAATCGCTGGTTGCCGTCTGCACCTTAAGATCCTTGTACTGGCCATCTTTGGGGTCCTTCGGCTGCTGTGGCTGCGGCTGTGGAACATACTGCAGTTTGATCTCTATGATCGCGATCACGCCGTCCATCTTGTAGCTTTTTCCGGCGAACACCATCGTTCCGGTCTGCACCGGTACCGACATATGCAGATTCTGGCCGTCACCACCGGGAGCAATCTGCCAGGCTCCGAAATTCCCGCTGATATTCCAGCTATCCGACATCGTTTGCTGAAAAGCAGTCGGATATGATTTCTTCGACGCGAGCGCATGATTCGCGTCCGTCGCTTTGATGGCAAATACCGTATCCCACCCAAGCGTTGTTGCCGGAGTAATGACGGCAGCGACGGTGGGCATCGTTGCCGCCGATGTCGCGACGACAGCACGCGCACGTGCCGGGGCGGCGCCGGCGCCATTGCCCGTCGCAACCCGAATCTGAAGAGGAAAGCTGTGGGCGTTTTCAAGTGCTTCAAGCGAAACAGGCATGGGAAGATCCTTTCGTCGGGATTGAAGAGTTCAGGAACAGCGTGTCCCGCCCGATCAGTCGGTGTGGGAACCCAGTGCGGAATAAACGTCACCGCGCAAGTACAGTGCGGTTTCGAGCCCGGCGGCTTTTACTGAAAAAGATCCCATGCCGGTCCAGTGAACAGGCGTGGGCGGTTTACTCGCGATGGTGCTTGAGGACGCAAACTGCGTCAGGTTGTCCGCAATTCCCCCGGCAATGCTCGGGACCACAGCGGCCATAATGATGTCCGGAATCGGACCAAGAAAGTAGTCGTACCACGGAATATGTGAGTCGTGGTGTTGACTCGGGTTAGCATCCGGTTGAAATCGCAGCGTCTGGCTGGACGGGTCAAATACAACAGCGTTATTGATCGTGATGCTGAACGACATCGAGATGTTCAGGCCCAGATCGCATGACCCGCTCAGCTGTGTCTGCAGGGATCCGCCATTAACCGTCATCGTGAACGAATCGATTGAGGGATGGTAGGTGACGGCGCCTTTCTTTACCGAAACTGCCCCGAAGCTGTTGTGATTTCGGATGGCGTGCTGCCCGGAATCGAAGTAGAAGTTTTTCGCGTCCGCCCTGAGTGTAGTCGGAACCATCGGCAGCACAACGTGTTCCAGAAACAGGTCTCCGGTGAACAGAAAGGCGCCTGTGTTGCCCGCCTGCATCAGAGCGGGGTCGATCTGGCGGGGGAGACCGCTGATATTGCCGGCGGTCATCGAGCCAAGCACCGCGAGGCAATCCGGCGCATTCACCCTGCGCTCGAAAGCGTAATCGCACTGTCTGGGCGCAAGCCAGGATCCTGACCCCGGCTGGAACAGATTGACCGTGGCCAGAGCGTAACTAATTCGCGACGCATTCTGCACCAAATACTGAGGGATATATTCGAGCAACATCGCAACGTGCTGGGGCGGTAGCGCCTGGGCGTTTACGACGGTCACGGGCGTCACCACCCCGGGCTTTCCGGCATCCCCAGGTTTTCCCGCCTGCAGCATGGAAAACCTGAGCACCTGCTGCGCTCCGCTCTCCGGCAGCAGATCGAGAGAGACTTCAACAACGACGCCCACTCCGTTCAGCGAAGCGTTCTGATTCGCGACAGTGATGGTGCCGGAACCGAACGTAAGCTGGAGATGAAGCAGCTTGCCGGAGCCGCCGGGCACAATCTTCCAGCTGGTGAACTGTCCGTTCAGCTCCATATTGATCGGCTGAGTTGTTCTGACGCTGATGCTGGTGAGCAGCTGGCTGCCGCCTGATGCCAGCGCCTGGTTTGCCCGATCCATGGTTAGAACGAAGACGGTATCCCAGCCGAACGTGTTCATAGCACTCCCCCCGCCACCAGTGCGTAAATGCACCGGATTTCGTCATTCACTGCTCTGCAAACGCCAGCGTCAGCTGCATTGATAAGCATAATCCGGCATCGCGTAATTCGCAACAATAATTCGTAATACTGATCGAAAGTTTCCGATATACACTTAAACGCGAGAATATATTGTGACGACATAAAAGTTTCCAGCAAGAGATTATGTCGAAGGAGTGAAAAGACCTTATGGTAGTAGTCCCTGAACTCGAAGCGAAGCACGTACAGATAGCGCCCGCGCAGTCGTTTCTTCCTGCTCTGCGGGCGGTGCCGTCCGCACCCGCGACAACCGCAGACACCCTCGGCTGGGATACAGTCTTTGCCCTGCGGCTGCAGGACGTGAACAGTGCGTTGCAAAAACCCGGCGCGTCGCCCTCAGCGTTTTCTGTCGTGCTGGACGGCGGAAGCAACTACGCGGCAAGCGGGACATTCGGTGTGTGGCAGGTCGCCATGGGAGGGGACGGCCAGAATATCCACATGACTATTCCGGTAAAAGAGACTACCGTCACGCTCGGTACGGCGAAAACCCGGGTTATTTCCGCGACATTACGGGTTGAAGTGACGCTGAAATATCTTCCGCAACCGCCGCGCCAGAACGGGCAGCCTCATGACCTGAAAGTCAATACCACTCCCGCGACACCCGTCGAGCCGGTCGCTTCCATTTTGTCCGTGTCCTGTGATTCAGGTTCTCCGCCGCTGGACACAATGTGGGAGGCGCTGTTCAAGGGCGCGATGAACGGCTGGTTCAACGCGCATCTCGATGAGTTCACGCACGTGTTTACGACCGTGACTCTCAATACCCGAGCGGATAAGGACGACTTCCAGTGGCTCATGCCGACATGGACCGACTATGCCTATCTGGATGGCGACAGCCCACACGACAGCTTTTTCGCGGTGCTTTGCATGACCGAAGGGCGACCATACGCCGGCCTCACCTCTACGCTCTCACCGGCAGTGATCCCGCAAGGGCAGCGAGCCAGTTTTGTGATATCCCAGGCACGGTTTCTGGAGAAAATGGTGATTCATGCGCTCCCCGGCGCATTTGTTGGAGCTTCAGTATCTGACTTCTCGCTTTCCTCCGACGGCCTTTCGGTAATCAATAACACGACGCTGAAAGTTCAGGACGTAAAGCACGGTGGCATCACGTATCACCCCACGGTCGGACAGCTCAAGGTGACCGTATCGGGCAACGAGATCCAGATGTACACTCTCACAGACGTGGAGATATCGCCTGGTATCACAGCTCACGTCGAGAACACCAGCTTCCAGAAGCTTGCCATCGCGACACGGCCCGACGGGGCTCAGGTGCTGACCTGGCAGAAGACACGTGAGCCGGATACGAAACACTGGGTGACCAAAAGCCTCGCTATAGAGATCACGGAAGCCATTCTAATCGTTGTAGGTCTGGTCGCAGCGATCGTTGCTACCGTCCTCACGGGTGGGGCGGCACTTTTCATTGCGCTGCTTATAATCGGGCTCGTTGTCGGCCTTGCCGCCGCAACCCCAGACCTGATCGCCGAAGTCTCGGGCAATGCGGTAAGCAATAAGGTCCCGAGCATTGACCTGCTGGTCTCGAACGCAGTCGCGCCGATCGTCTGGCCGGGCGGCAGCGGTTACAAGCTGTCAGACGCGGCACTCAACGGAGCGCTCCAGCTTTCAGGCGATCCGTTTTTTTGAGTGACGCCGTCGTTCCGCAATGCGTGGTGCACCTCTCGCGGCATTTGTCGAAAGGATCGGCAGCCGGCCAGCGCATGCTTCGTCCATCCGCCACTCTGCGTTCGGTTAACGCCAACATCCGTACGATCTGCTGTCGTATGTACCCTGATGTGCTTTTGAGCTGCACGAACCCGTTCACCAGGTCGCTTTTCGCATACAATGAGCGGCTGCTATGGACGACGTTATCTTTCAGCCGCTCAAGTTTCGCAGCCTGACGATAAAGAACCGGATATTTCGGTCCAGCATCTCAGGCCGGTTTGACAATTACGACGGCTCAGGCAATCAGGCTCGAGTTAATTGGGAACTCAAGTTTGCTCGCGGTGGTGTCGGTGCGATTGTCTCCTCGTTTGTTCCGGTTGCGATCCGCGGACGGATACTTCCGAACTACGCAACCATCGATCGCGATGACCGCATCCCTTTCTGGCGCGAGCTGGGCAAACGCGTCCACGAGCATGACTGCAAATTCATCATGCAGGAACAAGCGGGCGCAGACGCGATCCATGTTTCTGGCGGAGGATACTTTCCTCATCCTCGCAATCCAGTCGGACACCTTCCGATCGAGGATTTCATAAAGACATACGGCACGATCATTGCGAGCGGCGAAAACACGTTCCGCAACTACCTGTTGTTCCACCACAATCTGACGGCGGACGTATTCAAGGCGAGATGGGAGAAGGCGGCCGGTACAGTTTATGAGGGCGTCAATCTGGCTGATGCTCATGCAATCAAACAGGCCGTGAAGGTACCGGTTATATGCACGGGCGGGTTTCAGACTGCGTCGTTTATTCGCAGCGCGATCAGCGGCGGCGGGTGCGATGCCGTTTCGATCGCGAGGCCTCTGATTGCAAACAACGATTTGGTGAAGCAGTTCGCAGCCGGAGTGGATGCTCCTGCGAGACCGTGTACCTACTGCAACAAATGCCTTGTTAATGTTGTGCAAAACCCGCTCGGATGCTATGACCAGACTCGCTTTGACTCACGAGAGGACATGATCGCCCAGATCATGTCGGTCTTCGCCCCCCCGCCGTTCGCGGATACTACAGCTGCCGGCACCGGCAATTAGCTCCGAGCGAGGGCGGAAAGCAAGCGCTGCGCCGAGTACCGCGCTTTCGGTGTAGCCTTGCAGGTCTCGCAGGTAAACTGAATGCGCGTTGGTCTGGGTTGTCTCGGCGTGGCGGTCCTCGCCTCGGCTGCCGTTCCGGAAATTCCACTGCTCACCGTACGGCAAGATGATCGCTTTCACGGGTGAGTATGACGACAACGTTGATGCGTTTGTGATTCCCGCATCTGGCGGCGTGCCGGAATGCCTGACGTGGCACCCAGCACCCGATCAGGTACAAGCTAATTTTAGGCGCGAAGTTGTATCTCGGGTGCTGATACCCGGAAGTTGGATCCAGGATTTCAACCACCAGCAACCTGCAGTCGACGTTATAAACTGCGACTGTGAAACAACTTGTGTCAGGAGTGTTGCTGATGGCAGCGATGCTCCCGTTTGCTCTCTCGCAATCAGGGAAGAATCCGTTCATCGGACGATGGGACTTCAATATTCCGAACGGGCGTAACGGGATGAACGGAGCCGCATGGCTGGGTATCAATGACAAGAATGGAAAGCTCGAAGTCTGGTACCAGCCGACCGGTGGCAACGTGTATGAAGTGAAAGACTACAAGCTGCAAGGTTCGCATCTCAGCCTCCCACTCTCGCCGCCGGAAAACGGACGTCCGGGCCTCTCATGGGAACTGGATGCCACTGCCGACAAACTCACCGGAACTCAAAAACGCGGGGACAAGACAACTCAGATTGCAGGAGTACGTGCGCCTGAGCTAAACCGATCCATGCCGAAGGCGTGGACGAATCCGGAGCCGCTGTTCAACGGCAAAGACCTCAGCGGATGGGAGCCGATGGGCAACCCCGCCAATAGTCACTGGGTCATCGATAACCGCATGCTCCTCAACAAAGAGAAGGGTGCGAACCTTAAGTCAACCCGGAAATTCCAGGACTTCAAGGTTCACTTTGAGGCCAACTTGCCGGATGACGCAAACAGCGGCTTTTACCTTCGGGGCCGCTACGAAGTTCAGCTGGAGTACGAACCGCTGACCCAAAATCCTCCGGAGCGGCGGATCGGCTCCATCTACGGTCGCCTCACACCGAAAGGAAACGTTCCGCGTCATCCCGGTCAGTGGGACGTTTTCGACGTCACCCTTGTTGGGCGAACCGTGACGATCGTACACAACGGCGTCACTACGATTGACCGACAGCAAATCGAGGGCATCACCGGAGGAGCGATTGACGCTAACGAAGGCGAGCCCGGACCGTTCTACATCCAGGGCGACCACACAGGCGGCATGCGGTTGCGCAACATCACCGTATCGGTTCCGAAACAGTAGGCGCGAATAGTTCTCCCAGAATATCCCAGCAGCTTCGGTGCTGTATCGAGGCCAGTCATGGGAATCCGCAACACGCCCGCTGGCGTAAACTGCGCCCCGGGCGTGTTCGTCACGATTTCCATCAGCCTGAGCCGGATCGACTTTGGCCATCTGGTGGAACTTGATGTTGAGCATTCCTCCCCGACGGTCGATAGCTTCCACTCCGGCCTTCTCCACCAGGCTCTTGACAACGGCGAACTGGAGCAAATTGAGAACCGCCTCCGGTGTTGGACCATAGCGATCCTTTAATTCCTCGCCAATACGAATCGCGTCCTCAACTTGCGCAGCTTCCGAAATGCGCTTGTAGGCGCGCATTCGCTGGTGTTCGTCTGCGATGTATTCCGGCGGAATACGGATGTCCAGACCGAGGTTGAGCGTCGCAGTGGATCTCGAGCGGAACTTCCTCGCCCTTCAGTTCCTGCACTGTCTCTTCCAGCAACCGCAGGTAGGTGTCGAAGCCCACCGCTTCGATATGCCCATGCTGTTCGCCGCCGAGCATGTTTCCTGCCCCGCGCAGTTCCAGATCGAGCGCGGCGATCTTGAATCCGGCGCCAAGGTCGCTGAACTCCTTCAGTGCGGCCAGGCGTTTGCGGGCGATCTCGCTCAGCTCGGTATCGGCGGGCACCAGCAGGTATGCATAGGCCCGGCGATTTGATCGCCCGACGCGGCCGCGCAACTGGTACAGCTCGCTTAAGCCGTAACGTTCAGCGTTTTCGATGATGATCGTGTTCGCCAGCGGAATGTCGAGGCCGTTCTCGACGATCGTCGTGCAAACAAACACGTCGTACTCATGCCTCATGAAACCGAGCAGCACCCTTTCGAGCTCGGCCTCGCCCATCTGCCCGTGGCCTACGCCGATGCGCGCATTGCGGCAGCAGTTCCTGAATGCATCGCGGCGCGCATGAAGATCGTGTCCACGCGATTGTGAACGAAGTACACCTGCCCGCCGCGGCTCAGTTCCTGTTCAATCGCCGTCTTGATCAGCTCCTGATGGAAATGCGCGACGACGGTATTGATCGCAAGGCGATCTTTAGGCGGGCGTTTCGATGATCGACATGTCGCGCAGGCCGAGCAGTGACATGTGCAGCGTGCGCGGAATCGGCGTCGCGGTCATGGTGAGGACGTCCACGTTCTGCCGCATCTGCTTCAGCCGCTCTTTGTGGCGCACACCGAAACGCTGCTCCTCATCAACGATCGAGCAGTCCGAGATCGTGGAACTGGACGTCTTTCGACAGCAGCCGGTGAGTCCCGATCACCACGTCTACCTTGCCGCGGCCAGTTCTTCGAGTACTTGCTTCGATCTCCTTCGAGTTCCGGAAGCGGCTCACCATCTCGATCCGAACCGGGAAACGCTGGAATCGTCGTTGAAAGCTCTCGTAATGCTGCAACACGAGCACTGTGGTCGGTGCGAGTACCGCGACCTGCTTGCCGTCGCCGAGTGCCTTGAAGGCGGCTCGCATCGCCACTTCGGTCTTACCGAAGCCCACGTCGCCGCACAGCAAGCGCTCCATGGGGTGTCCCGCTCTCCATGTCTTTCTTGATCTGCGTAACAGCGGAAACCTGGTCTTTCGTCGGGGCATACTCGAATGCATCCTCGAATTCGCGCTGCCAGTTGCTGTCGCGGCGAGAAAGCGAAACCCTCGCTCATCTGGCGCGCGGCATAGAGCTTAAGCAGCTCGTCTGCCATGTCGCGCATTTTGGCTTTGACGCGCGACTTGGTCTTTTCCCAGGTTACGCCACCCATGCGATCGAGTGGCGGCGCAGCACCCTCGCCCGCACCGCGATACTTCTGAATCAGATCAAGCCGGGTTAGCGGGACGTATAGCCTGGCATCGTTAGCATACTCGAGCAGCATGAAATCGCCGGCCTGCTCACCGGAATTGATTGTGCGGACACCGATAAACTTACCGACCCCGTGCTGCGTATGAACGACGAAATCGCCGGGCTTAAGGTCTGCAATGTCCGCCTGAAAGGCTGCCGCCGTTCGCCGGCTCAGGTCGGCTGGCGCGGCAATTTCAGATACGTCGAACAAGTCCTCGGACCCGAACAACGCGATCAATGGATCAGTGAATACAGTCCCGCGTCGAACCTGACCCTTAACGAGAAACGTGGCCGCATACTCTCCTGCCAGGTACATCCGCTCGGCGAGATACGGCGTGGTTGTCACTGAGGTGTCGATTCCGAGCTGGAAAGCGACGCGATACTCCTGCAGAATATCTGCGATCCGCTCGAGCTCACCCGTGGAAGGCGCAAAGTATACGACTTTGCCGCCGCGCTCAACAACGTTTCGGCCTTCAGCGACAGCCAGCTGAATATTTCCGTGGAACGCAATCGAGGGACGAGTCTGAACCACGGCACCAGCGTCAGCAACGCCCGTCACTATTTCGAGTTCGCGCAACGCGACCGACCGGTTGCGCAGCATCTCCTCACGAAGCTCGTCCGTGGTCAGGTAAGCTTTTTGAGGCGGGCATGATCCCTGGCGGATGGATTCCTGGATTCTTTTCCAAAGCCGGTCCGCCGCACCTGTGATTGCCTCCGGTTCGTCGAGCACAAGCACCGGCTCGCGCAACATCCGAAAAACGCTCGAGGTGCGTGGAATGGCGACAGGAACCCAGAACTCCCACCCTGGGAACTCCTCACCTGGAACCGCGACACGATCACCGGCGCACTCTGCCAGCTTGTGGAACAGAGTCCGCGTTTTTGGGTATTCCATCAGCGGCAGCAGAACGATCTCTTTTGTCGTGTGGACCGAGCGTTGCGTCTCCGGGTCAAAGCGTCGCATCGACTCGATCGAGTCCCCGAAGAACTCTACTCGCACGGGCTGTTCGGCTTCGGGCGGAAACACATCCAAAATGCCGCCGCGAACAGAGAACTCGCCAACCATCTCGACCGGATCGCGCTGCTCATACCCAATCGAGCGGAGGTGGGCAACGACGTCTTCCAGAGATACTTCCTCGCCGTTGCGCAGAGAGAGCGCGAGCTGATGGTAGAATTCGCGGCTCTCAAGCCGGAGCAGGGCAGATGCAACGGGGGTGATCGTAATTGGAACAGGATGCGTGGCCATGCGCCACAGCGACACGGCACGCTCCTCGGCCAGCTCGGAGTGAGGCGAGAGGTTCTGTCCCGGTACGACATCCAGCGCCGGTAATATCTGCGGTGAGCCGCGGCGCTTGTCGTCCACCAGGAGATTGAAGAAGGTCCGGACGAGGTCGATCAGTGCCTCAGCCTGTTTGTTTCCATCGACGACCACGAGCAGCGGCCGCTCCAGCGCCTGCCACAACAGAACGAGATACAGCGCCTTCGCAGTCAGCGTCAGCCCAAAAAGCGAATGCTGTCCTGACTCGTCCCGCTCGAGTTTTCGTAGTAGTTCGCGAAATGCAGGATGACGGGAGGGGCTTTCGAACAGCTCACGAACCGATGGATGCGTCACGCAGGCAGATCCATCCCCAGTATAGAAACCGATTAGGCGGAGGTTCGCACGTCATGTTCAAGCTTCAGAAGCGGCAACGCATACCGCCTTCCTTTGCGAGCATACTCGCGGCCGGTGGCAGTTTCAATTGCTCAAAAACCTTTCCGCTGGGTTCCTGCTCAGGCTCTCCTTCTCATCGTATGTTCCCTGGCTGCCGTACTGCTGTCGACGTGCGTCGGACGGGACTGGGGACCCGAGTCTCTCAGCCGTTCAGGACAACCGTCGCTTCGCGTTATCCCTGCGTGGATCAGGCACTCAATGAGACGGCAGGGTTGATGCCCATTGCAGCAGATGAAAAGTTCAGGCTGTGCCCTGCAGGCTGGAGTCTCCGAGTTGGGTCAGGAACTTCTCTGCTTCAGCTACGGTCGAGTACCTGGTAAACACGTCCGCGACTTTGCACATCCTGAACAGGTCCCAGGTTCGATCGTTCAGGCCAGCTAACAGCAGGTGCTGGAGCCTTCGTTCAAATGACACATAGGCGCCGATGATTGCGCCCAAACCGGTGGAATCGATATACCGCACAGCCGTCATATCGAGCAGAAGCGTACCGGCCTCATTCTGCCGTACAGCCTCGTGAAAATCGGGCGTTGTTTCGGCAGTGAGAACTCCGCTAAGGACGAGAACTTTTTCGTCCGGGTACTTGCCGTCTCGAATTTCCATCGCGAGTTCACGGCCCATTTGTCGGATGAGTTTATCACGCGTGAGCATCGCGTGCTGGAGCCGTGGCTCATCAAAACTCGAACTGAACAGAAGTATGATTCCCGTCGAGGCACTTCAGCGTAAACACAATGATTACAGCTCAGCTCGCCGTTGCACGACATGCGAGGCAGGATCTTTAATCGCATGCTCAGTGTTGCTCGTCTTCAGATGCACAAGTCGGTCCATCCGTCATAGAATGTCATCGCAGCACATTCTTACTCAAGGAGCGAAGGCGTGAAGCGGATAGTCGGAATTACACTTATGATCGCGGCGCTTGCGTTGGGAGCGGACGTCGCCGGCAAGTGGACGGGTCAAATGCCAATGCGCGGCGAAACCGTAAACTCCACGTTTACGTTCAGGAACGACGGCGGCAAGGTGACTGGCGTAATGACTGGTCCGCAGGGCGAAGTCGACCTGCAAGACGTAAAGGTCGACGGCGACCAGATTTCATTCACCTCGACTGGCGGGAATGCCAAAGTCCTGTTCAAAGGCACCATCACCGGCGATGAGATTAAAATGTCACGTACGCGCGAAGGCGGTCAGGCTCGCGAGTTCACGCTGAAGCGTGAGAAGTAGCACGTCATTGAAGACGATGAAACGGCCGACCTCGCACACCCAGGTTCGACTCTTCCCCGTACTCGGTCGAGGTGTCGTCCCGGCGAATTGAGTTGCAACAATGCGTCCCCGCTGAGTGGTGAACGATATTGGCCTGTCATCACTCACCGTCGGGCAGGGAAGGCGTGTTCTGCGCGGCGGCCACCAGAAGCTGGTTAGCCCTTCACCACTACGATTTGTCGGAGTTCGTGGAGAACTTCTACCAGATCCTTCTGTGCGGCCATAACGGCATCGATGGACTTGTAAGCGGCCGGAGTTTCGTCAATGACGTCCTGATCCTTCCGGCACTCAATTCCTTCGGTCATTCGCTTATGATCCTCAACTGTAAACCGCTTCTTTGCTTCCTTCCGTGACATCGCGCGGCCGGCGCCATGACTGCAGCTCTCGAAACTCTCCGAATTCCCTTTGCCTCGGACGATGTAACTACGTGTTCCCATACTGCCGGGTATGATTCCGAGGTCCCCTTTACCGGCGCGTACAGCACCTTTACGAGTAACAAAGATATCCTCGCCATAGTGACGTTCCCGCACGACGTAGTTGTGGTGGCAGTTGATGGCCTGAACCTCGGCGGTAAACGGCGGCAACTCACCCGAATGCCGAACAGCACTCACCACGTTATCCATCATGATGCGGCGGTTCCATCGAGCATAATCCTGCGCCCAGCCGACCGCCTCGACGTAATCGTTGAAGTACTTTGTCCCTTCTTCGAAATAAGCAAGGTCGATGTCCGGCAGATTCTTATGCAACCGGCGCATGTCCTTGCGCGCCAGTTCGATGAAGTACGAACCGATCCGGTTTCCAACTCCCCTGGATCCGCTATGCAGCATGAACCAGACACTGTCCGACTCATCGAGGCAGACTTCAATGAAGTGATTCCCCGTGCCGAGCGTTCCGAGGTGATTCACATTGTTGGAAGCCGCCGCACCCGGGTGCCTGGCGACGATCGCCTCATAACCTTTGTTGAGGGTCTCTGACCAGACGTCCGCGACGGTATCCGGCAGACCTCGCCAGGCTCCGCGATCGCCCGATTTACCCTGGTTTGTTCGGCCGTGGGGGACTGCTCTTTCGATAGCCGTCCTGATCTTTTTCAAATTGTCCGGGAGATCCGTCGCCTTCAGGCTCGTTTGCGTCGCCATCATGCCGCAGCCGATGTCTACGCCGACCGCCGCCGGCACGATCGCGCCTTTAGTCGGAATCACACTGCCGACCGTCGCGCCGATGCCGTAATGAACGTCCGGCATAGCGGCGACCCATTTGAAGATGAAGGGAAGGTGGGCGGTATTAACGAGCTGCTTGCGGGCGGGTTCCTCGAGCTGGACGCCTTTGGTCCATGCCTTGATTGGCACCCCGCCGTCTGTCCGGATGAGGTTATAGGGCTTGTTGTCTTCGATATCGCTGGAAGGCATCCACTAAATTAGATGCGGATGTCACCAAATGCGAAGCCCCGCAATGGCCTCAGCCAGCGGGGCTTTCACTAGTAATTCTGTCTTCGCGCGGGACGGCCGGTCCACAGGAACATCGGCCCGTCACTGAACGAGACCTGAATTTTCAGAGCAGTCGACTTTAGAAGTCGGCCACCTCGCGCGTTAGCTCAGATCTACTATGACTGCTTATTTCCATTAGACTGGACCACCTCCTTCTTCAGTGATGCTTTCATATTCCCATGGAGTTGTGAGCGTGTCAACACCGGGCAGATCCCAGGTTCCTGTTCCTTACGGTGACGCATGCAGAATGGAAATGATGAGCAAGTTCCCTGTGGTGCTTGCCGGCTTTTGTTCGTTTCTCAGCCTCTTTGCCACGCAGCCTCTTCTGCCAGAATTCATCCGCATCTTTCATGGCACACAGGCGTCGGTCAGCCTGACTGTGGGCGCAGCAACGCTGGGTGTTGCTGTTGCGGCTCCGCTGACGGGGAGCATTGCCGATCGGCTTGGGCGAAAACGCATGATCGTGCTTTCCGCGTGGCTGGTCGCCCTTTCCAGTTTCGCGGCGGCAACCGCCACCTCTTTGCCGATCCTGGTTGCCTGGCGTTTTATTCAGGGCCTGCTAACGCCCGGAGTGTTTGCGGTTACGATTGCGTACATTCAGGAAGAGTGGGCCGGTGCTGGAACCGGGGCAGCTACGGCCGCCTACGTTTCCGGCACGGTCCTGGGCGGTTTCTCAAGCCGCCTCATCTCCGGTTATATCGCAGCCTGGTCGAGCTGGCATCTTTCTTTCGTCGCGCTCGGAGCGACAGGGGCAGTCGGCGCTTTCCTGCTTGGGCGGCTGCTCCCGACGGAAGCGCGGTTCAGCCGCGACGCGAATGCCGGGTCGCTCCTGATCGGGGCGCTCGATCACCTGAGGAACCGCAGACTCCTGGGCACTTATGCGGCCGGATTCTGCATTCTGTTCTCGTTGCTGGGTTCGTTTACATTTATTACTTTCTATCTTTCTGCGCCACCGTTCTACTTGTCGTCGGGAGCACTCGGATCATTGTTCTTTGTGTACCTCGTGGGTGCGGTAATTACTCCAAATGCCGGCAAACTAATCGATCGCTATGGTCAGCGAGTCACGATGGCGGCAGCAATTACCATCTGCATCTGCGGCCTGCTGCTGACGCTGATTCACTCGATCGCGGCAGTCGTAGCTGGAATGGCACTCGCTTGTTCAGGAGTCTTCGCAGGGCAATCGTGCTCCAGCACCTATATCGGTCTCGTGGCTGAGCGCAACATTGCCCTGGCTGTTGGTCTTTACGTGACGTTCTACTACATTGGAGGGAGCATCGGCTCCTGGCTCCCAAGTCTGCTCTGGGCGGTTGGGGGCTGGCCGGCATGCGTCGCGCTGTTCGTAAGTGTTCAACTGGCCACGCTTTTCCTGACCTGGAATTTGTGGGATCGATGAGGAAGTACTTCAAATGAATGCGAGGCAGCTGTCGAGCACTTTGGCGACTCTCAACCGGAGACGGTGCTCGCCGTCCGACCCAGCCAGATGCGGCGGAGGGACTGGCCAGGCGGCGTCGAGAACAAAGTTAGCTGTTTATGTTTCACACATTCACTGGTACTTATGTTCTGATAGTCCCTGAGAGCCCATCTTAGCCAGGAGACATCGTCAATGTGGGATAAAAAGCGCGCCGATGCTTCACCTCCGACCCCGGCCGGTCCATCACCGATCTATCAGAACGCGGGCACAGCGACAGCAACAGCACCTGCGACGACGCGAACGACCGAGCCCGCTCGCACGACGGCAACCATTGGCAAAGCCGTAAAGATCATCGGTGACGTGCACAGCGAGGAAGATCTGTTCCTCGACGGCGAGATCCAGGGATCTCTCGAAGCGAGGAACTCACGTCTGACCATTGGCCCGAACGGAAAAGCAAAGTCTGATCTGATTGCTCGCGAAATCATTATTCAGGGCCAGGTTCAGGGGAACTGCGAAGCCCTCCAGAAGCTGACAATTCGCAAGGAAGGCAGCCTGGTCGGCAACATAAAAACGACAGGCATTATCATCGAGGACGACGCTTACTTTAAGGGTAGTATCGATATTGTGCGGGTAACTGATACTAAGTAGATTAGCCGTTTCGCTCACTGCCTGAAATCAGTGGGACAACGTGGCACAAAGATAAAGGGCTGCTCAACTCGGGATCGCCGAGTGAGCAGCCCTTTATCTTTGGAGAAGGTAGCTTACTTGTCGCCGTTGACGAGCGTCGTCAAGCTCTCGCTTGATGTTGTCGTCGTATCACCCCAGACGGCGCTGTTGCCCCAGATAATGTTGAAGGCGTTGTTCGTGGAGTCGCCCCAGACGGCACTGTCACCCCAGATGATGTTGTCACCCCAGATAATATTCGAACCCCAGATTATGTTCGAACCCCAGATTATGTTCGAGCCCCAGACAGCGCTGCCGCCAAAAACCGTATTCGAACCCCACACGGCGTTGAGAGTTGTATTGGCCAGACTCATCGATCCGGTCGTCGAATTTCGAACAGCGGTGGGCGAAGCAGCGGTACCTGCGGCTCCTGCAACATCGACTGAGTTCACGGCGGCCCACACATCGAGGTACCCGGCGCCGACGGCAAAGACATCGTATTGAAGGTTGTATGTGGCGCCATCTGTTGTGATAGTGCTGTAGCTGGGGAACGTCTTCGTAGCTGTTTTCATCAGCCGCGCCTTGATGGTGTCAGGCGTTGCCGATGGATCGCGTTGCAACATCGCAGCTGCCGCTCCCGCAACCATCGGAGTTGCCATTGAAGTTCCGCTCAACTTGTAGTACACCGCGCTGCTCGCAGACGAGGTTGTGTTCTGGTAGTAGCTCAGCGGGACCTTATTTACGCTGGTGTAGGTAGCGATCCTGCTTCCGGTGACCTCGAGTGAGACGATCTGGTTACCGGGCGCCACAATATCCGGCTTTGCAACGTGATCCAGCAGCGTGGGCCCTTTGGAACTATAGGTTGTCAGTACGTCGTCAGCCCGGCTCGTGCTTAGTTTGTCATTCATGGCGCCGACAGTAATTACGTACGGATCGTTTGCCGGGCTCATGATCGTCGCGTACCCATGCGTGCCGATGCTGTTGTTACGGCCGTCATTCCCGGCAGCGACAACGACGACAATGCCGGCCTTCCAGGCGGCCTCGACAGCCTGACAGAGAGGATCTGTCTTGTAGGACTCCACGACGGGTCGGCCAAGCGAGAGGTTAATCACACGGATGTTGTACTTCGACTTAAGGGAAATCGCCTGGTTAATGGCGTTAATGACCTGACTGTCGGTTCCTGTACCGTTTCCGTCAAGAACACGGAGGTTAATCAGATTCGCCTTGGTCGCCATACCGAAGAAACTGCGCGTATAGGCCGAACCGGTAGATGCAGCTGCGTTGCCGGCGAGAATGCCGGCGACATGGGTTCCGTGGCCAAACTGATCGGTTGTCGACGGAACACCCGGGATGAAACTCTGGCTGTAGACGACACGCCCGGCGATATCCGGGAGAGTTGTCGTAATTCCGCTGTCAATCACTGCGATACCGATACCGGTTCCTGTCCATCCGTTGCTGCGAGCGATATTCGCATTCACCGTCGGGTTGGCAAAGTCCAGCATACCCGAGACCGGACGATCCGGACTAACGAACAGAATGTCAGGATCGTCCGTCAGGCTGTCCAGCTGATCAGCCGGCACCTGGTAGTGAGCGGCTTTGATCACGCCGCTCAGGTCAGTCTTGAGTTTTCCGCCCCGACGGGCGATCTTGTCGTGATGCTTCTGGCTGGGAGCACTTGTGAACTGAACGATCACATCCACTGTTGAGGCAGAGCTTCCGGACCGGAGCTCAGTTGCGAGCTTGTGTGGGTTTTTCCCGTAAGCAGCTGTCGTCAGCAATAAGGTCGCTGCCGCACAGGTAATATTTCGAATACACCGCAGCGTTTTGCTGAAATTTCTCATCGTGTGTCTCCTGGCGCTAATGTCTCGCTGTCCATATTCACCGGACAGTTACACGGCTTATCGACGCCGATCGTACTAGCAATAGCGGGTGAACGAATAAAAAAAGTACTGTATGACGGCACCACTGAGGGTGTTCCGTCTTTCCGGGATGTATACGTCGAGTTGAGGAGAAAAAGCGAGCTATTTCAACCGAAAACTGCCATCAATACATGACGCATAATTTCGGTTATCGACGACAGTTCAGAGAATTGAAGTTTGTTACTGGCTTCGTGCGCGCTTTTTTCTGCTTGCAGGACTGGTCGCCAGGGAATGCGAGAGCAGATCCAGGGCGAACTCAACGTCGCAGTCCCGAGTGCGGCACCAGGCCAGCAGTCTGCGCTCCATCATGCCGCGCGTGAGGTCAATCACGGTCAGTGCGGCAAGCTCCGGGTCCACATCTCGGATTTCGCCGCGAGCGGATGCGGCAGCAAACATCTGCGCAAGCTGAAGTTCGCTTTCGCGGACCAGCTGAAAGAATTCCGGATAGGTTGGTGCGCCGCGCAGCATCATACTTCGAATCTCCGCGAGATAGATCCGAAGGAACTCAGGATGTGAAGTCAGATATTCCAGACGGACCTCGATATAGGTCCGAACCTTGTCGTGCCAGTGTGGGACGGCTTCGATGCGTTGTCTTGAGACCAAATCGAGGTCTCGTGCATCTTCGAGAAGCGCAGCCATGTAGATCTGCTGTTTTGAAGGAAAGTAAAGGTAAATGGTGCCTTTTGCCACTTTCGCCTCAACGGCGATGTCGTCGACGTTCGTGTCGGCGAACCCATTCCGCGCGAAAACACACCGAGCGGCGGCAAGAATAGCAGTTCGCCTTGATTCAGTGCCGTCTCGACGCCGCGGCCGTTTTGTCGCCATAGAATATGACCACCTGGTCAGCAGTCAGAGAATATACCAGACCGTTACGTCCGTCAATCATAGAAGCAGTTGGCTATGGCTTCTGCTACCCTCGGAAGGGCGAGTGACCAATCAGTCATGAATTGGTACGATGAAGCCGTATTAGACGGCTGTTGCAAACCTCAGATTCAATTTCGTTGCGGTTTCCTGCTTACGTCGCTGATTGCCAGCGCCCTCGTTTTGGCCGGCTGTTGGACCAGTGCTGAACAAAAGGGACGCCAGACGCCTCCCGCTCCACTGGTAGAAACCATCGTTGCGCACCCGGGCTCCGCCGTTCTTTATTCCGAGTTTCCCGCCCAAACCTACGCCCGCAACCAGGTGGAAGTTCGGGGACGCGTTGACGGGTACATCGAACAGTGGCTGTTTCGTCCCGGACAGCAAGTTACGGCCGGGCAAGCGCTGTATCGACTCGACTTGCGACCGTATCGCGCTCAACTGCAACAGGCAGAGGGAAATCTCGAACAAGCCCGCGCTGATCTGACGAATGCGCAAAACCAGACTTCATTGCTGCAGGCCCAGGCGAATCTCGCTTCAGCCCGAGCAACGCTGGTACGAGCGCAGCAGGATTATGAGCGGCTGAAGCCGCTGGTGGAACAGGATGCCGCGGCTCGACAGGATCTCGACGCGGCTGTTGCGGGTTTGCGGTCTGCCGAAGCAGCAGTGCGGGCGAATGACGCGGCCGTTGCTCAGGCGAAACTCAACACCGAAACGCAGCTTCTGTCGGCGAAGGGTAAGGTGGCGACGCAGGCCGGTGCGTTGCAGACGGCTTCATTAAATGTCCATTACGGAACCATCACGGCGCCAATCAGCGGACTGATCGGTGACTCCTTGCTTCCTATCGGAGGACTGGTTACGGCAAACTCCGCGCAGCCGTTGACGACGATTGTCCCGCTCGACCCTATCTGGGTCCGTTTTAAAGTTAGTGAGGCGCAGTACCTGGCGTATCGAAAGCGAACCGGCAGCAGCGACGTTCCTTCGACTCCGTTGGTGTTGCTGCTCGCTGACGGTTCTCGTTTTCCACAACCCGGGAGAATCGAGAATACTCTCAATCAGGTCGACCCTCGGACGGGCACGCTGGAAATTCAGGCCAGATTTCCAAATCCGGAGAGAACAGTCCTTCCTGGTCAGTTCGGCCGAGTTCGGTTAGAAACCGAGCGTCGGGAAAATGTGATCCTGATCCCCCAGCGGGCTGTGCAGCAAAACCAAAACCTGCTGACCACGTTCGTCGTCGGCCAGGGCAACAAGATCGAAGCTCGAGCAGTCACGACTGGCCCCCGCGTGGGCGACGACTGGATTATCGAACAGGGGCTGAAAGACGGCGATCGAGTTGTTGTCGAGGGACTATTGTCGGTCCGGCCCGGGGTGATCGTACAGACAAGTCCTTTCCGCAACAACAAGCCTTCGGCCGGCGCGAGCCTGAGCAGTTCCGGACAGCGTAAGTAGGACAAGATGGCACGATTCTTCATCGAGAGACCTGTCTTTGCGATGGTCATTGCCATCGTGATTGTTATTCTCGGCGGCGTTGCCATTCCGCAACTGCCGATTGCGGCGTATCCGCAGGTTGTGCCGCCTCAGGTGCAGGTAACTGCAAATTATCTTGGCGGGAACGCTCAGGACCTTGAAAAGACTGTCGCGCAACCAATTGAGGAGCAGCTTGTTGGCCTTGACGGAATGTTGTACTACCAGTCGACGTCAGCCAATAACGGACAGCTCACAATCACAATTACGTTTGCGCTGAACGTTAATCCTGACACCGCGACGGTGCAGACCCAAAATCGAGTCAATGTTGCCCTGCCGAGACTTCCTCCGGAAGTTCAGCGACAGGGCGTCACCGTCGCGAAGGTCTCGAGCGCGTTCCTGATGGCCGTTGCTCTCGTTGCCACGGACCAGCGGTATGACTCGCTGTTCCTGACAAACTATGCACAGATCAATCTCGTGAACCAGCTCGCGAGCCTCCCGGGCGTTGGCCAGGCTCGACTCGCCTCGCAGCAGCTTTACTCGATGCGCATCTGGGTCGATCCCGACAAGATGACCGAGTTGCGACTGAATTCGACCGATATCAGCAATGCGATACAGGCGCAAAATCGGCAGAATCCTGCGGGTGCTATTGGTCAGGCACCGACACCAGGCCGAACTGCGTTTCAGTATTCGGTAACGGCTCAGGGCCGGTTGACCGATCCGAGTCAATTCGAAGACATCGTCGTCCGCGCAGAGCCGGATGCATCGCTGCTTCGGATCAGGGACATCGGCCGAGTCGAACTGGGCTCACAAAATTATAGTGGCTTTAGCCGACTTAACGGGCAGCCCTCGGGTAACGTCATCATCTATCTGGCACCCGGCGCTAATGCCGTGGAAACCGCGAATCAGATCGAAAAATTTATGCGGCAGGCAAAGGAGAGTTTTCCGGCCGGTATTGACTACGTCGTTCCATATAACTCAACCATGTTCGTTCGCACGGCGATCGAGGATGTCGTTCGCACTCTTCTTGAAGCCATCGGGCTGGTGATTCTGGTTGTCTTTATCTTTCTCCAGAGCTGGCGCGCGACCTTGATTCCGCTGCTTACAGTTCCGGTCGCGATTATCGGCACGTTCGCACTGTTTCCGCTCCTGGGGTTTTCGATCAATATCACAAGCATGTTTGGGCTCGTGCTTGCGATCGGTATTGTCGTGGACGATGCCATCGTGGTCGTTGAAGCAGTACAGCGCCATATTGAAGAAGGCGTGCCGGCGCGTGAGGCGACTTTTCTCGCCATGGAGGAGGTATCGGCGCCGGTGGTCGCGATCGCTTTTATTCTGGCCGCCGTCTTTATCCCGGTCGCCTTCATTGGCGGTATCAGCGGACAGATTTATAAGCAGTTCGCTCTCACGATCGCCGCTTCGGTGCTGATTTCTGCGTTCAGCGCTCTGACACTCAGTCCGGCGCTCGCGTCCCTGATTCTGAAGCCAACGCGCAAAGCCAGGGGGCCTCTGGTGTTCGTCTTTGGCTACTTCAATCGAGCCTTCGACTGGACAACAACGCGTTACACGTCAACTGTTGGATTCCTGATTCGGCGTTCCGCGCTGGCGCT
Source organism: Bryobacteraceae bacterium (assembly GCA_963794765.1). Taxonomy (GTDB): domain Bacteria; phylum Acidobacteriota; class Terriglobia; order Bryobacterales; family Bryobacteraceae; genus JAWXCM01. Next base: position 43,953 of record CAWCGC010000043.1, on the reverse strand, counting down.
GATTGCGCTGGTTGCGTTTTCTGCCTTAAGCGGGCTGCTGTTCCGAAGTCTTCCGACCGGATTCCTGCCGAACGAAGATCAGGGTGCGTTCTTTGTATCCGTCAGGCTTCCTGACAGCGCCTCGACGGAACGGACCGATGCTGCTGTTCGCAAGATCGAAGACGTACTCGGTCATCTGGAGGGCGTCGATAAGTATTTTGTGCTCGGCGGCCTGGATATCGCGACATCTACATCCAACTCAAACGTTGCGACCGTTATCTGCACCCTCAAACCCTGGGGCGAGCGCGAAACGCCGGAGCTTCAGTTAAATGCCATACTTGCGCGGGCGCAGGCGGGATTTGCCAAAGTTCCGGAGGCGTTCACATTCGCATTCGGCTTACCTCCAATACTTGGTTTGAGCCCAACAGGTGGATTTCAATTCATGCTGGAGGACCGACTCGGCGGCGATGTGCAGGCTGTTGCACGCGCGGCCGACTCCCTGGTCGCCGCAGCCCGTCAACGGCCTGAACTTTCGAATGTCATCAGTACATTCCGCGCCAATGTGCCGACATATTCGGTCCGAATGGACAGTGACAAGGTACAGACCCTTGGCGTTTCCCTCACAGACGCCTACAACACGCTGCAGACCTTCCTCGGTGGTCTTTACGTGAACGACTTCAATCTGTTCGGCCACGTTTGGCAGGTGTTAGTTCAGGCAGAGCCGCGGTTTCGCGACCAGCCAACCGATATCGACCGATTCTATGTTCGCAGTTCGAACAACGACATGGTGCCGCTGAGTACGCTTGCCAGCATCGAGCCCTCCACGGGACCGGATGTAATTTACCGGTATAACCGATTCCGCGCGATCCAGATCCTCGGTGGACCCGCGCCGGGCTACTCGAGCGGTCAGGCCGTGAATGCGATGGAGGAGCTTGCGCGATCAACGTTGCCCCCGGGCTATGGATATGAATGGACAGGCACGACTTACCAGGAGCAGCAGGCCCAGGGCAACGAGGGCGCTATCTTCGGATTCGCCGCGGTCCTGGTGTTCCTGTTCCTTGCTGCGCTCTACGAGAGCTGGACGATTCCGCTGGCGGTTCTGTTTGCGCTGCCGCTTGGATTGTTCGGTGCGTTGCTCGGGTCGTGGTTCCGGTCGTACCCGTATGACCTCTATACGCAGATCGGTATCGTGACACTGATCGGCTTAGCGGCGAAGAACGCCATTCTGATTGTTGAGTTCGCCAAGGAGAGGCGCGAGCACGGCGACGAGATTCGACATGCCGCGATGGAAGCAGCGCGATTGCGATTGCGACCTATCCTGATGACTTCATTCGCGTTCATTCTCGGCGTACTGCCGCTCGTAATTGCAACCGGTGCCGGAGCCGGAGCGCGGCGCTCACTTGGGACAGCAGTTTTCAGCGGGATGCTTACGGCGACATTCCTCGCAATTTTCATTGTTCCTGTGCTCTACGTCGTCATTCAGGAGCTCACCGAGCGGAGGAGACAACGATCCGCGAGGCCTGAGCCCGCACCGGAGGCGGCGTGAGACTTTGTCCACGATCTGCCCTCTCTGCCGCTGCCGCATTTATCCTCACCGGCTGCGCCGTGGGCCCAAACTATAAACGACCGGCCGTCGCCGTACCCCCTGCTTTCCGGGACGAACCGGCGGCAGCTGCAGCCGGTGGCCAGAATGCTTCGATTGCCGACAGTAAGTGGGCACAGCTGTTCCAGGACGACAGGCTAAATGAGCTGATTACCGGTGCGCTTCAGCGAAACTTTGATTTGCGACAAGCGGCCGAACGTGTGGAGGAAGCCAGGGCCCAGCTTGGCATCACTCGGGCGAACCAGTATCCTTTTGTGGACGCGCAGGCGTTCTTTAACGCCAACCGTCAGTCGACGATCGGTTCCGTTCGCTTCATTCCCTCAGGCACCAGCCTGAGCGTGGCGTACAGCCAAATAGGAGCGGCACTTTCGTGGGAGCTGGACCTGTGGGGGCGGCTTCGGCGGTTGACCGAATCGGCCCGCGCGCAGTATCTGGCAACTGAGGAAGCTCGTCGTGGTGTTGTCGTTTCTCTCGTCTCTGAAGTCAGTACAGCTTATTTCCAGCTCCTTGAACTGGATCTTGAACTGGACGTCAGCCAGCGGACCCGGCAAGCGGCCCAAGAGAGTCTTCGGATTACACAGCTTCGCCGTGACCGTGGGGCCGCCTCCGGCCTCGACGTACGCCAGGCGGAACAATTGCTGTACACCGCGGCAGCGCAGATCGAGGCCGTGCAACGAAATATTGCCCAGACTGAGAATGCCATTAGTCTGTTATTGGGTGAAGCTCCAGCCGGACGGCCGCGCGGGCGAGCTTTAAATGATGTCCCGGTCCCGCCCCTGGTTCCTGCCGGGTTGCCTTCAGCTTTGCTGGAACGCAGACCAGACATTCGGCAGGCGGAGCAGAGCCTCATCGCCGCAAATGCTCAGGTCGGTGCGGCACGTGCGCAATATTTCCCCCAGATTGCGTTGACGGCGTTTGCAGGCGGCCAAAGCCGTGCGCTTTCACAGATTGCAAGCGGCCCCGCCGCGTTTCTGTCCGCCACTCCGGAACTGGTGCAGCCGATTTTCCACGCAGGTCAGATCCGGAATCAGGTTCGCTTCACTGAGGCGCAAAAGCGCGAACTGGTCGTAAACTACGAGCGGACAATCTATACCGCGCTGCGAGAAGTGGCCGATGCGCTTGTTGGCGTCGAGCGTCTTCGAACCCAACGTGAACAGCAGGAGAATTTTGTTCGTGCCCTGACCGATACTGTACGGCTGTCAACCCTTCGTTACCGCGGCGGGCTGGACACTTACCTGCAAGTGCTGGATGCACGACGGACGCTGTTTTCCGGCGAGCTCGTTCTGGCACAACTTCGGTTACAGGAGAGGCTTTCGGTCGTGCAACTCTATCGGGCTTTGGGTGGTGGCTGGCAGTAAGCTTCGATGCGTGCATTAACCGTCACACTTGCGGTCAGCCCGGGCTTCTGGACCAGGAGCTTGAGGCGCGTGTTTTCGCCCGCCAGTCCCAGCCGGCCTATTGGTTACAAGACCATACACGAGATCTCCACTTCGTACGTCTTATGAGGTAAGCTCTCAAACAGGAGGGCATAATATGAGGCGACTAACGACGTTTAGTCTGATGATCGGGTCGGCGGCATTCGCGATCGCCCAGATTAACCCTTCAGGACACATGAACTCCGCGGCTCTCAACCCGGTGCAGCCGATGCCTGCCGCGCCCAATATGGCTCCTTACGGCAACATTCTGTTTCCGGGTGGCAGGCAGAGTTTTCCGTCCCAACTCGGCGCAACGGTTCGGGGTACGCCTTACGGCTACGGTCGGGGAGTTGTTGGCGGGGGCGCCAACCTCGGCGGTCCAGGACGTCATCAGCAGACCGTTGTCGTTCCATACGCCTATCCCGTCTTTTACGGCGGCGGTTACGGGGGAGGATACGGATATGACGGATACACGCAACAGGCTCCGCCGACCAATGTGACTGTGGTGGTTCCGCAGCAGCCTGCACCCTCAGTGATCATCAATCAGACATTTACCGGTGGCGAGCCGGTCTCTCACGAGCTTCGCGAGATGTCGGCCGATTCGCCTGCGGCGTCCGACGGGTCGGGGGGTGGCTGGAAGTCCTGGGAGCCGAAGCGTTCCTCCAGTCAACGAACTACTCAGCCGGCGATTGGCCCCGTGAGTGCTCCCAGCGACGGCGCAACTTATGCGCGCGATGGCAAGCCCACCATTTACCTGATTGCGCTCAGGGACTCAACCGTAAAACAGGCAATCGGATTTTGGCTCGAAGGCAGTATCCTTGCATACGTTACTCCGCAGGCAAGCATTCAGCGAGTTGCGATGGACAGAGTTGATCGCGAATTGTCCGTGCAGCTTAACTCCGAGCGTAATCTCGAGTTCGACCCACAGGCGCGGTAATCGCGACACAGACTGAAGACGGACGGCGTCTTAGATCCGAAAGGATTTCCTGATGGCTGACAAGAAAAAGTGCGCACACCCCGCCTGCAATTGCATGGCGTCGAGCGACAGCGATTACTGCAGCACCTACTGCCACGACGCTCGCGACACGGTTGAGCTTACCTGTAACTGTGGTCATCCCGGCTGCTCAATAGGTACCGGAACCGGCCAGATATAACCGCTAATTTAGCCTCGGTAGTGGGATCATCGGTAGCATGGTGATCCCCTTGTTGCTGTTTGCTGCCGCTGCTGGTGCCGAACTTACACCCGAGACCGCAGCTCACCTCCACCTCGCCTGGACCACTCATACCAAAGCAACCGCCCCAAACAGAGCCGCCGCACAGATAGCCGCGTTCGAAGCAACCCCAGTGCTGAGCGGGGATCTGTTGTACGTGATCACGCCCTTCAACCAGGTGCTTGCGCTCGATCCTGGCACGGGTGAAACTCACTGGCGCTACGATGCGCAAGTGGCAAAAGACCGCAACTATTCCGAGGCGACGTCAAGAGGCGTTGTGGTCGCCAATGGCCGATTATATTTCGGCACGATCGATGCACGTCTGGTCGCACTTGACGCCAAAACCGGAAGCCTCCTGTGGCAAACAACGGTCGGCGATGTCAAACGCGTTAACGACGGGAATTATCAGCTGACTTCCACTCCTGTCGTCATCGGCAATGCGGTTGTTGTCGGGTCGGCAATCGGAGACAACGGCAGGGCTGACATGGAGCACGGGACGGTCCGCGCATATGACGCTGCGACAGGAAAATTGCGATGGGAATGGGATCCCACACCGCCAGGCAGGACCGGAGCCGCCAACTCGTGGTCGTTGCTGTCGGCTGACGAAAAACTAGACCTGGTTTTCGTTCCGACCGGGAGTGCATCGCCGGATTTCTTTGGAGGTCTCCGACCAGGAGACAACAAATACGCCAATTCGGTCGTGGCACTGCGGGCGTCGACCGGAAAACTCGTTTGGTCGTTCCAGGTCGTACATCATGATCTTTGGGACTACGACGTTGCATCTCAGCCGGCGCTTATTGAAGTGAACGGTAAGCCTGCGATCGGGGTGCTCACGAAAATCGGTCATTTCTTCGCGCTGGATCGTGCCACGGGCAAACCGCTCTTGCCCGTAGAGGAGCGTTCAGTCCCGAATTCCGATGTTGCCGGGGAGCTTTCGTCGGCAACGCAGCCCTTTCCGGTTCGCGACGGAGTTTTCACCTCGCAGAAATTTGTTCCGCGCCCCGGTTGGTGCACCGATGAGTTCAACAAGCTGCGTTACGACGGGCTCTTTACACCACCATCGGTAAAAGGATCACTTCTGTTTCCAGGTAACGTTGGGGGGGCTAACTGGGGGAGTGGGTCATGGTTCCCCGACCAGCATTTGCTGATCCTTGCGGCCGATCGCGTTGCGACTGCGGTTCGGCTGATCCCCCGGGCGGCATTCGACGGCCACGACCACGGTGAGACCGGAGAGCGCTGGGGACAGGAGTACGCAAGACAGGCGGGTGCTCCTTTTGGGATGGCACGGAGGACATTCTTCGACCCGAATGGCCGACCTTGCAACCAGGAACCCTGGGGCGCGCTTGTTGCGATAGACGTTAACACAGGTAAGATCCGCTGGGAAACGCCGACTCTGCCGAGTCTCGGTGGTCCGCTTCAGGTGAATGGAGTCGTCATCTTCGGTGGAACGATCTTTGAGCCAAAGCTGAGAGCGTTCGACGCAGCGAATGGTGCGAAGCTTTGGGAAACAGACCTGCCGGCAACAGCGAATTCAATCCCCGGCACATACGTATGGAAGGGGAGAAGATATGTGGTCGTGGCTGCGGGCGGACACGGCAAAGTGGATGCCACGAAATTAGGTGATACGGTGCTCGCGTTTACGGTCCAATAACCTGAAGACGTGAATGACGATCAGTTTCGGCGCATTGCGAAGACCTTGGCCGACCCGGCGCGGCTCACGGCTCTCGAGAGAATCTCGGTTGACGGCGAGGCGTCCTGTTCCGTCCTTCGTGACTGTTTGAACCTTACGGCGGCTACGATTTCTCATCACGTGGCGGAACTGATTGATTCCGGACTCGTGCAGCAGCGCCGTGACGGCAAGTTCCTCATTCTGGCGGTGAACCAGAACGTTTGGAAAGCTTACTTACAGGAGTTGCAGCGTCGAATTCCGGCACGGTGATTCTTCGAGAATTTCTTTGGTACCTTTATCCGGGCAGCTCATCACTTAGACGAACGTCGAAGTGAAAAGGAGAACTCAGATGGGTAACAGACTCGAAGGAAAAGTGGCCGTAATTACCGGAGCATCGAAGGGCATCGGGGCGGAAATCGCACGTCGCTTCGCCGCTGAGGGCGCACGTGTCGTCGTCAACCACTCCAACAGCGCCGAAAAGGCGGAAGCCGTCGTGAACGAGATCAGGGCTCATGGCGGACAGGCCGTTGCCGTTAAAGCGGATGTTCGCGATCGCGAACAAGTCGGACAGCTGTTCCGTACGACCGCGGAGGTGTTTGGCCCGCCTGACATTTTGGTCAATAACGCTGGTATTTACAGCTTTCTTCCTTTGAAAGACTTCAACGAACAGCACTATCGCGATCTATTTGACACCAACGTCCTGGGAATTCTTAACACCACCCACGAAGTAGTTAAGTACTTCGGCGACCGCGATGGCAATGTCATCAATATCAGTTCGGTTGTCGCTCATACTCCGGCTGCAGGTGGTGTTGTCTACAGCGCAACCAAAGCAGCGGTTGAAACGATTTCGCGCGGACTCGCGCTGGAACTCGGCGGCAAGGTGCGCGTCAACGTGATCGCTCCGGGAATGGTCGAGACCGAAGGTCTGGAGGCGCTGAATCCTGACCAGACTATGAAAGATTACGTCATATCGCGCAGCGCGATTAAGCGGCTCGGAGCGCCGGAAGATATAGCCAAGGCGGCCGTTTACCTGGCTTCCGACGACTCCTCGTGGGTCAGCGGCGAAACCCACCTTGTCGCAGGAGGAGCGCGACTCTAATCCTGACATTACAAGCAGAGCAGAGTGACGTGCGTACGCTGACCGTGTCGATCTCATCGCTGTTTTACGGCCACAGCCCGGCCAAGTCTGGTCAGTTCGGCCTCACGGTGGGAAGAGTTGATCGGACGCATTCTGCAACGTCATCAATTTGCCGCTAGCCCCCTAACAGCACTTGTTTAGAGCGATTCAGCTGAAGCGCCAACGCGTTGCTGAGTCAACGTAGAGCCGGCTGGACCACATGGCCTTGGGTCACGCTATCCCGCGAATTATGGACTGGCGTGACTCGGCGGCCGCGTGTTTATTCAACGTGTGCGACGCACGTGTTTTTTGGCACGGTCACATGGTTGCCCGGTGGAACCTGTATCATGCTGTGCGAGGCTTCGTTCTCGCTCCTGCGGCCGACCTAAAATGGTGCGGAACCTCGGAACACAGCAGTCGATATTGCACAGCGGGGCGAAATGTCCGTCTGGCGAAAGGTGACCTGCGCTGCTGCCTGAGCATGGCCACAAATAAGGAACACCGAATGGACGGTCTGCTAGTCTCGACGAGTGAGCGCAATTGGAGAAGTCGAAATCATCTTTCTTCTTTTGCTGTTGTTTGTCGTTGTCTTCGGACTGCTTGCGAAGCGACTCGGAACTCCATATCCGATCGTTATGGTGGTCGGTGGCCTGCTGCTCGGCTTTATTCCGGGCATACCGCGGATAACACTGAATCCTGACGTCGTTTTCCTGCTGGTACTCCCGCCGCTACTCTATGCGGCGGCATGGACCACATCGTGGCGGGACTTCCGCTACAACCTCCTCACCATTTGTTTTCTCGCCTTCGGCCTGGTCGCGTTTACCGTTGTCGCAGTCGCTGTGATCGCCCCGGAAGTTCTGGACGGCTTTGACTGGCGTCTCGGGCTCGTTCTCGGTGCAATCGTCGCGCCGACTGATGCGATCGCGGCTACATCGATAGCTCGGCGTGTCGGTTTGCCCGCCCGCATTGTCGACGTTCTGGAAGGGGAGAGCCTGATCAACGATGCTACAGGCTTGCTTGCTCTCCAGTTTGCGATCGCGATTGTGGTGCATAACCAGGTGCCTGGGATCTCGACCGGGCTTCTTACTTTTCTCTGGCTTACGGGCGGTGGTATTGCACTGGGCCTGATCTCGGGATGGGTCGTCGATCGGATCGAACGGCGGATCAACGATGGCCCGATTGAGATAACGCTTAGCATTCTGATCCCGTATGGTGTTTATCTCGCGGCTGAGAAGGTTCACGCCTCAGGTGTACTCGCCGTGGTTGTATGCGGACTCCTTTTGTCCCGCCGAAGCGCAGAATTTTTCTCGCCTGCGGTTCGCATTCAGATCTGGTCCGTTTGGGCCGCGCTGAACTACGTGCTCAACGGCCTGATCTTCGTCCTGATCGGACTTCAGCTGCCATTCATCCGAACAGCCACTCGCGGGTATGGGTCCGCCCGCCTGCTTACAGACGGTCTGATGTTTAGCGCTGTTGTCATTCTGCTGAGGCTCATCTGGGTTTTCCCGGCAGCACATATTTCCTGGTGGCTGCGGAAAAGGACGGGCCACCTCGCCGAGAGGCCGCCGCGTTCATCGAGCATCTTCGTCGTTGGATGGACAGGGATGCGAGGCGTTGTGTCTCTTTCGGCCGCACTCGCGCTTCCCGTGTCATTGGCAAATGGGAGCCCGTTTCCGCAGCGAACCGTAATCATTTTTCTTACATTTTTCGTTATTCTGGTCACGCTTGTACTGCAGGGGCTTACGCTTCCGCGCGTGATCCGCGGCTTGGGCCTCGCAGCCGGCTCCGGTCCGAATTGCGAGGAACAGGAGGCGCGCCGGATCGTGATCGAAGCGGCTGTCTCTTATCTGGAAGAGGCCAAAACAAAGGACAAGCGAGAATATGCCGCAATCTACGATGATTTGACCGGACACTATCTCGATAGTCTGGCGGTCGTGCGGCCGGAGAAGAATTCCGAAGGAATGATAAGCCACCAGTACCGACACACACAGCTTTCTCTCGAGGCAATGCGGGTCGAGCGCGCAACGGCAATTCGACTTCGCAATGAAGGCCGGATTAGCGACGACGTTCTGCGCCGTATTGAGCGCGACCTGGATCTGACCGAGGCGAGATTCGCAAGCACCGCGTGATCGTGGAGTCGAAGAACCCCTGCTGTCCCGGCATGCCGACCCTCAGCAGACACAGCGCGTTACACCAGAGTGCGTTGAGACCGTTGTCCTGCGGCGCTAACCACGCGTTGCTAAATGCCGCAACTTGTCCGGATTGCGCACCACGTACAGCGCCCGAATGACGTCGCCCTCAATCTCGAACGCCGCAGTCTGCACCGGTCCCTCGGGTCCGTCCACGATGACGCCGGGCAGACCATTGATGGTCGCAAAGCGCAGCGTGAAGTCCTCGCGCCATCCTTTGCGCGTGGCGCCAACCAGGAACCGCGCCGCGCGATCGGCGCCGTCGAGCACGTTCAGCGCCGCCGCCACCTTGCCGCCGCCGTCCGTCACGACGCGCACGTCGCTCGCGAGCAACTGCGTCAGCGCATTGAGATCGCCCGACTGCGTTGCCGCCACGAATGCCGACATGAGCTCGCGCATGCTTCGCATCGATCTCGCCCGAACGCGCCGGCGGCAGCGATGGCGCCGCGCGGTCGTACGTGCGCGCACGTGCGCGCGTGCGCGGGCGGCAAGCTGCCGGCACGCAGCCTCGCTCCGCTCCAGTGTCGTGGCCACTTCGCTGAACGAGAAATCGAACACGTCGTGCAGCAGGAAGGCTGCCCGCTCCAGCGGCGACAGCCGGTCGAGCGTCAGGAGCAGCGCTATGGACAAATCCTCGGCCAGCTCCGTGCGGCTGTCGGGCGCGAGCGCTGCCGTGTCGACAACCGGCTCCGGCAGCCAGGGACCGACGTACTCCTCGCGCCGTGCGCGCGCCGAGGTCAGCATGTCGAGACAAATCCGCGTCGTCGTGGTCATGAGAAACGCTCTCGGGTCCGACACTTTGTCGCGGTCGGCCGCATGCCAGCGCAAGTACGTCTCCTGCACCGCGTCCTCGGCGTCAGCCATCGACCCAAGCATGCGGTATGCGAGACCGAGCAGGCGGCGGCGGTACGGCTCGAAGCTCGCGGCCGGATTCGACATCGCGCTCGGCGGAGCTCACGTCGTGTGCACCGCCACATCCGCCGGCGCCGGAACCCGGCCGTGATCGAACAGCACCGGCGTGCCGCCAACGACGACGCGCATGCAGGCCTTGCCGTGGCCCAAGGCGTACTTGACGGTCGGATAGATTCGCGCCGCGGTGATGGCGAAAGCCAGACTGACAAGGGCGCAGCCGTCCCCAGCGCTTCACGATCGCCTCGCGATACTCATCGGCAGCAGCATCGTGCGCGAGCGTGGCGCGCGTGAATTTCCACACCAGTGCGACGTCCGGCGGCATGGCGTCGGGATTGTCGGCGAGCACGGCGCGCAGAACCGCGGGACTGACGCCGGCACGCTCCGCCATCGTGACGCCCAACTGCGTACATGGGCCGCAGTCCTCGTGGCGCACGGCGGTAATGCCGGCGGCATACCATGGCTCGATCGGGACGTCACGCCGGAACTGTCCGAGGGCGGCAGCGCGGGAAAACAGCCATGCGGCGCGCGGACTCGCGTCGATGATGTCGCGCATATAACTGGCGTCGTATTTCCAGTCCCGCTCGAACTTGTCAATCGCTTTCCGAAGTACCCATCTGATCATGTCGTTTCCTCCTCTCTCCAACGGTCAGACGGGACAGGGCTTCGGAATGTGACATGATCCGCACTGTCGGATGACGTGGCTGGATTCGCATGATGATGATTCGTGCGCAGTCCCTGGATCAGTATCGGTCCAGCCGGAGTGGACAGACGCGGTGCGCAGATCGCGATCGGAGGCACTGATCTGATGGCCGCTGCTGCAGGAAATCATCTTTGCCTCTCGCTTGGGGCAACTCCTTGACGGGTTTGGCATAGATTGGATGGTTTTCCACGATTACGATTGTTGGCATCAACGCCTGGCTGCGCTCATCGAGTAATCCCAGGCGGTGATCGGTACAAAGCTGTACTGTTCTTCTGTAACTGGAGCTTGCATACGGAGTGAAGCCAGCAGCCGGTTTACGAAGCATTCGTCAGAAGTTTTGCGCTCGATGCCTTGGCTGCGTTCTCGAGGTTGCTCCGTTGTCCCCCGGTAAACCGGATGATCCTGCCAACGCACATCTGGCGGGTTTAAGCCCGGAATAGCCTTCGTAAGAAATATCCAGACTAGTTCCGCGATTTTCCTGTTCCGCAGACTCGATGCGCCTGTCTCAGCAATCGAGAGCTGCCAATATGTTCGATCGAAGAAGAGAGATGAAGACCAGAATTTTCAAGACCTGCTGTTTGTTCACCGCCTTGGCCGCGGCTGCGACAGGCCAGACTCCGAATTTCCTTGTGCCCACTGCTTTTCCCACGGGAGGCAGCTCGGCATACATTGCGGTTGCAGATTTCAATCGTGACAGCATTCCCGACATTGTCACTTACGAATCAGCCGCCCAGAGCCTGTCGATCCTGTTCGGCAATCCCGACGGCACATTTCAACCGGCTGTATCCCGCGCGGTCGGATTTCCCGCCACTTCCATTGCCGCCGCCGATTTGAACGCCGACGGAACGTCGGACCTGGTTCTTTCCACCGGCGGGGGAGTCGCCATACTGCTGAGTGTTGGAGACGGCTCATTTGCGTCGACCAGGTTCTATTCGGCTGGAATCGGCGCAAATTACGTCACCGCCTCTGACCTGAACCATGACGGCGCTGTCGATCTGGTCGTCGCCGGGAGCAATGGATTCTCGATCTTGCGCGGAGCCGGAGCCGGGACCTTCAGCGGTCCGCTTATTCTGCCCCAGCCTTTCTCGCATTTCTGGGTAGGCGTCGCCGACTTCAACGGCGATGGAAATCCAGACCTAATGGGCGATGGCTCGACCGGGCAGTTCTACGCCGGCAATGGTGATGGGACCTTTGCTTCTCCAGTTGACACTGCCAGCATCCCTTATGGTGCCGTGGTCGGGGACTTCAACGGAGACGGCAAGATGGATGTCGCATACCTGATTAACACATTCGATCGGGAGCGAGTAGCCGGCCAACAGATTTCCTTCCTTATGGGGACCGGCAGCGGCCAGTTGCTGGATGCCATGGACATATTCTTCCCGGGGTCGGGCACCGGCCAGGTGGCCGCCGGCGACTTCAAAGGAACCGGGCACACGGACCTCGCCATCTGGCTGAACTCGCCTGCAAGGCTGTACCTCATGATCAACGCGAGTTCTCAGTTGGCCAGTGTGCCTGTAGACCTGAGCGCGTCAGGAAATGCGACCTTGACGGCCGCTGATGTCGACGGCAATGGCTCCCGGGACCTCCTGTTGCTGAACTCAACCACGGCGACACTGCTGCGGAACACACACGGCAATCCGCCGCTTCTGGCTCTCGCCGCCGTCGCTCCTGCATCGGTGCTCGGCGGAGCCATCACGCAGGGAACCGTCACTCTCGGCGGACCGGCGCCGCCTGCCGGTTTGACTGTAGTGCTCGCCAGCAGCAATCCGGCGCTCGCATATCCAGTAGTTCCGACGGTCACCATTCCAGCTGGCGCCTCGACGGCGACGTTTCGGGTGTCCACTGCGGCCGTGCCCCAGGCTTCATCGGTGAGCATTACGGCGACGTGCAATTCCGTAACGCAAGTTGCGAACCTGGCCCTTGTTCCCCCATACGCGCTGAGTGGTCTCACGGTAAATCCAACGAACCAATTCGGCGGTTTCACCGCTCAGGGGACAGTGGTTCTGAGCGGCGCGGCAGACTCAATGGCCACGGTGCAACTGTCCTCCTCGAATGGGGCGCTCGTCTCATTGCCATCGAGCGTGATGGTTCCAGCCGGCGCGGCCAGCGCCAGCTTTCCGATTACTTTCCAATCGGTAGCGGCCGATACCCCGGTCTCGATTTTCGCTGCGACCGGTGGAGTGACTAAAACCGCGACCGTCAGTATTCTTCGCCCTCTCGATTCCGTGCAGATTACGAAAGCTGAAGACACGGCTCGCTCCCTGCAACTGAAGGTCGAAGCAACCAGCACGAGCACGGCCGCCTCTTTGGCCGTATGGAACGCAGGAACCGGAGCTCTGATCGGCACCCTTACACCTGCTGGCGGCAGCAAGTACACGGGATCGTTCACGGCGTCCCCGGCAGTTTTATCGATTTCGGTGAAGAGCAGTCTGGGCGGAATCACGACCGGTCCAGTGACGCAAAAGTAGAGTTGTGGAGGTGGGACGTGCGCCGCAGCCGGCCCACGTCCCAGCAACCGTGTCAGGCAATTTGAGGAGCGACTGGATTTTTTTAAGTCGTCCGCAACGGCATCACACTTCGTTCCTGTTCGGCTCGAATCGATCCTGCCTGGCCAAAGATCCCGTACACTGCAAGCGAACGCTATCGAGTTCAGCGTACCGAGGCACGTACGTTTCAGCCCCAATGTGCGGTGTGGTGGCGACTATGCGGTGACGCTGGGGGGGGCTCAATGTTGCCTACTCCTTGACAGCTTAGGGAAGATGTCCTAAGCTGCTTAGGAAAGGATCGCTGCCTTGCCCGATGCGGAACTTCTTCCCGGAACTCTCGACCTTCTCATCCTGAAAGCTGTTTCTCTGGGTCCGCAACACGGTTACGGCGTTCTCCTGCGCATCCAGCAGATCACGGGAGACGCGCTGAAAATCGAGCAGGGCGCCCTTTATCCGGCTCTGTACAGACTGGAGACCCGAGGCGACCTGAATGCCGAATGGGGAGTCTCCGAAAACAATCGCCGGGCGAAGTTCTACACGCTCACGACTGCCGGCCGGAAACGGCTGACAAAGGAGACCAGCGGCTGGGAGAGATTCGCGGCCGCAATGACCGCAGCCCTCGCCGCAAAGGCAAAGGAGTTGTAGCGATGCGTCACATGTGGAATGCTCTCTGGAACCGCCGCCGTTTCGAAAGTGATCTCGCTGCTGAGCTGCAGTTCCACATCGAGGCGCGTGCGGCCGACCTCCACCGCGCCGGTCACTCGGAGGACGAAGCACTTCGTCTCGCACGCATCGAGCTCGGTGCCGCCGAGCACCACAAAGAAGAGTGCCGCCGGGCCAGAAAGCTCCACTGGTTCGATGAGCTCCGAGGAGACCTGTCGTACGCATTTCGCGGCCTTGGCCGGAACCGTGCGTTTGCCACGGTTGCGATCCTCACGCTGACGCTTGGCATTGGCGCGAACACAACAATCTTCGCGCTGGTCAACTCCGTCATGTTCAAAATGCTCCCGGTCGAAAAGGCCGAACAGTTGCAGGCCGTCTACTGGACTCTGCAGGTGGGGCGGCCGCAATTTCAGCGCAGCTCCTCGGGCTCTTCCACCCGTGAAGGGACATTACGGGTTGCCGATATGTTCTCGTACCCGCACTTTCTCGCGCTTCGCCGGCAACTGCCGCAGGGCATAGATCTCTTCGCGTTCTCCGGTCGCGATCGCCTCACCGTCGAAGTGAATGGTCATGCTGAGTTAGCCCAGGGAGTCGGCACGTCGTGGAACTACTTCCGTGCACTCGGTCTGCCGGCTTATATCGGAAGAACCTTTCTGCCCGAGGATGAGGACCTCGGCGCTCTCAGTCCCCCGGCCGTCCTGAGTCATCAGTTTTGGACCAGCCGTTTCGGAGCGGATCGCGGCATTCTCGGAAAGGCACTTACAGTCGGGGACACCAAAGTAGTCGTCGTGGGCGTGCTTCCGCCGGGCTTTCACAGCCTCAATCCCGGAGAGTCCGTCGACATCACGATCCCCCTTCCACAGTGGGATGGAATCTATCGGAGAAAGGCTCTGGATGACTCCCGGAACTGGTGGGTCAAGATGATGGCCCGCGTACAACCGCAATACCAGGTTGGAAATATTCGCAATGAAGTCGAGACCCGGCTCATAAGCATGCTTCGGGCCGAAAACCTTGGTAAGTCCTGGGACACGCCCGGTATCCGTCTCATAAACGCAGCGCGCGGATTGCACTGGCTCCGGACGAACTTCGAACAGCCGCTTCGTCTGCTGATGCTCGTTGCCATACTCATTCTCCTGATGGCGGTCGTCAATGTCGGAGGGCTTCTGCTGGCGCGGTGCGAAGCGCGGGTCGTCGAGACAGGCACGCGTCTCTCCCTGGGGGCAAGCCGCGTCAGGATCGCACGCCAGCACTTGACGGAAAGCCTGCTGCTCGCTTCGCTCGGCCTCTCCGGCGGACTACTGCTCTCATCTCTGCTCAGCAGCAGTTTGCCGCTACTCCTTTCGCACAGCGGCGAGACACCCGTTCTCGATTTCAAACCCGATCTGAGATTTATCGCCGTCACGGTTGCCGGAACATTCGCCGTAGCGCTCTTGTTCGGTCTTTATCCGGCCTGGAAGAGTTCCCGGCTGGAGCTGACAGCTGCGTTGAAGCGCTCCCATGGAGCACGAACCGGACGTCTTCCGCTGGGACGCGCGCTCGTCGGAGTGCAGGTGGGACTATCACTCGTTCTCTTGATCGGTGCCGCTCTGTTCCTTCGCACCGTTTCCAACCTGCGCGGGCTCAACATCGGTTTTCATCCTGAGCGGCTGCTCGTGTTTACCGTCGACCCCACTCTTGCCGGATATCGTACCGAGCGGCTGGCCGGTTACTTCGATCGTGCGATCGAAAAGCTCTCCGTCGCTCCCGACATCCAGTCCGTTGCTGTGTCACGTCATGGCCTTCTTACCGGTGGATCTTCCTCGGGTGACTTCTGGGTCCGGGACTCGACAGGTCACATGGTCCGATTCGAGGCTTACTACCACAACGTGACACCCGGTTATTTCGGGACGCTAGGCCTTTCACTGCTTAGCGGCAGAGACATGGAAGTATCTGACAGGCGGAGGGCACCTCCGGTGGTGCTGGTGAATCAAACGCTGGCTCGAAATCTCACGCCGAATGGTGGATCACCCACCGGAATGATCGTCTTCCGCGATGAGAAGCAAGAGGAGCCTGCTGAAGTAGTGGGCATCGTGGGCAACGCAAGATACGACTCGCTGCGTCAGCAAGCTCCGCCCACCATCTACTCGGATTTCTTTTTGCGGCTGCAGCGTCAGGGGACATTCACGCTGAAAACGGCCGGCGATCCCCAAGCTGTCGCCTCGACAGTACGGCGGGTGATGGCTGAAGTAGATCCACGCGTTCCTCTCTACAACCTCCGCACACAGGACGAGCAAATCAGCCTCGCGATGGAACGGGAACGCATACTTGCTGCGCTGCTTACCGCGTTCGGATCGCTCGCGCTCCTGCTCGCAGCGATCGGTATTTACGGAGTACTGTCGTACTCCGTCGCGAGGCGCACTGCGGAAATCGGCATCAGACTGGCGCTTGGCGCGGTTCCCCGCGCTCTGCGCTGGATGATCATCCGCGAGTCACTGATCCCGGTGGTAACAGGACTCTCGATCGGATTAGTGGCGGCATGGTGGTTCGCAGGACTCGTCAGGACTCTGGTCTTCGGTGTCGAGGGCTTGGACCTGTGGTCCGTTTTCATCGCGATCCTGGTGCTCGGCGGCGGAGCGGCAGTGGCGGCGTTTGTGCCCGCACACCGCGCCTCACGTGTTGCACCGATGACTGCGTTGCGATACGAATAGGGCGTCAGAAGCGCTGTGAGTGAGCCCATCAACGCTGGTGCCTATTCCAGCGGAGTGATCTTAAGCGGCGGAAGACCCTTGGGCGAGTGGACTGAAATGTAGGGAGGACTTCCCGAGTCACTCACATAGCCGCCCACGTACTGATTCGTCGCTTCCATGATGGCCGCCCGAACGCGCGAACGGTCAACCTTCATCGTAAGAATCCCGCCAGGTACAGTGGCGTCGTTGCCGGCGCTGCCCTCGGTAATTACCAGAATCTTTCGCGTCGCGCTGGTTGCCTGTAATTGCTGGATGGCGTCACTGATAGAAGATGTCTGCGTGAGCGCCCGGACGGGAATATCGACCAGGTCTGGAATTCCGGATGATGAGACGACCGCTACCGCCGTGGGCATCCCGGGTGCCTGGAAGTACGTCAGTGTCCGGATCGTGTTCGCGTCCCAAATGTCGAAATTCTGAGGTTCCAGGCCCGTAACGAACCGGCCCATCGGGTCCGTGACTACCCAGCGCACCACCCGGTTGGCGACGGCAAGATCGGTATTCGATTGCGGCGACTGCAGGACGTAGTCTCCCGTGTTTTTCTCATCGACAAACGTGAAGTATTGCGCCGGACGCACGCCCGCGATCGCGCTGTATTTCCACATTTCAAATGGGCGCAGTCCGTTCTGGCCGTTGGGGTGAGACTCGATCTCCGCTGGTGGTCCGAGCACGATATAGATGCGGCCGCGATCCGTCATCCAGCCCGGAACAGTGCTTGCGAAGCGCTGATTCGCATAAGCAAGGCGACGATAATGCTCCTCTTTGACAGACTTTCCCGGCGAGCCGGCAAGCGATTCCTGGCGCGCCCAGAACTGCTCAACGAACATCTCGCGTTCCTGATCCGTTTGCAGGGCTTCGAAAGCAATTCGTTCGGCGGGTTCGATGATGTACCCGACGTCCTCATTCAGCCATTTCTTCCATGCCGATTGAGACTCATCAACAGTGGTCGTTTGCGGGATGGCGGCGGCGTGTGGCGGACGAATCGCGGTAGCCTGCGCGAGTTCCACCGTCGCAGGAGGCGCCGGCCTGTCCGGAAGTTCCGGCGCCGGCTGCTGCTGAGACTGCCACCCCGCCAGGGAGAGCGCCGCGGTAGCGGCCAGAATAGTGATGGACGACACGAAGTTGCGGAGTCCGAAAGCCGGCTCGCGTCGCAGAAGCCGTTCGATCCGGAGCCACAGAGAGCCGCCCGCGGCACCCATCGCCGGTTGCAGGACGCGGTGCTGCTCCAGCGCGGCGAGCGCCTCCGCATACCTGTACCGGTCTCCGCCGCAATGGGCTGCCGCAATATCGTCGCAGCTGTTTTCGCGCTCGCGGCGAATCAACGCCGACAACCACCAGACTACCGGATGGTAGAAGAACAGTCCTTCGACCCAGCGCTGAAACAAATTGATCAGATAATCTGACCGGCCTATATGCGCGAGTTCATGCAGCAGCACCGCCTGAACCTGATCCCCCGGAAGACCACTGAGCAACCCGGCCGGGATCACGATCAGAGGACGCAAGTGTCCGATGACAACCGGCGTGTTCACGAGCGCGGATTCCAGCAGCGACACCGGCCGTTCGATGCCCAGACGTTTGGCGAGCAGTGCGACTTCGGCGCGCCAGAGGTCACTCGCAGGCCAGTTCGCGCGACGCGCGAGTGAGCGCACCGACCACAGCCCTGCGAGCTGCCAGAGATGCGAGATACAGACGCCCGCAAGCCAGAGCCATGACAGCCACGGCGCGGCAAGCGCAAGCGCATCGGGCGGTTCGGGAGCAGTGGTCTGGCCTGACGCGCTCGAAACCACCGCACCCAGCCATACGCCGGGCATGCCGCCCGGGAGTTGTTCGTGCCGCGGCAGGTAGAGGACGAAGGTTACGCAGAACGCGGCCAGCAGCGCGATCACACTGGCAATCCCTGCTCCGCAGCGGATGCGCGGATTGCGTGTTGCTGCCACGACGCTCAGCACCAGCAGCCCCAGCAGAGTGCCCTGCCAGAGCGAGTGAATCAGCGCCCATCCCAAAGCAGTTTCAATCATTTCGCGTCTCCCTCCTTGCGATAACGCTTCAGCAGAGCCTCAATTTCGGCCAGCTCTTTCCTGTTCGTTTTCCGCGCTGACAATGCTCCCATTACCAGCGCTTTTGCGGATCCTGCGAACGCTCGCTCCAGCAGGTCGCCCAGCAATTGCTGCTGCGTCCACTCACGCGGACGAGCGGCCTCGTAGACGTGAGCCCGCTGGCTCTCGTCGCGCCGGACGAGTCCTTTTTCGGCCATGATCTGCAGGAACTTGAGCACCGTGCTGTACTGCGCGGTTCGTCGCTTCAGCAGGACCTCGAAAACTTCTCGGACCGTGCAGGGCCCGGTCTCCCACAGCACGGAGAGGATTTCGAGTTCCGCGTCCGTGGGACGCGGCGGGTTGGATGCCATCTACGAAGAGACTACTAGTAAAGTCTTCGTAGGTCAAGCAGAATCTCACAGCTGCCGGTAAAAGCTATGACATACAAGAGCACCCAACCGTATCCGCGTTCGCAAATCACGATGTTCCGGACCGCGTGCTTTCGATGGGGACTGTTGTAAAACAATCCGCTCGCGTGTGCAACGCCGCGGCAGCCATGAACATACGTATCGCATTGGGGGTGGATTCACGCCACGCTTCGTCCATGTGGAGGCTGCCCTCATCCTGCACTTTTGTGGAATAGCGACGGAAAACTAATCTGAAGAATCCCCCCTTTGGCGACTGGCAGGCCACGATCTGCACAGGGGTGCACGGCCGGTCCGCGCGCCGATCAGCCAATGGAGGCAATCACTGCAGCGCGGCTCGTTCCGAGCGGGCCTGCTTCAGAATCGGAACATCCGGATCGGCATTTTTCCAGAGCGCCAGAAAATCGTCGTAAGCTGCCTTCAAGCGCCGCGCATCGTCTGTCAAAGCGCAAGCCTGACCGAGCTGCCAGCGACAGATGGCACCGATCGCGTAGTCGGAGTTTGTGGCGCGACCCTCGAAGAAAAAAATTCGGAGAGACTGGGATTCGATGCTCAAGGGTCACCCCGCGTGCGAAACGCCGGGATGTTCTTTTCTCGACGATGAATCCCGAGAACCTGACCTCAGGCAAGCCAGGGAGTACCCGCCAGCTTCCAGTCAACGAGAATTCCGGGTTCCGCAGAAAACATCCTCATCTGGTTGCCGCTTGACCGAGGTCTGGTCTCAGCCGCACAAACAGGGCACGATAAGTTAGAGACATGCGACATCTGTTGTGCGTCGCCGTGAGCGCGCTTGCGCTCGCGGTAGCGGCGCCTGCTCAGAACATGAACTCGTTCCTCGGGCGCTGGGACATGACCGTCACTCCGGCGAGTGGCAATCCCTGGCCGCAGTGGATGGAACTGACGGAAAAAGACGGTAAGGTCGAAGGCCGCGTCCAGCCTCGCGGCGGCGCATGGCGTCCTGTGGTCGGCGCAAAGATCGACTCCGGCAAGCTGATTGTGGCTGTCAGTCCGGCATCTCAGCGCGGACCTGCTGTAAGCTGGGAACTCACCTCCGCCGGCAACGACAAGATCACTGGCGTTGAGAAGCGCGGCGACACCGCCGGACCCTCACTTTCTGGTGTTCGTGCTCCCAAACTCGATCGCCCTCAACCCAAAGCATGGACCAATCCTCGGCCGATTTTCAACGGCAAGGATCTGACAGGCTGGGAGCCCATTGGCAACGTCAGCAACAACAAATGGGTCGCGCGAAATGGCGAACTCGTCAACGATAATCCCGAAACGCCGGGCCAGCGCGGACCCGGTGCCGCCAACCTGAAAACGACGGAGAAGTTTCAGGATTTCAAGCTGCACATCGAAGTGAACTGTCCCGAAGGTGGCAACAGCGGCATCTATCTCCGGGGCCGGTATGAAGTGCAGGTCGGTACCGAAGGGGGCAAGCTCCCCGACCATGAGATGGGCGCGATCTACAGCCATTACGCTCCGCCAAAAGACGCGGAACTCGGACTCGGCAAGTGGACTACATTCGATATCACTCTTGTCGGACGACGCGTCACTGTTGTTCGGGACGGCAAGGTGTATCACGACAATGTTGAAATACCCGGCCCGACAGGTGGAGCCCTCGACAGCAACGAAGCCGAACCCGGCCCCTTCTTTCTGCAGGGCGACCATCACGGCGTGATTCGCTATCGAAATATAACCATCTCTGTTCCGAAGAGCTAAAGCCGCGTTATAACCGAAGCGGCTGTTTCCAATGCTTGCAACAGCGGTGTCGAAGCAGTAGCGATATGCCCGTAAGGCGCGGTGGTGAGGGAGAAAGATGAGCATCGCCCTAAATGAATCGATCGAGTACTAGCTCGAAACACTGCCGGACGACCAGCGAGCCGCTCCCTTCCGCTGCAAAATCCGACCGCTGTTATTGAGCGGAATGCCCCAGGCCCCCCTGCTGCACGGCTCGCGCCACAGGGCGCACGCTATGGTCTTCCATTCGCCACCTGAGCGTCAGCGCCGCGCGAATTGGACTAAGAGGCGCCGTTTTTGTTCAGGGTCTTTTTCGATGATGAAGAAAAACCCTGAACATCGCGAGTCGAAAAGGAATATTCAGGTGATGGCGATTTTTCGAGGCACCGTCTCCAGACTGATCACGTTGCTGGGGTGTCTGTTCGGGGGAGGTTTTTCGCTTTTGCAGTGTGTTCACGCCCAGCGACCAACGGGGGAGATACACATCGAAGTCAAAGATCCTTCGGGAGCTGCTGTGGCCTCCAGCGGCAAGCTGGAAAATCTGTCCGCCGGAACAGTTCAGCGATTTGAAACGGACTCTCAGGGCATCAAAAATTTTACAGGGTTGTCCTTCGGCCGCTATCGGCTCGAACTGACCTCAGCCGGTTTTGCCAGGCAATCAACGGCGGTCGACGTTGAGTCGGCCACACCTCTTTCGCGGACCGTAACCCTGCAGCTAACCGCTCAGGCGGTCCGTGTCGACGTCGTAGGCACGACGCCTCTCGCGGGCACCACTCTTGCGCCCACTGAGATTCCATTGCCTGTGCAGGCCGGGAACCAGCGCGATATTGAAAACAGCGCCGCACTCGAGCTGTCCGATTTCATGAATCGACGTCTGAACGGCGTCTACGTGAATGAGATTCAGGGCAATCCTTACCAGGTCGATCTGAACTACCGCGGCTATACCGCGTCTCCGCTGCTCGGCACGCCTCAGGGTATTTCCATCTACATGGATGGAGTTCGGCTGAATCAACCGTTCGGCGATGTCGTGAGCTGGGATCTGATCCCGAACTTCGCGGTTTCAGAAGTGTCCCTGATCCCCGGCTCGAATCCGCTTTTTGGGCTGAACACGCTCGGCGGCGCAGTGTCGCTGCAGACGAAAGACGGCCGCGGCGGCAATCATACGGAAGTCTCATTCACCGGCGGCAGCTTTGGACGTAAGATCGGAGAATTCGAACATGGTGGTTCGAACTCGAAGGGCCTGAACTGGTACGGGGCGACCAATCTTTTCTTCGAGGATGGATGGCGGGAACACTCGCCCTCCAACGTGCGACAGTTCTTCGGCCGCCTGGGTTGGCAGAACTCAGATACCAGTCTTGGTCTGACAGGCTTCTTCGCGAACAATGCCCTCATTGGAAACGCTCTTCAGGAGCAGCGCCTGGTTTGGGCCGATTACAAATCCGTGTACACGATTCCGGACGTAACTGCGAATTTCTCACCGGCATTCAATTTCATTGCGCGGCACCGGATAGGAAAGGTTCAGCTCTCGGGGAATGTCTATCAGCGCTACATTCGCACCACTACGCTTAATGGCGATCTGAACGACGATTCACTGGATCAATCGGTTTACCAGCCCAACGCGGCTGAACGCGCCGCACTTGCGGCCGCCGGCTATACAGGGTTTCCGACTTCCGGAGAATCGGCTGCCAACACTCCTTTCCCTAAGTGGCGATGTATTGCCCAGGTGCTGCTGCGTGATGAGCCGGGTGAAAAGTGCAATGGTTTTGTTAACCGGGCAAACACTGGACAGCACAGTATCGGGTTCTCCGCCCAGGGTACGTGGTTTGAAACAAGTGCCTCCTGGCGCAATCAGTTCACCGCAGGCACAGCGTTCGACCACAGCTCCGTGGGGTACCAGCATTCCACCGAACTTGGATATCTGAATACTGACCGAAGTATTACCGGAGTTGGCGTGTTCGCAGATGGCGTCACCGGCGGCAACGTTGACGGGGAGCCGTTCGACACGCGCGTCGACCTCGATGGACGCATCAATACAACCGGCGTCTATGTGGCCGATACGCTCTCCAGCACGCGCTGGAGCTTCACGTTTTCTGGCCGCTACAACCATACCGGCATTGATAACCGCGACCGACTGCGCCCGTCGGGTCCGGAATCGCTGACCGCACAGCATACTTTCGATCGTTTCAACCCAGCGGCCGGCGTGACATACAGCCCGATCCCCGGCGTGAACGTCTATTTCAGCTACAGCGAGGGCAGCCGCGCGCCCACGAGCGTGGAACTTGGTTGCGCCAACCCCGATCTTCCCTGCAAGCTGCCGAATGCGATGGCAGGCGACCCGCCGCTGCAGCAGGTGGTGGCAAGGACGTTCGAAGCCGGTATACGCAGTGGCTCGGAAGCCAAAGTCGGGTGGAACCTCGGCTGGTTTCGCGGTCAGAACTCTAACGACATTCTTTTCGTCTCCTCCACCGCCAGCGGTTTCGGTTATTTCAAGAACTTCGGGAAGACCCGGCGGCAAGGTTTAGAGGCCGACCTTCATGGCAGCATCAGCCGCATCACTCTCGGCGGCGGGTACACGTTTCTGGATGCGACGTATCAGAGCCCTGAGACTGTCAGTGGCGCGGGAAACAGCGCTAACGACAGCGCGCTGGGAGGAGAACCCGGGTTAGATGGCGAAATCCAGATCAGCCCGGGAGATCGCATTCCACTGACTCCTCGTCACATGCTGAAAGCTTATGCTGACGTGCGCGCGACAAAGAAGCTGTCGGTGGATTTGACCTTGACAGCGCTTTCGAGCGCGCTGGCTCGCGGCAACGAGAACAATCTACACCAGGCGGACAGTGTCTACTATCTTGGTCCCGGGCAGAGCGGAGGCTACAGCGTCATCAACGCAGCGGCGCGCTACGCATTACAAAAGCACGTCGAGCTTTTTGTCAAGGTCAACAATCTGCTGAATCATCGTTACTATACCGCCGCTCAGCTCGGTGCAACTGGAATTACGCCACAAGGGAACTTCATTGCGCGCCCACTGCCCGCTGTCAACGGCGAGTTTCCTCTGATCAACTCTACATTTCTCGCTCCGGGAGCTCCGATCGGAGCCTGGGGTGGCATTCGCATCGGTTTCTGACGAACTGTCGCCCCATGGGTGGCGGCGCCGGATCGTACGAATCGCTGTTCAGCGCCGACGTGAGTTACTCTGGCGGCTGACGAATCTGCCTCACGGGAGGCGGAGGGAACGGGAGATATCAGAGTGCGAATGTCACGGCGGGACGACACCTTAACTCAGCTTATGAAGTATTGCCCGATCGCAGGAGTTCTGTTTGCGGCGGCGTTGTTCCTGGGCGTGATCTTCGCACAAGACGGACCTGATTCTGTCATCCGAGGGACGAAGCGGTTTGACATGCGGGTTATCGTGTCCGGCCTGGCGGGACCATGGGAACTCACGTGGGGACCCGACAATATGCTCTGGGTGACGGAACGCACCGGCAAGCGCGTTACTCGCATCAATCCGGCTGGCGGCGATCGCAGTGTGGCCGTAACTATCGATGAAGTTTCGGCTCCCGGCGGACAGGACGGTCTGCTGGGCATGGCGTTGCATCCGGACTTGCTGAAAGGTAAAGGAGACGATTTCGTATACGTCGTATACACGTACGTTGACAAAAAGCTAGGTCCCGATACAACGGTCAGTGATCCCGCAAGTCCTTATCGCTATCTCTACGGCAAGATCGTGCGTTTTACTTACAGCGCAGCAGACCGAACGCTGTCGCATCCGGTGGACCTCATCACCGGTCTTCCGGCCGGCGACGACCACCAGGGCGGACGGCTGAAGTTTGGCCCGGACGGGAAACTTTACTACACGATCGGCGACCAGGGCCACAATCAATTCGCGAACTTTTGTCTGCCCATTGAAGCCGGAGAGATTGCCGACCCAAAAAGAAATCAACAACCGAAATTATGCCGCTTATGTCGGCAAATCGCTGCGGATAAATCTGGATGGTTCGGTACCCGGTGACAATCCGAAGCTGAACGGCGTGGTGAGTCACGTGTTTACGTATGGTCATCGCAATCCTCAGGGGCTGGACTTCGGTCCGGACGGCACTGTTTACTCCTCCGAGCACGGTCCAAAAACCGACGACGAAATCAATATCCTGAAGAGCGGTTCGAACTACGGGTGGCCGAATGTCGCCGGTTTCAGGGACAACAAAGCATACGTCTACGCCCATTGGGGAGAATCGAGCACGCCCTGCTCGCAATTGAAATACAACGACCTTGACATTCCCTCATCGGTACCGCAGGAGCAGGAGTCAGCCTTCACCAGAGAGTTTGTGAATCCGATAGCAACGATGTTCACAGTGCCGACCGGTTATAACTTCAGCGACCCGGCATGCAAGGGGATCGACTTTATTTGCTGGCCGACGGTAGGTGTTTCCGACGTGGAATACTACGAGTCCGGACGCTCGGGAATTCCAGGCTGGGACAAGGTTTTGCTGGTAACCACGCTGAAGCGAGGCTCGTTGTACGTCTTGCCGCTTAGCACCGACGGGAAAACTGCAGCCGGACATTTCTCGCGGTACTTCGAGTCGGAGAATCGCTTCAGAGACACCGCCGTAAGTCCCGATCGCAAGACTATCTATATTGCGACTGATCCCGGCGGGCTGGCTGGAGCGTCTGATGCGGGCACGACCGCGAAGATGAAGAATCCCGGCGCAATCCTCGCGTTCACCTATGTCGGCGAGGGTGGCCCGCAGCCAGGAGAGCAGCCCGCGACGGTGAGCAGCGCGGGGCAGTACAAGGATGATCCGAATCCGGCTCCGATCCTGAATGGCATTCCGCCGAGCTTTACCACCGCACAAGCCGCAAGGGGGAAAACTGCATACAGTTCCACCTGTGCGGTCTGCCATGGCAGCACCATGACGAACGGCTCCTACGGTACGCCTCTCGCAGGCGAGTATTTCAGGAACAAGTGGTCTCGTCGAAGCATTCGCGCTTTTTACGATCGCGCGCGAAACACGATGCCGCCAGGAGCCCCGAACTCATTGTCCGCCGACACCTACGCCGATATCGTTGCCTATGTTCTCGACGTCAATGGATTTAAGCCAGGGAGCAAAGCCCTGCGGGTAACCGATCAAAATCTCGACAGAATGGAGTTGAAGTAGACGGGCCGTACTGGTGTCGTGGCCAAAGACGGCGGCTGGAAGAACTCGCTGTAGCCGGTCGCGAACGGCACTCGCGGTCTATTCGTCAGCGTTTACGATGAGTCACCGAGACTCGCCGATGCCGCAGCAGCCGTTGATCGCTTCCAGACTCGAGCGATACCGACGACGACAAACACACGTTCTCACACCATTTGTTGAGCGTTCTGTCCGATTCGACGCTAAAGGTCCGTTGCTCTGCCGCGTCATCCGCCAGAAGAAATCGACTCCGGTACTGATCGTCAGCTACGGCCTCCACTGTTCAACTTGTTCGTTCAAACACTTCTACTCGCGCTAACAGTACTTTTCCACTTCGCGGCGACATACGGCGTGTGGGCGATGCCTTGTACCACCAGATGCGTTAAGCTCGGGGTTACGGCGGTCTTTCGCTGCTGATCCAGGGATGCGGATAGCCTGATGCCTGACGGGAAAGAGCGATCATTCGCGGTCCGGTCCTTTTGTCGGCACATGCGAGCGGCATCGTGATCTTAATCAATGAATATGCGTTTGAAGTCCAAAGCACTTGCTTTCATCGTTGTTGCGGTGGCGTTGGCCATTACGGCACATCAACTGCGCTCGCAGGAAGCCTCGCGCAAACAGCTGCGACTGGTGGTACTAATCGCGATCGACCAATTCCGCTACGACTACCTGACTCGATTCCGGGATGAATACAGCGGCGGGTTCGATCGCTTGCTGAAGAACGGCGCCAATTTCGTCAATGCTAACCTGGAGCACTATCCGACCGTGACGGCGGTTGGCCACTCCACAATGCTGACGGGTGCAACACCGAAGATCAGCGGGATCGTCGGGAACGACTGGTATGACAGAGAGTCCGGCAAGGCAGTAACGAGTGTCTCTGATGATTCTGCCCGGATTCTCGGAGGCGCGGCTGGTGTCGGCGCGTCCCCTCGCCGGTTGCTGGTCAGTACCGTGGGTGACGAACTCAAACGCGCACGCCGCGATCATGCAAAGGTGATCGGTATTTCGCTCAAGGATCGCTCGGCGATACTCCCGTCCGGCCACATGGCAGATGCGGCGTATTGGTACGACACCAGGACAGGCGATTTCATCAGCAGCACCTATTACTTCCCGGAATTGCCGAGCTGGGTGCAATCGTTCAACAGTCGACATTCATCCGATGCTTATGCAGGAAAGGAATGGCGCTTCGGCGAAGCGTCGCCTTCGGGCATGTTCAAAATGCCTGCGGAACCCGGATCAAAGCTCGCCTCGGCCGTGTACTCGAGTCCTTTCGGCAATACCCTGTTGGAACAGTTTGCGGAAGAGGCGATTCGGCAGGAAAAGCTCGGACAACGCGATTCGGTTGACCTGCTTACGCTGAGCTTCTCGTCGAATGATGCCGTTGGCCACGGGTACGGACCCGATTCAACCCGGGTTCATGACATTTGCATCCGCACCGATCAGGAATTAGGAAAACTGTTCTCTTACCTGGATCAAACGGTCGGAATGCAGCACATAGTTGTCGTACTAACTGCGGACCATGGCGTAATGCCAGTTGTCGAGCAGTTGCAGCAGGATCGGATGCCCGGCGGACGCATGAACAATGCAACGCTGTTCGAGCCGATGCGCCACGCTCTTGAAGCTCGCTTCGGCGCAGGCGAGTGGTTGCTGAGTACGGCGGGCACTTCCCCGTATTTAAATCTGAAACTAATTTCTGACAAGGGACTGGATCCCGGGGTGGTTGAGAGCGTTGCCGCCCGGGCCATTGCGTCGGTCCCCCATGTCGCACGAGTTTACACGCGCGAACAACTCTTGCTGGGGCAGGTCGCCGTAGACAAGCTGAGTGAGCGCGTGATTCGCAGCTTCAACAGTGTACGTTCCGGCGATCTTGAAGTGTTGCTGGAACCCTATTGGATCCGCGGCGCTACCGGTACCACCCACGGCACTCCATACTCATATGACAGTCACATTCCGTTAATCTTCATGGGTCCGGGAATCAAAGCCGGGCGCTACGCACGGCCCGTGGCCTTGAACGATCTCGCACCTTCACTTGCCACACTGCTCGAGATCGAAACACCGAGCGGCTCCGTCGGGAGGCCTCTCGCGGAGATGATGACCGGCTTCATGGATTAAGGATCTGCGACAGGGGGCATTCATGAACAGAAGCACAGTTTTTCTGCTGGGGATGAGCCTCAGCTGCACTCCCGGCTTTTGTCAGGGTATTCAGCGCATTGATCCGACCTTAGGTGAACTCATCGACACGAACAATCGCGTCGAGCGCGTCGCCACCGGGTTCAACAAATGGACAGAAGGTCCTGTCTGGACGCGTGCACAATCACTTCTGTTCGCCGAGATTCCTGGCAACAGCATCATAGAGTGGCGACCTGGTCAGACAGCCAAAGTTTTTCTGCACCCCAGCGGCTACAAGGGTGCGACGCCCTTCGCCGGTCCGGAACCAGGCTCGAACGGTATGACGCTCGACTCTACGGGTAGGTTGACTGTTGCCGGACATGCACAGCGCGATGTCTGGCGCATGGAAAAGTTGGACCCGAAGGCTGCCATCACAATTCTGGCCGATAGCTTCGAAGGCAAACGCCTGAACAGTCCGAATGATCTCGTTTACAAATCAGATGGGTCGCTCTATTTCACCGATCCGCCGTACGGCTTGCCGACCCAGCGGGACGATGATCCTCAGAAGAAGCTTCCGTTCAATGGCGTGTATCGTATCCGCGGAGCTCGCGACATCCCCGCGGGTGCGGCACCGGATTCAGCACGGTTGCAACTACTCATCAAGGATCTTCCGAGGCCGAATGGCATCGCGTTTTCTCCCGACGAAAAGGTGTTGTACGTCAGCAATTCCGGTCCGCCTAAATGGATGAGGTACAGTGTCCGCGCGGACGGAACAGTGGACGAGGGCAGAGTCCTGTACGACGCGACTTCGGAGAAGGGCATTGGAGGGCCGGACGGGATCAAGGTCGACCGCCGCGGAAATCTATGGGGCTCCGGACCAGGTGGCGTGTGGATTCTCTCGCCAGCGGGGAAACACCTCGGAACTATTCCTGTGCCCGAGCGTGTCGGTAACCTGGCATGGGGTGATGAAGACGGCAAGACCTTGTATATTGTCGCGAGCACCAGCGTGTACCGTATACAGACAAAAGTTGGTGGAGTGAGGCCGTAGTTGTCCACCCTGATGTCCGCTCGCGGACGGTGACCGGAATCGTACAGCCGGGGCGAATCGCGATGATGATTCAGGCAACATCGCAACCGGGTGTGATCAAACGCTTCGTTCGATTTGGCATCGCCGCGAAACTGCTCGTGTCCGCACAGCAACCTCAACCCTAAGCGGCCCGCCACCACTCACCCGCTAAGGCATCAGGTTGCTGGTTGTTCCGTCAAATCTGGATTTGCACCACGAAAACCAGGAAAAGCCAGGGCCGATTTTGCTCGGTCTCGAACCGGCGGCAGCGCTGTGCGATGCTTCTCTGGGCAACCCATGAAGCGATTGATTACCGCTGTACTGGCGCTCGCCGTTGCGCATGGCCAGCAATCGAGCGTCATAGTCATTTCCCACCGGGGCGAACATTTGCATCACCCGGAGAACACGCTTCCGGCATACCGCGCCGCATTCGACGCCGGCGCTGACTTCATCGAGACCGACGTGCGCACCACGTCGGACGGCAGGCTCGTGATCATGCACGACGGAACGCTCGACCGGTCTACCGACGGCCGCGGCGACGTCGCGTCCATGACCTTCGCTGAAATTCGCAAGCTTGATGCCGGTGTGAAATTCGGCCCTGCTTTTCGCAACACCACGGTCCCAACTTTCGACGAGGTGCTCGATTTTGCACGTGGAAAACTCGGCGTCTATATCGACGCCAAGCGGATCTCTGCGGCGGACCTCGTTGCCGCCGTGCGCAGATCCGGCCTCGAAGACCAAGTTGTCGTGTATGGAAGCATAGACCTGCATCGGGGTGTCATGAAACTCGAACCGCGGATCAGGTTGATGCCGGAAGCTGGTGACGTAACGACGGCGACGCGCACGGTCGAAGAGCTCCGGCCACGGGTAATCGCGTTCGATGCGCGCGACTTCCTCGACCCAGTCATAGCAATTGCGCGAAGGGCCAAAGCAGACGTCTATGTCGATCGTCTGGGAGCTGCGGACAACGTCGACTCCTGGGAGGATGCCGTCCGTCGAGGTGCGACGGGCATCCAGACTGACCATCCGGCAGAACTCGTACAGTTCCTTCGTTCCAGGAAACTGCACCGCTGATTCTGTTCGCATTGCGACGATCCGAAGTTAGTGTTTTGCACTGTTGCCTTCCGTGCTCGACCGACGCCTCTCTCTGTGTCGTAACCTCTTTAAAGTTCCGCGACACTTCGCGCGTTAGCACTCATGGTCACAATCATCATTCCGGATCGGCCACAGACCGTAATTCTGGTGCACGGCACGTTTGCCGCCCCGAGAAACGGTGACCTGCAGTGGTGGCAGCCTGGTTCAGAGTTCTGTCAGCAACTGGACAAACGCCTGGAAGCGCTTGACTCGCCAGCCCGCACCTGGAAGAACCTTGACGACATGCCGATCTATTCCTGGAGCGGCAATAATTCGTGGGCCGATCGCTACACTGCGGCTCAAACCCTCGCCGAATATCTGCAGCGGTTGCACGACAGGCATTGGGATTTTCATGTCATCGCTCATAGTCACGGAGGCAACGTCCTCCTGCAGGCGCTGCAGCTTAAGCTGGCACCGCTGAACTTCGCAATTGAGAAACATCGCTTCGGGAACCTGGTATGTCTTGGAACTCCGTTCATCCGACCCCTGGGTCACCATTCCCAAGACAGGCTGCGGCCACCCTGGGAGGTCGGCGGTTCTGCAATTTTGATACTCGCGGTGGTTCTCGGTTCGTGGAGATACATTGTTCCGGCGATCCCTCACCTGGGTTGGTTGTGGCTGCCGCTGGCGCTCGTGTTCCTGTTCAGGATCACGTCTCTGGCATTCCAGTTCCTTCGGTTCAAATCATTCCCCGCGAGCACTCCGGAATGGAAGCGGCTACTCGTCATGGGCAGCAAACGCGACGAGGTGTTCCAATTACTGAGTCAGGTACTCGGCCAGCCGAATCCTTTTGCTAAGCGAAAACAGCAGGCAAATAGCGGGTCGGCTGAGGCATCCGCGCACCGGTCGAGCTGGATTCGAGCCGTAGGCGCAGTAATCTCCGAATCGGATCGTGTTCGCTACCCGCGGAACGATCTTGCAGCTACCCATCAGTTCTTCCGGATGCGAAACGATCATATTGTTCTTTCCGCTGCCGGCGCGCTCGTCTTCGGCGTAGGATTGCACGCTTTAGTACCTGGAGGGTTGGCCGGTAGAATCGCGCAATACGTCACTCTGGCTGCACTCCTCGGGCTTTTCGGCAGCGCGGTGCTGATGTTCGGTTCGTTGACAGCGTTAATAGCCCTTCCGGCGCGGGGTCTAAAAGGCGTTAAATTGCTGGCGCGAGCGGCATTCGGTCACCTGGTCGAGAAAGCGTTCCGCAGATACGCCTGGAACGCGTTCCGTCAGTGGTTATTGGGAACGAGCGAGTTTCCGTTAAAGGTGGGCTCCACATTACTCGCCCCGCTCTTCCTGAGGAAGAACTTTTACCACGTCGAGGAACTTCCTCAGGAAGTCGAGCAGTCGGCGTTGAAAGCCCGGGAGCAAAATCTGACAGGCGTCCTCGCGATGGTAACCGAAAAACTCGCCCAACCGATTGTCACCGATGAGTTGCTGCATCTGTTTGAAACCAGTCCCACCTTGGTTCATGCGGCGTACTACACGCATCCGGAGTGCCTCGACGTTATCGCCACATGGATCGCTCGCACAGACCAGCAGATCATTGACAAACAGGAAGATCACCTGGACGAGCTGGAGGCAGCTATGGAGGCACAGGAACTTCGGAGGGAGCAAAGGCGACGCAGACGCAACCAGGAAGGCCCGTAGAACGGCCGGGCATGCGTCGTCACTGACGGCGGCGGGGGTGAATGAGCGAATCGAAGACGTGATCGGAAAGGGCTAGGTACTCCGCATCAGTCGCTATACGGGCACAGTCAGGCTCCGGCGTTCGACTCTCTTGCGTATATCGAGCAGCTTCAATTCGACACATCGTTAGCGACAAAGCCACCTGCTTTGAGATAGCAAAACTTAGAGCAGAATCCACTTACCTTGCCAATTCCCCTGCGCCGTTGACTCGACGTGTAGACAGTACCCGCAATAACGAAACGTAATCGCGGTAGAAGGTGGAATGACTTGAACGCACTGTTTCGGCCCCGGCATGTCGCGGATCTTCGGATGCCGGTATAAAGCGTAGTTCTACACTGTCGAGGCACGCTGTGGCCCAGTAGGGAAAGTTCATGCAGGTGCAGCCGCTGTGGGAAAGGTGTGGCACCGTCGCAAATACGATTACTCTATTCGATGTATGAGAACGCAGTTGACTCGTTCGCGATTGGGGAAGTTTAAGTGCAACATCTGTGGTACCGCCAACGATTCACATGCGGGGCTGGAGGATCGCGAGGAGCCAAATTGCCGGTCGTGCAACTCCAACATGCGATTGCGTTCAGTGATACTGGCGATCTCACGAGCGATTTTTGGAACAGAACTATCCCTTCCAGAGTTCCCGCAGCTAAAGAGCCTCCGTGGCCTCGGAATCAGTGACTCGGAGATATATTCCCGCTATCTCGAAAATCGATTCACTTATCTGAATACGTTCTACCACCAACCTCCACGTTTTGACCTTTCCGCCCCGGACGAAAGCGAATTCGGCAAATACGATTTCGTGATTTGCAGCGAGGTGCTTGAACACGTGTCGTCACCCGTCGATCGAGCATTTGCATCTCTGTCACAGTTGCTCAAGCCTTCGGGTGTCCTCATTGTGACGGCGCCATTCTGCATGGAAACAGCGACGCTGGAGCACTTTCCATCATTAGTTGCCAGTTCACTGGCCCGGATTGGCCAGAAAATAGTGCTGGTGGGCCGCAGTGATGACGGAACTTATCAGGTTTTCGAAAATCTTGTGTTTCATGGCGGCCCGGGATCAACACTGGAGTGTCGACTATTCTCCGAGATGGACCTTCGGCATCAGCTGTCAGAGTGCGGACTGCATGACGTTCACTTTGTTGTCGACAGCTGTGAGAAATTTGGTGTGCACTTCATCACCCCTTGTTCGGTCCCGATCATTGCGTCCCGCCAACCCTTCTCAGTGACCGTTTCGACCGTTCGAGAATTGGTCGAGCAAGTCTCGCTGTTTCGTCGGCCACTAAACAAATCAAGATGGTTGAAGCTTGGGCGAGTATTAGGTGTGGGTCCCCGATTTCCGCAACTCAAGCCCTAAAGCCGAAGAATTATCCGGTTCCGCATTTACCTGTCCTGCACGCTGCCATGTAATCGGGTCGCCACATGCGTGGCTATGCAAGTTTTATCTCTACACGTCAGCCTCAAGTTGGCAGCCGCCCACCACCAATCACCGACATCTCAGGCCAGCTGCGCCGCAGCTTCCACCACGACAGAGCAGTCGCTAAAACCAGGTCATCGTGGACGCCGGCCTCATACTGCTCATAACTACTGAACCGGGACATAAATAGCGGCATGTCCAGCAGCTCCTTCACAAGCTTCTCAGCATGACCCCGCGCCGCGCGAAACCAGCAGTGACCGGTTCTCGAAGGCCACCTGCAGCTCGACAGCCAGGTCTCGCTTCGGCACCCCATACCCGAGAGCATCGCTGGTCTCGCGAGCCTTGAAGTAATCGTCACCAGCACCAGCAGGCACGGCAGCTGAGCCTTTCGCGACAGGTCCACCCACCGGAGCACCCACCCCGGAAGCATCCACCACCAGCGATGTGCGTCGCCCGCTCGAACCGCCCAGCTCAGGCCGGCTCACAACCCCAACGCACAACCTCAACAATCTCACCGTACGGCGTGTCGGGCGGAATTTGCTGGAAATGCCTGATGCTCATCGTCAGATCCGTCCGAATCGCCTGCATGACCGGATCGCCAACGTAGTACAGCATCTTCCGCCGCTCGATCACCGACAGCGCCGTTATGCTTCTGCGCCTTCCCCGGGATCCAGTCACACAAAGAACGTCGGATGTCGTCGCAGCCCCGCCGCACCAGTCCGAATCGTACTCGTCATCGACGGCCTTCCGCACCGGACAGGTCCGGGAAATCAGGCCCTGCTCACAGCGGTGGAGTCGGAGAAAGGTTACTTCAAGCCGGGTCCGATCGCAGCGGCAGTCATTGAACAGCGCAAGCAAGCCAAATTCGCCGTCACGTGCGTACGCCTGTTGTTTCACGAATCTGAACCCATTGGTCTGGGTCTGTTGCCGCGCTATTTAAGCCATAGCTCTGCGCTTTCGGCTATTTCAATCCATCGCTGGTCAAGCGCAAACCGGAAGTGGCCGGAGCTTAGGCGACTTCCCGGTACCGATCTGTCTCCGCACTTCGACGCGATGCCGACTATCCGGACCAGTGGATCGTTTCATAGGATACGAACATTCATGAACAGTCCCTTCCTCAATAACTCGGTTCTTAGCGCCTTCCCTCTGTTGTTGTTTACACATTCCTCTCTGCACGTCCTCGCGCCAGGAGAGAGGAGGGGTGAGCGCGTATGCTCGCGAGCAAAGGCTAGTGGCTGTCTCGCGCTGGTCTGCGCCGTGTTGCTCGGGGTTGTGTCCGGCGGTGTTCGACGGAGGCAAGCATTCGCGCGAATCGGATATCGTTTTGGATGCTCGACAGAAGGGGGTTTCGCCGGAACCAGTCAACACGCTCGTCTCCGCCGCGCAGCGTACGGTCGAGCCATTCGAATGCCTTTGCCGTATGTCCGAGCAGACTGTACAATTCAACGGCTTCGATGGCTCTTAATGCATTCGCACCGGCAAAACGAAGCAACTCGTCGTCGATTGTCTGGGCTGCCTGTTCGTGGTTGCCTTCGAGCGCAGTCAGCATCGCCCGTGCCATCCGTATGTGGTAATTGTTGTTATCCTCCGGTCGGACGCGCTCCAGGATTGCTTGCGCGTCTTCGATTTTATTGAGACTAATATAGGCCCTGACGAGGCCTCGTATGGCGAAGATGTTGTCCGGTGCCTGTTCCAGGAACTTCTGGTGCTCGCGTAAGGCCTGCTCATGTTCTCCGGATTGCAGGAGAACGTCGCCGTAATTCATGCGCGCTGGCCAGAATAACGGGTCCTGCCGAAGGAGTTGCATCCATATCTGGAGGGCATCCTGGTACTCGCCATTAAGGCGATGATAATGTGCCAGCCAGTGGACGGCTGTTGGCCTTGGCGGCCTTGCCTGTAGTGCTTCGGTCACTTCCGCTGGCACCAGTTCTTTCCTGCCCTGGTACAGGTAAACGGCAGCAAGGGCGTAGTGCGCGAGCGCCGATTGAGGATTTAGCTTCAGTGCGTCGTAAAGGAATTCTTCTGCTTCGTAGAGCCAGCTGGTTTCGCTCGAGTACCCTTGCTCGATCATGCCCCAGTTCGTAAACCCGTATGCCGCTTTTGCCTCGGCGAAGTCAGTGTCGAGAGCGAGGGCCCTGGTCAGCATCTCGCGGTAAGCTTCTCGCGGCAGATCGGGTCTGGCCCAGATAAACAAGACTCCTTTTTCAAAGTATTCGTTTGCTTCGGGAACTTCCGACGCGGGAGCGCCCGAATCCTGAGGCGGCCTTCCGGTCGCGGTTCGGTGCGCCTGATCGTCAGCTTGCCTCCGTGTCGGGGCCGATGACGGGCCGGTGCTTCTGATACAGCCTTAAGAGCGGCGTTTACCTCACTCGCAGTCTGGAAGCGACTGGCAGGGTTTCGCTGGAGACACCGCTCGATCACTTGCTGCAGGGGCCGCGGGACATCTCCCGGCGGCGAGCCGAGCGGGTTTTCGAGCACCGCGCAGATAATCTCGGCAGCCGTTCGCCCTTTGAACAGCGGCTGACCGCCGACTATCTCATGCAGCGTAGCTCCGAAAGACCAGATATCGCTGCGGGCATCTGCGGGGCAGCCCCTCAGAACTTCCGGTGCGGCGTATGACAACGTGCCGAGGAATAATCCGTGTTCCGTCAAATCGGCCGTGCACGCGTCTTGTCGGCATCTGCGGGCAGTAGTTTGGCAATGCCGAAGTCGAGCACTTTACTTTCTGTTGAGGGGTGATCATTACGTTTGGGGGCTTGAGATCACGATGAAGAACTCCGGCATCGTGGGCTGCTCTTAGCGCGTCCGCAATCTCGGTCGCATACGTGAGTGCCTCATCGACGCGCACTCGGCCATTTCCGAGTACCGTGGCCAGCGTGTCGCCGGCCACGTACTCCATAACGAGGTAGTCTAGATCGTCGACAGATCCGATGTCGTACAACGTGCAGATGTGCGGATGATTCAGGCGGGCAACGGCCCGCGCCTCATTCCTGAGGCGCTCTCGGAAATCTGAACGCCCTTCGGAACCGGAACGCAGCACCTTGAGAGCTACAAAGCGCCCCAGGCGCACATCCCGGGCGCGATAGACTTCGCCCATACCGCCGGCTCCCAGGATTCCAAGAACCTCGTAGGGACCGACGAATTCGCCGGGAGAAATCATTGCACAACATTATCGGACGTCAGAACGGCTGTGTTGCAACGATTTTGAAGATCGGGTGAGATCGCGAGCGCTGTCTGGGAGGTTTCACATTGTCAACGGACGAGGCCGAAGAGACGGTCGATGTAGAGGTTCTGGCGCACGATGTCGCGGGCTGGTAACCATCGCACCTGCCCTTTCCTCATTTGATGGATCGCTTCGTAACCATCTACAGTGCGCCGCGCAGATCCGAACGCCCGGAACCCCTGCTTTCGCGACGATACGCTTCTTCACAAACCGGTGATCTTGCTCCACGATGTTATTGAGATACTGCACCGGCCGGTGCCGGCAACGGCGCGGCAGGTCGCCCGAGCGCTTGAGACCCGCGATCGCTGTCGGGTACGTGGGAGCGAGATCGGTGTTGATGACGCGTGGTGGAGGAGCGCCGTGCCGGATCGCACGTCGGAACAGGCTCTGCGCGGACTCTTTGTCGCGGAACCCTGACAGGAAGAACTCAACTGTCGCGCCTTCAGAGTCTACGGCTCGGTACAGGTAGCACCACTCGCCCTTGACCCTGACGTAGGTTTCGTCCACGCGCCAGCTCTTGTTTGTGGGCTTCAGGTGAGCGCGCTGGCGCTGGGCGAGTTCGGGAGCGTAGCGCTGCACCCACCGCCAGATCGTGGAGTGGTCGACGTTGATGCCGCGTTCGGCGAGGAGTTCCTGAACTTCCGGTACGAGAGGCTGTAGCGGAGATACCAGCGAACAGCGCAAACGATGATCTCGGCTTCAAACTACCGCCACTTGAACAACCACGGTTGCCCGTTCATCTGCCTCTCAGGCTACCAGCGTGGCGGCCATATAATCTTTGCAACACTGCCGGGTGACGTGCTGCCGATTGTCAGGCGTGTTCTGAAACGACATTGGGAACTCCATGAGAAGTGCCCCGAGGCGCTCGGCATTAATAAGAGGGTCCATTCCGGCCTTAAAGAGCTTCTCGTCTTCAACGGTTGCGTTTCGCTCATGGGTAAAGCCCGCCAAAGCTTTGCGGTGAAGCGGAAACGGGGTTTTTTCTTCAACTGTTCTGGCCAGCGGCGAGTCATCTCTGGCCGCGGGGGAGTGTAGAAGAAAGTATTTATCTCAATGGCGTCGAACATCTCTGAGAGGTATTCGACAAGGCTAAACTTTGCGGCTCCTCGGGCTTCGGGTAAATGATTCCTGCCCAATCCTTATATGCCCAACCTGCAGGGCCAATTCGAATCACGGCCGTGAGTATACAGGTGCTTCGGTCGACAACCCCGCTTAACGGGGAGCTCGCGCGCGATAATGCGGCGATGCCGAACGCGATACGCGAAAATGGCCTGACACTGGTACTTCTGCTCCTCTTTCTCGTGAGCTTTGTGGGCCAGAGCTTAACAGGGCACGCGAAATACAACGAAGACGAGGAGGAGCACCGTAGGCCCAAGATGACGTATACCGAATACCTCACGAGTTCGGCTTTTGTCGAAAGCGTCTTTGAGAACTGGGAGAGCGAATTCCTGCAGATGTCGCTCTACGTTTGGCTCACCGGCTCTTCTCTACCAAGGGGCTCGGCCGAATGAAGGACCCGGACGAGCGAGACGAGGTTGATGACCATCCAGAGAACATCAGTCTGACCCGATGCCCCTGGCCTTTCGTGCTCGGTGGGCTTGTCGGCTTGACTCTAGTCGGTCTCGTCTCTCCCTCGCGTTATTTCTCCTGTTCGTTGTGTCCTTTATTCTCCACTTGGCGGGGAGCTCCGGAGAAAGCTGCCGTGACGATGTCATGCATGGACGGAGCTGCTCGACGATGTTTCGGCACCTTGGGAGCTCAACCTTCTGGTTCGAGTCGTTTCAAAACTGGCAGAGCGAGTTTCTGTCGATTGCTGTCGTTGTTGTGCTCTCGATCTTTCTTCGGCAGAAAGGGTCTCCGGAATCGAAACCGGTCCACGCTTCGCACGCGAAAACAGGAAAGTAATCCGAAAGGCCTGAAGGTGAGGAGTGTAGCGGCTTTCTTGAGCTTGCGTCTTTCGGAAGTGAAACGACTCGCCGCTCTCGTGGCATTACAATGCCACTGACGTTTGAACCGGGTCGCCCTGCGTTCTCCTTACACAGAGTGAGATTATGTATCATCCCGCCGATACTGTGGCCGACAAGAACCGCAGGCTGACTTCCCGTTGGGTCCATAGACCCGCGACGAGGAGAGATCAGCTCGATGTTCGTGAGCCATAATCACCGGATGGAATCGGTTTCGACTGGCCGAGCCCTGGGCAGATCCCACGTTGATTAAGGACTCCGAGAAACACCCTCCAGTCGATGGCGGGCACAGGACCACTCTCGACGGTCAGCACCCCAGCCGTGGGTGAGTATTATTCGAGGCGCGTTCTCCGGCCCCGATTCTTCAACTGCGAGCTCAGCCCCGCTTGGACCCGTGATATGTCTTGTGACCGGCCCGAAATCATCCTGCGGAGCGCCCCCGGACAGTCGCAGGAGCGATATAAAATTCCGCCGAAGCAACGCATATAACCATCAGGAGCGCGATACCGATGAGAGTTCGACGACGCCGCGCGCGCCCGCTTCTGACATACGCTCATAAACTATGGCCTCTCCGCGGCGGTTTGTAATAGCCGGAGTAATCCGAGCACGTGAAAAGGAGAAGCAGCAGCAGTCAATATCGCCAATGCGAGAATGCCGGGCAGCAGAGAGGCAAGGAGTTGTAGGGGGTAACGACTATCTATATTCTGAGGTTGTTAACCTTTCAAGGAACACCAGGAATGGGCCAGATTGTGTCGTTAACCGATTCGGCTCGCCTCAACGCGGCGGTTAGACGATACTACTCGATGGGAGAAACCCGGTGACTTTTAATCAGTATGCAAAGGCCGTAGCACAGAAGAGTATGGTGCCTCTTTCATTCGGTGAGCTCTCACTTCCTGCAACGCCGGAACTAATGCGGAGAGTGATCTCGGCGGAAGATGATCCTTTAAGAGGCGGATCCAATTCCAACGCAGACACTGGGTCCTGACGGAGCAGGTATTCAATTCGGGAGATGAGCGCCTTATCGCACGAAGCTATTCGCCCAAAGTCAACCGATAGGATTTAAAAGCTGTTTGAAAACTCCTCCGAGTTGAAAAAGCTCTCTGGTGTAAGGGGCTTTTGAAGGTAACGAGAAGGGTTAACCTAGCGACTGCATCTTTGTCCTTCTGACTGTCTGATGAGGTTAAGACCGCGACGGGAACATGCCGGCAGATATAGCCGCGCCGCATTCTCAGCTATGTCTTCGATTCCCGGACTCCGGGGGGAGTTGATGTCGAGAATGAACAAGTTCGGGAGGACTGTTTGCCTGCATCAATGTCGTCAGGAAAAAGCGCGGCTCGCTCTCCATCGGACACAATCAGGATGCCGCGCTCCTCGAGAAGTCCCGGGACTTCCCTGTACGAGAGGCTGTAGCGAGGTACCAGCGAAGGGCGCGCAAACGATTCTTCAGATTGAAACCGGCGCGAGTTTGAACAGCCACGGTTGTCCGCTCAATCGTGCTCTGAGGCTACCAATCCCGCGCGACGAATCTTTGAAATACAACCGATGTGCTCATTGGAGGTCCTGAGCTCCTCACCGATTGTCGCCGTAAAACCAAAAGCGATGAGTGGTTTTCCTGGCTGGGACAGTGTTGCGAGATCTCTCAAACTGTAAGTAGAGGTTTGACCCTGGAGCGATTTTCTCCTGAACGGCGTCCGGCTCGTATTGTTATCGCCGATGACGATGCTTTGCTTCGGAGCACGATCCGCAGGCTTCTGGAACGCGACGGGCACGAAGTTGTTGGCGAAGCTGATGACGGCGCCACCGCGGTCGAGATTGCCGAGAATGTTAAGCCGGACCTGGTTCTACTAGACATTTCCATGCCAGTAATGAACGGGTTTGAAGCTGCCCGTCTTGTGAAGGAAAGGATGCCGGAAGTTCGGCTCATCTTCGTAAGCGGCCACTTGGACCCGCATCACCACGAAGAGGCTATTCGGCTTGGAGCTTCAGCTATATCCCGAAAGTAGCGGTCGCAAGGGAGCTTTCCTTGCAATCGAAAAGATTCGTTCCTCGTTCAGTTAAACTCAACCCTGCTCTGCCGAAGTACGTACGCCTGCCTACAAAAATATAAAGCATCATCGCCTTTCGATGCGAATCTATTCTCCGCACGGTGATACGATTCCGGCCGAGGCAAGCTCGGGAGCGGCAATCAACCGAATCCCTCATCAGGGAAACTGCGGCACATTGGCAACAAGCTTCGCGCAATGAGGTACACGTCACAAAAATTCAGTATTCGGACTCACATCGATGGTCCCCACGTGTTGGTCGAACCGTTCGCGTATCGCTTCCGAACGCTGCCGCGCCTTTTCCACGGCTTCGCGTAGCGTATTGAACTCCTTTGGCGTTCTCCGGACGTGATTGCTCGTGAGCGCCACGACCGCCTCATAGTACAGGCGTGTGGCAATCGCGAACTCATCACCCAGTGGGGTCGCGAGTTTGACAATCGGCATTCACATTCAAATTAGCAATTTTTGTTGCGATGCCGCAGCTTTTACTGTCGCTGTACGAACATTCCTTGTGTGGTGATCCACGTGTTTCACGATTCGGTTGCGCCAATTTGGCTAGAGGAGGCGTGGAATATCGAGGGCTCCATGGAACACGCGGACGATCTCAAGAGGGGCGTTTCTCGGGATTCTGGACAATCAGGTATGATCCGACCGGCCAGAACGTAACCGAGCGCTCCGTCAGATCCTCTCTCGTATGGCCAATGCCCGGATTTGGTGCCAACTGCTCACAGGCCGCAAAAAGCTCCAGTCGAACTTTACGCGCAGCCGCAAATTGTCCACAGCAATGTATGCCCATATCTCACGAACGTCACTTGCTGCCTCGGGTTAAAGAGGAAAGCGGTTTGTCACGCGCGCTTACGAGCAAGTGCCTCTTCTTCGCGCTCAAGCGACGTGAAAACTTTTCGCCACCAACGCCTTCGCCGCGAGTAAGTGAGTCCAGCCCCTCATCGATTTTTCGGCGAATCTCCTGTTTTCTGAGATCGAAAAGTTCGTCCCGCTGCTCCATGAGACGGAGTGCTTCCCGCATCGCTTCGCTTGCCGAGGGCTGTGTTGTTGCAAGGATTTTGAAGATCGGGTGAGATCGCGAGCGCTGTCTGGGAGGTTTCACATTGTTAACGGACGAGGCCGAAGAGACGGTCGATGTAGAGGTTCTGGCGCACGATGTCTCGGGCTGGTACCCATCGCACCTGTCCTTTCCTGATTTGATGGATCGCTTCGTAACC
This sequence comes from Bryobacteraceae bacterium, assembly GCA_963794765.1. Lineage (GTDB taxonomy): Bacteria > Acidobacteriota > Terriglobia > Bryobacterales > Bryobacteraceae > JAWXCM01. The sequence continues at coordinate 2,068 of CAWCGC010000043.1, read as the reverse complement.
ATCTACGGTGCGCCGAGCAGATCCGAACGCGCGGAACCCCTTGTGACTTTGTCAATGCGGTCTGGGCTCTTCCGCACTTTTTGTGCAGAGCATCACCTGAGACCGTGCAGAACACGATGAAGGCAAAATGTTTTATCCTGGCGTGCAATGGGAGCTCCCCCGAGCTATTCGCAATCCGTGCTGCCGGGCCGAAATACGCTCATTCTGGAATCCGTTGACCGCTCCGAGGGGCGCTTCATCTTGTGCGCCCGGGTGTATCAGCCGAACAGTTGTCCGGAATGCGGCACACATTCGCGATCGGTGCACAGCCACTACTTCCGCAGGCTGCAGGACCTGCCCTGGCAAGGCACAGCGGTCGAACTCAGGGTGAAGGTTCGGCGCTTCCGGTGCCGCAATGAACTGTGCAGTGAAAGCATCTTCACTGAACGGATTCCAGTTATAGCCCGCCGTTATGCGCGTCGAACGGCGCGCGTGCTGGACATCATTCATCTGGTCGGCTATACGACTGGCGGGCGGCCGGGAAGTCGCGTTCTGGAACGTCTTGCCGTGCCGGTCAGTGACGATACCGTTCTGAGAACGCTCAAACGCGCTACTGATTCGCAGCCACAGCCTGATGTAGTTCGGCAGCTGGGAGTAGACGACTGGGCGTGGCGTAAGGGGCAGAATTACGGAACCATACTGGTTGATCTCGAGCGACATCGGGTGGTGGACCTGCTTCCCGACCGGACGGCTGAATCGTTCGAACGTTGGCTGAGGCAACATCCGACGATTGAAGTTGTCAGCCGTGATCGAGGTCGACTCTTATGCTGAAGGTGCCGCGAATGGTGCGCCCGGAGCAGTCCAGGTCGCAGACCGATTTCATCTGCTCGTCAACCTGTCTGCGGCCATCGAGCGTGCCATGGAAGAACATCGCTCCGAACTACAGCTTCCCTCTCGAGACGAGGAGAGTCCGGAGCCGGTTACCGCACCTTCAGCGGTTTCAGCAGCATCCAGCCGTCCTACACAGCAGCAACTGCGGAAGGAGCAGCGGCGCCAGCGGAGGCTGGAAGTTTACGAGAAAGTAGTCGAGTTGAACCGGCTCGGACATTCGCAGAAGGCGATTGCTGAAGAGCTCAACCTCCAACGAAAGACCGTTCGGCGCTGGCTGAGGGCAAGGGAGTTTCCGGAACGCAAAGTGCCTGTCCGCAGACCTCCTGCTGTGGAAGAGTATGCCGACTACCTGCAACAACGCTGGAATCAGGGCTGTCACAACGCTACCGCCCTGTATCGTGAGATCCGCATTCGCGGCTACACCGGCAAGCGCGGAATGGTGGCGCAATTTGTCAGTCAATGGCGAGCGACGGGCCGACCATCCCGGGATCACCGGCCCGAGCGCGTCGCGCCGAAACACGCCGCCATTCTCGTCACCAAGCCGGCAGAGCGATTATCGGATGAGCAACGCCGGACCTGCGACCAACTCATTACCCAGTGCCCGGCCGCCGGTCTCATGCGGGCACTCGCACAAGATTTCCGCCAGGCGCTGCTGGGCAAAGACGAGACCGCGATGCTGGACTGGATCCGTACAGCAACACAGTCTGGCGTTGGACCGGTGGTGCGCTTCGCTTTTGGGCTGAAGAGTGAACTCAAACCTGTCCTCGCCGCGGTTGCCACGCAGTGGAGTAACGGACAGACCGAGGGTCAGGTCAATCGGCTGAAAGCTATCAAGCGCCAGATGTACGGTCGCGCCGGCTTTACTCTGCTTCGAAGACGGGTCTTGCCTTGCTCACCGGCCGCTTCCCCCTGATTGCACAAAAAGTGCGGAAGAGCCCGGTTCAGATTACCGAAATCACGGCACCAGGAGTCAGTGCTTTTGCGAACGTTACGAATCGATGATGGCCACTCGGAAACTTGCACCGGTCAAGTTGTCGTTAAAACGCCCAAACCGCTGATCTGAACAAGATCGCAGATCCCCCTTTCGAGACGTATCGGTCCCAATCAGGCTCACGTTCCAGTTTGCCAACGATGGGAGAGATCCAACGTACGCTTAATCCAGGTGGCTCGCTCTGGTGGTGATAGGGCTGTTCACGCC
>CAWCGC010000042.1:0-249343 GCA_963794765.1 Bryobacteraceae bacterium | reverse complement strand
TCGGCCGACGCGGGAACATTGGCAAGAGTACGCCGTACAGCAGTCCAACCAAAACTGATGTCACCAGGTGAAGCAGAACGGCGACCAGAAACAGCAGTAAATGGAAAGAGGTGAGATACTCCATCGAAAGCTGTAGCGACTGGGCGTAGACGACGGCCCCGCCAACAGGTTTATCGGGTACCAGATACTGCCGTGGCCCGAGAATCCCGTAAATCGCGGCGAGCAGGGCCATTCCGTCAATCCCCCGGCTAATCCACCCTTGATCCCGGCGGAGACCGGATAGATTTCGACGGGAATTCGCAACCGGCTTATTTCCGGGGCAATGATTGCGCGGGTGACGTCTGTCCGGGTCGTGACGATCTGGACCTCCGCCCGCTCCGCCGGAACCATCTCATGATGTTCCTCTGGGAGGACCTCACGAAACCAGCCAACGGAACCCACGACCACAAGAACAGTGCCGAGCATGCTCACGTCGGCACTCGTCAGCAATCCGGCAAATAGCAGAGTTGTTCCCAGTGCGAGAACGATCGGCCACGCGGTGGGTGCGGGCAGTTCAACCTCAGACGGAAGGTCCGGGCCGCGCGTGCTCGAGTTCTCCTGCATCATCAGCTCACCTCCCTATGATGTAGACAACAGTAAAGACAACCACCCAAATAGCGTCGACGAAGTGCCAATAGAGCCCGAATACGCGGATGCGTTCGGCATGTTCCTGTCTGACTTTGGCAGCCACGGCAAATGCCATGACAATGGCGAGTCCGATGAGGCCTGCGAGCAAGTGAAAAGCGTGCAACCCAACCAGCGAATAATATGTGGTGCCGAACAGATTTGTCGAAATAGTAAGGCCCACGTCGTAAATGAGGTGATGCCATTCGAGCCCGGTAGCAGTCAGAAAGATCGCTCCCAGCCCGAAAGTCGTGAACCAGAAACTTTGAACGCGACCAGTCGGTCTCGCTCGAGAGCCAGTTCCGCAAATCGAATGCACCGCGCTGCTCGACAGCAGGCAAATGGTGGCGAACATCGGCACCTGCGAGAACTTTTTTGAACTCGGGCCCGCCGAGACTTTTCCCGAGATAAAACAGGTAAGCGACGACGAAAATCGTGAAGATCGCCGTTTCTGCGATGATCAGGCAGAGCATACCCACCCGGCCTCGCGAAGGAAGTGGCCATGGCGTCCCACTTCGAGGTAGTGCAACTGACAAGGTGCTCATGAGTCCACCCTCATTCGTACTTCCAGTCAGGATCTTCCGGATGCTTGATGTCCCACAACGGCCGGCGGCTGCGCACCTCCGGCATGACCACAAAATTGTAAGTGGGCGGCGGAGAGGCGATGGCCCATTCCAGCGTCCACGCATCCCACGGATCGTTTCCCGCTACGCTGCCGCGAAAGTACGACCAGATCAGGTTCGAGACGAAAAGCAACGATGCAACAGTCTGGAAGATCGCTCCAACGCTCACAATCATGTTCCAGTCGTCCCAGCCTCGTCCCGGCTCATAGGTGTAGATCCGCCGCGGCATGCCGAGAATTCCGGGGATATGCATGAAATCGAACGTGAGGTGAAAGCCGATCAGGAACAGCCAGAAATGCCACTTGCCCAGCGCTTCGTCGAGCATGCGCCCGGTCATTTTCGGAAACCAGTAATAGAAGGCTCCGAATAATGCGAACAGGATCCCGCCCACGATCACATAGTGGAAATGCGCCACGACAAAATAAGAGCCGCCGAGTTGCCAGTCGAATGGTGCAGCGCCCAGCATTACTCCGGTGAGTCCGGCGATCGAGGAACTGGAACAGGAATCCGACGCAGAACATCATGGGCACGGCATAACGAATCTTGCCGCCCCACATGGTCCCCAACCAGTTGAAGATCTTGATACCGGTTGGCACCCCCACCGCCATGGTTGTGAGCACGAAGAACGCATTGGAGTATGACGCCATACCGACTGTGAACATGTGGTGGGCCCAGACGCTCATGCTGACAAAGCCGATCGCCACAGTCGCCGCCACCATGATGGGATATCCGAAAATCGGCTTGCGCGAGAATACAGGAACGATTTCAGAGACAAAAGCAAAGGCAGGGATGATCAGGACATACACCTCCGGGTGTCCGAAGATCCAGAAGAAGTGCATCCAGATCACAGCGGAACCCCCGGCCTGCGTATCGAAAAAATGTCCTCCCAGATAACGGTCCACCATCAGCATGAGTTGCGCCGCGGTTAATGGGGTGATCGTAAACAGCAGCATCCCGCCCATCACCAGATACATCCAGACCAGGAGCGGCATTTTTCGCAAACGACATACCCGGACAGCGCATGCAAAGGATCGTGGAAACGAAGTTCACAGCGGTTGCGACTGTGCCGAACCCCGCGACAAGAAGCGCGACAGTCCAGTAATCAGTGCTGTGGCCCTTAGAGAAGGCAGGCGAAGTTAGCGGAGCGTAAGCCCACCAGCCGACGTCGGGAGCCCCACCAGCCCCATATAGTCCGTCGCCTCCGATGAAACTGAAGTAAAGCAGCAACCCGCCGAAAAGACTCATCCAGAATCCCCAGGCGTTAAGGCGGGGAAACGCCATGTCGCGCGTGCCGATCATCAGCGGCACCAGATAGATGCCAAACCCGAACAGGACGGTCATCGCCACGAAGAAGATCATGGTGGTCCCGTGCATGGTGAACATGCGGTTGAACGCTTCCGGGGATACGAAGTGTCCGTGTGGAATGGCAAGCTGGATCCGCATCACGATGGCTTCGATCCCGGCGATCACCAGGAAAAACAGTGCGGAGCCGATATACATCAACCCGAGTTTCTTATGGTCAACGGTGACGACCCACTCGTGAAGAGTCTCGAGCCATGTGTTCTTGTACTGCGGCGAGACAGCGGCGAGTGCCGGGATCGGTACGGAATCTGATGCCATAGTCCTCCTAACAAGTCGCCATAGCAGTTCAGCGAAGGGTCAGCATGTAAGCCGTGACCGCGTCCAGATCCTTGTCTGTTAACTTCATCGCCGGCATTAGAGCGCCTGGCTTTATCGCGGCGGGGTCGCGAATCCATAGCCGCAGGTTCGCGGAGGTGTTCGCCGCTGCTCCGGAGGCGATCGTCTCGCGGCTCATCAGATGAGTGAGATCCGGACCAAAAAGACCATTTGAGACAGTGCCGGAAATCGTGTGACAGTTGATGCACGCCGTACGATTGAATGCGTGGCGGCCTTCCTCCGCTTCGCGACTCAGGGGCGCATCCTCTCGGACGGCTTCCTGCTGCTCTTTTACCCAGCGGTCGAAGTCGGTACGGGATTGCACGTATGCCCGAAGGAGCATTTTGGCGTGCTGCGTGCCACAATATTGCGCGCATTGTCCCAGGTAGATCCCGGTTGCCTGGGGGTCGATCCACATTGTGTTTGGGTGATTCGGGATCAGGTCCGTTTTACCCGCAAGCCGAGGAATCCAGAAACTATGATCGGTATCAGCCGAAAGAAGTTCGAGGAACGTCGGCGTTGGATTCGCCGGGTCGCTAACGGGAACGTGTAGTTCGTTTGCAGTGGTAAAGCCGTATTGCGGATATTTGTACTCCCACCAGAACTGGTGACCGACCACGGTGACCTGGATGGTCCCGGGCGGACGTTGGGCGTCCTGTACAGCATGAATTATGCGCGCCGATGTCAGGAACAACACAATGACAATCAACACGGGAATCACAGTCCATGCCAATTCCAGCTGGTCGCTGCCGTAGATCTGCAACGGCTCACGCCGATCGTCGCCAGACCGTTGCCTGAACTTCACAGCCGCATAAACCAACATTCCGAAGACGATGACGAATATCGTTCCAGTCACCGCCAGAACAAAAAGAGAGAACCCGTAAATGGAGGTGGCGGGAGTTGAGACAGGGGCGAAAATATTCGTCGAGCCGGAACTCGGTACCGCCGACTGTGCCAGACCGGGCCTGGTGCCCAACCAAAGAGCGCTCGCAAGAACGAACTGCTGCGATAGGTTTAAACTTTTCGCGGCGGAGGTTCTCATGCACTCTTCGTTACGCACCGACGCTGATCGACGTCGACGTCAGCGGCGCCCGGAGGTCACCACCGACAAAAGACGCCGACCGGAACGTGACGGCACATACATGCCTCTGCGACGTTTGGGCCGCTTCCGGCTGATGATAGTTCTGACTGAACGATTCAAAAATTCGCATGCTGACAGTCGTGCCATAGTTGACAACCGTCGCCAAAGCCGGATATCTGCACAGCAGGATCGACGCGTCGCCTTTTGCTTCGTGCGAGATGCGGGTTCGCGGAACGAAAACAGTCGTGTCACATGTTCGACATATCCTGAGTTACCGGTAATGTTGCGTACTAGCACCTATCGGGCCGTTGATATGGACGTCCGTCTTGATCATGATCAGTCCAGAGACTAGTACATCGATTCTGAAACGCTGAAAGAATGGAGATTCCGTTCGAAAGTTTCCGAAATGCAGCCGTCGAGCGGGTTGTGGAGAACGCGGAAACGCCAAAACGAAAGTTGAGCGCACGAAACAGCCTCAAAAAATCTACCCACAGACTGTTCTTCTCAATCTACGTTCTGAGGCTCGACGTGTTACATCCGGGTCAGCTAGTCTCCCGTCACAGAAATATGTGATCTAAGTCTGGCGTGCTTCGCGTCAAGCTTTTATGCGAACTGGACGACCGAAACGGCCATTGGTGTTGAGCGAAGAAGAGCGAGAGCGGCTCGAATCGCTTTCCCATCGCGCACGCAGTCAGCCGGCACTGGCACGTCGCGCGCGAGTAGTTCTGGCGTGCGCTGAGGGACTGGATAACAAGTCGGTGGCGAAGAAGTTGCGGTGTTCGCTGGGTATGGTTGGCAAATGGCGCTCGCGATTCCTGAAGACTCGACTGGAGGGACTATATGATGAGCCGCGACCAGGTGCCCCGCGCAAGGTTACGGATGACGATATTGAGCAGATCATTATCCAGACACTGGAGACTACGCCACGTGGACAGACGCACTGGAGTACGCGGGAACTGGCTAAAGCCACCGGCTTCAGCCGCATGACGATCAGCCGCGTCTGGCGCGCGTTCGGAATGCAGCCCCATCGCACCGAAAGCTTCAAGTTGTCACCCGATCCACAACTCATTGAGAAAGTTCGCGACATCGTGGGTCTGTACATGGATCCGCCTGAGCATGCTGTGGTCTTCTGCGTTGATGAAAAGAGTCAGATTCAGGCGCTGGACCGAACTCAACCCATGCTGCCAATGCGTCCCGGACAGCTGGAACGGAGCACCCATGACTACAAACGGCACGGGACCACGTCTCTGTTCGCTGCACTGGAGCTGAAGACCAGCCGCGTGATCGGGCAACTGCATCGGCGTCATCGCTCGCAGGAGTTCCGCAAGTTTTTGGACGCCATCGAAGCCAACGTTCCCGCCGACCTCGATGTCCATATTGTGCTGGACAATTACGGAACCCACAAGACCGACATCATTCGGAAATGGTTTGCCAAACGGCCACGCTTTCATGTGCACTTCACGCCCACTTACGGGTCATGGCTCAACCTGGTGGAGCGATGGTTCGCCGAGATCACCAACAAGCGAATTCGGCGGGGTATCTTCCGCAGCGTCAAAGAACTCGAATCAGCTATCCGCCAGTACATCGATGTTCACAACGAAGCTCCCAAACCCTTCGTCTGGACCCGGACGGCAGACGAGATTCTTGCCAGCATCGCTCGTTTCGCTCAGCGAACGCAGACGACTCGTCGGCCCTCATGAGTTATTGCACGAACCACTGTGACGGGAGACTAGCGACGTGGTTCCGATATGCCTTGGTGATTGCGAATGCGTTCGCGGCTCCGGTAAGTGGCCAGACACCGGAACTGCCTGACCGGTCCACTATCGGCCTCGCATTGGAGGGAGGTGGCGCTCTGGGTCTTGCGCACATTGGTGTACTCAAATGGATGGAGGAGCACCGTATCCCGGTCGACTATATCGCCGGGACCAGTATGGGAGGACTGGTAGGCGGAATGTACGCCACCGGTCTCACGCCAGCTGAGTTGGAGAAGGTAGTCCTCGGGATCGATTGGGGAATTGCGCTCGGTGAGCAGATAGCGTACCGAGACCTCATCTACAGGCGCAAGCAGGATCGAAGAGACTTCCAGAACGGACTGCAGTTCGGCCTTAGGGGTGGTTTCAAAGTGCCGGGCGGACTCAACTCCGGACAGGAGATTACATTGCTGCTCGACCGCCAAGCCTTGCCGTACTCAGGGCTGAACAGCTTTGACGAACTGCCGATCCCGTTCCGTTGTGTCGCCGCGGATTTGAAGACGGGCAAGGCGCACGTATTTCAGGACGGTCCGCTGGGCGATGCGCTGCGCTCGACAATGTCGTTGCCAGCGGTTTTCACTCCGGTACCCTCCGGGAACAGCCTTTATGTCGACGGCGGTTTGCTCAACAATCTCCCTGTCGACGTTGTGAGACAGATGGGCGCGAGCACCGTGATCGCCGTGTACCTGGAGTCGCCGCCCGCGGAGAAAAGCGGCTACGCATCCATGTTCTCCGTCATGGGACGCTCCATAGGCATGATGATCTCGGCAAATGAGCTGCGGAACATGGAAATGGCAGATCTGCTTGTGGCGGTGGATCTGAGGGGTTTTACATCCTCTGACTATCGCAAGGGCACGGAGATCATCAGGCGCGGGTATGATGCCGCATCGCGCAAGTCCGGTGTCCTTTCGAAATTCGCACTTAGCGGAGACGCCTGGGACGCTTACATCAAGACGAAACTTGCGCGCAAGAGGAAAGCGGAAAAGAGCCTTCCCGCCGTGCAGGTAACCGGATTGCAGGGCGTGTTAAAGACAGGAATTGAAGAGGTGTTTTCGAAACACTCAAGCAAGCCATGGACAGTGGAGGATCTGGAACGCGATATACGTCTCGTGTCCGGCATCGGACGATTTTCGCGGTTCAGTTACCATGTAGTGGAAACAGAGGGCAATCGAACACTGGTGGTGAACGCCGAGGAGCACGGCTATGCTCCGCCGTTCCTCAATCTAGGCGTAAGCATCGACGGCAGCGATTACAAGAACGTGCGCTTCTCTCTTACGGGCCGACTTACTTTTCTTGATTTTGGAGGCTACCGGTCAGAGTTGCGGACCGACTTCTCAATTGGATCTACTTGGAGCGTAGGTGGCGAATATTACAGACCATTCAATTCCGGAACCAAATGGTTCTATGCCCCCGAGTGTCTGCAGTAGACAAGCCGTTTGACCTGTACTACCACGTCAACAGGCTTGCGACGTATCGATTTGCAACCTACTCGGCGGGACTCGATGTGGGGTACGCAATCAATCGCTTCAGTGAACTTCGGGCCGGATACGAGGCAGGGCATCTCGGAAGCGGCGTCGAGATCGGCCAGTCCATCCTTCCGACGCCGAGCGGCCGGTTTGGGTCCACGTCAATCCGATATGACCTGGATACGCGGGACAAAGCTCTGGTTCCGAGGCGCGGTGAGATGCTGGGATGGCAGGTTCGCTGGTTCGACGCAATGTTTGGAGCGACGAACGGTTTTCCGCTCGCGGAGCTTTCTTTTTCTGCTTTTAAGCCGGTGAGCAATCCCGCTTCCATTTACCTGCAGACCTATGTAGGAACTACCTTTGGACACCAAGCTACTGGACTCCCGCAATTCTTTCTGGGCGGCCCTGGACGGCTTGGGGCTTACGGTCTGAATGAGATTCGGGGGAATCAGTATTTCTTGGGACGACTCGGGTACCTGCACGAAATTTTTCAGCTTCCGCCGCTGATCGGTAACAAGATATACTTCACCAGCGCGTTCGAACTCGGCAAAATGTGGGGTAATCGTGTAGACAGCCGGCTACCCATGGATGGCGCTGTGGGTTTTGTGATGGACACGATGTTGGGTCCGATCGGTGTTGGTGGCAGCGTCGGTGACCGAGGGCATCAGAAGTGGTATTTCCAGGTGGGACGAGTTTTCTAAACGGGCTGCCGGGGGAATTAGTGGATACGGCTCGCAGGAGTTTAGCAGGGCAAAATGCGCTATCTGTCCTGTCGACAAAACCGATCGGCGACATTCGAACGCGACGAAGGGTAGACGTCAATGGTTCCGTCTCGGCTTTGCGACACGACTCTCGAGAAGCGGAATAACTTTGCTGTTGTGGTGATCTTGAATTGTGGTCGGCACTATTCAGCCACTCAGCTCATCGCGATCTCAACCACAAACCCAGAAAAGCAGTACAGTTGTCAGATCTACGCGGCGTCACCCCAAGAGTACCGATGATGAGGATGGCCGAACTGTACATTAGTCACAACCCCGGCAGGAGTGCGAATCTTCTTTTCCGGCGCTGGTAGGTGGCCCGCTTGATGAGCGGCACTACGCTCGTACCGATGCTGTAGCGCACAAACAATCACTCCGACGCGACATTAGCGCCCTATGAATGTCCGCCAGCAGACACCATCCAGGCGATGAAAAATGAAACCAGCGCCACACGATCTCTTCTGCGATACCTAAGGTCCTGCTTCTGGGGTACACCTGTAACCTGCAGAGATCGAAACTGCGCGGGTCACTGCACGGCCGCTCTACTTCGCTATGACATCGTAAGATTGGATCCGCCACTGGCCGAACTCCTTCTTCCACAACAGAGCCAGGGCGCCCTCGTCGGCGGAGTGAATCCGGAACCGGAACATCGTCGCGTAGTAATGCCCAAAAACCGGTTCTGTCCGTTGTCCGAGTGGGGTGCGTTCTTTCCGATTTCGACACAGGGAGCTGTCTCCGATCGAATCGGTGACTTCGACCAGGTCGAACTCCTGTGAGTACAGATGATCCAGATTGCGAATGTTCGGTCCCCAGGCTGTTGCGGCTGAGATGACTGTACTGAGCGAGGAATGATCACCCAATCGTTTGCCCATTGCTTCGAGAACTTGCCGCATCGCCTTTCGAGTTCCCTTTTTGATAGTCGATTCCGGCGCTATCGAAAGACAAGTTAGGCTTTCATCCGAGATGAACTCCATAGCCTCGTCGTAATTGTGACGGACCAGCCAGTCCGTCAGGAACTCCTGAGCCGCATCGGAAAGCTTTGGTATGTCGGCCCGCATGGGACGGTTGGGGTCAAAGGCGTAAGCTTCTCGGGCGGTGGCAGCACAGTTAGCAAGTCCGATCCAGGCAGCTTCTCATCCTCAACACCGCCAAAGGTCTGTCGCCACCAGTTCACGAGCCCGTCCCAACGTTTGTCATGTCGGGCAAAATTATTGACGGCCCTGACGTCGGAATTCGCGGCGCTCAAATGACCGTTCCACATTGCTTCCGGCATTTTGCTGGAACGGTAGTCCACGTCAATGTCAGCTTCTGTACCGTCCTCCGATGTCGAGATCTGAAGCGTCGGCACCTTGCCAGCTTGTCGAAAATCGACCGGAAAACCGACATGATATACCGTGTTTTCGCGATTGCGGGCGAATTGTCGAGACTTCTCCATCGTTTCCTGAGCACCGTCCCGCAGCCTCACGTATAGCCTGAACTGTTCGTCGCTGCGCTTGGTGCTGCTGCCGGAAACGTGGGCGGCGGTGCGTGCCGCCCGTGCCGACCGTCTTCAAACCAGTATGAATCTTGCTGTTGGCTCGGCACTAGCCTGTATTGGCCTAACGGTTCCGCTGGTGGTGTTGGCGACTATGACCTTCGATCTGCCTCTGGTCTTAGGCCTCTCGTCTAAAGAGATAACACTACTTGCGGTGACGTTCCTCGTGAGCGCTGTCACGCTCGGCACAGGTCGTACTTACTTGATGCAGGGTGCGTTCATTTGGTGCTATTTGCTGCTTATCTATTTCTCGCTTTCGTGCCCTAGAAAGTACGCAATCCGACCTGACATCACCAGACCGTGGTGTGGAGCGGGTTGGACGATTCGACCGGACATGCTACAGCACGGTCAGGTGTCTGAGATCAATCGGGATATTCTCGAGCTAGCTTACAAATCCGGCTCGAGTCGACGAACTGTGGTTCGATAACCAGATTCCCAGGTCACAATGTGACCGGCATTGACAAGGCCGGCTGCTTACCTACACTCGTCCGCTAATTCAGGATGCAGGTTGACCCAAAGCACGATCGCGTGCAGCGGGGTGCAGCAGAATCTGCTCAGCTGATCGCTGAATCGTGGCGCAGTATGTTTCGAGTTTGAGGTCGTCACCGAGTGTGCCGAACGGGTTCTCTATATCCTCGGCGACGAACTCCGTCGCGATCAGGAAGTATGCTGGAACCAACACGACGGGAATGCCCGGCAGGCCTAATTCCCACGTCGTCAGAATCACAATCGCGAGTAGCTGAAGGATCATTCCCCGGCGAAGCAGCGCGCGGTAGCTGTCCGCGAGTGGCGTGCCACGAATACGCTCGCACGCGCCGCTTACGTCCATAAACCCTGAAGCATGCATATCGAGCATCTGCGCCTGTATTGAGTCAAGTCTGTGGTCTGAGATGAGGCGCGCGATCTCTCCGTGCACCTGGCCAGCAGTATCCATTGGGTCGTGGCGCGCATTCGAGTCACCGCGCGCGAGTTTATCCATTCCCGTCCGTAAATGATCTTTTAGCGCCACCGCAAATCCGCTCACCCATTCGGTCATCTGTTGGCGCTCCTGTCCGTCTGGGTGCGCGTACTCACGATATTTCAAGCAAAGGTTCCGGCTATCGTTCACCAACTTACCCCACTGGACTCGTCCCTCCCACCACCGATCGTATGATGCCCGGTTCCGAAACCCGATCAGGAATGCAAGGATAACGCCGTTGAGTGCTGCGCCTTCGGCACCGAACTCTATGTTGGGAAGATTGAGATAGTGACGAGCCGCAACCACGCCCACGCCGACCAAGGCAAGCACCAGCAGCGCTCGCATCGTCCGCGGCCCTACACGCAGCGGCGGATCCGTGAACCACCGCAAAACGATGTTCTCAGGCATTGTTAATGGCTACTAAATTCGCAATAGTACGGCACACTCTGAACTGCAGCCACATGCTAGCCGTGCTTGTCAGTTCCGTCGAAAAGCGGAATTTATATGTGCTGCTACGCCTTTGTCATCCGCCTCACCAAATTGAAACTCACCTCCGGTCAAGACTTCTTAGCCGGAGGCGGTGGGAAATTCTTCAAAAGTTTGGCCATCGCCTTCTCAACGTTTTTCTGCCGCTTGTCGGGCTTTGCCTTAGGATCGAGCGTCTTGGATACTACGCCACGCCACACAAGCTTCTTCTCGGCCATGTCGTAAAAGTCCAACGCGAGGTTGCCGATCTGGATCGTGGAAGTGGACCCAGTCGTGGTGGACATCCCCATGCCGCCCATGCCGCCCCGGTACCAGCCCCCTCCCCATCCAGGACCTGGGCCGAAGTCGGTACTCATAGAGGTGAATTGTTTCTCCTGCGTGAGGGCGAACTGGTAGCCGACGTCGAGGTCGGCGTTATCGGCTTCCGTCCTGGTCAGGCCCTTCTTTGTCAGTTCGGCATCGATAACGGCCTTTACCTGACCGTCCACCAGGTTGTTAAGTTGATTTGATCCCTCGCCGATATTTACCCACTTATAGGTCTTGAACTTAGAAAAATCAGCGCCCGATGCGAAGTTGTATCTGACGTCCTGCGCGAAACCGCTCATAGCCAGTAACGCAACTCCAAGTACGATCGTGATCGGCTTCATTCGACAGTTCCTCTCCTTCCATCGCCAACGTGGTTCAGAGCCGTATCGTAGCTCGTCCAGTTGTAAACTTCGAGATTCTCGGATTAATCGGCCACGGTGATGCCGACGGCTGAGTTCCGGACTCTTTTTCTTGGTCGCGAACACCGAGAGAAGAGAATATGATTTACAACCGTTTGACTGAGCCGTGTAGTCGTATCCCACTCCGCCCATCGCCCCAGCCGGGCTGTATTTACTGTCTGCCTGGTCTGGTGCCGCCTCATATGCACTTCACGCCCATGTACTGGCCGTGGCTCAACGTGGTAGCGCGATGTTTCGCCGCGATCACCAAGAGCGTATTTGTGGCGTATCTTCCGGAGGACCAGTGAACTCGCATCCCCTATCTGTCACGAAACCGATGCTCAACGAAGCCCCCAATTGCCTTAGCGTATTGACCGTTACAGTACAGTCGTATTGAAGTAACAAGCGGATTACAGTTGTTTTCGGGAATGGCTCGGAAGTCCAGATGTGAATGTGGCCGTTGAGCTCAGATCGCGAATTACAAGCTGATCTGATATCCGCTGTGAAAGCGGAGATTGAGCCAGTTCAGGCGACTCTGTGCGATTTCGCGGCGCCCCGATGTGATGACCTCGCGGATACAGAAGACTGCCCAATCTGACAACAACAGGGGGCGTGTGCTTCCATGAATACGCGAATCGATCCAACCTGTCGCAAGTGCGATTGTGCTCAGTACTGCGTAAACAGCAACGGGTACTTTCATACTGCTTTTGGCCGTACCACCGAGCATCCACCTAATATGCATGGCTAACTTCCTCTGCACGACGAAAACACACCTCCTCAAAAGGGACAATTAAGCGCCAGTAGCCTGTAGTGAGGCAGTATCCCGCTGGCCGTTGCTCCTGGACTCAGCTTAAACACGGAAAACGCACCAGTTATGCTCGTGCCGCTCGTGGCATCTGAGTTGCCTAAGCCTGTCCGTTTTCTTGCATTTTGATTTCTTGCATTTTGATTTCGATCGGAACGGATAACGCTTTGCAGGACATGATGACCTTGTCCGAGCATACTGATCATGCTCTTTTAGACCTCGCGCGTCAAGGCGACGACGATGCTTTTGGCGAATTAGTGGGCCGTCATTATCGCAGGTGCCTTGAACTGGCCACGCTCTTTGTGGGCAATTACTGGGACGCCGAGGATCAAGTACAGATTGCATGCTCAAAAGCACACATACACATTCATCAGTTTCAGGGCAAAGCCGAGTTTCCAACCTGGCTTTCGAGGATTGTTATAAATCAGTGTCTTATGTCTATGCGCGAGCGGCGCAAGATGCGATTTGTGTATTTGGACGATACCTGGCGCGAAGGTGAGGCGCGGCCTCTGGATATGCCGGCATGCGGTCCGGACCCGGAAGGCGAAGTCGCGATTGATGAACTGAAACAGGTACTTAGAACCGAGATGCGGCGTCTTCCGTCTATGATGCGGGACGTAGTAGTTCTGCGAGACATCCAGGAGTTGCCGATAGCTGACGTCGCTGACGCACTGCAGATCAGTGTCGCCGCCGCAAAATCCAGGCTTCTGCGGGGCCGCACCGAATTGCGGCGCAGGCTGAAACGGCGCTGCGAGAATATGGGCACGATGTCGCCGGTATCGCGCGCCGCCGCTCCGCTCAGCCGCGTGGCACACGCTGGCCCGATGCATCCGCGGCTTGCTGCCGAAGAATGAGCCGGTCCCGTTCGTCAGAAAGTATATCGGTGGGACCTGCGCTGGATGTTAAAGATCGAGATGTCGTCGTGCTATTTCGGCTGCCCAATCCAGGAATACTGCCATGCGGCAGAAATAGTTTGAAAGTTTCCGCCCCACTCTTTTAAAAGCACCGCGGCTGTAGGACAATTTTACGGACTGATGCCTGGAGAGCGGAATAGAGACCGTACCATTTACTGTGGTGCGACCGCCCGCCCAGAAATTCCCGTCAAACGACGCCCAGAGACCCGGTTTTACGTAGTAGCCGATATGACCCTCGAAGGCCGGCATTAAAGCCTGAGTTCGTGTGGAACGGCCCGGATAGAACATGGTGTTTTGCGAGAACAGCCACAACCCGAGGTATCCCTCCACTACGCACCGCTGCCATCGGCGCGTGAAGCCGATCTCCGGCTTGAACGCCCAGCGGTTTGTACCAATGTTGATAGCCCGTGCGGGATCATTCTGGCCGCTGGGAAGCACGACCGTAAGACTCACGCCAATCAAACGCTTTTCGCCAGCTCTGAATTCCTTTAGTTTCATGGCAGGACCACCGTACAGGTTGACCGAAAGCCGGATACGAGCATCTGCATTGCCCGAAGGCGACACTTGCGCCGGGGTTCCGGAAACTGTTCCTTGAAGCGTTCCGTTCACATAGGGTGCTGATACAACGATGTTGGAGGACCGACCAAGGAGACCAAACGAGTGATAGTAACTTAGGACATAGTTACTAAAGGTGCCTCACGCATCTACGATAGGAACAGAAGGATCTAAGTTGATCTGGCCCGTATTCCAGCATAGGACAAGACAAGAGCATTGGAATCAGTTGGGGTTACCAGATAGCCTCGTGGGACGAGATCCTGTGCATGCATAGCCACAGCGATCAGCGCAAGTACCGATGCGCTCGGAGTGCTGTGCAGGGCTTTCAAATCCGTTTCCAGGGCGGGTGATGCACAAAACGCTGGTTGTGACATGGAGATTATAAGTCCTTGCTACTCCTGTGGCCTCTCCTTGAACACCAGCGAGATGGTTTAAACGCTCGTAATCGTAAGCTGTCCAGCTCCGTTGAACGAGTTGTACAACTCCGAGATTCTCGGATTAATCGGCGACGATGATGCCAGCTCTTGAGTTCCGGACTTCTTTTCTAACTCATGAACACAAACCAGAAGA
Organism: Bryobacteraceae bacterium; assembly: GCA_963794765.1. Taxonomy (GTDB): domain Bacteria; phylum Acidobacteriota; class Terriglobia; order Bryobacterales; family Bryobacteraceae; genus JAWXCM01. Next base: position 234,798 of record CAWCGC010000042.1, on the reverse strand, counting down.
GAACATGACCGGGCTGCTGTAGGCAGACCCGTGTTCGTACCTCAGTCCGCACATCACCCTCTTTCACGAATGACAGGCGGCGCAGTACTGGTGCGCGTTAGCACAGGGGTTATGACACGGGCTAACGGCACTCGGCGTTACTCGATGAAATGCCCGTGCTTGCAAATAAGATGTAACTCCCGTCAGGTGCCGGTGGCTCCCAGGGCAGCATTGATCGCGCTCAGGATTGCGCTGTAAGCCAGCCGATCCGCGTAGCTGCGCAGGAGCCTTCCAGCGTTCGAATCCCGCTCATATATCCTGTCGATAACCTGAGAAATTCGTTTCGCATTGAGTGTCAGCAGTGCCTCTCGAAGTTCGACACGCAAATCGGCTGGTAGTCTTGTCAGGTGTTTAGGCCGTAGTTGCATACGCTTTGTCTGCTGATCGACCGGCGGCCGCGGCGACTCCGTTTCATTAAACCGCACCCCGAGGTTCCGCGCCATGACGCTGAAAATATCCATAGCTCGGTACGGCTTCAACACAAGATCGTCCAGCCCCGCGTCGAGGACCTGGCTCCGGTGGCTGCTAAACCGCGATGCCGTAACATCGGCAATCTTGACCTCTTGGCCACCCTCGAGATTTCTGATTTGGCGCGTCGCCTCGATTCCGTCCATTACAGGCATGCGGAGATCCATCCAAATGAAGTGAGGACGCCAGTCCTCAAACAGTCGAACGGCCTGAGCGCCATTCGCGGCAACCTGAATCTCCCGGAAGCCTGCGGTGCGAAGCAATCGCTCTAGCAGCAGCGAGTTTTCTGGTTCGTCCTCCACGACAAGTACGCGGTATTCCTGCTCGCCGGAATCGAGCACGGGAATGCGTTCTCGCCGATCAGCATCCGGCACCACCTCAGATTCACTGGCCCGCTTAACCACAAGCTGTACTCGAAAACAAGATCCCTCGCCTGGAACACTCTCAACTTCGATCGTTCCAGCCATGGACTCCAACAACTGCTTCGTGATCGCCAGACCGAGCCCAGTGCCTTTGCGCGAATTATTTGTCGATGACTGGACAAAAGGCTGGAAGATACGCGCCTGGTCTTCGCTCGCGATACCGACGCCCGTATCGGTGATCTCAACAGTCAGCACGACATTTTCGGTCCCAGCTTCCTCGGTAAAATCCAGCGTTAGGGAAATCGATCCCTGTTCCGTGTACTGGACGGCGTTTCCCAGCAGGTTTATCAGGATCTGCCGCAATCGCGCGCTGTCGGTCCGGACTGATGGGATTACGTCCGGAGCGACCACGTTGAGGGTGAGGTGCTTCGCCTCTGCGCGAACCCGCATCATGCTGGCGACATCGTGTATCACGCCGTTGAGATCGCAGGCACCGATCTCGACGAGACTTCGGCCTGCTTCGATCTTTGCAAGGTCGAGTATATCGGTGATCAGATCAAGCAGGTGGGCGCCGCTGCGGTTGATGATCTCGAGATCTCTGCGCTGCTCCTGCGAGGCGGCGCGTTCGCGCATCAGGCTGGAGAAACCGAAAATCGCGTTTAGCGGTGTGCGCAGCTCGTGGCTCATTGCGGCAAGGAAGGCGCTCTTCGCGCGGTTAGCGGATTCAGCGGCGTCTTTCGCCAGGACAGACAGGAAGCTTCACCAGGTTGTTCGCCGACCAAACGTGATTCTGGACAAGGCACAAGGCCATTGCGCCTGAGAAAGCGAATCGCCGAACCTTGGACACAAACGTCGGGGTCATATCGTCCGATCCACAATCTGAATTGCGGGAAGTCTGTTTTGAACATGACCATTCTAAGTTAATCAGGCCCCGACACAGACGAAGCAACGACCAACAATATGACCGGCTCTGACGGATCAAACTGCAGAACGTGCGCCAACTCAGTTCGTCAACATCGGTGATTCGGGAGATAGCTTCGGTTCCTCAAATCGGAGGGCCGCGGAAATCCTTTGGTGATCTGATAAGTTATTCGCGAAGTGCCGTTAAGTGCCGGAAGCGTATACGGGGAGTGCTGTGTAAATCCAGGATGGTCCGCGCTCGTTCCATCGCCGCTCGTAAGCAGATCGGCAGTGACCTCAGGGTACTTTGCATTGCAATACAGAAATTGGAGGGCTGTTGGCGCAAGCTCCGGAGTGGTGACTTGCGAGTGGAGCGTGAGCAACTACTAACCCGCTAACGTGAAGCACGACCTCCCGATGACGATGGAAGGGTAGGTTTACGGTCAGCGTTGCGCAGGACCCCTCATTTCGACGAGGCCTGCGCTGCCTGACGGTCCGCCGGCCAGAGGGCGAATGACTTTGTGTCGTAGTTGTACGCATGTACCTCGCCGGTGTGAATTTCATAAACCCAGCCGTGAAGGTTTAGATTTCCCGCCTCAAGCCGCTTCTGGACAGACGGGTGTGTGCGAAGGTGGTCAATTTGGGCGATTACGTTCTGCTGGCAAAGTTGGTGCAGTTTCTCGTCATTTCTGATCTCAGGGGGCAGCACCTTCACGGCGCTGATCGCCTCGTCAGCATAGTGGAGCCATCGTTCAACAGCGGGAAGCTCTTCCAGCTTTTCGGGATGCAAAAGCGCCTTCAGCGCACCGCAATCCGAGTGGCCGCAAATGATGATGTCCGTCACATTTAGCGCTGCGACCGCATACTCGATCGACGCCGATACTCCGACGCGGGCCTCTGAGTATATCGGAACGAGGTTGCCAGGCGTCCGTTCAACGAACATGTCGCCGGGATCGGCGTCGCACAGGTCGCCTGGGTCTACGCGGGAGTCTATGCAGGTCAGGAACAGGATCTGAGGGGCTTGGTGATTGGCGAGTTGCTCGTAGACAGCACGGCGAAGTGGAAATACCTTTTTGCGAAAACGCAGGACACCCTGGCGTAATTCATCAATTTGCGTCATAGCTCGGCGATCTCCTCGACGGGTTAAGTTCTGAGCTCTTTCTACTTCGATCTGGCGGGAAGCATTGAACAGGGGTTCCAGTTCTGTTCGCGCGCTTGCAGTTCGTTCTCGCCACAATCTCGAACGATCACCACTGATGCGGACGAAGATTTCTTCGATTCAGAACGCCGGATGCGCTTCACTGTTCGACAAGAGGCCCTCCGGTCCTGCTGGTGAGCGTTTCTGCAAAACTGAACGCGACTGTCGTGAGACACCGGACACCCTGGCGAGTGCAGACGGCGGATCATCGCGGCTCTGCGTCAGAGGACCGAACCCTCGTAATCCACAGAGAGGTGCTCATCCGTGCCTCGTTGACTCGATCACCATATTACGTCGACTCTTCGTAAAGTGTATGGGCGCAAATTCAGGCTTCAGCGAACTGCATCACAATGCGGTCGGCAGCATTCCACGCGAAATGTTTGGCCGGAACCTATGCACGTTTAGTGGGGCTAGAGAACCAGGAACCGAACAGGACTGTCAGGAAAGCTCAGCGGTGCCAGAGGCGAGCAAGGTCTCACATGAACTGCAAAGTTGGCCCGGCCTGCCCTGTGATTCGGGGCCGAAGTGGGAAAGAAAAGAGAAAATACAACGCGCAGACCCAGTGGGACATCTGTGGGTGGGTTCTGGATGATGACTTTGTTTGTCCATCAAATGCTGGCAGTTCACTGTTGCCAGGTGTTGGACGGTTAACCGCGCCTCATTTCCATGAGGGGACAAGGAGAAGTTGATGCATGCACTCAAATTGCGGGCTGTTTTAGCCGTCGCTTGTCTTTCAGGTTCGCTTGGGTTGGCGCAGTCCCAACCGGGCAGCGCGTCGCTTAGAGCAGTAAGTTACCAGCTGGGGAGTACGTCCCGCGTCGACCTTAAACCCGGAACGTTGTTGCCGCAGGCGAGCGGCGAAGCTCAGGTTCAGGCTAAGAAGGGCGTCACCAACATAGAGCTATCCGTTGTCAACATGGCTGAACCCACGAAGTTCGGCGCTGAGTTCCTCACGTACGTGGTGTGGGTCGTCTCTCCCGATGGACGGGCCAGCAACGTCGGCGAGATCGCGCTGGATAATTCGCGCAAAGGGAAGCTGAAGGCCACAACGCCTTTGCAGACATTCTCGCTTTTCGTCACGGCGGAGCCTTATTTCGCGGTTCGCCAGCCAGGCGAGATGATCGTATTGGTGAACGAGTTGCGCAAGGATACGAAGGGTAAAATCATCATCGTCAACGCTTACCCGCTGGTGAACCGGACACAATATCAAAAGCTGGGAAATCCGCTCGCTCTCACGCTTGACTTAAAGAAGGTTCCGCTCGAAGTTTACGAAGCGAGGAACGCTGTGGAGATTGCGAAGTCCCGCGGAGCCGAGAAATATGCACCTGAAATTTTCAGCAAAGCCGAAGGCGGGCTGAAGCTTACTGAAGCCGCACTTGCAAGAAAGAGCGACCGGAAGGAACTCATCGCCACAGCGCGAATGGCGGTGCAATCGTCGGAAGACGCGCGCGCTTTGTCCGTACAGCGGCAGGAGCAGGAGCGCATCGAACAGGAAAGAGCCGCAGCAGCCGCGAAAGCCAAGGCAGACGCTGAGGCAAAGGCCGCCGCTGAAGCGGCGGAGACAAAGCGCCGCGCCGATGAGGAAGCCAGCCGTCAGGCGGAACTCGCGGCAGCACGCGAAGCTCAGATGAAGGCTGAAGCTGAGGCAAAGCAAGCGCGCCTGAAGGCCGAAGCGGATGCAAAGGAAGCGCGAATGAAGGCGGAAGCCGACGTCGCGGCCGCAAAAGCAAAGGCTGAAGCGGATGCGCTTAAGGCGAGGGAGGACGCGGCTAACGCGGAGGCCCTGAAGGCCAGACAGGCTGCTGAAGCACTGCGGGCTCAGCTGCTCGAGCAGTTCAACCGCATCCTGGAAACGCGCGACTCACCCCGTGGTCTGGTGATCACAATGGGTGACGTATTGTTCGACACCGGGAAATATGACCTGCGTGCGCCCACGCGGGAGATGCTCGCAAAGCTTACAGGCATTGTTGTGGCTCACGATGGGCTCCGCCTCGAAGTTGAAGGGCATACGGACAGTGTTGGAAGCGATGAATTCAACCAACGCTTGTCGGAACAGCGGGCAGAAACAGTTCGAGGCTATCTCGTGAAGCAGGGTCTCGACGGTGGAGTTGTCACGGCCCGAGGCTTCGGCAAGACCATGCCGGTCTCCGATAACGATACGGCCGCTGGCCGTCAGAAGAACCGTCGCGTCGAACTCATCGTTTCCGGTGAGGTAATTGGAGTAAAGATCGGGGCGTTGTAAATCAGAGTGCCGAGAGATGCCTCGGAGAACATGGACTTGCCATTCGAGGAAACCATCTCACGCCGGCTCTTCGCGCGCTGGTAAGCACGTGCTCCACTACCCCGACTCCCACGATCCGGAGCGACATTCGGTCCAATCGATCGAGCCCGAACAAGTGCGGTCGCAAGCGAGCGAATAGGCGGTCTTGCCATAGATCTTCCGAGAGAAGCACATCCCGGTGATTAGTTCGCGAACGTTGAAATGGACGCGAGTTCTGTATGAAGACTGGTTCTCCGTGGATCGGGTTCTCCGAGCGATGTCGAACGCTTACCGCTCGAAAGGTGTTTGAGTTATGAATGTGCGGACGATCACGTCCGGAACCCTGGCGGCGTTACTGGGACTCGCATGCGGCGGCTGTGCGATGCGCGTGGGCCCGAAAACTGTGGCCCGTGACCGCTTTGACTATGGAGGAGCAATAGCACGGTCATGGAAGGAGCAGATGCTTCTGAACATGGTCAAAGTGCGATATGTGGAACCACCGATCTTTCTTGACATCGCACAGGTCGTAGCCCAGTACACGTTCGAAGGTACCGCGAATCTTAACGCTCCGGATTGGGTGGGTGACCCGAGTGGTTCTGTGGCTTCCATCGGCGGACGATGGGCTGAAAGTCCGACCATCACTTACAACCCGATGAGCGGAGAGAGGTTCACCAAAAGCCTGTTGAGTCCTATTCCACCGGTGTCGCTCCTCTCTTTAGTTCAGGCTGGATGGCCTGTGGACGCGGTGTTTTCAATTGGTTTGCGCTCCATAAACGGCCTTCACGCCACTTCGCGAGTGGCTTTGGGCCGTCATACTGCCGATTCGGACTTCTACCGTCTGTTGCGCTTGCTTCGAGAACTCCAGCTCAGCGAGGTGTTTGGGCTGCGGGTCATCCGAGTTCAGGCAATGAGAAGGAGGACGACGAGGAGGGAAAGGAAAGCACCAAGAACTCGGTGGCGCCGGTACGCTTCTGGTATTTCATACCGCGGGTGCCGATCCGGCATTGATCGAAAAGGCCCAGGAAGTTAGGAGACTGCTGAAACTGGATCCGGAAGCAAGTGAATTCAAGATTCGATTCGGTGCCGGGGCAGCGACACCGGACGAAATCCTGCTGATGACTCATCCATCCTCGAAGTTCTCGGCGAAGCTTCTATGGGTGTGGATATGCCGGCGCACGTCGAGTGTAATAGTTCATTTTGATCTCGAGACGGCTCCGCCACTACGCGCGCGAGCCCGCGAAGAAGATCCGTCCGATGAAGTGCCGACGAGGAAGCCGGTGAGTGTTCGTGGACACGCCATCGAGCAAGGTCTGCGTTGGGGTATTGCCGAAGCGATTTTGCCTGAATGCGGCCAACCTAGTGTGCTCGCGAATCAGGCATCGGCATCAGCCTGGGATTGCTGAGCGTATGGTACAGCCGCTTGAAATGCAATGCTGTAGAACTCCTCATCTAGATCGGGCGATGAAAACATCACAGATGCCGTTGGCTCGGGCGAATCAGCACTCATCTTTAATGATCTATGTTTTCCACTGCGAGATAGAGCTGATATTCATGATGCTCTCGTTGCCGCAGAACTCGGTTCCGCGATCGGTCAGGATGCGCAGCAGCGGGACCCCTTCTTCTTCAAGGAAGGGAAGAACACGGTCGTTCAGCATATCGGCCGCAACGAGCGCATTCTTGCGGTCATAGAGCTTTACAAATGCCACCTTTGAATACGTGTCGATGAACGTCTGCTGGTAAATGCGGCCGACACCTTTGATCGTCCCCACGTAATAGGTATCCTGCGCTCCCAGATAACCGGGATGCGCGGTTTCGATCTCTCCGTGCGCTTCTTTCTCCAGCTTTGCCTTTTCCATGGCGCGAACCTGCTGCTCGGTCAGTACCATGCCTGAATTCTGCGCCTGCCGTGCTTCCAGCGCCTTCAGCCTTTTTGCGAAAGTCTGCAGATCATTGCGCAGCCAGACACTACGCACGCCGCTTGGCGAGACGAACTGCCCGCGTTTGTCAGCTCGTTGGCCACCCGAACCTGCCCGAACGCCGGATTCTCGATTGCCATCTCGATGACTGCCAGCTGGATCGCCGACTCCAGCTGGTTCTTCGGAATCGGCTTGCGCCGGCTGATCTCTTTCAGAGCCACTTCGCCGCCTTTGTCGTACAACTCCCTGAACCGGTAAAAGCTATCCCGGGAGTAGCCCAAAACCTTACAGGCCTCCGAGACGCTCCCCAGCGTCTCAGCCAGCTTCAGCAGGCCTACCTTGTTCTTGATGATCTTTTGATCGTTGCTCATCTGACGTTTTCCTTTCATCCTGTTTCAAACAGTTTTAACAGAAAATGTCAGATCAAGTTGCGACTAGTACACGTCGAGGATGGGCGGGCAACTCCGGTTCCCGCCGAGCGGCCGAATGACAGCTCTGCATTTCGGGTGCATGTCCAGTCGTCGCCGGGAAAACCCTCACTGGGGGATGTCTTCGCAACGGTCCGCTATCGGAACAACTGGTTCTGGGTTTCGGATCGTGATCTGCGATCAAAGCGAGGGCTCGGATTCCTTTTGGTGCTCTTCACGATGGCGGAATCCGGCGCGACGGCGGCCCCGCCAGTTCTCACTATCTCCAAGCCCTAACGGGCGTGTGAATTGCATCGAGCCGCGGACATCCCCGCACATTGCAGGATCCTTCACTGGTCGTTATTATGCGAACTCATCCTTAGGAGAAAGCAGCGGATGGGTCTCCGACGTTCCGTTTCTTTAGCTGATGGATTCCGTTAACGGCTCATTGTGCACGCGCTGCTGGGCCAAAGTCGCGTCGATCGCCCGTCCCTTGCTGTCCACCTCCAGCGGAAACATGATGCCATTACTCAGATTGGCGTTATGCGAGATGGCCAGCAACTCGATGCTGGCATGGCGCTGGGTATTCATCAAATTCCAAAGGTCTTCCGGATGATCGGAGTCGAAGGAGCTAAACGGAATTTCTGGCACTCTCCTCGAATCTTTGAAGATGATGTTCCGGTGCATGTTGCGATTGTCTGGCGTAGAAGTCCCCTCATGCGCGGCGAACGTCGTACACTACCCGGCTGATAAAACCTGTCCGCAATGCCGACCATTCGTTTCCAGATACTTACCCGCCACCTCGGATTTCGTTAACTCCGGGATAGGCTCGTTCTTGACCATCGAAGTACCCAGAAACAAATACACACCTTGCATGTCTTCCTTGCTCCGGACCTTCAGTTTTTCCGCGACTGGCAATTTGCCGACAGGAGAAGTGGGATCGTTTGCCAGCGGAACAATACCGGGATATTCGGCATGGTCAGTCACGGCGAGGAAATCGAGCGGACGGGTGATCTTTACTTTGTAGCCTGCTGGATGGGCGATCGGCTGGCCGAGTGCATACCTGTAAGCATCTTCCGGCCCCGCCTTGGTGTTGCCGTAAGCGAAGGCATCAAAAGACCAACTGGTGTGCATGTGCGTCTCACCGAAGTACTCGTCCCGGTCGGGATTCCTCTCCGGCGCTTTAGTTGCTGTGCTGTCGCGGCTGCCTTCCGATTGCCGGTTGGCGCCTGTACCGTTGTGCGCTGCGAGGCGCTCTTCGGAATTGCAAGAATGAATGCCATTCCTGCGCACGCCGCAATGGCAATCGTCCTGGCTTTCATTCCGCTCTTTCGCAGCTATCGCCGGTGAGTTCCCTGCCCGGCGACCTCGCACAACTAGCCCGTGCCGCAGAGATGCGTCCGTTCGGCGGCGGGTGCACTTTGTTCAATTTGGGATCGACCTGCATTTTCCTGTTCTGTCCCAAAGGTAAACCTCTGTAAGGGCCGGACCGCGTCACTCCGTTATCGCCGAAGTGTCACGCTCGCAGACCGGGCGGAGAGACCGCGTCTTTGAAACGACCTGTCCACTGATCAAGGATTGCCGCAACCGGGAATTCGGCCGGGTGAGGACCGAAGACCTTGCCTGGTTTCGAGTCAATACGGGGCCGCCAGCCTTCGCGCTCACGAAAACGGTCCCGAGTGGTCCGCAAGAAAGGAATCCGCATCAGACGGGAATCATCAAGCACACCTGGGTTGCATGAAATCGTTCCGCTGGATCGTGTCGTTGGCAATGGGCTGCGCATATGCGGCAGGGCAGACAGTGACGCTGACCCACGTTGCGCTGGCGCGCGAAACACTGGTGCGGGCAAAGGGCCTGACTGAGGCCGAAAAAGGAGAGATTTCGGGCCTGTACGATCAGGCGGTGAAATCCCTGCAGGAGGAGAACCGGTGGCGTGCGCAGCAGGTCGGCCATACACGCGCGAAAACCCTGATCTCGAATGAGTTGACGGCGGCACGCGCGAGCGCGGCATCGCCGCTTCCAGCCCCCGCCCCAACGCCTCTATCCGAAACGTCTCAACAAGTCGAAGAAGAGGTGGAGCGAGTTCGAAACGATCGCGCCTCCCGCATCAAGGTTCGAGACGACCTGTCGAAAGTGCAGGCGACCCTCAGCACTCGCCGCGGGGACATTACCGCCCGCCGTGCGGCCATCCGCGAGACTCTCCAATCAATCGAGGACGAGTTCGCCGTCCTTCCGCTTGCTGCGGGCTCGCCGCAATGGGAGTCGGCTAGCCGGACGGCAATTCAGGCGCGCAGGCAGGCATTGGAACAGGAGCTACAGACCCTCGCGACCGAGCGCGAAGCACTGGAATTGCGTCAACAGATAATACCGCTTCAGAGAGAAGCCCAGCTGTTGCAGATGGAGGCAGATGACCAGTTGATCGATGAGCTCACAGCGCGAAAAACCATCGCACGGATGCAGGACGGAAAGAAATCGATGGACGCCGCCATCTGGCAGGCCAAGGCGCTCGCTGCCCAGTTCCCAGAATTGTCCAGCACTGCCGATGATATCGCGAGCCGCGCGACGGCCCTCTGGGGAGCAAACGGCATTGAGGCGAAAACGGATAAGGTGGCACTCCAATCCGATCAAATGAAAGCTTCACTGGTGCGGTTTCGGGAGATTACTGTAAACACCGTGCGGCGGTACCAGAATGCGAGTCTGTTCTCACCGGCCAGCGATTGGTGGCCCTCCAGAGTGGAGACGTTCGGGAACCCCTTTGAAGTTCGCCTGGCGCTGTTCACTTACTCCGCGGCTGAATCCAGCGCCCGCAGGGATCTATTCCAACTGGAGGAAGAGCGAGACGGAGCGCCACCCCTCGAAAAGCAGGTTCAGCAACTTGTCTCCGCATCGGGCAGGGCCTTGGGGGACCCTGCTTTCCAGGAATTCACGTCCGGGACTAGATCCCTTCTTGAACTCAGACGTAAAGTGATGCGAGAGTTTCTGACGGATACACGTAACTACGTTGAAGGTTTGGGCGAAGCGCACCGTACCGCCAGGGATCTGCTGTCCGCAATACAACAGCTCGAAATATTCGTGTTCCAACGTGTTCTTTGGACACGTAGCGTCGCCGGACCGATCTTTCCGAGCGTGACCCTCTGCGCTCGCGCCGTGCTCTGGTTCTTTTCTTATCGAGGCTGGTCCCAGATCATCGCCGGGTTCAAGGCCGCGGATGTCCGTGCCGCGTTTTGGATCGCCGGGCTTACCCCTGTTTTCGCCCTCTTCCTTTTTCGCAAGCGTGTGAGAGGTAGACTGAACAGGTCTCGGTTACAGCATCCGAAAGGTGGACGTGTCACGGCGCTCTTTTCGAGCATTCTCCTTGCGCTGTTATATGCTCTGCCGGCACCGCTGGCGATCGCTTATGTCGGTTGGATGATCGGGGCGCTGGGTGAGAGAGCTGACTTGGGTAGGGCAGTTGGTGCCGGCGCTCGCTCGGCAGCAGTTCTCCTCTACTTTGCAGTTCTCGCCAGGAGCATACTCGAGGACGGTGGAGCAACCGACCGTCTCATGGGTTGGAACCGCGACGTCAGGAAAAGCCTGGACTACGGAATAAAAAGGCTGATGTTGGTCTGCACGCCCCTCTTCGCTGTTTCGGCGGCACTGGCCCACGAGGGAATGTTTTTTGATGGAGATTCGCTACTGCAGTCGTATCACGCCTCTCTCGGCCGTTTTTGCTTCATGGCCGCGGTACTCTATATATTCCATATCGGCCTCAGAGCTCTTAAGACAAAAACGCCAGTTTCGAGCGCTATTGCAACGCGATTCTCCAAAAGCAGCATCGCTTGGGCACGGGTGTCACGATGGGCTTGGAACCTTCTCTGTTTCCTCACATTTGTGCTCGCGCTGCTGGGTTTCTATACGACGGCCTATATCCTCGTTCACAACTTAATAAGAACGGCCGCACTAACGTTCGCCCTGGCCTTGGCGGCAGTCGTCATTCGCCAGTGGCGGCTCGACCAGCAGGATAAGGCGCTGGTCTCCAGGTCCCCCGATGAGGAACAGCAGGTTCGCAAGGCAGATCAGCAGGTGCGCAAGTTGAGCCACTTTGCGTTGACTCTGGTTTGGATAGTGGCGACTTTACTTATATGGTCGGCTGCGCTGCCGGCACTCTCATTGCTGAGGACCGTAGAACTCCTGCCCGAATTCACACTTGGACGGGAAAGGGCGCCTTCGGCCTACGCCCTGACCGCAACCGAGGATGCACCAAAGGCAGAGAGGCAGGAGCCTCCAAGCCAACCTTCCCGGCCTTTTACCGCGACCCCCACGCCATCATCGGCCCTGCAACCGCGTGAGCCGCTGTACCTATCGGACGTGCTGTTGGCAATCTTCGTCGGCATCCTGACTAGCATGCTCGTAACGAACATTCCCGGACTCCTTCATTTCACCTTGCTCCCGCGGTTGCAACTCGACGAAGGGGGTCTATATGCTGTCACGACGATCGCCAGGTATATCGTAATCATTATTGGCCTGCTTTCGCTAAGCAGCATTCTCGGCCTCAACTGGAGTAAGGTGCAGTGGCTTGCGGCAGCGCTCACCTTCGGAATCGGCTTCGGTCTGCAAGAAATCTTCGCCAATTTCGCATCCGGGTTAATACTCCTGCTGGACCGCTCCATCCGCGTCGGTGATGCCGTGACCGTCGGAACTTTGAGCGGAGTCGTAGCCCGCATCCAGATGCGGGCTACAACTGTTACGCTTTGGGACCGCAGCGACATGGTCGTTCCTAACAAGGAGTTCATAACTTCTAAGGTGGTGAATTGGACGCTCTCGCATCCCGACACGCGGGTTGATCTGAAGGTGGGCATCGAATACGAATCGGACGTGGAGACGGTACGCGAGGTGTTGATGCGGATCGCCGAGGAGCATCCAGCGACCCTGAAGTATCCGGCTCCTCAGGTGTTGCTGACCCAATTCGGTGAGAGCGCTATGCTGTTTGAGCTGCGAGTATTCGCATTGTTTTCCTATGGCCGGAACGTGCTTCTGGATGAATTGCATCGGGCCGTCGTGCGAGAGTTCAGACGTCTCGGGATTGTAATTGCGTACCCCCACGTGGACGTGCAGCTGAATACGACCTCGCTAGCTCACAAAGCGTAACCAAGTCGCGCGGGGGCCCGGGCATTAAAACGTAGCAACGTCTCCGTGGCGTTCCGAGCGGGCCAGCTTTCGATGGTTGGCCGATCATCCGGGCTTAGACCGAGCTAACACGCTCTCTCGATACAGGTGTTCGTTTCTGGTGCCTTGCAGATGTAGAGCTCGGAAGATCAATAGGTGCCCGGTAAGTGCTGCAAGCACCATCACTGCTGGCAGCCAGACGAAAGGAGGATACAAGCTGTTCGAGTGTTCAGGCCATACGAGGTGTCAAGACACGATTTCAGTGACCACACGGGCGGGCAACTGGTCGGTGATGCGTTCCTTCAACCCATTCCGCTCGTGAACGAGATTCTGCACGTTCAGTCCGAGCTGATGAAGAAGTGTCGCATGGAAGTCGTGTACGCTGACCCGACCCTCCACAGCTTTGTGGCCTATGTCGTCCGTAGCTCCGTGAACGTAGCCGCGCTTCAGTCCGGCGCCTGCCATCCACATGCTGAATCCCATTGGACCGTGGTCGCGGCCCGCAGAACCGCCGGTCCCCGCCCGGAGCTGCGAGATGGGCATGCGTCCGAATTCGCCGCCGCATATGACTAATGTGCTGTCGAGGAGCCCGCGGTCCTTCAGGTCCTTAATCAGCGCGGCTGCTGGCTTGTCTGTTTTACCGCAACTGTACCGGAGACTCTGCTCCAGGTCCGAGTGGGCATCCCAGATCTGGAACTCGATGAAGATCTGAACGAAGCGGACACCGCGCTCCACCAGCCGCCGGGCCATCAGACAGCGTTTTCCATACGAGGCGGTAGCTTCGTCGTTGAGACCATACATCTCCCGTGTTGCATCGCTTTCGCTGCGAAAGGTCGAGCGCATCGGTAGCAGTCAACTGCATCCGCGCGGCTAACTCATAACTGGAAATCCGCGCATCCAGATCGGCGTAACCAGGATGAGCTTTGCGGTGCTCCTCATCGAGGCGCCTGAGCAGTGCTCGCCTTGCTTCGGCAAGCGGTTCGGGAACCTCCTCACTCGGTTTCAGATTCAACAAGCGGCGGGCCTTCGGAGCGGAACCGAGTCCCCTGATAAATGGGAGGCAGATAACCCGCCTGCCAGTTCTGAATGCCGTTTACCGGGAGCTTCTTCGGATCGTCAAGAACTACGTAAGCGGGCAGATTCTGATTTTCTGATCCCAGCCCGTAGACTACCCAGGCACCCAGCGACGGTCTGCCCGGCAGCGTCCGGCCGGTGTGCATCAGATACAGCGATGGCTCATGATTGAAATGCTCGCCGTACATGGATCGAATCAGGCATGATATCGTCCACGACACCCCCCAGATCTGGGAGCAGTTCGGAGAGTTCCATCCCGCTTTTGCCGTTTCGCACAAACCTGAAGGGCGAAGGCAGCATGGTGCCGATCTGGTCGGCGAATTCGATCTGGTTGACGATGTCGCGGCTCGGCGCCGAGCCTGCGAACTTCTGTCAGCATCGGCTTAGGATCGAACAGGTCGACCTGGCTGGGGCCGCCATTCTGGAACAGTTGGATGACGGCTTTCGCTTTACCCGGGAAATGAGGCGGCTTCGGTTTTAGATCGTAGATGGGCGGACCTGCGGTTGGGACTGACGCGCCATACAGGTCTCTGCCAAGCAACGACAACAGCGCGGCCCCGTGCAGACCATCGCTGAAGCGGGAGAAGAAGTTACGGCGGGATGATAGGCATTTCATGTGGGCGTACTAATCGATATAAGACGAACTCTGCCGAACTCAGGATTGCGTGACACAAGTCGGCGAGGGCATACCATCGAGCGGCTTCCTGTCGCGGCGAGGCCTGGTTCTCTTTCTCGCAGATGCGTCTCGCCAGCGCGCCGCCAGACGCTCCAGATCGGAAGTCGCGAGTTCCACTTCCTGGTCTAGCGGTTGGCGCGACAGCGTGCGCAGGTACAAGCTTTCAATTTGCTTAGCGGGTGCGGTGGGATATTCGTCCAGCAGACGCCCGGCAAGAAATCGGGATCGATCCCGCAGTACGTCGGACTGTTGGTCATTCGAGCGCCTGCGTCGGTACAGTTGAGTACGACACGCTGAATACAATTCGGCGACATTGGGGGCAGATCGAAAACTTCAAGCAACGTGGCCGGAGTCGTTCGTCGCTGCAGGTAGTAAATGCTCCGCCGATATCCCTGTTTCTCCGGGCCTGTTGGAACGACCTCGCCCGATCGCTTTCCTTTTTCACGCGGACGGGCGGACCAAACGCTTCGGGGTCCAGTTGCCGGTTGCCGCCAGAATCGAATCGTTCAGCTGCTCGGCGTCCATGCGCTGCAGCGGCATCCGCGAAAGCAGGACTGTTCTCCGGGTCGGCAGTGAGCTTTTCGGGGCTGGTCTGCGAACTCTGCCGGTAGGCCGCCGACGTCATGATCAGCCGGTGGATCGACTTCATGCTCCATCCGCGACGAACAAACTCTGTCGCAAGCCAGTCGAGCAGTTCAGGGTGCGAGGGCGGAGTGCCGAGACGTCCGAAGTTCGAAACAGTGGCGACGATGCCGCGGCCGAAATGATGCATCCAGAGCCGATTGACCATCACGCGAGCGGTGAGCGGATGTTCTGGCTGCGTAACCACCGCGCCAGAGCAAGACGCCGTCCGCTGGAGTCGGGGAAAGGTGGCACGAGTTTGTACGGAGCGAGGCTCGCGGACAGTACAGTTGGCAGTCCAGGCTCAACGGTTCTCCGATCAGCTGTGCGTCTCCCCGACGCAGCAGAAAGGCAGGAGAAGGCTCTCCACCCATCTCGTACAGCGCACGGATTTGCGGTTTCGCTTTGAGCCTGCCTTTTAGCTCTCCGCATACTCTTGCGCAGTGCGGCAGTTTCCGCCCGTAATTGCGGGAAACTTGCGGAAGAGTTCTTCGTCACTGATCTTCCATGCAGACTGCGAACTTCTCGGCAAGGTACTGTCTGCAACGGCGATCGTTTCTCTTTCGGCGTGCTGAGCCCAGCCTTCAAATCCGTTCTGCACATCCTCGGGCAACGATGCCAGATGCTCCGCAACGAGCTTGTCGCGCAGAGGCTTCGTTTTCGCCTCAATGCCGGCTTCGATCTTCTTCATCTCAGCTTCAATCGGGGCGTTTTGCTGGGCGATCTTTTTCCGATCTCTTCTTCCGGCGCAAGGTCCAGATAGCGCTCGGTCGGCTTCACCCAGTCGTAGGGATCATAGGCGGATTGCAGGACCGCGCCCAGCCGGTAGTAGTCCCGCTGGGGAAAAGGATCGTACTTGTGGTCATGGCAGCGGGCACACCCGAGCGTGATACCCATTACCGAAGAGCTGAGCACCTCGATCTCATCGGCGATCACATTCACCGCTCGGCACGGAACCGTTAGCCGGGGAGTATGTGCCATCCGGAATCTGCGCAGAAACCCGGTCGCGATCAGCTTTTCCCGCATCTCAGGTGTGATCGCTGGCGGTATGCCGGTAATCGACCAGTTCATCGCCTGCGATCTGCTCCGTCAGGAACTGGTTGTATGGCTTGTCTTCGTTCAACGAGCGTATGACGTAGTCGCGGTAGCGCCAGGCATTACCACGAATCAGATCCTCATCGATGATGCCTTCAGAATCCGAGTAGCCCGCCGCATCCAGCCAGAATCGTGCCCAACGCTCGCCGAAGTGCGGGGAGGCAAGCAGACGATCGACCACGCGTTCATACGCATCGGGACTGCTATCCGCCAGGAATGCATCGACCTCCTGCGCAGTCGGCGGAAGACCTGTTGCGTCGAGTGTAGCGCGCCGAAGCAGGGACAGCTTTCCAGCAGGCTTGTTGTAACTCAGGTTCTTTCCTTCGAGCTTCTCCAACAGGAAGGCGTCCAGCGCATTGCGAACCAGGTCAGCATGCGCGACCTTTGGCACTGCCGGACGTCGCGGCGGCTGAAAGGCCCAGTGTGACCTGTCTTTTTCGGTGATGGGCCGCTGCTCGCGAACAGCAGTCTGGGCGGGAGCAGGTCTCGCGCCGCCCGCGATCCACTTCCGAATCACTTCAACCTCATCGCTCGAAGGTGGGCGAACAAAGTACTCAACCAGTAGCCTGGGTGGGGGCATCTCGCCCGATGTGATTCGCTTCAGCATCAGACTGGCATCGGGATTTCCCGGCACAACGGCGGGCCCGCTCTTGCCGCCTTTCATCTGGCTCGCGTGGGTCCGAAGATCGAGACCGCCCTCCTGTTTCCGCTTGCCGTGGCAGACCACGCACCGCATCTGCATCACAGGCAGAATATCGGCCTCCGTCGGTGGCGCAAACTCAGTGTTGCCGTCAATCCACTGGCGGATGCGGACAATCTGCGCATCGGAGAGTTTCTCCGGAGTGGGAGGCATCTTTTTCGAAACAAGCTTTTCGATAATCAGGCTCGCGTCTGCTTTGCCGGGACGAACAGCGGGACCGGACTGTCCCCCGTGCAGTAGCCCTTCGATCGACTGCAGGTTGAGTCCCGCTTGTGGGCTGGCGCCGCTGTGACATCCAATGCAGCTCTTCTGCAGAATCGGAAGTATGTCTTCCTGGAATTTCGGCGCATCCGCCGCTAGCAGGCCGATTGAACACAGGCAGGCGAGGACGGTTACTTTTCGCAGACGCATTTCAGAAATTGAGTTTCAAACTCAGTTGTATGCTGCGCGAGGCTTTGGCGCTGGTAATCACACCAAAATCCGGACTGTTGAAAGTCGTATTCGGGTTATTGAAGTTTACCAGATTGAAGGCATTGAAGAACTCCGCGCGGAATTGCAGATTACGGCGCTCGGCGAAGGGAAAGTTCTTGAGCACCGACATATCCAGGTTGTGCAGCGGAGGTCCGGTCATGATGTTCCGGCCTGCGTTTCCGAACGTGAACTGTGCCGGCGCCGCAAACGCCACCTTGTTGAACCAAGCCGTCGGTCCCGGGTTGCTGATTGCCGGATCACCAACCAGATTCGGACGTTGTCCGCCGGCGCGGCCGAGTGAAGCGTTATCGAATCCAAGTGTGGCGGTTATAGGCTGTCCGCTGTACAGGCCGACAATTCCTGACCACTCCCAGTTTCCGAGAAGTCTGCTCGCAAGACCGGTATTCCAAAAACGTTTGCCGTGGCCAAACGGCAGATCGTAGACGCCGCTCAACAGGAATGCATGCCGCAGGTCGGCCGAAGAAGTGGCGTAGTCCGAGCGCCAGTTAAGCGGATCCTGTGGCCCGCTGCTGGTTCCGTTACGCTCCGTGGACCAGATATCGAGGTTATGCGACCACGTGTAACTGGTCAGGAACGAGAGCCCTGCGGCATAGCGCTTCTGCAGCTTGAGACTGAGGCCGTTGTAATTCGAGGGTGCTCCGTTGTCGTCCCACGTCACCGCGGAATAGTTTGGGAACGGCCGACGGGGCTGAACAGGTCCCGGTCCGGGGATTGCCTGATTCTCGGTGCGGCTCTGCAGCAACTTGACGGAGTTTGATCCGACATAGCTGACGTCGAACAAGAGCTCCATTGGGAGTTGGCGCTGCACGCTCAGATCCCATTGTGTGGAGTAGGGGATCTTCATGGCGGGGTTGATCGAATACCCGCCCTGGCCTTCCGGACTCGGCGGAAGCTGCACGCCCGCCGATCCACGGAATGGATTCGAGAGCGAAGCGTCCACGAAGAAATCGTTCAAAGGACCGACACTCTCGGAGAAGCCGAACGGCCACTGCCCGGCAGGATCGGCGAAGTACTGAACATAGTCCGTGTACGAATAATAGATACCTGCACCAGCGCGTATCGTTGTCTTGTTGTTCAACAGGAACGCGAGGCCCAATCGTGGAGCGAAGTTATTCCAGGACGGATCCACCCAGCGTTCGCGCAAGTTCGGCGGGGCGCCAGTAACCGGGTTGGGTACTGCCAGAAGATAACTCCCATTCCGAATATCGAGTCCGCTATAGCGATTGTTCGCTTCTTTCATGGGCTGTACAAAGCTGTATCGCAAACCGGCGGTGAGTGTCAGCCGTGAGTTGACGCGGATCTGATCCTGCAGGAAGAAGAAGTATTCGTTGTGACTGAGCAGAGCGGATGTGTCTCCGGCGGCGCGGCGCGAGTCGGTGGGAAGCCCGAGCAGAAACGATGCGACTCCGTAGCCTGTTGCGTTCAGATCGACGCAGGTCGGATGTAGGACGCCGGCCGAAGCCGATGTTAGCCTCCGGGCTGGCTTGAAAGCTGTCCAGGTAATCCCAGGTGAAACCCAGTTTCCAGCTGTGCCGGCCGCGTATCCACGAGATGTCGCCGATACTCTGGTACATGTTGTGCGGCCCGATCGGGATGAACGCGCCTCCCGCACTCACCGTGTCCGTGATGTTCAGACCCAACAACAGCAGGTAAGGTGCTTCGCTCGGATACACTTTGTCCCAGCCCGTCGCCTGCAGAACGGAACTCGGCAATGCAGCCGCTGTCTGGTTTGAGATGTAGCGGTTGAATCCGAACTGGAAATGTCCCACGAGATTCGGCCGGAAAACATGCGTATCGCTCAGCGTTGCGTTCGTCGCAGTGTTCGTGATGGTCGTAGCAACCGACGGGATACCGCCGGGAGCAGCGTTATACCCGTCGTTATACGAAAAGCGTGCAAACAGAGTATTGTTTGCGGTGATTCTCTGGTCCACTCGGACTGAACCCTGATTGTTCTCCTGGCGGCGCGGGGTCGTATTGATGTAGTTACGCGTTACGCCGGGCAGGTTGGGCAATGGGTAAACCTGATTCAGCAGATCCTGTGCGTTCTTATCGATGCGGGCCGCGGGAATTAGATTGCCCGGAAATGCCTGCCGAGCGTAGCCGCCGGGAACAGACGCGTCCTGCACTGTCGTATTGATGTCGTAAATACGAGGGATACCGGGCGCCGAGAAATCGCCCTTGCGCATGGCATCCGTTGGAACGGTGCCGATGCTGTTCGCAGACCGGACAAACTGAAATCCCTCGTAATATCCAAAGAAGAACGTTCTGTCTTTGCCCTTGTAATGCGGCAGCCTGACCGGACCTCCGAACGTGAATCCGTATTGATTCTGCTTGAAGTCCGGTCTCGACGGATCGAAGAAGTTTCGGGCATCGAGCTTCGAGTTGCGTAGAAATTCCCACATGGAGCCGTGGTACGGGTTCGTTCCGGAACGCGTCGCCACCACAATGTCGGAGCCCATCGAACGGCCCTGCTCGTCTGCGTTCCCGCGCGACTGCACAGAGAATTCCTGAATGGCATCGACGGAAGGATTCAGCGCGTAGCTGTTGAACATCGGATCGTTGTTCTCGACCCCGTCCAGAAGGAAATTGTTATACCGGCTCCTCTGTCCGTTGATGACGGGCGAATAGGAACCAGCGCCGAGCTGCACCTTGAAGGACGTGGACTGGCCCAGAGCAAGAGGAAGCGCTCCGGGTGTCAACAGAATCAGTTGCGCGAACTGTCGTCCGTTCAACGGGAGCTCGGTGATCTGGCGCGTCTCGACGACGGTGCCTACTTTGGAGCTTTCGGTTTCGAGCAACGGTGCTTCAGCCGCAATTTCGACTCTCTGGCGGACATCCCCAAGCTCCAACTGGACGTCCACACGCAAACCCTGGTCCACCTGCAACTGGACGCCTTTGCGGACGGCGATTTTAAAACCCTCCGCCCGGACGGTCAGTTCATAAACAGCCGGCAACAGATTGGGCAGCTGATAAAAGCCGGTCTCATCGGTTTGCGTCTCGCGTGCTGTACCGGTATCGACGTTCTGAACACGCACCTGAGCTCCTGGAACGGTCGCCCCGGCAGAGTCGGTGATTTGTCCTGACAGACTGCCGCTGCTGAGCTGACCGTAGACGACGGAATCGGACACACTGAGCACCGCCAACAGGGCCACACGCTGGATCAGACGATTCATAGAGCACCTCGGATGATCGATCATTCTTATCACGGCTGATGAGCGCCGTCAATAATTGCTTTCAGTTGTCTCGCCGAGGTCGGATTAAATGATCGATCATATGAAGCGGTGGTACGATGTGGAGCGATGGCGTCACAGTTTCAGCCCGTGTCCACGCCAACTCTGCGTAGCCAGATCGCAGAGCGACTTCGGCACGCAATTTTGAGCACCTCGTTGAGACAGGGAGAAAAGATCGTCGAACGAAAGCTCGCGACCCAGTTCGCGACCAGCCTCACAGCCGTGCGCGAAGCACTGATCGAGCTGGAAAGCGAAGGCCTCGTAACAAAGAAGCCGAACGCCGCGACTTATGTGACCCGGCTAACGAAGCATTCCGCGGAGGAGATCTTCGCGGTCCGACGACTGCTGGAACCCGCAGCCGTGGCACGCGCCGCCGAGTTGGCCAAACCCGCCGACATCGAGATTCTGGAGCGCAGCTATCTGGATTTGCTGGATGCAGCACGCGCAGGCAACACCGAGCGGTTCATCCAAACGGATTTCGCGTTCCATCGCAAGATCTGGCAAATGGCGGAAAACGAGTGTCTGCAAAACACGCTGCGACGGCTGCTGCTGCCTATCTTCGGCGCCGGAGCGATCCGGATCGCGGCGAGTCGTCCGTTTGACCTCACGCAGGATGTGCAACTGCATCTGCCGCTGCTCGAAGCAATTCGACGTCGAGATCCCGAAGGCGCGAAGCGAGCGCTCGAATCCGCGATGAATGTCTGGCTGGATCAGGTGTGTTCTCAGGTGCACCCCCGACATGAAGATCACAAAGATTGAAACTCACGTGTTACTGGATGCTGGTTACGATGCGGCCGCCTGCTCGTCGGCTCAGGACGATATCGTTGTGCTGGTCCATACGGACGAGGGCATCACCGGCATTGGCGAGGTTGACACAAATCCCTGGGTGGCGCAGGCAATGATCCACGCCCGCGGGACACATGTACTCGGCCTGGGTCTCGAGGAGATGCTGCTGGGTCAGAATCCGCTGGTGCCCGAAGCACTGTGGGACCGGATGTACTCGGGCAGCCTTATGACGGGCCGCCGAGGTGTTGGCATTTGTGCGATGGGAGCACTGGACATGGCTCTCTGGGACATACGCGGCAAGGCGCTTGGCCTGCCCTGCTGGCAGCTTCTCGGAGGGGCCCGCAAGCCCGACATTACGCCATACGCATCATTGCTCCCAACGGGACACACGGCCGAAGAATATCGCGAGTCCCTGGTCGCAAAGGCACGAGAAGCGAAGCGGCTGGGCTTCGGTGCCGCCAAGATGGAAGTGTGCGTCAAGGGTCCCTACGCCCACAACGGTCTGCAGGAGGACGACGAGGTAATTGTGGACGTCGTCGCAGCATGCCGGGAGGCTCTAGGTCCTGAGTTTGTGATGATGGTGGACGTCTGTTACTGCTGGACGAACCCGAAAGAAGCGCTGCGAGTCCTGCGGAAGCTGGAGCACTACGATCTTTTCTTTATGGAGACGCCACTGCCGATCGACGATCTCGATGGATACGCGTTTCTACACGACCACTCGCCGATCCGGATTGCTGCGGGCGAACTGCAGAATACACGTTTCGAGTTTCTCGACCTGATGGATCGCGGCAAGGTGGACGTAGCCCAGCCGGATATAGGTCGCGTAGGCGGTCTGACAGAAGCGAGGCGCGTGTGCGACCTGGCCGCCGATCGTGGGAGGCTCATCGTGCCGCATTGCTGGAAAACCGGCATAGGAATCGCGGCTTCGGCGCATCTGTGCGCGGCGACCGCACACTGCCCGTACATCGAATTTCTGCCTGCCCAGCTTTCCGAGGCACCGCTGCGAAGGGAACTGGTACGAGACGAACTCCAGCTTGTGGAAGGCAAGGTTCCGCTGCCGCAAAAGCCCGGACTGGGGATTGAATTGGATTTCGAGGTGCTCCGCCGGTTTGCAGCGCCGGCTGCTGACTATGCGTTGACCTAATCGGTGCTGACTACAATCATGGCGCACGCATCTGTATTGCAACCTGAGCGGCCGGCTCATGCGGGTCCGATCCTGGCCGGGATGATGTTTGCCTTAAGCGTGACCGGGTACTTCGATCGCACGATCATCTCCATTGCAGGTCCCCGGATTCTGACGGACTTTCACTTGACGGAAACCCAGCTGGGCACGATCTACTCTGCGTTTTTGTGCAGCTACGCGCTCCTGATGATTCCGGGCGGTTACCTTGCAGACCGTATCGGCCCGCGAACGGCGTTGACGGTGATGGCGATCGGAACCGGCGTGTTTACCGCGCTGACGGCTGCCGGCGGGCAGCCCTGGCTGAGTCTGCTGATCGGCGTTGTTCCCGGATTCATGCTGCTGCGCCTCGCTGCAGGCGTCTTCGCTTCTCCGCTCTATCCGGCGTGCGCCCGGATGAATGCGAACTGGTTTACGGCTGAAAATCGATCCCGTGTGCAGGGCATCGTGTCCAGTGGGGCAGGTCTGGG
This sequence comes from Bryobacteraceae bacterium, assembly GCA_963794765.1. Classification (GTDB taxonomy): domain Bacteria; phylum Acidobacteriota; class Terriglobia; order Bryobacterales; family Bryobacteraceae; genus JAWXCM01. The sequence goes on along the minus strand of CAWCGC010000042.1, from coordinate 211,779 downwards.
CGGAGCGCTCTCGCCAGTCATTTTTTCCCGGATGATGGCCCGCTATGGCTGGCAAACGTCATTTGTCGCGGCCGGGATTTTTACGGTTCTGCTCGGTATCGTCTGGCATTTATCAGCGCGTGATTACCCTCACCCTCAACATGTGTTTCAGCGCCGCGAACCGGTTCGCTGGCGTGCTCTGCTCCTCAATCGCCAGATCGTACTGCTGACACTCGGGTTCATGTGCCTCGATTATTTCGAGTACATTTTCTTTTACTGGAGCTATTACTACTTCGGCCAGGTCCGAAAGCTCGGGTCGGAGCAGAGTGTGGTTTATACGACCATCATGATGCTGACGTGGCTGGTGATGACACCATTCGGGGGGTGGTTGTCGGACCGCCTGGTGAAGCGTTGGGGTGTTCGAAAGGGATTACGCTCGGTGGCGGTGGGAGGCTTTGCCGCAAGTGCGCTCCTGCTGTTCGCGGGTGCCCACAGCACCGGTACTGCAGCAACGGTCACCTTTATTTCTTTGGCACTCGGATTCGCATCATGCGCTGACGTGACGTTCTGGGCAGCAGCGATCAACGTCGCAGGCCGGCAGTCAGGCACTGCCTCCGGCATCATGAATAGCGGGGGAAACGTTGGAGGTTTCATCGCGCCTATCCTCACGCCGTGGATTGCCGGACGCGCAGGTTGGGCGGCGGGCCTGTACTTCGGCAGCGCAGTCGCCCTCCTCGGGATGCTTACGTGGTTCTCTATCGATCCCACGAAGAAGCTTCAAGCGCCAGACAATGTCGGACGTGGCTGACCGGTTCTGTAACATCTTCTGTGTAAATTGTTTTGGCGGTAGAGTCGGTGGAACTGTCTGTGGAGGGTTTGCAAAGGCCACTGCCATCCCGGAACAGGAGCTTCAGCGCGGCAGCGTAGACGCGCGTCGCTGATCCGATGCTGAACATCAGTGCGCTTCCAGTGCCGACAGCACGCTGCAGCGTCTTGAGGTCGAAGTCTGTGCCTCCCGTAAACTTCGTCGGGCGAGTCTCGACTAAGCTGTTGCAGTCCGGTATAGATCCAAATAGCGTCAGGTTCCTGCGCGGTGTGCTGAGCAGTTTGTGAACGCGACCGACGCAGAGGGAGTGGGCCGCGTGCAGACTCGCGCAGATCAACCGGACGAGAGCCTTGCCGATGGGCGAGTCCAACGGTCAGACTCAGACGTTTTCGGGGAATTAGCGGCGCGCCGCTCGTAGCGATGATGCAGTCCACCGACTTCGGGCATCGAGATTACACGCCCCAGTCCACGATCCTGAACTGGCCGTGGTTCCGGCGCATCTTTATCCAGTGACAGATGTGTTCGAGTCTGGTGGTAGTACGCCAGGAACAACTTGAGCCAGCAGCGCAGATCTCGCTCACCGAATATGATCACGGGGTCGAGGCATTCCCGTCGAATGGTTTCAATGACACGCTCCACGTATCCTCGCTGCCACGGAGCGCGGGGTGCCGACAGTACCTGCTTGATCCCATTGCTTTCACCTGGTATACGAACTCACGACCGAAGATGCGATCCCGGTCTCGAAGTAGATACCGTGGCCTCATAGCCGACGCGATGTTCGCGCGAAGCGGCTGGTGATGCCCACGGTACCATCAAGACATACACATGGTGGTTGTTGTGCCGCGACTCATCCTGCTGCTTTGCATGGCCGCGGCGGCGCAAGCTCAAACTGACGCCATTGCCCAGACCAGTACCAGCCTCGCCCGCGCGGTAGAGGAATTCAAGGCTCAGACTGCCAAGCTGGGCATACGCCCGGACAGTCCTCAGGGCCGCAGCGCGCGACGTGGTCCTGCACCGGCCTGGCATGGCCGCGTCTTCGAGAACTTTCGAAACGATATTCTGGACGCCATTCCACATGAGATCCGTCAGCGGGACGGCACCAAGTCACTGCTCCGACGGAATCAATTCGGGTTCAATCTGGGCGGCCCGATTGTAATTCCGCGGCTGGTGAACGCGAGGAACTCGTTCTTCTCTCTCTCGTACGAAGGCGTTCGGGAGCGAATCTCCCGGACCTATCTTCGTACGGTTCCGATTCTGCCGGAACGCGAGGGCGATTTTTCGCACACTGTGGATGCGGCCGGGAACCCATTGCCGATTTACGATCCGAAGTCCACGCGGGCGAATCCGGATTTCGATCCATTGCAGCCGGTATCGACCAGCAACCTGCAGTATTTGCGCGATCCCTTTCCAGGCAATGTAATCCCGCGAAACAGGCTGAGCGGCGTGGCGATGAAGGCGGTATCGCTATACCCTACGCCGAATACGGAGCCCGCGCCTTTTTATCAGAACAACTACTTCATCAACTCGCCTGAAACCAACGTGGCGAACGGGATCATCGCGCGGGTGGCGCATCCGTTGAGCGAAAAACAGAGGCTCAGCGGTGAGATTGCCGCTTCGAACGGACTGGTCGGGGCAGCGCGCTGGTTTCCTTCAATCGCGAACCCCGGCGATTCTGACAGGGAATTCCAGAGCCGGCGTTTGTCCGTGGAGCACGTCTTTACACTCTCACCGCGGAGTGCGAATACGGTCAGCGTGGATGCGCGGTCAGACACATCCGCTTCGGGGACAGCTAATGAAGAATATCCGGTTTACCGGTTCGAGCCGTACCTCGGAATGGGGCGCAGCTACCCGTTTTCGCGCAACGCACGCAATCGCTATGAGATCACAGACGCATTCAGCACGCGCGCCGGCGGGCATTCGCTTCGTGTGACGGCTGACTACGTCTATCGTCAGGTGAATACTTACTGGCCAAAATATCCGGCTGGATCGTATCGATTTGGCACCGGACTAACCAGTCTGCCCGGGATCGTCAACACAGGACATGCGTTCGCGACCTTTCTACTGGGGTTACCGGAATATGCCGAGAGCACGGTTACGACGGCTCCGTCGTATTTCCGCCACAGCGCGGCAACACTGCAGTTCCGCGATCAGTATGAGATCCGGAAAGGACTGACGCTGACCGCAGGCCTGACCCTTAACCGGCACACCCCCCGCACGGAGAAGTATGATCGGCAGTCGACGGTCGACCTGAGCACGGTTAATCCGGAGACCGGCCGTCCGGGCGCACTGATCGTTGCCGGGGAGAACGGTACGTCGCGCAGCTTTCAGCCAGTGATCTGGAGTCTGGATCCAACTGTAAGCCTGGTGTGGAATCCGCGCGGTAGTGCAAAGACGGTATTGAGACTGGGTTATTCACGGGCACACACACAGGCTCCGATTTACTTTGGACAATGGGCAACGCAGGCTTTCAACCGTGCGGTGACGTTTCTTTCGCCGAATCCGCAACTGGAGCCTGCGATTACACTCGGTGCTGATCCACCAGCTACGCCGGATGCCGGGCCAGACACACGGCCCGAGGCGGTCAACAACACCATTGCGGATCTCATGAACAGGAGCGGTCTGGAGCCCGTTACGCAGGTCGCATCGCTTTCTGTCGAGCGTGAGTTACCAGGCTCGATTCTGCTGAGCGTGGGCGCCACGTATTCCGGAGGGCGCGATCTGCTTGTGGGTGATCTGGCAGCTAACCCCAATGCCATCTCACCGGATACGATGGTCTACCGCGATCTGCTGAACGACGAGTTGTTCAACCGCTCAGTTCGACCCTACCCCCAGTACAAAGGCTTCGAGTTGAACGGAATGTGGCCGGCCGGGCGATACTTTCGCGATGCGGGCTTCATTCGGCTGGAGAAGCGCGCCTCCAAAGGTCTGTCGGTGAGCGCGTACTACGAATATTCCAAACAGATGGACGACTACTCGGGGCCGTACGGAAAGCAAGACTACTTCAATGGCCAGAACGAATGGTCGCTTACGTCCTCGAATGAGCCACAGCGCCTGCAGTTCAGCTATGTATACGAGCTGCCTTTCGGATCCAATAAGCCGTTTCTGAACTACTCCGACTGGCGGCGGGTTATGGTGGACGGCTGGTCGCTCAGCGGCACGGCTGTGATGACTTCCGGCAACCCAATCGCGCTTCATCCTCTGTTTAACAACACAGGGGGCGTGATCACGGCTCTGCGGGTTAAGGTAGTTCCGGGTGTCGATCCCAGCGTTCCCGATCGAGGGCCATCTTTGTGGTTCAACCCAGCCGCTTTCGATCAGCCGGCCGACTTTACTCTCGGCAACGGTCCTCGCACTCATCCATATCTTCTGAATCCCGGCAATCAGAACTACGATCTCAGCGTCAGCAAACGGCTGGCAGTTGACGCCGGACGCGCGATCGAGATCAGTGCGGACGCGTTCAATTTCGTGAACCATGCGAACTGGAACGATCCGGACGCGGGCATTGGACCACAGACTGCACCGAACGTCAATGCAGGCAGAATCATAGGCTCGAGAGGCGGACGCGTAATTCAGGTTGGAATGCGATTCAGCTTCTGATGGTACGCCTGGTCATTAGCGTTCTGCTGGCTGTAATCGCGTGCTCCGGCGTGGCGGGGCAGCAGGCGGGACCCGGAAAGCGTCAGGTCCGTCTGCCCGTGTGGATTCAGGGCGAGGTCCCTGCGGCGCCGGTTTTTCGTGTATCGATCAACGGCCGGACGGCAAAGGTGCTGCGCGTGGCCGGCAAGAAAGATGACATGGTCCTTCTGCTCGTCATGGATCTGAGTGGCGACTCGGCGGACTTTGAAGTAGCGCGAGGCGCCCTGATCGGAGCGCTGGACAAGCTGTCACCTAATACGTACGTCGGTCTGCTTCGCGCACAGGATGGCTTGTCCGTTCTGCAGGATCCCACGCCGGACCGGTCTGCGATCAAAGCAGACCTCGAGGCGATATCCGTCAGCGGACAGGCAGGCCTCTTTGATACCGTCGAGGAGGTGGAGCAGATCGCAGATGCTGTGGCAGCCGCGTCTTCGGTACGTGTTGCGGTGCTGTATGTTTCGGATAGCGATGTTCGCAACTACCGCGAAGACCTGAGCAATCCGGTGGTGAACTCCAGCGATTCGCACGATCTTAGCAGAAAGTTCCCCGATAGACTGATCCGCGAGAAAATCTCAAAGCTGGAATCCAGGCTGCTGAGGCGGCAGACTCCAGTTTTCCTGGTTCACTTGCATTCGCGAAGCGACAGGCTGAACGAGGCGTACGAGAACGGGCTAAGGCGCCTTGTCGAAATCACGGCGGGCAGCGGAGTGTTCTGCCGCTCTGTAGCGGAAATCCCGGAAGCGATCCAGCGATTGATGGATTACATCGGGTCTCAATATATGCTGACTGTCGAACTGCCGCAACCGACACGCCCGGCAATACAGATCCAGGTGACTGCTGAGGGATGCGACGCAGCTCTGGCCTACCGTGGACGAATCGATACAAGGACGAAATAGGTGAGCATAACAGGGAAGGTTGCAATTCTGCTGCTGGCCTGCATGTTGTCCTCATCGTGCAGAAGCAATCAGTCACCTGACCCTCATGCGATCGAACGGATCCGGAGCCTGGAAGCGGAGAATGCCGAGTTGCGCAAGCGCGCTGAGCAACAACAGGCGGTACCGCAGGCAACTGGTCCCGCAGGTTCGGCGAAGACTGCGACGCGAAAACCGAACGATCATGCTGCACGAGAGCTTGCGTTCACTCGCAGCGAAGCCGAGCAGTTCAGGCAGGAGTTACAGGCCCTCCGGGCACAACTCGCCGAGGCGCGGCAGCGCAGTCAGGATCTTGAAAGCCGTGCAAACGAACTGCAGTCGCAGGTGTCGACCGCAGCTGCGGAGAATGCCCGCTTGTCCGCCAACGCGAGCGAAGTACGCCAGGCACTCGCTGAAGCCAATAATCAGCTCGGCACGTTACGTGCAGAGTTGCAGGCGCAAAAAGACTCGGTCACGCAGCTGGAGGCAACAAATGCGCGCCTCCGTAAAGCAACGGCAACCCAGGATCAGGCCGCGCTGCTGGCGGAAATGCAGGACGTCGCAATCCGTCGCGAACAATACATCGACAACCTGCTGCGCCGTTACCGGGAACTGACGGAGTACTACCGAACGCTCGCCGGTGCTTTCGATGGCCGCCGCAATGGGGAGTCGGTGGCTCCGAACGGCGCCGAGTTCTCGCGGATTCAGAACACACTCGCATCTGCGGAGGATGATATGCGTCAGCTGACTGCCCTGAATGCGCGGATGCAACTCATTCGCCGGAGACTCAGCGCCCGCGATGCTGCCGGACCCGCCCGGAAATAGTGGACGGCTCTGTGTGTCAAAGCAACAGGCCAATCCGGCACTCGCCGGCGATGGCGTATGGACCGATTGTCGATCCTGGCATCGACTCCGGTGGAATTCGGCCTTTGATAACCGCCGAAGGAAAACCTGTTGTTCGTGGTTTGACTGAAGATCAGCGGCTGACAGGAGTTCAGCGTGAGGATGCCATTGGTGTGCCAGCCGCCCACGATAACGTCGGCGAGTCGTGCATGGAACTGCCGTATCGTTTGCCTTTACCCAATGGCAACTCGCACTTGGAGTTGAAAACCAATCGGTGGGGAACATCGTAAGAACTCACTGGCCGCTCGCAATTACGTCAGTACCAGTTTCGAAGCGTGCCTTCGCTATCGTTCCATATACCGTCGAAAGAATCCGATATCCGAAGCACCGTTCTGCAGGGCACGTCCCAGGTTTCGTCGGGCGCGCTCTCCGCACCAGAGACTTCTACTCGAAGGTAATCCGGATGTGTTGCGAATTGGCTTTCATGCTCTTATACGCTTGCGGCGGATGCGATGGAACCGCCCGGCACTGTTCAAGGGAAGACACTTCGAACCAGAGATGATCATCCTGTGCGTTCGTCGCTATCTTCGGTTTTGCCTCAGCTACCGAGACGTCGAGGAACTCATGGCGGAACGAAACCTGCATGTGGATCATGTAACGATCTGGCGCTGGGTCCAGCGATACGCACCGGAACTGAACCGTCGCTACCGGTCGGAAGTGCGAAACACAAACGGATCGTGGCGCGTGGATGAGACTTACGTTCGAGTCAGCGGCAAGTGGACGTATCTATATCGAGTTGTCGACTACACAGGAGCGACGATCGATTTTCTCCTGTCTGCGAGACGGGACGCGGGTGCTGCTAAGCGTTTCTTTCAAAAAGCATTGCTCGCTGTTGGCCACCCGCGTCCGCGTGTGATCAATGTGGACGGCAATCCGTCATATCCGAGGGTGATCTCGGAACTGAAGCGGACCGGTGAACTCGGTCGACGTTGCCGATGTCGATCTGTTCGCTTTTTGAACAACATTGTGGAACAAGATCACCGCCAATAAAACGCCGAGTCAGAGCGATGCAGGGCTTCCGGTCATTTCACTCGGCGCGGCGAACGATTCAGGGTATCGAGACAGTGAACATCATTCGCAAAGGCCAGGTGAGGTGGTTGGCGAAGGGCGACATCACCGGTCAGGTTGCGTTCATCAACGGTCTGTTCGGCCTCGCAGCCGCAGCGTAATGGCTGAAATTAACCAGATCTTGCGTACTCACTTTCAACTTCGCAACACTTCCCCACGGCCTACTTTTTCATCATCCTGCCTAAGCTAAAAGGGATCCGGTATAGATGAAAAGGCATTCTGGGCACCCTGAGTTGAGGGTCCCAGCAGCAGCATCCCGGCGGTGCCGAGGAACTCCCTTCGCGTAGCTTCAGACCATAACACTTTGTTCGAGGTTCATCCAAGGGGTCCGCCGGCTGGAACGCCGGTTGTGACATCGGAGTACCACACCTGGGCTCCCGCTCTGCAAAGGGGCTTACGGAATTGCTCGGCCAATGCCTGATCGGTGATTACCCCGCTCAACTCCGCCAAAGGCGCCACCAGGCACATTGCCCGTCTGCCGAACTTTGTGCTGTCGGCCAGCAGATACTTTCGCTGCGATCGTGACATCATCAGGCGGGCAACGGCGGCGCTCCGGGTGTCGGACGCGTAGAACCCGGTTGCGGGATCTACGGCGTCGCAGCCGAAGAATGCGACATCGACATTGACGGTTGAAAGGATCTGCAACGTCCACTCGCCGTACAAATCCGGTGAATGCGGGCTCAGTTCGCCGCCGGCAACCAGGATTCGGATATTCGTTCCGACCATTTCCATGGCAGCGGCCAGGTTGGAGGTAATCATCACGCGCGGGTTCCGGCGGGGCAGAGCACGGGCCACGGCCAATGCGGTAGAGCCCGTATCGACGAAAACGATATCCATAGGACGGATCAATTCCGCCGCGGTTTCACCGATCAGCCTCTTCGCCTCTACGCTGTGCGCCTCTTTTACCCTGAACGAATATTCATTGGCTAACCGGCGGCAGGAGATGGCTCCCCCGTGAACGCGAACCAGTTTCCCTTCGTTTTCGAGAGCCGCCAGATCGCGGCGTACGGTCATTTCCGAGACGCCAAACTGGCGTACGAGGTCAGCGACGGAAACCGCGCCATGCGCGACCTGGTCTACGATTCGTTCTCTTCGCTCGAGGCTTGACAGTTCCATCCGAACACGAACGATCATATTCAACCGGACCCGCTTAATCAAGATATAAATCTATCGAGGTGCCATATTGTGTGTAAATGCATAAACACAATAGACTTGGCAGGAGGCTTGACATGGGTACAGAGGTGGTGTAAGTATATTACGGCGTTCGAACCAAACATTCGGGCAGACGGCCTCTGATCACTCTGCCTGGTAACAACATTCAGGGGACTTGAGGGAGAGCCTGACATGAGTACGACGTCTTTCGGAAGGATCATTGCACTTTTAACCATGGCGCTCGGAATGCTTGCGCCTGGCGCCGCGGCGCAGGAAACACGCGGAAGCATCCGGGGAAGAATCACGGACAGCTCGGGAGCGGTGGTTCCTAACGCCACAGTCAAAGCGACTAATATCGCGACCAACATAACTGTCGAAACGCGCACGAACAACGACGGAGATTACACGCTGCCGTTCCTGATCCCGGGATCGTATAACGTCACGGCCGGGGCCGCTGGGTTCAAAACGGCTCGAAAAGACAATCTCGAGTTGCGAATCCACGAGGGATTGCAACTCGATTTCGCCATGGAAGTGGGAGCCATTACGGATCAGGTTCAGGTGATCGCGCAGGCTGAGCTTCTCGAAGCAGCCAATGCGAACGTGGGCCAGGTGATCGACACGCGCCGCATCAGTGAACTGCCGATTTCGTATGGGTCGCCGTTTTCGTTGATGTATCTCGTGCCCGGAGTTCTGAACGTGTATCCCACCGGTTTCCTGGATCAGGAGCCTACCAATCTCAACGCGACCACCACCCGAATGAATGTCAACGGCGCGCCGATGGGAAGCACCGAATTCACCGTGGACGGCGTTCCCAATACGCAGACCAGCAATGCAGATTTCGGCGTGGGGATGGCCAACTCGCCGCCTGTGGATGTGGTTCAGGAAGTCAAAGTGGAGACGGCCTTCGACGCCAGCGTGGGCCACACCAGCGGCGCGTTGGTCAATTTGGTTCTGAAGACGGGCGGGAACCAGCCGCACGGCTCCCTGTATATTTTCGACCGCCAGCCGGACTGGGCGGCTAACACGTTCTTTGGAAATCTGTATGGCCAGCCGCGCGGCGACTTTTCGTATCGGCTCTGGGGTACGAGTCTTAACGGACCGGTCTACATCCCCAAGGTCTATAACGGCAAGGATCGGACCTTCTTCACCTTCGGCTACGAAGGCATGCATCAGAACACGATATTCCAGGGCTCGACACTCACGGTTCCCGATCCGCGCAACTTTGGCGGCGACTTTTCGAACCTGCTCGCCCTGGGGCCGCAATATCAAATTTACGACCCCAATACGATTCAGCCTGCCGCCAACGGTCGTTTCTCGATCCAGCCGTTTCCCGGAAATATCATTCCGTCGAACCGGATCAACCCCATTGCCGTAAACATCCTCAGTCACTATCCGAAACCGAATACGACGGGCAACGCGGACGGCACCAACAACTACGCGGATCAGACCATGACGGAGCCCGTTGTGTATTACAACTATGTGGGCCGCCTGGACCACAGCATCAGCGACAAGCAGCGGCTCTCCGGCCGCTTTTCGGTGAGCCGTAAAATTGACGGGCCGTACCGCGCCTATTGGAACGACGTTTCCGTCGGGAACAATTACATCGGCAAAACCCGTCAGTTCTCGCTCGATGATGTCTACATGTTCGGACCCACCTCTGATCATGGATGTGCGCTATGGTTACATCCGGTACGCCGGCGGGCACAGTCCCCGGACACTCGGATACGACATTGGGCAACTCGGATTTTCGTCGAGCGTCACCGATCAGCTTACGCAAACGGCTGACATGTTCCCCCGTGTCGCCATATCCGGAGCGCAAAGCCTGGGTAGCGAAAGCGCGGACAACCTCAACAACGATGTCCACTCCTTCTTTGTAAGCTTCGACAAGCAACATGGTACGCACCACATCAAATTCGGCGGCGACATACGCGCTTACAGAGACAACGTCCGCACGTTCGGCAATGCAACCGGCTTCTACACGTTCGCAACGGACTATACCCGTGGTCCCCTCGATAACTCGCCGACTTCGCCTGGTGGAGTGGGGCAAGGCCTCGCCGCTCTGTTGCTGGGACAGCCGACTACCGGATCGATTGACCGGAACGACAGTCAGGCAATCCAATCCACCTATTGGGGGCTTTACGTTCACGACAACTGGAGAGCAACCCCGAAACTAACTCTCGATCTCGGTGTGCGCTGGGAGTATCAGGGCCCGGTGACGGAACGCTTCGATCGCAGTGTGCGCGGCTTCGATCCGAACGCCGCCCAGCCCATCGCGCCGCAGGTTCTTGCCAACTACGCGGCGAATCCGGATCCCGCGTTACCGCCCAGCCAGTTGCAGGTGAAGGGAGGCCTGCTGTTCGCCGGAGTGGGCAACGTGTCAAGACTTTTGTGGGATCGTTCGTTCACAAATTTCGCGCCGCGAATCGGGTTCGCTTACAGGGCCCTGCCGCGCGTTGTGGTTCGGGGCGGCTTCGGTACATACTACATGCCAGTCGGACAGCCTGCGCAGAATCGAGCGATTCAGACAGGTTTCAACCAGGCGACGAACCTGGTCCCGTCGCTGAACAACGGGCAGACCTTCGTAGCAAATCTTAACAATCCCTTCCCCACGGGCATCCTGCCCCCATCTGGATCTTCACTGGGCGCGCAAACGTTTCTCGGCCGGACCATCAATTTCTACAACCCGGCGAACCGGACTCCGTATGAGATGCACTGGAGTTTCAATGTTCAAACACAGCTTCCCGGTCAGATCCTTGTAGAAGTCGGTTACCTCGGAAGCAAAGGGGTTAAGCTCTGGCAGACGCGCGACATCGACGCCGTGCCGAATCGCTACCTCAGCACGTCTCCGGTCCGCGACCAACAGACCATAAATTTCCTGACATCGAACGTTCCCAACCCGTTTGCCGGAGTGCTGCCAGGTACGAATCTGAATGGAAGCACGATCCCGCGCTCCCAATTGCTGCTCCCGTATCCGCAATTCACGGGCGTCACTATGCTGGATCAACAGGGCTACTCGTGGTACCACGCCCTGCAGGCTCGCCTGGAGCGGCGATTCAGCAAAGGGATTACGGCAATTGCGGGATACACGTTCTCAAAGACAATGGAAGCGACATCCTACCTGAACCCCGGAGATCCGGCTCCTTATCGCTCGATCTCGGCGATTGACCGGCCCCAGAACCTTTCCGTCAGCGGTATCTATGAACTGCCGTTTGGGACAGGCAAGCCGCTGCTAGCCAATAGCGGGAGGGTCGGCAACGCACTCATCGGCGGCTGGCAGTTGAATGCTATCTGGCATATGAACAGCGGCCAGCCTCTCGGCTTCGGCAATGCGCTGTTTGTTGGCGATATCAAAAGCATCGCCCTCCCGGACGATCAGCGCACGCCCCAGCGATGGTTCAACACATCCGGATTCGTAACGGCTCCGTCCCAGCAATTAGCTAACAATCTGATTACGTTTCCGCCGCGATTCGCGGGAATCCGATCAGATATCTATAATTCATGGGACATGTCGTTGATCAAGTACACGACGATTCACGAAAATCACAAAATCCAGTTTCGCGGCGAAATTCTGAATGTTTTCAATCACCCGACCGGTTTCGCGCCCCCCAGCACCAATCCGACCAGCAGCACGTTCGGGCAGGTCACTTCACAATTCAGTTGGCCGCGCACGATTCAATTGGGCCTCAAGTACGTCTTCTCAGCCGCTGGGTGCGGCTGCTATGCCTCGCGCTGCTGTTGCTGACTGCAGCGGCTGGCGAAGAATTTGATGTTCGATCGTTTCGCCGGCCGCCGGCCGACTTTTATCCGAGCGTCTTCTGGAACTGGAACGACCGGATGGATGCGGCGCGGATTCGCGAGCAGGTAGAGGACAACTATGTCCACAAGCTGCTGACGTTATGCATCCTGCCGATGCCTCGCGACTTTCGTCCCGATTCAACCGGCAATCGCCTGGACGTCGATTACCTTTCCGACGAATATTTCTCGCGGTACCGCCTGGCCCTGGATGAAGCGAACAAACGCGGCATGAAGGCCTGGCTGTACGACGAGGGCGGCTGGCCCTCCGGCAGTGCAACCGGACGCGTGGTCAAAAGCGATCGCGAACTTCGCGGCTCAAACGCTGATCGCGGAGCGGCGCCCGCTGGCGCGCGGGGAAAAGGCCGTCACGCCAGCCGGGGCGATTGCGGCGTTCGTGGAGAACGGAAGCACGCTGGTGGTTTGCCGCATCCGCCGAGTAACCCCTCCAACCGGACCGCCTCAATCCGGCGGCCACACGCCGGTTTATCGAACTGACGCATGAAGGGTATCGCCGCTTCATGCCGCAGTACCTTGGGTCGCTGATACCGTTGCGTTCACGGATGAGCCCGCCGTCGCCTCTTTCGTTCCCGGCAAGCAGATGCCCTGGACCGATGCTCTTCCGGAGCTATTTCGCCAGAAGAAAGGTTACGACCTGATCGAGACGCTGCCGTTGCTGCTGGCCAATCCGCCACCGCAAGATCCCAGGGCGATGCAGGCGCGAATCGATTTCTTCGACGTCTGGAGTGAGCTTTTCCAGCAGGCCTACCTTCTGCCGATCCGCGAGTGGTGCCGGAAGTATGGCATTGCTTTCCGGCGGACATTTCGGCGGAGAAGATGAAACCATGGGCTCTGCGCGTTATGGGTATGGCCACATCCTGCGCGCCATGCGGGGAATGGACCTGCCCGGCGTGGATACCATCTGGCGGCAACTGTTCCCCGGCCAGCGGAATCACCACTTTCCCCGCTATGCGGGCAGCGTCGCAAGGCAGGAAGGCCGGCAACGTCGTGCTCACCGAATCCTTCTGCGTCTACGGTAACGGCTTGACGCTCGCCGAAATGAAGTGGCTGCTGGACTACCAGTATGTACGAGGCTGCAACATCCTGGTGATGGGCAATTACCCGGCCGGAAGTTCGGGAAACCTGATCAGCGGCGAGCGGCCGCACTATGGACCCATGAACCCGCTGTGGCAGTATCAGCCCCTTTTTCAGGACTACGCGGCCCGGCTCGGCTACATGACTGTCGCTGGGCGAGGGCGCCGACGGATACGGCCTTGTATTTTCCGGTGCGCGATTTCTGGGCCGCCGCGCCCGCCACATCGACGCCGGAAGCCCAGGCCAACGACGATGTCGCTCTGGAGTTGGAGAAGCGCCAGGTGGATTTTGATTTTGTCGACGATGACCTGCTCGGCAGCGCAGGCGTGTCGAACGGCGCCCTTCATGCCGGCAAGATGTCTTACCACACGATCGTCGTTTCCCAGACTCGCTTGATGCCGGATACGACTGCGAACGCACTGATTCAATTCGTGCGTAATGGAGGGACTCTTGTCGCGGTGGGATCATTGCCCGAGACAGGGCCGCTGCAACAGCGCTCGTTTCTCGAAATTGCCGGCGTGGAGTCTTTGAGGCCTGGTGAAGAGCGTCGCCTCGGAGCCGGACGCCTGGTCCTGGCGCGCCTGGATCAACTCGCGCACTGGGTACGTCCATCCCTCCCTCTGGAATCCTCTTCAAACGAATTGCGCGTCACTTCCCGACGCCTGCCAAAGGGCGCGGTTTATCTCATCACAAACGAGTCCGAATCCTGGGTGGACGCGAGCCCGCAGATTCAGGGCGGGATGCTGGCGAAGGTGTGCGATCCGGAGACCGGAACCATTACGCGAGGCTCCGCGTATGCTGCGGCTCAGCCCGTGGGGATCGGTCTGCCTTCTGGTGGACTCGCAACCGGCCGCTCCCCCTGCGCTACAACCCGACCTGGGTCCGCTCCGTACCCATTGATGGCAGTGGAAAATCCGGCGGATCGAGAACACCGTCATTGCCGATGGCGACTTCAAGGAACAGACCTTCTCAGCGGATCCGGCGCGGCAAGTGTCGCTAGGCGACTGGAAGGACGCGGTGGGCGCGGATTTCTCGGGCACGGCGGAATACAGCTTCTCTTTCGTCTACGACGGAACTGCCGGAGAGAACCGGTTTCTGGATCTCGGGAGTGTGGCGACGGCAGCGGAAGTGTGGTTGAACGGGCAGCGACTCGGCGCTCGCATCTGGTCGCCTTACTGGTTTCAGACCGGAAAGGCGCTGCGCAAAGGCACGAACGAACTCCGGGTTCGGATTACGAACACACTTGCGAACTATCTGGTTTCTCCACCCGTGCGCGACCGCCTGGGCATCCATGAAAGGGCCTGGCTGGCCCGGCCCCTATGACGCCCGCGCCCATGAGTTCGAAAGTAAATCCACTACGAGCGGTTTGTTCGGTCCGGTCCGGCTGTTAGCGGTCGCAGGGAGCCGAGCTCGAAAATGAAACTACCGGAAATCCTTTGGAGCCGGCGGCAACTCTTCCGAACCGCTTTGGCGGGGGCCCTGGCCAGAAATGCCGCCTTTGCGGACGTTGCGACGACGTTTGCGGAACCGCCGCAGGACGCCAAGATGATCCTGTACTACTGGTGGTTCGGTCCGTCGCAGACCGAGGCGCAGGTTATCCGGGAATTGAACGCCATGCGCGACGCGGAAATCGGTGGTGTTTTCATCTTCCCCGTCTATCCGCTCAGCGCCTCCGATGACGTGAATTATCCGTACCTTTCCGAGAAGTTCCTGAGCGTGCTCGATTCCACAGTGCGGCATGCGCAGAAGCTATCGATGGGTGTGGACCTGCTTCTCGGGGTTGGCTGGCCTTTCGGCGGCCCGATGATCTCGCTCGACAAGAGTTCCCGCACGATCCGCCGCGCGCCGCGAGGCGCAGTGTTGGCCGACGGAGAAAAGATCGTGACAATCGATGAAGCAGCCGGCATGGAGTACATCTCCAGCCCGACGCGCCAGCGCGTCAAAGGCGGCGGACTCGGCACGGAAGGCTGGGTCCTCGATCACCTCGACCGCGCGGCAGGTGGAACGCTATCTCGACGCCGTGGCCGGGAAGTGCGTTACGGCCGTGCCGCGCGGTGGTTTCCGGTCCATCAACTTCGACAGCCTGGAAGCGTTTGGGCAGCAGTGGACGCCGAGCTTTCCCGAGGAGTTCCGCAAGCGACGGGGCTACGATCTGCTTCCGCATCTGCCGGGTCTTTGGGATGACGTGGGCGAGGACACCCGGCACATCCGCTACGACTATTGGCGCACGTTGACCGATCTGTTTCTGGATGGCTTCGTCGAGCCTTTCCATCAGTGGACCAGGGCCCATGGAGTCCGTCTGCAGGGCAAGCCCATGGGCTCGCCGGTGAACGATCTGCGAGCATTCCAGCACATCGATCTGGCAGTGGCCGAGGAATACGACTGGCTCGAGTTTGGAGGCCCGCGTTGGGCTGCGTCAGGCGCTCACGTCTACGGTCAGAACCTGGTGGCCAATGAAGGCTACACATGGCTGCGTCAGCCGCGCTATCTGACCACGCTGCAGGATCTGAAGGTCGGCTCAGACGTGCAGTTTCTGGCCGGCATCAACGTGATCATCGGGCACGGCTTTTCTTATTCCCCCGACGACACCGGCATTCCCGGCTGGTCTTATTATGCGTCGGTCTATTTCCATCCGAAGAATCCGTGGTGGCCGTATTTAAAGCACCTGGCGAAGTACGTTCAGCGTGTCAGCTTCATTCTCCAGCAGGGTGTTCCCGTGGCGGACATCGCGCTCTTCCTGCCGGAAGAGGATGAAATGGCTGAGTCCGCTGCCGGAATGCTGAATCGTGGGCAGAAGGTGATCATCAAGGCCCGGCTGGGCAAACCGAACGATCGCCTTCCGCAGTTTGGCTTAGACACAGCACTCAAGAATCGGTCGCCGCTGGTTTCCACCCTGGTGACGAACGGCTATGCCTTTGACGGCATCAACAATGACGCGCTTCAAAAGGCCAGGATTGAAAACGGCCGGCTGCGGGTGGGGCTCGGCGATTATCGCGTGCTGGTGCTTCCGGCAATTCGCGGACTGCCGGTTGAGAGCATGGAAAAGATCCAGGCTTTTGCCAAAGCCGGAGGCAAGGTAATCGCCATCCGCGAGACGCCGGCACTCTGCTACGGCTGGCATGGCTGGCGCGAGAAGAGCGCCCGCGTGCGGGAGATCGCGTCTCAAGTCTTCGGATCTGGGGGTGGCAGGGTTGTGGCGGATGAAAGCAATTCGCTATTGCGTGCGCTGCGCGACAGCCATCCGCCCGATATTGATTTTCAAACCGCGGACCCCGAAGTCGGGTTTGTGCATCGCAGAACCCCGGAGCACGAGTTTTACTTCATCGCGAACACTTCGGCCGCGCCGAAACGTTTGCAAGCAGTCTTTCGCGTGGGTCATCGGCGGCCGCAGGTCTGGGATCCTTTGACGGGGCGCACGCAGCAGGTGCGAAGATTACGCCTATGAACGCGGGGGAACCAGCATGCCGATTGTACTGGGACCTTACGCGTCGACGATCATTGCGTTTGGCAAGGCGGCGCCGGCGCCCCGAGCGAATCCCGGACGCCGCAGCGCACCTTCTCGAAGGTTGGCGCTTACCGGCCCGTGGACTCTCGAAATCGACGGCCATTCGATGTCTTTGGATAGCCTGGCTTCCTGGACGGAACACGACCGCCTCCGGTATTTCAGCGGAAGTGGCGTCTATAGAACTGAGTTCGATCTGAAAGAGTTCGCGGGGCGACTTTGGCTGGATCTGGGTTCCGTGCGCGAAATCGCCGATATCGAGTTGAATGGCCGGCCTGCCGGCGTAGCGTGGATGACGCCGTATCGCCTGGACATCACCGGCAAAGCGCAGCCGGGTCGCAATACTCTCACCGTCAAAGTAACGAATCTGCTGATCAATCGCGTGCTTGGGCAACCCGAACCCGATGTCACCGCCCTGGTTGAAAAGTTCGGTGAGAAGTTTAGGCAACTCGGAGAACGCCCTGACCTGAAGTTCACACAGAATACGGAAAAGCGTCTCGTCCGTGAACCGTTGCCTTCTGGTCTGCTTGGTCCGGTCGAAATTTATTCCGAGTGATTAAGCCGCGCCCACTCCGAGCACAAAGGATCCGGCAATCAGCAGGAAAATGCCTGCGGCAAGCCAACGCAGCGGCGCTCCGCGCACACCATCCCATTCATGCGTCAGCAGACCACAAATAACGGTGGTCACAATCAGGATGGCGTTCCATAAGGACCAGCCGAGCGTCGGGCCTAACGCGCCCAGGCCGTTGGCGCCCCATCCATACACCAGGACCGAAAAGGTCCACAACGCCGCCATGGCGGATGCGGAGGCCCAGTCTCGTCCCGCCCCTTTTGGAAGAAGGCCGGCCGAATCGTTTTTGCGCATGAGATATCCGCAATAAGCGAGGTTGATGATGCCGCCAGCCGGCAGCATCACGGCCCAGACTGCGTTCAGGGCGTCATCCCGCGAAACGCCCGTGGTGATAGCGGACTTCACAATCGGCTCGCCGAATGCGTAGCCGAAGTTGAACATGGCGGAGAGCGTGCCGGCCGCGATGCAGATCAGCAGGGCGGCGCGAAACGTTCGCCGCGGCCCGAGGATCGTCGGCGTACGACCAAGCTGCCGGTCGCGCCGCTCGCCCGCCAGCGCGCAAAGGCCGACTCCGGCGAAGGTCACCGCATTCCCGACGATGGTAAGTATTCCCGCGCGCTGCGAAACCAGGCGCGGCGTTAGAACGGCCATCGGGACCAGGGCGCCGAGCGCGGTTGTCATCGCAGTCATGATCGGATACCCGAGGGCCATGCCGAGCGCATCGATTCCCAGGCCATAGAGCACCGATCCGACGCCCCAGGTGACGCCGAACATCGCGGTCCAAAGCAGCGGCTGCGCGGAGACTGCGGAATATACGCGGCCGAGCGAGGGCACTGTCGCCAGCGCCATCGCGGCCGGCATGATGAAGAACGCCAGCGCCGAATACCAGAACCAGAGATGTTCCCATTGCCAGCGCCGGGTGAACTTCATGGGCAAAGGAAATATGCCTTGCATGAGGCCCGCCGCGAGCAGCCAGCCCAGCGCGGCGGCATATCCAGCCTTCATGCGAGACGCCACTCGCGGACGCGATCCTCGTTGAGCTCCAAACCGAGGCCCGGGGCATCGGAGAGGGCAACGTGACCGCGCTCGGCCAGGCAATCGCCAACGAACAATTCCCAGAACAGCGTGTCGTCATCAAGAGGCGCGCCCTCGGCCGTAGAAGGAAAGTACTCAGCCATGGGCGAATTCAAATGCGCCATTACGAGATGGTAGTTGTGAGCCTGACCGGCGTGCGGAATCACGCGGATATCGTGCGAGGCTGCCATCGCCCAGATCTTTCGCGCTTCTGTTATACCTCCGCAGCGATTTACGTCAGGCTGGAGAATATCCACCGCGCGCTTTTCGATAAGCTCTCTGAAGCCATAGCGCGTAAACTCGTGCTCGCCTCCGCTGATGGGCGTTTGAACTGCGCGCCGGATCTCGGCATAGCCGTCGATATCGTCCGGAATAAGCGGCTCCTCCACCCAGTGCAGGTTGGCGCCCGCGTCCTCCAGCATCCGGATCATCCGAATTGCATAGGAGACGTCCCAACCCATATAAGCGTCGGCCATCAGTTCGACATCCGGCCCCACGGCATCGCGTACCGTCATTACAAGTTCGACGTTCTTTCGCATGCCTTCAGGCCCGTCGAGCGGGCCGTATCCAAACCGTTGTTTCATGGCCGTGAAACCCTGCCGTTTGAAGGCCAGCGCCTCATCCGCTAAACGCTGGAGATCGTGGCGTGCGTACAGCCGGCTTGCATAGACGCGGATTTTCTCCCGCGTTCGTCCGCCGAGCAGATTGTAGACTGGTTGGCCGGTAATCTTCCCCATCAGGTCCCAGAGCGCGATATCAAGCGCGCTAATGGCCTCAATGGCGACGCCTTTCCGGCCGAAATTCAGCGTGGCGCGAAACATCTTCTGCCACAAAATCTCGACATCGAACGGGTTGGCGCCAAGGACCAACGGTCGCAGGACGTGTTGCAGGATGTAAACGGCGCCGCCGTTTCCCACGCCCGCGCTGCCCACGCCGTACGCGCCACTGCGAGTGGTGACGCGCACCAGCACCGCTCCGACAGGACCTCCGCGCAGCCCCACGAATCCTTGCCCGAGCATGCGTCGATAATCCGGGAATATATGCAGCGGCGTTACCAGAAACTCGTCGGCCTCGGCCACTTCCCGGCACTCCGGCGCTCGAATCGGAATCACCTCGATTTCGCTGATTTCGTGCGGGCCGCCTGGCATCAGAGTTAGACTCTATCACTGTATGCAACAGTCATCCGCGCACGCGCAATCCTCCCGCTATCCAGCCTGGACCGGTCTGGTGCACGGCATCGTTCCGGTGATTCCGACTCCGTTTCATGCCTCGGGAGAGATCGATTTCGAGAGTCTTCGACGACTGGTCGACTTCGCGGTTGACTGCGGGATCCAGGCGCTCTGTCTGCCAGCCTACGGAAGCGAGTTTTACAAGCTTTCCGAGAATGAGCGAATCGCTGTTGTGAAAACGGCGGTCGAGCAGGCCAGGGGACGTGCGAAGGTGGTCGCTCAATCCAATCACCCGTCCAGCCGGATTGCAGCGGACATTGCCCGAAAAAACCAGGATCTCGGCGCGGATGTGATCTCCTTCGCGTTGCCGCGGCAATTTGCCCTGGCCGAAATCGATCAGCTTCGATTCGCAGAAACAGTCACTCGGGCTGTGAACAGGCCTGTGCTCATTCAGGATTTCAATCCCGGCGGCGCTACAGTCGGGGCAGAGTTCGCTGAGACGGCTCACTGATAGTGCGCCGAATTTCGCGTACCTCAAGCTCGAAGAACCGATGATGGGAGCGAAGGTCCGGGCCATTACCGAGGCGACGCGGGGGCATATCGGCGTGCTCGAAGGCTGGGGCGGAATGTATCTCCTGGAGCTGATGCCGTCCGGAATCTGCGGGGCGATGCCCGGACTGGCCTTGTGCGACTTGTTTCAGGAGCTGACGCAACGCGCACTGGCGGGAGACGATCCGGGAGCACTGGAGCTATTTCGTGTGGTGCTGCCCCAGATCGTGTATAGCCTGCAGAACATTGAGTTGTTCCATCATTGCGAAAAGCGGCTGCTTGCCAGGCGCGGTCTCATTAGCGATCCGGTAGTGCGAGAGCCGGCGCTCACGCTCGATGCGACGGCGTCCGAATATATCGACCAGCTGATCGGCGACGTATTGACCGCTGTCGAATCGTTACGGTCGGCTAAAGCGTTGAAGTAATCCCGCCGTCCGCCATATAGACGCTTCCTGTAATGAACTCCGCCTCAGGTGAGGCAAGAAACGCCACCACGTTCGCGATGTCTTCGGGCCTGCCGCGCCGACGCACCGGGCAGCGCTCAATATATCGCTGGATCTCCTCGGGATTCGCCTCATCCCATTCCCGCGCGATGTCGGTAGCGATATCGCCGGGCGCGACAGCGTTGATAGTGATTCCATGCGGGCCCAAAACCGCGGCGCAAGATTTCACGATCATGTTGATGCCGGCCTTTGTGGGCGCATAGTGGATCTGCGTTGGCGTTCCAAACTCGGCGGAAATCGAGCTCATGCAAATAATCCGCCCCTTTGTCTTCTTGTCGAGCATCGCTCGCGCGCCTTCCTGCGTGCAGAAGAAGACGGCGCGCAGATTCAACGCATGCACGCGGTCCCACAGTTCTTCGGTGATATCGAACAACTCGACCATCGGACAAATTCCAGCGTTGTTCACCAGGATGTCCAGGGCGCCATGCTGAGCGACGACATCGCTGATCATCCTGCGCACGGCCGGCACATCAGAAACATCAGCTTCGTACAGCGACCCGTCGCCAGCCTGCTTTACGAGCCGGAGCGCCTCCTGCTCCGCACCGGGATACCTCTCATCCGCGCCACGAAAATAGTTGACGACGACGTACGCGCCATCAGCGGCAAGCCTGACAGCGGTGGCGCGGCCGATACCTCGTGAAGCACCCGTCACGAGTGCGATCTTTCCGTCGAGTTTTCCCATAGAAGACGCTCTTCGATTATGGCCTGTCGCATAGCTTTCTATCGATCTACATGATGCCGCTTGTGTTGGTGTCAACTGCAACAGACAGGAATCTCGCCGGCTACGAGCGGGAACAGAAGTGAAACATAAGGCAGGTCACACGCGCGCCGTTCCTGTTCCGGATTGAGTCAAGGATGTACTGGATGAGTGGACCTGCGCGGCGAACATCACGAGCGGAAGAGTGTTTCGCCGCGTCAACAAAGCTGGCGGGGCCTGGGGTGCCGGCATAACGCACGTTGTTCGGGAGCATGCGAAAAGTTGCTGGCATCGCCCCGCTTGCGCCTCACGATCTACGCCGCAGTTGTGCCCGCCTTGCCAGGCGGCTGGCGGAGAACTGGACCAAATCCAACTGGAGCTTCGGCATGTGTCTATCAGACGACTGAACGCTACCCTGGCTGCAAACAGCGGATCCGCGCCGCCGTGAACGACAACATACGCATTGAGCCGGCCGGGTAGGAGCGCCGCTCAGGCGGACTCTCCAGACGGGTTGCCGACAATCCACTCGCAATCTCGTTAACGCGAATCGCGAGGCAATCGCCCGTCGAGCGCCGCAGCCAAATTCATCAATCCTGCCCGAATTGCTTTTTCATCAAATGCGGCAAAACCCAGCAGGACTCCTTTCGGGTCTTTCGACTTCAGAGTGTAACGGTCCAGCGCCATCACCTCGACATTGTGTGCGGCGGCAGCCTTCTCCGCCTGCCTCGAACTCATGCCGTTCCTCAGAAACGCTGCCGTATAAAGGCCGGCCCTGACATCCGGGATATCGAGCAGGCCTTTCAGATATCGCTTGCCTCCATCCATCAGTGCTGCCAGGCGGGCGGCGTAGAGATCGCGCATCCGCCGGAGGTGCCTTCCGAGATGGCCGTCAGCAATAAAGTCGCAAAGCACCAGCTGATCGCTGCTGAGATTATGAAAATCGGTGCAGTAACGCAACGCGGAGAAAACGTCCACCAGCGCGGGCGGCAGGATGACGTACCCGATGCGGAGCGAAGGAAACAGCAGCTTGTTGAAAGACCCGATCAGGACTATGTTCGAATCCCGGTCAAGGCTTTGCAGCACCGGAACGGGTCGTCCTTCGAATCGATATTCGCTGTCGTAGTCGTCTTCGATGACGAATGCGCCAGTGCGGGAAGCCCACTGGACAACCTGCATGCGCCGCTCCAGCGACATGGTCATCCCGAGCGGAAACTGGTGCGCCGGTGTTACGTATACTCCCCTGGCATGGCGGCTTGCCTTCAGGCCGGCGGACACGGATAAGCCCTGCTCGTCTACCGTCACGGGGATGACGCGTGCGCCGGCGTTGCGAAGTGCGATGGTCGCTCCGAAATATCCGGGGTCTTCCATCCACACGGGGTCTCCCCGCTTCAGCAGAAAGCGCGCCAGCAGATCCAGCGCCTGCTGGGCTCCGGAAACCACGATCACCTGACTGGAGTCACAGCGAACACCACGCGATGCGCTCAGGTAGTCAGCGATAACCTGGCGAAGCGGCCCATAACCACGTCCGTCGTCCTCGGTCCGCACCCACGCTCGGAAACTGCGCGCCCGCCGGGCTGCAATCATTCCCCAGATTTCAGATGGAAACTCCGCGATCGCGGGATCTCGCATCGAAAATGGCCGGACACCCTCCGCAGCAGCTAAGTCGATCCAGGGTTTAGGCCGAACGTAGCCCGAAATGACGCGACGAATATAGGCAGGTGCCACGGAACTGGTGCCCCGAACGGGAGATGCCGACTCAATCCGATTTACCCGCGTCCCCGAGCCGACGCGGCAGGATACATACCCCTCGGTCTGCAGACGTTCCAGGACGCTGACAATCGTGCCGCGCGACACCCCATACTGCGCTGCAAAATCTCTCGAAGCCGGAAGCCTCGTCCCAGGCCGAAGCCGGCCTTCAAGGATGGCCAGACGCAATTGCCAGTAAAGCCAGCTGGTCAGCGTTTGTCCCTGGGGGCGGTTTTCGAGTGTGAGTTCAAAAGAGCTGACTGCTTTAGGCATGCGATTCCATTTGGTCTAATCACCTGCGTCAAAATGGCTCTGTTTATTAAACCAATAAGTGACTAACATAATTTCCAATGTGTGCCCTCCATGATGTCACGAGCACGAGCCAAAAGCGTCAAAATGGATCGTCAGGCGGACTTTATCTCTACGCCGCGGGGTCCATCGCCGCCGGAATCCTCGATCTGATTTGGGGCGACTTTGAGGCGGCTCATCAACCCATTCAGGCACTCGGCGATCACATCCCTGGTCGTACCGTACTCGCCTATATCGCCGCCATCTGGTTGATTGCAGGAGGAGCAGCCATCCTGACCCGGCGGCTTGCCCGGGTGGGCGCATCGGCGCTGGCGTTGATGTATCTCATCTTTGCCGGTTTCTGGTTGCCGCGGTTCTCTACGGCAGTCCATTTACTAGGTTTCAAAATGGCTCTCATCTTTGGCCTGTCTGCCGGAGTCGGCCAACAGTTGATCCTGGTCGCGGCGGCGGGAATCGTCCATGCCTCGCCTGCGAAAAGCGACTTCAGGAGCAGCTTCGCTTCAAATTCGAGAGCCCCTCTCCTGATTCGCTGGACCTTCGGACTCTCCTCCGTCGCCTTCGGATTGGCGCATCTGACCGGTGTGCCGCAGGTATCGGCTATGGTTCCCAAATGGATGCCGCTGGGAGGAAAAGTCTGGGCGATACTGACCGGCATCGCGTTCGTGGCTGCTGGTATTGCCATCCTCTCGCAGATTCTCGACCTCCTGGCTGCCCGGCTGCTTGCTCTCATGTTGCTCATCTTTAGCGTCTTCGTTCTCGCGCCGGCCCCGCTGGCTCGCCCGCATGACCATGTAGCATGGGGCTCGAATGCCTATAACCTGGCCGCCGTGGGAGCGGCGGCGATGTTTGCCGAGTGGCTCGCGATTCGCCGCGGGAGCACGGGAACCCCGTGACAGTCGGAGATGGTCCTGATTTGGAGACCCGGTCCGGACCATTCCGGCATCAGGATCACCAAAAGTCGGTAGGCGGACTGGAGCGGGCTTGAAGATCCGTCCCGCATACCCAGTCTAATGAGTGGAAGGAGACCTGGTGGCAATGAAACTGACAACCTATGTAAATTTCGCGGGCCAGTGCGCCGAGGCGTTCCACTACTATGAGCAGCATCTCGGAGCGAAGATCGGCATGATGATGACGCACGCCCAGAGTCCCGAGCCGACACCACTTTCAACAGGCCAGCAGAAGGACTTCGTCCTCCATGCCCGTATCGCAATAGGAGGCACAGAACTTGCCGGCGCCGACGTCCCGAAAGCGGAGCCAATGCGAAGCGCGTATCTGACTCTGGACACAGAGAGCGACAGCGAGGCCGAGCGCATCTTTTTAGCGCTTTCTATGGGAGGCCAGGTGCTGATGCCGATGCAGGAGACTTTCTTTGCTTCGCGATTCGGTCAGGTTCGGGACCGTTTCGGAATCAACTGGATGATCCTGCATCAACGCCCCATGCCGGCAAAGTGACAGCTGTCGTTCCGACAGCAACGCGAGGCTGTACAATCGACCCTTCGCTGACGGCCACACGGAAAGAGCCAGACGGTTGCTGAGAAGCAGTTCGTAAATGACTAACGATCAAGCTATCGGGCTAGACCCCCTCTTTACCCGTCGTGAAGTGCTGGAAATGTCAGGTAAGATGGCGTTGGCCGGCATCGCAGCCAGCAGCGTTTCGAATGGTGCAGAAACGCGGCCCCGTATTGCCTGTGTCGCCACTTACTGGGCTGCTCCGAACTCACATGCGGACTGGATCATAACCAAGCTGCTGGACGGTGACTGGTGGAAGGGCGCCCATACTCGTTCAAGGTTGGACGGCTGTCTCGGTTTATATCCATCAGCTTCAGGAAAGCGGACTGGGACAGAAAGTTTGCAAATCGAAACGCATTCCGATTTTCAACACAGTCCGCGATGCCCTGACGCTCGGGGGCAAGGAACTTCGGTTGATGGTGTTGTCTTAGTCGGAGAACACGGGATATATCAAACCAACCTCAAAGGGCAGACATACTATCCGCGCTGGTGGCTGTACCAGCAGATTATCCGCGTGTTCGAGCAGAGCAAGCGCGCTGTACCCGTCTTCAAGGACAAGCATCTCTCCACCAGTTGGGACGAAGCGAAGTGGATGTTTGATAAATCCCGGGAGCTGAACTTTCCCTTGTTCGGTGATTCCTCAATACCGTTCTACTACCGGAAGCCCGAGATAGAACTCGATATCGATACGCCGGTAAAGGCTTCGATAGCGGCTGGAAGCGCCGGAGAGGAGGGAAGCCTCGTTTCATTGTGTGGACGTGCTCCAGTTCTTTGTGGAACGCCGCAAGACGAGGATGAGGCGACGTATCTCGACTGCGACGGGAGGTCTGCGGCGACAGGTTGTCTTCGGCCGGGAGATGTGGGCCCAGAACTTTCGGAAACGCTCGCGTTGCCACCGCACGACCGTGTCCGGCTGCACCACATACAGAGCGGTTCTCGACCGGCGCCAGACTTTGGACAACGCACACCAGAAGAGAAGCGGGCAGTCCAGGCCTGGCTCGCTTCCGCTGACAGGCCATAAGCTGAAGTCGTAATGCCCCGTTCTCGACTGCGATTGCCTCGTGCCCACTCCCCAGTAGCCGAAGTAACCGGAACAGCAACAGAACCAGAGCTGCCATCACTCATTGTTAACGCTCACGGGCTCACCTTGATCCCGAGCCGGACCTACTTATGGCGAACCACAGGATCAAGCAGGTACTGTCGGCACCCCGCGCTTCGTCGCAGCGAGCACACGTGGAGCGTGTCATTGGAACCATTCGACGGGAATGCCTCGACCACGTGATCGTATTCGGTGAGCGAGATCTGCGCTGCTGGTTCAAGTTGTTCCTGGCGTACTACCACCAGACTCGAACACATCTGTCACCGGATAAAGATGCGCCCGAACCACGGCCAGTTCAGGATCGTGGACTCGGACGTGTAATCTCGATACCCGAAGTCGGTGGACTGCATCATCGCTACGAGCGGCGCGCCGCCTAAGTCCACGAAACCGTCTCAGTCTGACCGTTGGACTGAGCGCCCCACCGGCACGGCTCTCATCCGGCTGATCTGCGCGAGTCTGCACGCGGACCACTCCCTCTGCGTCGGTCGCGTTCACAAACTGCTCAGCACAGCAGGCAGTAACCTCATGCTACCTGGATCTATACCGGACTCCATCAGCCTTACAGCTTAGTCGAGCCTCGCCAGACGAAGTTTACCGGAGGCACAGAAGTTGGCGTTGATTCATCCATCCGGCAACAGCGATCAGGACGACCCGGAATGGATCCAGAAAGGTCAGCATCTCGTTACTTCAGTGTCTGCGTGCTCTCGGATCGGGGCCCACGGCAGTATATTCAACAAGATCCAGTTTCCGGTCCATACGACAGTTCACGAAGAAAATCGAAAGCTGTTGATTTCTTTAAAACGTCAATTTTGAGGACCCACAACATACTTGCCCGGACATCAGGTGCTCGGTTTACAAGCTGTTCGGGTCTTCAGGCCATACGAGGCGAATTTCAAATGCCCACGTATATCTCTCTGCAACAAATTTCGAACAGAGTCCCCGAACGTCAGTCTAAATAAGAATGTCGTTCACGACGTGTCCGTGCACATCGGTCAGGCGAAAGTCCCGTCCGGCGTAACGATAGGTCAGGCGTTGATGATCGAGGCCCAGCAAGTGGAGGATTGTCGCATGCAGGTCGTGAAAATGAACTTTATTTTCGACGGAGTAGTAGCTGTAGTCGTCGGTTGCTCCATATGAGAGGCCGGGCTTCACTCCACCACCGGCCATCCAGATCGTAAAGGCTTCCGGATTGTGATCCCGACCATCTGATCCCTGCGCTGTGGGTGTCCGACCAAACTCTCCGCCCCAAAGCACGAGCGTATCCTTCAGCAGACCCCGAGCTTTCATATCGCGTAGCAGCCCTGCGATTGGTTTGTCGACTTCGGCCGCATTCTGCTGATGATCGCGCTTCAGGTTTTCATGCTGGTCCCACTTGTACGTGTGACTTACCTGAACGAAGCGGACTCCTTTTTCCGAGAAACGACGAGCCATCAAACACTGCCGTCCAAAATCCTCGGTGACCGGACTGTCGAGGCCGTAGAGCTTCTTTGTTGCCTCCGATTCTCCGCTCAGGTCCTGCAAACCCGGTGCTTCGGTTTGCATCCGGAACGCAAGCTCGAAGGATTCGATTCGACCTTCCAACTCGCGGTCCGGGCCTGTGAGCGCGAGCTGCGCCCGATTCATCTGCTGACTGTAGTCGATCTCCATGCGCTGGATGGCGCGCGGTGTCTCGGCATTTGTGATAAACGGGATTTTCGCTTCACGCGCCGCGATCCCTACAGATCCGATGGCAGTTCCCGCGTACGGCGCGGGCAGGAAGGCGGATCCGAAATTATTGGCGCCGCCGTGCGACTGCGTCGGACAGATGGTCAGAAAGCCCGGCATAGACGAGTTCTCTGTGCCCAAACCGTAGGTAATCCAGGACCCCATGCTCGGCCGGATGAAGGTATCCGAGCCCGTATGAAGTTCGAGGAGCGCTCCGCCATGTCGTGAATTGGAACCGTGCATGGACTTGATGAAGCAGATATCGTCCACGCATTTGGCTACTTCCGGAAACAGGTCGCTGACCCATGCACCGCTCTGCCCATATTGGCGGAAACCCCACGGAGATTGCAGCAGGTTGAACGTTTCGCTCGAGACTACTTTGGGGCGCGCAAAGGGCAACGGTTTGCCGTGGTCTCGTTTCAGCAGGGGCTTATAGTCGAACGTATCCATCTGCGATGGACCACCATGCATGAACAGAAAGATGACTCGTTTGGCTCGCGCCGGGAAGTGTGGCGCCTTCACTGCAAGCGGGTCCGGGGCAGCGTTTGCAATGGCACCACGGGCCTGCTCCTGTGCCAGAAGTCCGGCAAGCGCGAGCGATCCGAAGCCCGTACTCGATACCCGCAGCAGTTCGCGGCGGGAGAGGGTCTGATTCAAATAAGAGTTCCAGTGCCTGTTCATGTCAGTTCACGCGATCAGTTTATGTAAATGAATTCGTTCGATGCCAGCAGCGCTTTGCAGAAGCTCTGCCACGCCATGATTGCGTTGCCCTTCCACTGCTGCTCCATGCGGTGGATAAATGACAATGCCTGATCAATCTCGGCCGGTGTGGCGGGCCGCGCCAGCGCACGCTCAAATGCCGTACGGACTTTCTCAGCATCACTCAACGCACTCTCAGCCATCAGATTGTCGGCCATCTTTCTGCTCTGCTGCAGCATGACCGAGCTGTTCATCATGAACAGGGCCTGTGGCGCAACCACGGTAGAGTCGCGGCTGCCGTTGGAGGTAGACGGATCCGGAAGGTCGAAGGCCTGGAAAACGTCGTACATCGAACTGCGCACCACCGGCAGGTACACCGCACGGATCGGCTTGTCGTAATCGATACGGCCTCCCCGCTCTGTGTTGGCCACATACTCGCGATCTTTATAGGGAAGGAGCGAGCCGCCGTCGCTGGATGTCAACGCTCCGGACACGCTCATGATGCCGTCGCGAATCGCTTCAACCTCAAGGCGGTGCCGTGGCATCCTCCAGAGAAGAATGTTCTCAGGGTCCTCACCGGCTGCTCTGGCATTGTATTCGCTGCTCATCTGATAAGTACTTGAGAGCATAAGGGTGCGATGCATTGCCTTGACCGACCACCCCACTTCCACAAAGTGCAGCGCCAGCCAGTCGAGCAGTGCCTGATTTGAGGGCCTTTCTCCCAGCCTGCCGAAGTTGTCCACGGTGGCAACTATGCCTCTTCCGAAGTGCCACCGCCAGATTCGGTTCGCCATTACCCTGCTGGTGAGGGGATGATTTTTGTCAGTTAACCACTCGGCCAGTTGAAGCCTTCCGCTCTCTCCCGGACCAATTGCGGGCTGGTGTTCACTGGCGATTACGCTTAGGAATCGCCGTGGCACTTTCTCACCCAGGGTCCAGTGACTGCCGCGAAGGTGGATCGGGATATCTCCAATAGTGTCGCCTTCACTGATTCCCATAGCCTGCGGAAATGTCGGAGTGGCGGCTTCGAGGGTCTTCAGTTCTTTGTCGAGTCCTTTTATCGTTGCGCGGACCTCCGCAGGATAATAGCGCCGGACATTCGCCGGAGCCCTAAACGGTCCGAACTTCTCTTTCCAGAAGTCGTAGAGAGCTTTGATTCCCGGATCTTTGGTGTCCTTTCCTTCCCTTGCGGCCTGTTGGAACAGCAACTCGTAATGGGAAGAAAGAGCCTCTGCCGTGGCGAAATCCCCTTTGAACAACTGAGCTACCGGCGAGGCCCACTTTCCGCGTTCGCCGCTGCCGAGAGTTTCCCATGCATACAGCACGGAAGAGGTTGCTCCATTGGATCGCTCGAGATACTCGACCAGTTGGGTGAGATAGCCTGGGTTCACTCCGTACTGCGCTGCGATCTGCACAGTTGTGAGCGGCGTATTGGTGAGTGTCTCGGGCGCGATGAGTAGCTTCTCAAAATACGGGAAACGTGTTTCATGCTCCAGACGCAGCGTATTTGCGCCTTTCTTCAGAGGTACGACTGACACAAAGGACCAGCCGCCCGAATCCGGCGAGGCAGCGCGATTCTGCACGGGACTGGCACCTTCTTTCATCCAGACGCCATTTACCCAGAGATCAGCGGTGCCGTTCCCCTTCTCCTCGTTCAGAATGTCCAGCTGGTAATTGCCCGCCGCGGGCACAACCACTGAGTATTCAGCAAAAAAGGGACCGTCGGCGTCTTTCGGTACGTTGGACTTCTTCTTTTCCAGCGTCCGGGGAACATTCCCCGTGTCGAATGAGGAGGCCTCGCGGATCAGAGCGCCCGGAGCAGATTCGATTGCGGAAATTTGTAAACGCTGGTCCCGCTGCACACGTTGCGCTGCCTGAAGATATGCTCCCATGTGGTTCACAGCCGCGCCGCTCAGGAGATCATTGGCGGCGGAGACAAGTTTTGCGATTTCCTTCCGCTTGCTCTCCAGCATTTCCTCATGGGCTTTCAGCCGGTCGCGATCCTCTTTCGGCGCGAGCACATATTCATGCCACTTCGCCACAACCTTGAAATTGTCCATCGTTTTGGAGCTTTTAAAGATGCCAGCCAGCGAGTAGTAGTCCGCCTGTGGAATTGGGTCGAACTTATGGTCATGGCAGCGTGCACAACCAACTGTCAGGCCCATGAAGGCGCGGGACGTCGTGTCGAGTTGTTCGTCGACTATGTCCATTTGCATCTTCACCGGGTCATCCTCGGCGAGCATCTTCGCCCCGAGACTCAGGAATCCGGTCGCGGTCCAACGCTCGTACTGGACCTTCGGATCATTAACAGCCGGAAGGAGATCACCGGCCAATTGTTCACGGATGAACTGGTCGTATGGCTTATCCGTGTTGAATGCGCTGATGACGTAATTGCGATACCGCCAGGCGTTTCTGTACACCAGATTCTCATCGAGTCCGTTGGAATCCGCATACCGGGCGACGTCCAGCCAGTGCCGTCCCCACCTCTCCCCGTAAGCCGGGGAGGCAAGCAGTCGATCCACCACCTTCGCGAATGCGTTCGGATCGTTATCGGCGAGAAACGCCTGAACTTCTGACGGTGTTGGTGGCAGGCCAGTGAGATCGTAAGAAGCGCGACGAATCAGGGATCGCTTGTCTGCGGTACGTGCAGGAGAAAGTCCCTTTGCTTCGAGGCCTGCCAGAACAAATGCATCGATGGGCGATCGAACCCATGCCTGGTCTTTAACAGGAGGAAGGGACGGCTGGACGGGAGGAGTGAATGCCCAGAACTTTGCCGGCGTCGGTTTCGCGCTTACCGCAGAGGCAGCACCCCAGGGCGCGCCCATCTGAATCCATTCCGCAAGCAGCGCGGCATCGGCGTCCTTCATTTTCGGACCCGGCGGCATGCGCAAGGCACCGGCCGTGTGGCGGACCGCCTTCAGCAGGAGACTTTCGTTCGGCTTGCCCGGGATAATTGCAGGACCGCGTCCGCCGCCTTTGATGGCAAGTTCCCGCTCATCGAGCCGGAGACCGCCCATGACCGGCTGGCTTTCTGATGAATGACATCCGAAGCATTGTTTGACGAGCAACGGGCGGATGTTCTTCTCGAAAAAAGCGGAGCCATCTTCCTGAGCCATAAGCGCCACGGCAGAAAGCAGAAGCGCACCAATGCGCCGGGCCAACATCAGGGAATTCTATCAGCTTCGATCGTTTCCGAGATGCTTCTGCAGCGACAGGTGTGGGCGCGACACCGTCAGCAGCGAGGGCTTCTACAGGTACAAATATCCGGATCCTCAAACGCGGCTTCCGCACTCGCCAGATGACCGAGCTCGAATTCAACGTCGTTCGTGTCGGACGTCAACAGTGTGACTGGAAGCGCCCTGCACGCGGCCGTTCGTCAGCCGTGCGCGCGGTACGGAACTCATCGTCGAACAGATCGAGTCGAAGTGGTGCGCCTGGGTCCTGAGCGAGGTGTTGATCCACGTCATTCCAGCCACTGACAACCCGTCCAAATGCCACTGCTTCATTGCCACAAGCCGTTTTGCGTGCTGACAGCATCGAGCGAAAGAATCGAACCGGGAGTGCGACGCTATCGGAACAGCAACTGGGCGTAATCGTTTAGGTAATGCCGCCAGTTAATCCAGGTGTGGCCGCCTTCGCTCTCGCGATATTCGTGTTTTATGCCATGGGCATCGAGGATCTCGGCCAGGTGCTTCGTTCCCGGCCCAGCGAGGGTATCGTTCGATCCCGCACCGATCCACAACAGCTTTACGGACTTGTTCGTCTTTTCGGGACTTGCGAAGAACGCTGCGTTTCGTTCCATAAATGCGCTTTCCGCGCTGGGATTAACACCGCCGCTCCAGACCCCAATCCACGCGAACTTATCGAGATGGCTCGGTGCCACCGCGAGCGTCTGACCCGCGCCCATGGAGAGCCCTGCGATTGCGCGGTTCTCGCGATCTGTCAGCACATGGTATTTCTTTTCAACGTCGGGAATAATGTTGGTCAGAAGTTCGTCCACGAACTTCTGCTGCGCGGCTCTCTGCGCTGCCTGCATCTCAGGGGTTTGCGGCGCGCCGGGCGTGAACGCAGGACGCGGCATGCTCCCGTTCGGCATCACGATAATCATCGGTTTTGCTTTATTGGCGGCAATCAGGTTATCGAGAATAAATCCGGCGCGGCCGATCGTACTCCATCCTGAATCTTCATCACCGCCCCCGTGCAGCAGATAGAACACCGGGTACTTCTGACTGCTGAATTCGTACCCCGGAGGCGTGTAAACATGCATGCTGCGCATTTTGTCGAGCACGCTTGAGTGATACCAACTGATGTGGATGGTCACCGTGCGGAACCGGCTTGTTAGCTTCATAAGCCGCCTCAGCGCCTTCCACCTCGAACATGTTGTCCAGTGAAGTTTCTCCCTGTTTGATCATGGCGTTCTTCGGATCCAGCGTCTTTACGCCATCCACGTTGAATGAATAGCTGTAGAAGTCCGGCACCAGCGGCCCAACGGTAATTGAGAACACACCACTGGCGTCCTTCTGCAGCTTGCCACCGGTTCCGCGACCCTGTGGGATCCAATCCCCTGTGATGGAAACATCCGACGCTTTCGGCGCATAGATCCGGAAGACGACACGACGGTCCGGCAGCACCTCTGGTGATTTCAGAGTGTCGTTCGGAGTCGGCTCGCGCTTCGGTGACTGCGCGCTCGCCAGAACGCCCGTCAGGGCAACAATCACGACAGCTTGATTCCAGACCATGTCGTTAATCTCCCTCGTAATCGTATACGAATCTATGTGGCGGGTCACGCCAGCCTGACCGAAGTGAATGCCCCGACCGAGTGGAGATTTCGGGAAGCTTGTGGTTGACTCTGGCGTGAGTGGCGGATGTAATAGTGCAATGCTCCTTCGCAGCGGAATGCTGATGCTGTTTGTGGCTGCGGCATCTTATGCAGCCGTCGACAGGCTGGTCGTGAAAGACCGAACCAATCTGGCAGGTGGGATCGCGTTCGGTACTGCAGGGCCATATGAACGTATCGTGGCCACAGCACACTATGTCATTAATCCAAAACTGCCGCAGAACCGAGCCATTGTGGATATCGATCTGGCTCCCCGAAACAAAGATGGGATGGTCGAGTTCTCGGGCGACGTTCTGATCCTAAGACCCAGGGATCCTGCAAAGAGCAACGGCACCGCCATCATCGATGTGCCCAATCGTGGTCGATTACTTGCGGTCTCGACGTTCAATCGCGGTCCGGCGACGCTGGATCCGAAGTCGATGCAGGATCTCGGTGATGGTCTGCTGATGCGCGAGGGCTTCACAGTCGTCTCGGTCGGCTGGCAATGGGATGAACCACCGATTCCCGGAAGGCTCGGGTTACGGGTGCCAGTGCTTCCGGATGTCACGGGTGTTGTGCGAGCCGAGGTTGTGCCAGACGCCACGATTACCCGCTTCTCGCTGGCAGATCGCGATCACATTCCGTATCCAGTTGCTGACGAAGCCGACAGTTCCAACCGACTCTACGTTCATACTGCGCCAGGTGCGCCTCGGCGGGAGGTCCCACGCGCACGCTGGCGTTTCGTGAATAAAAACTCTGTCGAAGTGGATGGAGGGTGTGAACCAGGTCAGATTTATGAAGTCGTTTACAGAGCGACAGGAGCTGTGCCCGTCGGGCTCGGCTTCGCTGCGGTACGGGACATGGCATCGTTTATCAAGAACGATCCATCGATTGTGTCCGGTGGCGATCGACTTGTGATTCGCAGAACGATCGGCTTCGGCGTTTCGCAAACCGGTCGATTCCTTCGGCACATGATGTACGAGGGCTTCAATCAGGACGAAAAGAATCGAAAGGCTCTCGATGGTGTGTGGGCCGATGTCGCGGGCGCTGGCAGAGGCGGGTTTAATCATCGTTTTGCGCAGCCATCCCGAGATGGACAGCCTCTGCTCCACTACTCCTGGCCGGTGGATATGTTCCCGTTCACCGATGCTGTTATCGAGGATCCTGTGACCGGACGCAGGGACGGGCTTCTGGTGCGCGTGGAGAGTTCACACACGGCTCCGAAGATTTTCTACACAAATCACTCCTACGAGTACTGGGGCCGTGCGGCATCGCTGATTCACACAACACCCGATGCGAAACAGGATGTGGTGCCTTCGGCGAATACGCGCATCTATTTCATTGCGGGGGGACAGCACGGGTCGGGATCTCTGCCACTGAAAAGGACCAACACGCAGAATCTCAGTAATCCGCTGGATATCCGCTGGCCCATGCGGGCTCTCCTGATCGCGTTCCATCACTGGCTGAAAGACGGCATCGAACCTCCAGCTTCGGTATACCCGCGCCTGGCTGCGGGCGAGTTGACTTCGGCAATGAACGTGAGGTATCCCTCCGGGACGCGCCCGCCCAAGTGGCTGCGGACGCCGCAAGTGCTTGACTTTGGTTCCAACTTTTCGATAAAACGCGTTGTGGAAGTTGAACCGCCCGCGGAGGGTGCTTCTTACTCTGTCCTCGTACCGCAGGTTGATCGTGACGGCAACGAAACCGGCGGTGTCCGACTGCCAGCTCTCGAGGCACCGCTCGGGTTCTACACGGGCTGGAATCTGCGGGATCCAGCTATCGGATCGCCAGACCGGATGATCGCATTCACGGGATCGTTCTTTCCCTTCGATTTAGCGAAAATCCAGCAGCGCTATAAGAGTCGGGACGCCTATCTTGCCGCAGTGCGTGAAGCTGGACAGAAGCTCGCGGCAAAACGATTTGTTGTGCCGTCCGACCTTGAGGCAATCGTGGAGGGTTCGAGCCAACTATGGGATGAGGTGCTCCGCGTATCTCGGTGAGGACCTACTGCCCGACTCGCGCATCCTTCACCCGAGGGCAGGATCTAGTCAATTGTTCATGCCGGAGCACCATCCGTTTTGGGGCTTGTTCTCCGCCAAAACTCTTTGTCGGTACATCTGGGGTTGGCCGATTACTTGAAAGTAGTGAAACGTTGAGATGTTGCGCCACTTATCTAGCTGCACCCCGATGACATCGTTAACCTTGTTAACGTGGGACGCAGAATTCTGTTCTTCAAAGTGGGTAGACATAGGGCTCCAACTATGACTGGAAAATCCCGCATGATCCGGATGCGCAGATCACGAAGATGAGGATGGTCGCACGCATTTGGCACACAAGGCCGAGCATGCGGTCGATCTGGAGACGGGTGCTTTGCTTGCGGCGACGGTCCAGCCGGCGGCAGCCGGAGACACGCATACCATTTATGAAACGCTGGCGACGTGCAGCGAAGAGATCCGTCAGGTGGCTGCGACGCTCGATGGGCAAGACAGTGCGGAACTCATCCGGAAGGTCCAGCCGAGGTTGTTCTGGACAAGGGTTATCACAGCAACGACGTACTCCTGGCAGTGCTTCAGGTGGATATGCGCGCTTACTGCTCAGAGCCCGATCGCGGTCGACGCAAGTGGATCGGCAAGGCCGACGAAAAAGCGGCCGTCCACGCCAACCGCAGACGAATTCGCGGCGAGCGTGGTAAGCGTCTGCAGCGCCGGCGTGGAGAACGCGTCGAACGCAGCTTTGCGCATATGTATGAGACCGGCAGAATGCGGCGCACGCACCTGTGCCAGCAAGCCAACATTCTCAAACGACTGCTGATTCATGCGAGCGCATTCAATCTGGGCTTGCTGATGCGGAAAATCTGCGGATCCGGAACGCCCCGACGCTTGTACGACCGGCTAACCGCGTTCATAAATACGTTTTCGTTCCTGTACGCAGCCCTTGAAAGCTTCATAAGCCATCGTCGGAACATGATTACTGCCGCAATGCGCTTCAGTGACGCGCAGGCGTTCTCGTTCTGCCATTTTCCCGCTACCGCCAGAAAGTGAGTTTAGCCCCGGACTGCTAGCCAAATAATATCAGTACATCGAACGAGGGTGTCGGGAACCCGCATTCGGCAGCTGAAGCCGAATCCGCCGAGACGAGCCGCTCGCTCGTTGTTCACGAGCGAGCGCCGCAGGCAGTTTTCCAGTTCAAGGCCGGCTCGAAGTTGCCCCTCCTGGCCAAAATGGCTCTCGAGACGAGCCGGCAATAGCTCGTACCGTTTTCGGACATTACGGGCTCACCGAGGTGTTAAACAGCGATACTATCCGATGCCGGGCTTCGGCGCGCTGCCTTCGGCCCAGCGATTCTGAAGAGCCTTCGAGGACGTTCGGCCAGTACTCTCGACCCCGCCGCAAGCAGAACCAAGTAATCTCACGCGACGCCGACAGACGACAGTTTCTGTTCAGAGCACTCGAACTCGTAGGACTCTCCCTCACTGCACAACAAGCTATATCCTCACTTGAGGCCTAAGGCGACCTCATCCAGCTCTTGCCCTCAGTTCTGACAGTCTCGCAGTCGCGCGCTTGTAATCACAAACCAGCATGGACGACGTTCCGGCGATATGTAGCCGCAATGTATTTCTGTCGTGGGTCGCTCGTGATAGTGACCTATTTCGGCTGAGCCATCCCGTTGCATAGTGGAGACCGTCCGCCAGCCCGCCGGCTCGGAAGGAGAAAAGTGCAGATCTTCAACAGTTCTCTCGGGATGCGAGCCCCGAGCAGCTCATTAACGCGCTTCGCCGAGAGCAACGATCCGCCGCATCATCGGCCACGAAACCGACTCGATGTTTAACAGGTACCGGATTATTGGCCAAAGAGATATTCACGAAGCTAAACGTAAGGCTGAGCAGTGTCATAAGGAGCAGTCGGTCAGTGGCCCGCGCTACTAGAACGGAGTCTGCACAATGATGATCAGCGCAGGACACAATGTCACCAACTGTGCCACCAATGTGCGGGCAAGAGAGGGCAATGGAGGGGAATTGTCACTAATTCTGTTACCAAATCGGGGGCAATGGAGGGCAAGTAAATCAACAACCCAGGGGCAATTCAGGGGACTTAGGGGGCGTCGAGGGTAAGGTTTTGTTTGGGCTCATAACCCAAAGATCGAAGGTTCGAATCCTTCCCCCGCAACCAACTGATTCTTCAACCGGCTCTACGCCAAAGATGGGGAAGCCGTGCTCCCGAGTTGGCCTCAAGAACACATTACAACAATCCTCAAGCGATAGTTTCTGAAGTTTCGAAATCCGTAAGCCTGTCGCTGTAAGACCTCCGTTTTGGTGTGGAATCCTTCTGTGATGCCGTTGCTTCGGCGAAAGCGCCACATTCTGCGGATTTCGGCTCGCCATTGATGGAGTTTCTCACCGAGCGACTGGAGTGGGGCGAATGGGCACTGACGCAAGCTTTCGATGTGGCCGATAAACTGGCGTGCAAGAGGCCGGCTCGCTCGGGCGTTGCGGTCTTTGAGCAGCAGGAGCTGACAGAGGCGCTCCCGCATTTCGTACAAAACGCCGGCTGAGGGCTGTTGCTCGAAATACTGTGCGAGGCGCTGGGTCTGTTCCGGGCTGAGGTGTTTGGCATGTCGCCGCAGCAGCGAGACCCAAGCCGTGGTTCTTCAGGCCTGCCGGATCGAGCAGCCGCCAGACAGCGAAGAACTGCTGCCGGATCAGGCGAATCACGTGGAAGCGATCGGCGACGATCAGAGCACTGGGGAAAACCTCTCGAACCAGCGCCCGACAGGTCGACGACAGGTCCATGCAAACGAACACCATCCACTGTGCCTTATATCCAAGATCGGCTTTCCCGTCCGATCGTAGAGTTGCAGGCGTTGATATTCCAGTTGTGGAGGAGCGCGCCTTGAAAGCTCGTCCCATGATCTTTCGAGCTGAGGAGATAGATATTCCGATGGAAATTACTTCGTGTCTGGCTATCACACAACCGAGATCAAAAGTAGAATTTCAGTCCCGCTTGCATCTCTCTTTCCGCCTCCGCGCCGGTGATTTGTCCAAACGTCGATGTTCCCAGAGTGCGGCCAAGCGTTGTGAACAGGGCGTGTTCGTGACGTTAAACACTTCTGCACGAAATTCGAGATAACTGCTTTCCGTTGTTCGGAACCTTTTTATGGAAGGCCCAGATCGAGATTGGTAATACCCGGATTGCGAATGGTACCCGTGCCCGCGTTTTCAAAAGTATTTGGAATCTGCATAGCGTATGCTGTGGTGTCGAACCATGCGTCTGGCGAACGTCTATCGGATGACAGATTACCATCGCACAATGCATTCGGACGGAGAGCGGACGATCCCGTGTTTGAGACGTCCGCCGATTCGTTGATCGTAAGCGGCAGTCCTGGTGCGAAGCGTGGTTACGCCGGAGAGCAGCCACCCGCCAGCGATCAGGTCGAGAGTGCGGGCGCGGCAGTCAGTAACCGCCGTCCGTGTCCGAACGGCAAGTCATAGTTGAAGGACGCAATGAAATTATGGCGAATAACCATGGCTGGGGTCCCCATTCCGCTCGCCGGTTCCCGTAATCCTGCAAGTTCGCAGAGTTCCCAACTGACGTTCCATAAACCTGCGTTATCCGACATCGCATGGCTCCAGGTGTATGAAGTGGTCATCTCAAATCCGGCGGACAATCGCTTTCTCAGGCTTGCCTGCATGCCCTGGTAATTCTGCTTCAGCACCGGAGCTGCCTTTGACGGTTCCCGTGAAACTGCCGCTGGTTCCCCTGTGCCAGCGCGATGCCGACAGGCAACAGCAGTGCGATGGATCTGCCAGAACGGAGGCTCCGCATCGGTTCTTCTCCAGAGAGTTGGAATCTCGCCGCGATCCTTTACCGCACAAGCTCAACGTATCCGTGCTTCTCCAGAAACTTAAAATATCCTATAAAGTCGAAATCCTGCGGCCCCATTTCGAGGTTTGTGAGCCGAATCACCTCCGCGAGATTACGTTTGCCGTCGCACCAGTAGAGTGCGGAGGTCGGTACGCCCCAGAAAGAAGCAGCGGGAAAGCCCTCGCGCTTATCCTGCGGAAGATCATCCAGAGGCAAGGTCCCCAGCCGCTTACGCCGAACAATAATCTTCTCCGCTTCAATATTGCGCGGCGGATTATAGGCGGGCACCTTAGAAACGCCAATTCCACCCGCCCGGTCCTGTATCGCGTTTTGAATTCGCGATTGTTGGTTGTGCGCGAAGGTAGCCAGATCGGCGAGTTCCTGCGAGAGATCGAAGGCGGAGCGGACGGCCTGAGTTTCGCGATCCAGTGAATAAGCGATTTGCTCCCGTCCGAGCCATGCCAAGTGGGACAGCTTGTCGGGTGACTTCGCGACGGGGATCTGATCGAGGATGCGCTCTGCGGCCCCAGCCACCTGATCGTAGCCCCGTGTGAGCGCGAGTTCCGCCATCCATCGCTTTTCAGCCGGCCCAGCCGAGGCTATGAAATACGTATAAGCGGCGTTCATTACCATCATGTCGCGGAGCGACTTATCGTCGATCGCTGACAGATTGTCGAAGCTGTTGTGGTGCGCGAGTACACCATACCCGCCGCGTGGCATTACTGTCGGAATTCCGATCGACGGATCGCCAAGGTAGTTGTCGGTGGAGCTCCGATGCTCCACCCACTGATATGTTCGTCCTACAGAGGGGTAGTATTCCTGCGCAAGTCGGAGAACCAGGGCGTCCACATATGATTTGGCCGAATGCGGATTCATGATCCACGTATGCTCGGTCCCGGCGAGGGACTGCAGTCCTGCCGGCGAGTCGATACACATAGCCGCTATTGTCCGTTTAGTCCGGTCCATGTGCTGCTGGAGATAGTAGTTCGTCCCGTAGCACTCTCCCATTCCCAGAACTCGAATCGTGCGCTTAGGCCGCGGCAGAGTGCCTGCGTTAATCAGACGGTTCAGAGTTTCGGCGGCGCCAATGATCGAAGCCACTCCGGTGGCGTTATCGTGTGCGCCCTGTTCAAAAAGGTGACCCAGCGAGAGCACTTCCTCGCTGTTCGCTTCGTCCGTACCACGAATTATGCCGGTGACATATGGGTAGACACCGGCGTAATAGCGACTGTCAACGTTAGCGCGTACCTTAACGGGACCCTTCTTCAGCAATTCCCGAACGAGTTTCGAACCCCGCGGAGTGATGGAAAAGCATACGAGCGGAGTGCTGTCCTTCGTAAAGCTCCAGCCATTGTCACCGAACGAATTTACCCAGCCGCGCTCGTCCTGCAGGTCCGGATTCTCAGTGGAGTCGCTGATCAGGCCAAGCGCTCCACCCTGGATAAGAGCTGTCTTCGCGTTTCGCGAGCTGAGCACCAGCTTGCCTTTTAGTTCACTATCGCGGAATGTCGAAGGCATGCTGACGATTTCAGTCTCTACAGGCCCGGACGGAGTAGGACCGCTCCACATGCACAGCGACGCGGGTACCTTTTGATAATCTGCGAGCATTCGCTGGTTCGGAGGGACTTGTGGGTCGAGAATCTCAAGAGTTCCGACCTTAACGTCCCACGCGAGCGGGAGAGTCCAGAACCCTCCCTGGGTCTTGCCATCGGCGGGCGGATACCCGATCTCAACGTCCTCCAAACCGGCCCGCTTCATGATCGCCGCGACGTTTTTGGCAGTCTCTTCAAATTTGGGGAAGGTGAACCAGCGATCAGTTCGCCAGATCGTCTCCACATCCTTATGCGCCTGCTCCGGACGCGCTTCTTGCTTCAGGATCATGAAGGAGTTTTGTAACGGCGCCGGTTTCGGGCGCACGCCCGCGATATTGGGCGGACGTGATGGTGACTGCAATCAAGAGCAAGACGACGACGACTCTCATTGAGAGTCATTATGTAATACTGGTGCGCAGATTGCGTGGGCCCTCCACCTGTCGGATCGACAACGCGAAACGAGCGTGAGCAAGTACCCGATCCGAGTCTCTCCTCTGAGGTGTTTCCGGGCCGATGTTGTAATCAAACCAGGCGAATGATACGCATTCTGGCGCGGGCCGCAGCTGTCCTCGACTGACTGTGGGTCCCTGTCGCCCGACGTTTGCTTTCGGTCTGGCCGGGCCCACTGTACGCTTGTGAGGTGAGTTGCTCGCCTGTGAGTACTTATGGCCGGCGACGTCGCGTGCTGGAGCCTCTTATTTCGGTTCGGCAGGCTTCGGCGCGGCTGCGGGCTTCTCGTAGCTGTCGATGATCTTCGGACGTTCACCTTCCGTCGAAAGACCAGCCGCAAGCATCACCTTCGTAATGGCTTCGATCGTCGGCGTATCGGGACGCGGAAGGCGGCTGGTGTAACCCTCGGCGATGAATAACGGCGTGCCGCCGGCTTTGTTCGGATTTTTCCAGACTTGCGGATCGGCTCCGCGCTCTGCCAATAGCTTCACAACAAGCGGGCTAATGTTGTAAGCGGCTCCGTGCATAGCCGTATTGCCGTTTTTGTCCACGGTGTTGATGTCGGCACCCAGATCGAGCAACATCTTCACGGCCTCCACCGCTTCGCTTTCCTCCCCCGCCTCTTCCTGCGGCTCCATTGTGCCGACACCCGCCGCAGCGAGCAGCGGAGTGGTGTTATCGATATTCGGCAGTGAAGGATCAGCACCCAGTTTGAGGAGTAGCCGCATTAGCGGAATGTCGACGCGATCGGCGGCAAACAGAAACGGGGTCGCCCCTTCAGACGCGACAGTCGACCAGCTGGCGGGCTGCCGGGGGGCACCCTTTGGCAGGCGGAAATTGACGTTCGCACCTCGCTTTACGATTTCGCGCACAAAATCAGCGCTCGAAAGATGGCCCGACCCGGTCGGCGGAGCGGGATCACTGGCGTCGCTCGCGTCCGGCCTTCGCACCATGGAAATCATGTGAAGTGGAGTGAATCCAGTCCGCACGTCGTTCGGGTCGGCTCCGGCGTCGATCAGTGCTATGGCAAGCTCATAGTGGCCGTTCTGCAACGCGAGCATAAGCGGGCTCGTGCCCGGTCCTCTGGGGCCGCCCGGACGTGCCGCACCCCTGCCGCCTTTGCCGAGCGCGTTCGTCGGACGCTGCATCAACGCATTCACATCTGCACCCGCCGCGAGAAAGGCGCGTACGGTGTCGAGGTGCCCACCGCGCACTGCGAAGTGAAACGCCGTAAATCCGGAGTCGAGCGTCGCGTTGATGTCGGCTCCGGCATCGATCAGCGCGCGAACGATCGCAGTATGCCCCTCGGCCGCCGCCCACATCAGGGCCGTTTGGCCGAGCCGTTCATGTGATTTTGGGTCGGCACCACGCGCGAGCAGCGCCTTTACCGCCTCCAGATTTCCGGACCGCGCCGCCAGCATGAGAACGGATTCGCCGCCTTTCATCGTGGCGTTCGCGTCGGCGCCGGCTTTCAGCAACATCTTCACAATCGCGGCGTTGCCGTTCCGGCATGCCGTTGCGAGCGGCGGCACTCCATACCGATTAACGACGTTCCCATTCGCACCTGCCTGTACCAGCAGTTGAACAGTCTCAGCATCATCGTTATACGCGGCCCAGTGCAGCGCGGTGGTTCCATCGACCTGCGTGCCGTTCACGTCGACGCCGGTCCTCAGGAGTTTGCGCACGCTGGTTTGGTCGTGTTGTTCGGCGGCGTCTGCGAGTCCGGTGTGCTCCGAAGCAACTGCTGAGGCGCAGAGACCAGCGCCGACCAACATTAGCCCGCCTATTTTTGGCCAGTCCATGCGAGTCTCCTAGGCGACATCAATTCGCTCGAAGAGGTCTTCGACTTTTCCCGTGCTGTCCACGAATGATTCCAGGTGAATTCCGACTCGATCGAGCAGCGTGAGATGCAGGTTGGACAGGTTCATCCCCTTCTCATACCTGATGTGCCGGCCGCCCTTTAAGCCGGTAGCAGCACCGCCTGCGACCAGGATCGGAAGATTTTCGTGATCGTGCAGGCTGGGATTGCCCATGCCGCTGCCGTACAGGTATATCGAATGGTCGAGCAGCGAGCCGTTGCCATCCGGAGTGGCCTTCATTCGCTGAAGGAATTCCGAAAAGAGCGACACATGGTACGTATTGATCTTTGCTATCTGCGCTACCTTGTACGGGTCGTTGCCGTGGTGACTGGTCGGATGGTGCGGGTCGGGGACGCCGATCTCCGGATACGTACGATTGCTCTGCTCGCGCGTGAGCTGAAATGTGACGACGCGCGTAATATCCGCCTGGAAGGCGAGAATCTGCAGGTCGAACATGAGCTTCGCGTGGTCCGCAAACGCAGCGGGAACACCCACGGGTCGGTCGAGATCAGATGTCTTGTTGCCGGTAACTGCCTGCTCGGCACGCTGGATCTCACGCTCCACCTGACGCACGCTGTCGACATACTGATCGAGGCGCACGCGATCGGAAACGCCTACCCGCTGCCTGAACCTTGAGATGTCCTTCGTGAACGAATCCAGCAGGCTTTCGCGATACTGCAGCGCGGAGCGGCGTGCGACCGCATTGCCGCCCTCGCCGAACAGCCGCTCGAAGACGACTCGCGGATGCGCTTCGGACGGAAGCGGCGTCGTCGGCGATGACCATGAGAGGCAATTCTGATAGACACAAGAGTAGCCGTTGTTGCACACGCCGGCGAGTGGGTTTAGATCCATGGCGAGCTGGAGCGAGGCCAGCTGCGTCTCACGGCCCATCTGATTGGCCGCGATCTGATCAACGGTCGTGCCCAGATAATAATCCGAACTCTCGGTGTGTTTGGACGTCGCCGCGCTCAGAAACGCCGAGTTGGATGTGTCGTGAGTACCCGGATAGGCATTCGGCAAGCGCAGATTGGTGATGACGGTCAGCTGATCTTTGACCGGCTTCAGCGGGTTCAGGATGGGTGAAAGCTCGTCGAGCTTTCCCTGCCCGGGAGGTGTCCATCGCCCCTGATCGCAGCCCATGGGGATGAACACAAATCCGAGTCTCGGGACCGGCTTCGCAGGCGTCTGGGCCCAGGCCGTCGCCGCGGGGATCATCGCGTCCAGAAGAGGAAGGGCCAGAGCACCCTGCGCGCTTCTCAGAAACGTCCGTCTGGGGATGGCCTTTTTCGTCAAAAACATCGTCTTATCCTTCCAGCGCTGCTCAGTTGTTATGTGCAGAAAGGTTTCCAGGCGCTTCCGCCTGCCCCTGCGATGTCTTCGCAGCCTCTTCAGCACGGCGCATTTGAAACGGAACACTCTTCACGATTCCGAGGATGAGCGACGAGAACCGATAGCCGTCTTTCTCGGCATCGCTCACGATCTTGCGAACCGCGGGCGCGTCATAGTAGTCGACGCCTCGTCCCAGCGCGAATGTCAGCAGGTTCTCCGTCAGAGTTGTAACGAACAGTTCTGGGCGGCGCAATAGCGCGTCTTCGAGTCCGCCGATCCCACGG
Source organism: Bryobacteraceae bacterium (assembly GCA_963794765.1). Classification (GTDB taxonomy): domain Bacteria; phylum Acidobacteriota; class Terriglobia; order Bryobacterales; family Bryobacteraceae; genus JAWXCM01. The sequence goes on along the minus strand of CAWCGC010000042.1, from coordinate 167,095 downwards.
AACTCCTTGTCGCCGGGTAAAGCGCCTGTCGCATCGACCGGTTGATCTTCCACTTCGAGATCCCGCCAATGCCCCACTGCATCGAAGTTCTCGAGCGAAAAGCCTACCGGATCTATCGTCCTGTGACAGCTAGCGCAGACGGCGTTGCTGCGGTGCGCAGCCAGGCGCTGACGCATCGGAAGATTTGCGGCCATCGTGCTCTCGTCGAGCGCAGGCACGTCCGGCGGGGGAGCCGGCGGCGGCGCACCCACGATGTTCTTGAGCACCAATACTCCACGAAGCACTGGCGATGTCCGGGTCGCATACGACGTCACCGACAGCACACTGCCTTGCCGCAGCAGCCCGCCGCGCCTGCTTTCAGGTGCGAGCGTCACGCGACGGAATCGGCTCCCATAGACGTTCGGAATTCCGTAGTGCTTCGCCAGGCGTTCGTTAAGGAACGTGTAGTCCGACTTGATCAGCGTGCACACGCTGCGATCCTCACGCAGCACGCTGTCGAAGAAGAGCTCGGTTTCCTGCCGGAAGGCTTGCCGCAGGTTGTCGTCGAAATCCCGGAAAAGATTGGCGCTTGGATTAACTGCATCGATATTGCGCAGGCGCAGCCACTGTCCTGCGAAATTTGTCGCGAGATTGAACGACCGATGATCGGCGAGCATCCTGCGTGCCTGCTTCTCGAACTCTGCAGGCTGTCTCAGTCTGCCTCGAACGGCTGCGTCGAGCAGTTCATCGTCCGGGATACTGCTCCACAGGAAGAAGGACAAACGTGACGCCAGCTCGAGATCGCTGATTCGATAAACACCGCCCGCTGCTACGTTCTTCGGGTCGCTTTCCACACGGAACAGAAACTCCGGATTCGCGAGCACCGCGGTTATTGCCGTCGTGATTCCCAGGTCGAAATCGCCTTCAGCACGCCCTTTGCGATAGAAGGACATCGGCTCGTCAACGTCGGCTTTCGTGATCGGCCGCCGCCAGGCGCGGCGCATCAGCGTCGACAGAATCTCTCCAGCACACTTTTCTTCCTGTGCCTTGTCTTTTCCCCTCGGCGTGCACACAAATAACCGGCGCCGGCTCGGTGTATCTCCCGCGCCTTTTGGCACATAGGGTCCTGTGACCGCAATCTGGTCAATCGCGGGAGCCGTACGCGGATGTCGCCGGTCGTTGAAGCGGGAGGCTGTCGGCTCTCTGGGCGTCTCGATAAGGGATGAGCCGTTCCTGACGAATGTGACCGCGAGGTTGTGCGGGCCTGCCTTCACAGCGATCCGCGCTTTCAACGGCTTCTCGTTGAGCGTTTCGTTGCCGAGGGATGCCCGGGAGACAGTGAAAGTGTGGACCGGCTCTCGGTCGACCAGCAGCAGCATCTCGTGCGAGCGGCCATCGCGCAATCCGCTGATGATTCCAGCCAGGTCGCGCATCAGCGAGATCTGGATATCGTACTCGCCATCCTGTGCAAACGTATAAGACGTCGACACGCCGCCGCGCGTGCCGATCGGCAGCCTCGGCAAATGATCTTCCTGCGTAAGATCAGCAGGCAGGAAGATAGTGTCGCTCTGCAAACCCGATTGGGTGCTCCCGACCGCCAGCCGGCTGATTTTCTGGGCGGCTGATATGTAACGATTCAGGAGCGTCGGCGAGAGATCGCTTACGTTCACATTGTCGAAGCCATAACCGCTCTCGTCGGCCGGCAGCAGCGAAGCAGCATCAATGTTAAGTGCCAGCAAATCCCTGATCGCGTTCTGATACTCGGTTCGATTCAGGCGTCGCAGTGTTTCGGTTCGACCGGGATTCGGCTTTGCGGCCGACGCGGCGTTGAGGGATGCTTCCAGCGATCTGAGTATCGCGAGGCGATCCGCCCCGGGAGGCTGCGGCACGTTGGGAGGCGGCATTACTCCCGTGCGCAGCTTGCGCACCACCTTTTCCCATAATTCTGGCTGCGCACCCGGCCTGGATAAGTCTGCCTGGACCAGGTTCAGGCCGCCGCTCTTCAGCTGTTGGTTATGGCACCCCGCACAATAATGCTGGAGGAATTGCCGCTGGTTGGAAGCTGGAGCTGCCGTAGTCGAAGAAGGTGCCGTAGCTGGCGGACTACGATGCTGTGCATTAGTCGGCACCTGCGCTGACAGCAAAAGAATCAGTGCCATTCCGGCAAAGCCTGCCTTCGGCATTCGGAAGAGTGACACCGGATTCGTCATCTACCCGATAGATTTTACTATCAACTGGCTGACTACTGGATCAGCGTGCTGTAAAAACCTCGAAGTCCGAAACAGCGGATTGCCACAGTTTGGATCATATTGTCCCGAAAGACGCGTTGACCCGAATTTTAAATCTCCATATACTGCAGAATTAGTTCGCTTCCGAAAACGCCTGGTGAATGAGAGGATCCAGCATGCATCCAGCTGAACGCCGTGAGTTCCTTCTGGGAGCTACTGCGGCGCTAATGACATCATCCCGGTCGAATGCCGCAGAACGCGAAGTGCGAACGGCGATGGTAGGCATTGGCAAACGAGGATCTACACTGCTCGGGCAGGTGCTGCAGCAGCCCGGCGTCAAAATTACCGCCATTTGCGACACCGACGCAAAAGCGCGCGACACTGCATTGACCACAGCACGCCGCGATAATCCGCAATCGTTTACTGACTACAGGCAGGTGCTCGAGCGAAATGATGTCGATGCCATTTTTGTCGCAACGCCGTGCTATCTGCACGCCGAAATGGCTGCGGCGTGTCTCGAAGCCGGCAAGTACGTCTACTGCGAAAAGCCCGTCGGAATCACTCCGGAACAGGTCGATCGCGTTCTGAAGGCTGCCGCGCGGTCGAAGTCCTTCCTGCAAATTGGTCAGCAGCTCCGGTACGTTCAGTCGCTGCATGAAGTAATCCGGAAGATTCAACAGGACAAGGTTCTGGGTGAGACGTTCGTAATCAAGGCGCAGCGTCACGGTACACCGGTGCCGCCCGCGTCAGAGGAGGCGCGCCCGGAGTGGTACAAGGACGTGAAGCGTTCAGGCGACCTTATCGTCGAGAACGCCGTACACAACCTGGATGTTTGCAACTGGGTCGCGAACAGTCATCCCGCCAGTGCTTACGGTCACGGCAAGAAGTACTTCCCGAAACCAATCCCGGCGGGGACACTGATGATGGATGGATTCAGCGTGGAGTACATCTATGAGAACGACGTCCATCTCGATTACAGCCAGCTCTACATGCATCCGAGGCTTCTGAAGGAACTGCGCGGCAGCCAGTGGTATCTGATCTTCGGATCGAAAGGCACTGTAAATCTAACGGACGGAGTCTTCTATCCGTTCGAAGGAACCGAGCCGATTCAGCTGATTCGCCCAGAAGACCGCGGCGAAAAGGAAAATGCCACGAGTGAATTCTACGCGTGCATTCGCGAAGGTCGCAAACCCGTTGCTGACGTGAAGGTCGCTGCGACGGCAGCCCTGACGGCCATTCTTGGAAGAGAAGCCATTTACCGACGCCGGTCCGTCAACTGGGACGATTTGGGCGTCAAAATCTAGCGCCTTGGAGGATCATGTGAACAGAAGAGAATTTTTCGCCGGGGCGACTGCGACGCTCGCGGCAGGAGCTACTTCGATTCAGGGTGCAGGGACGCGCACTCCGCCACCGCCCTTCCATCTCGGCGCGGTTACGTATAACACGCTGAAGGACTATGACGTGGACGGCATCATTCGGATCCTGCAGAACGTGGGTTTCGAAGCCGTAGAACTCCGAACCACGCATAAGCACGGAGTAGAGCCATCAATGAGTGCGGCGGAACGAACGCAGGTACGTCGTAAGTTCGAGGGCAGTAAGATTCGCCTGGTGAGCTTCGGGACCACCTGCAGATTCCAGTCGCCCGATCCCGCAGAACGAAACAAGCAGCTGGATATCGCGAAGTCATTCGTCGATCTCGCGCATGACACCGGCGCAATCGGGATCAAGATCCAGCCAATGGGATTCCCTGAAGGCGTTCCCATAGAGACCACGATCCAGAACTTCGGCAAATCCCTGCATCAGTTGGGCGAATATGGCGCGGGCAAAGGTGTGGAAATCTGGGTGGAAGTGCACGGCCGCGGCACCTCCGATCCGCCGAAGACTGCCGCAATCATTCGAGCCGCGGACCACAAGAACGTCGGTGTTTGCTGGAACTCAAACGATACTGACCTTGTCAACGGTTCAGTGAAACCGAGCTTCGATCTTCTGCAGCCCTGGATTCGAAGCGTGCACATCAATGAACTCGCCGATGAGCGTTATCCGTGGCGCGAGTTGTTTTCTCTGCTGCGGGCGTCGCATTATGATCGATACACGTTCGCCGAAGTCGCAGAAAGTAAGGAGCCCGAACGATTCCTCCGCTGGTATCGCGCGCTCTGGACCGAACTGAACCGTCCCTGAACCGAACTCCCCGAAACCGGAGGCGTTATGAAGAGTTCTCATTTGCTCGGGTTTTTCGTTTTCGTGGTTGGCATGATCTCGCCCTCCATTCTGCATGCACAGGTACGAGGAACGATTTCGGGATACGTGCGCGACCCATCGGGCGCCGTGATAACTGGAGCGAAAGTTGCGCTGTTGAACGAACAGACGGGCGCACGCCGCGATGCTGCCAGCGATGCCGAAGGCTTCTATCAGTTCCTTGGTCTCACACCGGGCACCTGGGACATGGAAGTAACGTCCGGAAGTTTCAAGCGATATCAGAACAGCGGGATTCAGCTTGCGCTTGATCAGAACGTCCGGTCGGATGTGCAGCTCGAGGTCGGCGCAGTTACCGAATCCGTACAGGTAAGCGCGAGCGCGACCCTCGTCGATACACGATCGGCGACGTTGTCGGGAGTTGTGGACGACCGGCGAATTGTAGACTTGCCTATCAATAACCGAAACGTGATGGGTCTGGCGTCACTGCTGCCGGGCGTCACCCAGGTGAACGCCCCATCGAACAGCGATGTTACCGATCCTCGTGCGGGTCCGACGCTGACGGTCCACGGGACGCGCGCGGATCAGTTTTATCAGTCACTGAACGGCACCTATTTCAATAATCCGTCGCGGAACACCGGCCTGAATGTTCCACCTCCGGACGCCGTACAGGAATTCCGCATCCAAACCAGCAATTTCTCTGCCGAGAGCGGACGAAATGCCGGTGCGATCGTACAGGTGGTTACGAGATCCGGGACCAATACTCTGCACGGCGCAGTCTGGGAGTTTCACCGGAACAGCGCTCTGAATGCACGAAGCTTCTTCGATGGAGTGAAACCTAAACAGCACCAGAATCAGTTTGGCGCCTCGACCGGCGGCCCGATAAAACGGGACAAGGTATTTCTGTTCGGAGCATACGAAGGCATTCGTGACAGGCGTGCCGCCTCGGACGTTACGGCTTTCCCACCTACCGCAGCCGAGCGTGCCGGCGACTTCTCCGCCCTTCCGAAGCAGCTTGTGAACCCATATACGGGACAACCCTTGCCTGGCAATCGCATTCCAGCCAGCCTGATCGATCCCGCGGCCCAGAAGTATCTTACGTATCTTCCTGTGCCTGGCGCCAGCGGCCAGGTGATTGCAGTGGCACCCGCGCCTCGTAATGCTGAGCTGGGAATGATGCGCAATGACTGGAACCTCAGTTCCCGCCAGACACTCTTCGGCCATTACTACATCAGTCAGAACGCGATTACCAATGCTCTGCCGTACAGCACGAATATCGTCGGCTGGCAGACGCAGACACAATCGCTGCGAAACCAGAACGCCGGAATCAGCCACACGTATATCATCAGACCGACACTTATCAATCAGCTGACTCTTGGCTACACGCGATCGTTTTCGGTGGACGCGCCGCAGGAAACCATCACAAACAGCACGATTGGAATTAACATGCCGGATTACAACACCGGAGGCGGTGCCACAGCAGTCAATGTGAGCGGGCGATTCCAGCTTCGTTCTCAAAATCCGCGTAAATACGTCTCAAACAACTACGACCTGAACGACAGCATCAGCTGGGTGAAGGGCAGGCATACCATTAAGGCCGGGTTCCAGGCTCTCCAGCTTTCGTGGTTCCAGACATTCCTCGGGCCGCCTCTGTTCACGTTCAACGGAACGCGCACCGGCGACACAATGGCCGACTTTCTCACAGGCGCGTACAGAACTTTGGCGATCACCTACGGAGTTCGTGTCAATGATTCGTATACGCGTTATTACGGCGCGTTCGCGCAGGACGACTTCAAAATCACCAGCAGGCTGACTCTTAGTCTTGGACTGCGATACGATCTGCCGCTGCCCTGGAAGGATAAGGCGGATCGCATCAACACTATCGACCCGCGGCCGGGAGTTCAGTCGAAAGCTGTGCCGACCGCTCCGCCCGGGATGTTGTTCGTCGGAGATCTGCCGCGTGGTCTGCTGAACGCCGACAAGAACAACTTTGCGCCGCGCTTTGGCTTCGCGTACGACGTTTTCGGAAACGGAAAGACGGCGGTTCGCGGCGCCTATGGCGTCTTCTACGACACACTGAACGCCGACAGCATCGCGCAGGAGAATGCGCCGTATGCGGGCAGCATCTCTTTTTCCAACGGTGTTCTATCCAACCCGCTCGTAGGGCAGAATCCGCCTCCAGTCGTAACTGACCCGGCGAATTTCCGTTTCTATTATCCGATCAACAATTACTTCGTCGATCTGAGTAATCGCACACCGTACTACCAGCAGTGGAACCTTAACATCCAGCAGGAGCTGAGACCGAATCTGCTGCTGCAAGTCGCATACGTCGGCAATATCGGAAGGAAACTGGGCGCCTATCGGCCGTGGAACGTCGCGATCTACCAGCCCGGAGCAACGGCCGCCAACTCAGGCGCGCGCGCCCCATTCCTGCCGGGCACTTACGGAACAGCCGGAATCGTCCTTGCGAATGCCTATAACTCGAACTACAACGGCGCGGAAGTATCGCTGAATAAGCGGTTCTCGCAGGGGTTCTCGGTTCTCGCCTCGTACACATACGGTAAGGCGATCGACGACAACTCGACAATCACGCTGGGCGGTTGCGCTGCGAACCCATATAACCTTCGGGCAGATCGGGGCCGCGCGCAGTACGACGCCCGTCATGTGCTCGCCGTCTCGTGGCTTTGGACGCCTGTTGCCTCCAGACCGGGGTTCCTGGGCAGATTGACCGGAGGCTGGAACCTCTCGGGCATACATCGGTATCGGACGGGATATCCGTTCACGATTTACACGGGCGATGACACCGTCTTCGGCGGCGATATTTGCGGAGGCGGCGAGTTGCATCCCAACACCGTCGGTGACTGGAACCGGGACTACTCATCTCGCGGCGATATGGTGGCGAAGTACTTCAATGCGTCCGCATTCGCCGCTCCACCGCCGGGGGTTTATGGATCCGCGGGACGCAACATCCTGAGCTACCCTAACTCCACCACGAGCGACTTCGCATTGCTCAGGGACATCCTCATCTGGAGGGAGCAGCGGTTCCAGTTCCGGGCCGAGTTCTTCAACGCGTTCAATCAGGTGAATTTCACGGGTGTCCGGAACACGCTTACAGATCCACGAGTCGGACAGCTGAACGCAGTAGCGCCTGGGCGACAAATCCAGTTCGGCCTGAAATATCTGTGGTGATTAACGTTCGACCTTCGTAGCCTCGCTGAGTACACCCGAAGGCTGGCGGAGGGCTCGCAGGTCATTGGTGCAGGCGCAATGCTCACGTGCGAGTTTGGGCGCGATGGTGTGCGTCACCGAATAACGGACGTACGCGCCGGCTCAGTTCGCAAACTCGATGCCGTCGAGCGCGCAACGAATCGGTGCCGGGATCCCGAGCCGAACGGTTTCGTAAGACCGATACGGCTGAAAGCTCTTCCTGTCTCGGTTCGTATGCACGCTCGCCGCACGGCAATTTGAGTACCGACGGCGAGGGACGTCATTAAAGTAGAAGCCGATGATTTGTTCGTCAGGCTCGCGAACCGTTCGGAACAGTTCGGAACATGTCACAGACATGGATTTGTTGTATATGATGTGGCCGTAGGGTTGGCATCTCCGGGGGGAAACGTGTCTCGTTCAGTCGTAATGGCAGTTTTCTGTCTGTATTAGGCAGTTGTTCCTTATGGGCGCAGCAAACCTCTGCGCGGTTACTTGGCACTGTAGTCGATCAAAGCGGAGCGCTCGTTCCTGGTGCAACCGTAACTGCGACGGCAGCGGCGACGGGTCAAAAACGTGCTGCGACAACGGAAGAGAATGGTACCTACTCGATTCCGCTGCTGCCTATTGGCGAATATGTAGTTACCGTCGAGGCGGCAGGATTTAAGCAGAGCACGGTGAGAAATGTCGTATTGCAGGTCGACCAGGACGCGCGAGTCGACATTACTTTGACTTTGGGTTCCACGTCCGAAGTCGTTTCTGTGGAGGCGACCGCTCCCCTGCTGGTGACTGACAGCTCTTCTGTCGGCCAGGTTATCGAGAATAAGGCCATCGTAAATATGCCGCTGAACGGAAGAGCGTTCTGGCAATTGGCCCAGCTGACCCCGGGAGTGGTTTTTACTCCCGGCGGGTCTGACATCACGGCAGGCGGTCAGGGAATTCGAGCCACGAGAATCGGACTCCGTATCAGCGGCAGCAGCCGCCTTGCGGGTGGGTGGCTGCTCGACGGCTTCGATATCACCGAATATGAGCTGGGGGCGACGAGCATTACACCTTCGACAGACGCTTTGCAGGAATTCAAGGTGATGGGCGGAGGCATGAGTGCGGAATATGCCCTGCCTTCTGTAATAAATGCCGCACTGAAGAGTGGTTCGAACGCTTTCCACGGCAGCTTGTATGAATACCTTCGAAACGACAAACTGGAAGCTCGCAACTTCTTCGCAACGGACAAGACACCGCTGAAGCGAAATCAGTTCGGCGCCACACTCGGGGGACCGATCAAGCGTAATTCTGTGTTTTTCTTTGTCGACTATGAAGGGGGACGCACGCGCCAGGGTACGACGTTCAATAACACCGTCCCAAGCACTGACGAACTGGCTGGCAACTTTTCAGGAGGCCGGCCCGTTTATGATCCGCTTACAACTCGTGAGAATCCGGCAGTACCGGGGCAGTTCATTCGGGACCAGTTCCCCGGAAACGTCATTCCGGCAAGCCGAATGTCTCCTCAGGCAGTCTACTTGCGTTCCATCTTTCCGGTGCCGAACAGCGGAGTGAACCGCTTACATCTACTCACCCGCGCTTGCGCTCGATTCGGACAAATTCGATGTCAAGATTAACCCCAACATCAGCGTCCATGACAACCTGATCAGCCGGTACTCCTACTCGAACAACGATGAGAGTGATCCTGCTGCGTATCCTGCGCTGGGCTATTATCCGCTCACCAGCCGATCCCAAAACGTCGGGCTGAGCTGGTATCACATCTTTGGTCCCTCATTAACAACAGAACTGACCGCCAGCTACTACCGCACCTATTTCTATTTTCTGAACGCAAGCAACTTCAACGGACAGGACGTGATCGCGCAGGCTGGAATTAAAGGTTTCGAAGGTGTCTCGAACCTGCAGTCCGCGTACCCGCAGCTGAACCTTTCCGGCTATCGCGCAGTGGAGGGCAACACAGATAACCGGCCTAAAGCGAACCGGATTCGTACGTACCAGTATCGAACGTCTGTGACATGGAACCACGGGAAACAGACGTGGAAGTTTGGCGCGCAGCTCTCGCATCAGGCGCATGCGTTCCTGAATGGGAACGGATCGCAGGGCGTCTTCAACTTCGATGGGCGGTATTCGCAGAATCCTCTCAGTCCCGGCAATTCCGGCAACGCCGTTGCCGACTTCCTTCTTGGTTATCCGAACAGCGTACAGCGTGCCTTCCCGATTCAGATCTTCGGCAACACCGGTAACTTTTGGGCCCTTTACGGCCAGAACGACTATCGAATCACACGGGATCTGACGCTGAACCTCGGACTTCGCTGGGAATCGAACTCGTTCTTCGATGGCATTCGCGGCCAGACTAATGCGTTCGACTTCAGCTACGGGCAAGGTGATCATTCCGACGAAAGGTGGAGTTCCCGATCTGGACGCTCAACCCGGAATGCGGCAGATCTGGCCCGTGTATTCCGCGATCTGATTGAGACGACCGAAGAACTCGGGCTGCCCTGGTCGGTCGGTATCGGGAACAACCTTGACTTCGCGCCGCGAGCCGGCTTTGCCTGGCGGCCGTTTGGGTCGGACAAGTGGGTGGTCCGCTCAGCCTATGGCATCTTCTATGTTTATCCCGATTCGAACATCACCCTTGGACAAGTACCGCACGCCGCCGTTCCTGATCCTGCAGGTAATCAATAATGACGTCCCCGACAGCGACGACTCCGGTACCACGTCGAACGCTTGAGAACTTCTTCCTTGGCCAGCCGCTGGTCGACCGAAACGCAACACCGAACATCACGTACCGGCGGAACCCGATTACCGACACATACACGCAAACCTGGAACTTTCATCGTCCAGCGACAGTTCGGCGTCACAACCTCGCAGTCGAGGCCGGTTATGTCGGAATAAGGGCACTCGAACGCAGCACTCGACCAACTACAATGTGCCGGATGCCAGGACCAGGAAATATTCAGGCGCCGAGGCCTTACCCGAACTGGGGCGTGCTCGACTATAAAATCTGGGGCGGAGGCAGCACGTACCACAGCTTCCAGGCGAAGCTCGACAAGCGGTTCTCGAACGGCTTCTCCTTCCTCGGATCGTACACGTGGTCCAAGTGTCTGGACGGCCCCGGCAGCGAAGAGGGCACTTCTCCTGTCTACACTCTGGACAGCCTGAACAAGGGCCGTGTTCGCTTCGACGTTCCGCATAATTTCGTCACCAGCTATATCTGGGAACTGCCGTTCGGCCGGGCCGACGCCACCTGTCGAATGCTCCGAAGGTGGTCGATTTCGTGACTTGGCGGCTGGCAGTGGCAGGGCATCAACACCCTGCAGTCCGGCGTTCCGTATAGTGTCAGCATCAGTGTCGACCGTGCCAATACCGGAGCCAGAAGTCAACGGCCGGATGTCGTCGGCAAACGCCTTTGAACCGCGGGAACTGGGTTGCTGGTTTTCACATCAGCGAACCCTACCTGCAAAGCGATGTTCCCGAATCAGACGGATGCTTTCGTGCTCCCTGGCTCAGTACACATACGGAAATGCAGGCCGCAACTTCCTCTATGGGCGACAAGCTGGTCCAACTCGACATGTCTCTGATCAAGAACTGGCATCTGACGGAAAGCAAATCTTCGATTTCCGAGCACAGGTCTTCAATCTGACTAACACGACCAGCTTCAGCAGTCCTAGCGGAACAACGAATCTCGCAACAGGTGGGCTTGTCACCTCGACCCGGAACAAGGCGAGGGTGTTTGAATTTGGACTGCGATATAGCTTTTAGGCAGCTTGCTGAGGCCGATCCGATAACCACGTCCTTCGCGGATGCACGCGCCGCTCAAAATGGCATGTACAACGTGCCATAAGGGCGCGACGATATCCGAACGCGCGGGCTTCCCTGCAATTGCGCAGTGCAGGACCTGTCACGTAGACATGGCCAACCGGAAGAATACATCGAGCGTAGTCCATGAGCTGCCGGACTTCGTCTTCGTTAGTCACGCCACGCAACCGCTAAAGATGAAGTGGTGCGTCGACTGTCATAAGCAGCACATGGCCCCGCACCTTGCGATACCTGTCACGAACTGGGCCAGTAGTCGATATGTCCGCGTAACGTGTACGCGCCTATAATCGGTCCTATGTTTGTTCGCATCCTGGTTGTGCTGTTTTGTGTCTCCTGCTGCGCGCAGGATCCGCCGGAGGTGAATACTCCGTTCTGGCGAACGCTGGTCATGGGCACTCACGGGATGGTCGCGGCGGAGCACCCGCTCGAAGCACGCGCCGGGGTGCATGCACTCGAGAGCGGCGGCAACGCGTTTGACGCGGCTATTGCCGTGTTCTACATGACATCCGTTGTCGAGCAGCACCAGGCCGGTCTTGGCGGTGACGCTGTCCTTCTTGCGTATGTCGCGAAGGAGAAGCGGGTGATTTTCATTAACGGTACTGGACCTGCACCGAAGCTTGCGACGCTGGAACGTTATCGCAACGAGCGCGGAATCCCGTCCAGCGGCATGCTCGCAAACACGGTGCCGGGCTCTGTCGGAGCTTTCGATCTTCTCCTGCGGAAATACGGCACGCGAAAGTACCCCGAACTGCTTGCCGAGGCCATTGATGCCGCGCGCAACGGGCACCCTCTGACTCACTGGTCGGCCGGCAACCACAACGCGGCCATCTCGAAACTGCAGCCATATCCGTCTTCGGTCAAGGCGTTGTTAAAGAATGGTGGGCCCTTTCAGGCCGGTGACATACTCAGGCAGCCCGATCTGGCGCGCAGCATTGAAATTGTTGCGAATGAAGGAGCGGGTGCGTTCTACCGTGGCAAGCTGGCCCGGCTGACGGCAGACTTTTACGAGAAGAATGGCGGCCTGCTCCGGTATGACGACCTGGCGTCGTATCAACCGGAAGAAACATCGCCGATTCGGACAACCTATAAGGGCTACGATGTCTACGAGGCCGCGCCGAATTCGCAGGGTGTGGTCCTGCTTGAAACACTGAATCTGCTCGAGCCCGTCGACCTTAAGTCGATGGGCCACAACTCTGCCCCATACGTACACACGCTCATCGAAGCCCTTAAGCTCTCCTTCGCTGACCGCGATCGCTGGATCGGAGATCCGCGTTTTACCAATATCCCCATCGAACAGCTCCTTTCCAAGAGCTATTCGGAGCAGCGCCGGAAACAAATAGATCCGCAGCGTGCCCAGCCAGGCCCCGCTAAGTACGGCACGCCCGGTGACACATCATCCTTCTCCATAGCCGACGGCTTCGGCAATCTGGTCTCTGTCACGCACAGTGTGAACGGAACGTTCGGAAGCGGAGTAGTTGTTGAGGGCGGGGGCTATGTCCTGAACAACCGGCTTCAGTACTTCAGTCTGGACGAGAAGGACGTGAACGTACTCGCCCCTGGCAAACGTCCGCGGCACACAATTAATCCGGCGATGGCGCTGAAGGATGGCAAACCCGTCATGGCCTGGAATACGCCCGGCGGTGATAACCAACCACAGTCAATGCTGCAGGTTTTTCTGAATATAGTCGAGTTCGAGATGAATCCCCAGCTTGCAGCGGAACAGCCCACGGTACTCACGTCGAATTTCCATGCCTCGAATTATCCTCAGCCCACGGGTGACCGTCTCATAATTCCGGAAGTACTCGCAACGCACATTGGGCAAGAGCTAAGAGCAAAGGGTCACAAACTGGAGGTGACCCGAATGCAGCGGCCTTATTCGCAACAGCCATCTGGTGCAGGCGCAGTCAAGATAGTATGGATCAACCCGGTATCCGGAGTATTTTTCGGCGCGGTCAGTCCGGCTAAGGACGACTACGTGATGGGTTGGTAGTCATTCGGACGGTGTTAATGTGTCTGAGCCTTCGGCGGCGGAGTTAGCCGCGTCGCCTGGCGAGCGACTAACTTCCAGCCCTGCGGCTGATGGATCCAGGCGTGCAGCACATCCATATGAACGATGTTCGTGTCGCTGTGCCACAGATCAACGCGGCACCGAATCAGCGCCGTATTCCCGTAGAGCCTCGTACTTATGTCGGAGAAAACCATTTTCGTAATCACGTTTTTGCCCGTGGTCACGTTCTTCATCACGTCCGTTTTCGTCTCGACCTGGCCACCGGAGTGTATATAGCTCAGATCGTCACCAAGCAGTTTATCCAGGACAGAAGCGTCATTGTGAATCATCGCCTGCCTGTAGGTTTCCATGGCGGAAAGCACATCCTTCTCTGCTTTCGGATCTACTGAGGCGGCGGCCATCGTCAGAGCAGCGATAAATAAGATTGAGGCTATTTTCACAGGTTCCCTATCGCATTTTATCCAAAAGCCTTCTTGATTACTTCGCCCGAGACGATCGTTGGCCGCTCCGAGCGGTCGTTGTGCAGGAAGGTGACGTTCTCGTGATTGGGACCGAGCACATGCAGTACTGTCGCGTGAATGTCGTGGACGTGCGCTCGGTCATCTACCCCGCGAAGGCCGATCTCGTCGGTTGTTCCGATGACCTGACCGTCCCACCGCCGGCCATCCAGATCGTGAAGCCCCACGGGTTTATGATCGCGGCCTTCCCCTTTCTCGTTGAAGGGTGTTCGACCAAACTCTCCACCCCAGACAACAAGTGTTGAATCGAGAAGTCCATGAGCTTTCAGATCCGCCAGCAATCCGGCGACCGGCTTATCTGAGGCACGGCACATACGGCCGTGATTCTCTTCAATATCATTGTGAGCGTCCCAGCCGCTTCCGCGAGAGACAGATACAAAATTAGAAACAAATTGATGGGTTGTCGCGAAGAGCTGATATAATCCCGGCCGACCGTTATGAGCGTGCGGGCTAAATTGACCCGCATGTTGGAGGTTCTGCAGAGATGATCGACAAGCTCAATATCCGAAGCGTGTTCGTGCTGACCTTGCTTACTATAATCCCGGCGGCGGTTCATGCGCAGGAGGCACGGTCGACGGTCAGCGGAACCATCACGGACCAGTCAGGCGCGACGCTCACCAGCGCTCAGGTGCGCATCACTAACATAGACACCGGCGTCATTCTGTCCGCCGTGTCCAATGACGTCGGCCAGTACCATCTGTTATTCGTCAATCCAGGCACGTACCGGCTGAGCGCAGAGATGCCCGGATTCCGTACCTTCATCCGCGAAAACATCCTTCTCACGCTGGGCGAAGCGGCCACGCTCGATGTACGGATGGAGGTAGGTTCCCAAGCCGACACCGTAACGGTGGCGGCACAGGCCCCGCTCCTGGACGCCGAAAAAGCCGACCGCGGACTGTCGGTCGATGCAGAAAAGCCTGAGCAGCCTGCCCCTCATTGCGCGAGTGCCCAACCTGATGGCCACGCTGGTCGCCCGGCGTTATCTGGACAGCACCGAATTACACCTCGCTCGCACCATTTTCGAATGGCGCGTTCTCGAGTTTTTCCATCAACGGAAGCATCTCGCCGAGCGCGGAATTTCTGCTGGATGGGGCGCCGAACGACATGATCTACCAGGCGGCGCACAGCGTGTCCTACGTGCCGCCGGTGGACGCCGTAGAGGAGTTCAAAGTCGTGACCGGAGCCTATGACGCGCAGTATGGGCGCAACGGCGGCGGAGTGGTGGCTGTATCACTGAAGAGCGGCACGAACGCCCTGCACGGCACGGCGTACGAATTCATGAAGCGATCCGCTCCTTGACGCCAATACGTTCGCCAATAACGCGGTCGGCGGCGCGAGAAATTACGACAAGCTCGACGAGTGGGGCGGCACCCTGGGCGGACCCGTCTGGATTCCCAAGGTCTACAAGGGCAAGGACAAGACGTTCTTCTTCGTGGCGTATGAAAAGTATCACTGGAATACTCTCGCGCGCAACCAGATTTCCTCCGTGCCCACGGCAGACACAGCGCGCCGGCGATTTCTCAAAGACCTTCAACAGCGCCGGCCAACTGAATACCATCTACGATCCCGACCACCGGGCGCAGCGTCAACGGAACGTGGGTGCGGGATCCGTTTCCCCGGCAACGTCATTCCGGCCAACCGCATAGACCCGGTGGGCGCTAAAATGGCGAACACCTATCCTCTGCCGAACCTCGTGCCCGGGGCTGGTGAACTGGCAGAACAATTATTTCTCGCCCCTTTACACACAGTATTTCTTTCCCAATATTGTGGCGCGCGTGGATCACAACTTCAGCGAGAAAGAGCGGATCTATGGCCGCTATGTTTACAACAACCAGCTTCTGAACGACATCAGCAACGCTTATCTCACGGGTCTCGGCGCCGACTAATCGCTATGGGAACAAAGTAAACAACGCGGTCGTGCTGGATTCCGTGACGGTGTTCAACAACGACGACGACGCTCGACGTCCGCGGTTCGCTCAACCGGTGGACGCAGAACTACGCTCCGCAAACCTACAATGCTTCCACGGGCGCGCAGGCGATCGGGCTGCCGGCGTCGCTGGTAAACCAGTTCGAAGAACCCTCGCGATTCCCATACATCACGGCGTCCAACTATCAATATCTGGGAGAATCCGCGAGCAACATCTGGTATGCGCCCAGCACGAACTGGAGTCTCGCTGGCGACGCTTACGCTGGTTCGCGGGCGGCACTATATCAAGACCGGACTCGACTTCCGGCTGATGCACCTCGCGAACTACCAGTCCGCCTTCGCCGGCAGCACGTTCGCGTTCGATCAGACCTTCACCCGCGCCAATTACCTGACGCGCCGATTCCGTCACCGGCAACTCGATCGCGGCGATGCTGCTTGGCGCGCCTACATCCGGCGGGGTGGATTACATCGCGCGGCCCTATTACAGCTGGCGATATTGGGCGCCGTGGGTGCAGGACGATATCAAGGTTTCGCGGCGTCTCACGATCAACCTCGGTCTGCGATGGGACGTGCTGGGTCCGTTGAAAGAACGCTACAACCGGCTAAACTACGGTTTCTTCCCCGATCAGGTGAATCCGATTTCCTCCCAGATCAACCAGACGCAGTTCCCCGGCTATAAGGTCAACGGCGGCATCGGATTCACTGGCGTCGGCGGCCTGCCGCGGCACGGCGTTTAATACCGACTGGAACAACATCCAGCCGCGCCTTGGCGCGGCTTTCCAACTCACGCCGACCACTGTACTGCGCGGGCGGATTCGGCATTTCATACCTTCCGCAGGTCTCCTTCGGCAACAGCTACGGATTCAGCCAGAGCACTCCTTATGTGGCTTCCCTGACTTCGAATCAGACACCCGCGGGTGCGGTCTCCAACCCGTTTCCCTCGGGACTGCTCGCGCCCGTGGGATCGTCCCAGGGACTTGGAACGCTGCTGGGCCAGTCGCCGAATTTCGCCGACCCCAGCGGGCGGCATCGGCTACGTTTACAGCTACTCCTTCGGCATTCAGAAGCAATTGCCCAGTCAGATCAGAGTCGAGGCGTCGTATGTCGGATCGCGGACCTACGACGTCGGCGTGACCAACACCTACAACGCCCTTTCGAAGCAGAACCTCGCGCAGGGCGACGTTACCCAGGGAGGCAATCCCAACGCGCTCACGCAACAGGTGCCGAATCCGTTTCAGGGGCTGCTGCCTGGCACTTCGCTGAATTCGGCCACGGTGCCTGCGCAGCAACTGCTGCTTCCGTTTCCCGAATTTACCGGCTTGAACCAGCAGAACATTCCCGAGGGAAGAGTCTGGTACAACTCGCTGCAGACGAACCTGCAGAGGCGCTACTCGAACGGTTTTTCGGTGACCGCATCGTACACGTTCTCGAAAAATCTGCAGGCGCTGAACTATCTGAATCCGCAGGATTCTTCGCCGGCGCGGACCATCGTTCCCTTTGACCGGACGCACGTTTTTGTCGTGGCCCCGGTTTACGAACTGCCCTTCGGACCGGGCACGACCGCTGCTCAATAGTTCTCACGGTCTGATCAGCCGGCTGGTTGGCGGATGGCAGGTGATGGGCAACCTCACATGGCAATCCGGCGTGCCGATGACCGTGCCGAGCGGCGTGTTCGTGATCGGCAACCCTGTGCTTGACAATCCGACACCTGCACATATGTTCAACACCGGCCTGATTCAGGCCAATGGCACGGTGGTGAACACGGTGGACGGCCTGCCGCCGGCATTCCAGATTCAGCCGCCATTCTCACTGCGAACGGCGTCCCTGTACTTCGGCAATCTGCGCGACCGTTGGGGACCGCAACTCGACATGGCTCTGACAAAAAGCACACGCATCCGTGAAAGGCTGCGCCTGGAAATTCGGGCGGATGCATTGAACGCAATGAACCATCCTCTATGGGGCGGCGATCCGGTGATTACGCCGACTTCGCCGAATTTCGGCCAACTGCTGCTGAACAACGGGCAGACCAACGCGCCGCGCCAGTTCCAGCTTTCGGCAAGACTCGTATTCTAAGGCGACAACATGTTCAACAGACGAAATCTTCTGACAGCCGCCGCGGCGCTGCCGCTCTCCGCAGGCCTCGGCCGCGGCCTGGCGATAGCCGCGGAGACGCGAAAGCAGATCAAGATCACCGGTCTTGAAACCGACCTCCTGCGCGTGCCTGCCGAACCCTACAGCGACGCGATCCACGATTTCGGCGGAGATGGCGGCGGTGTGGTTCTCCGTCTCAAAACCGACGCCGGGATTACCGGTTGGGGCTACAGCAGTTTTGGCATGGTTTCGGGCGGCCCGCGGGTCGTCCAGACCATCCTGGAACATGAAGTCAAGCCGGTGCTGATCGGTCAGGATCCAGCGTTCCCCAAGCGGATTCGTGCCGATCTCTGGCGGGCGCTCGAATACCAGGGCGTACAGGGAGTGACGCAGTTTGCGATGTCTGTGGTGGACATCGCCGTGTGGGACATTCTGGGCAAAGCCGCCGGACTGCCGGTTTACAAGATGCTGGGCGCCGTGCGCGACCGAATGCCCGTCTACGCGATGTGCGGCTGGTACCGCGAAAACGATAAGGATCATTCGCAAGTACAAGCGCACCATTAATGAGACGCTGGAAACCGGCTATCGCGCGTTCAAGGTCAAGGTAGGCCGCCTCGATCTGGATGACGACGTGGAACGAATCGAGGTGGGATTCAAGACCGCCGGCAAAGGGATCCGCATTATGGTGGATGCGAATCAGGCATTTAACCGCGCGGAAGCCCTGCGTCGTGGACGCGTCTATCAGCAACTGGGCTGCTTCTGGTATGAGGAGCCCATTGTGCCTTACGATCACGAAGGCTATGCGGAACTTGCCGCATCGCTGGACATGCGGGTGGCAGGCGGCGAGAACGAGTACAACAAGCACGCGTTCATGGACCTTCTGCTAAAGAAAGGCGTGGACGTGGTACAGCCCGATAACCGCCGCGCAGGAGGTCCGAGCGAGTGGATGGAGATCGGCGCAATCTCCGACGGTTTCGGCGTCGAACTGGCCAGCCACGGCGGTGGCGCGGCGAATATGAATATCCTGTGCGCCATTCCCAACGCCATTTACATGGAGTCCAGCGGGAAGCAGAAGATGGTGAAAGGGGAAGTTCTGGCCCCCGAAGAGCCCGGGATGAGCAGCCAACCGGCGGCGGATTTCATCGCCAAACACAAAGTGTAGTCTGCGTAATGCTTATTTGCCGGTGGCTGCCCGCGCGTGCGCGATCCAATTCTCGTAAACAAACAGGTTCCTATGCTGCTCCCACTCGGCGAGCGGCACAGATGTGAGTTGCTGCCGGGTGAGGCCGGGAATACCCGAACCAAGAGCGCGCACGCCCGCTTCCCGAACCTCAGTGTCATAGGCCGGTTCGATAAATACGTGCTCCCGTTTCGCCCACTCACCGATGTGCGTCTCTGGCAGGTTTGCCAGGTCCGCCTTTGTCCAGTTCGGGAAGTGCATCTGCTCCTGCAGCCACAAGGCCACGGGCCGCGTCACGAAATACGGGCGGTGACCGGCGCCAGGCTCAAAGCCGTATCCGAAGACATTTTGTTCACTGCCATGTAACTCGATTGTTCTTTTCCGCAGATCCGCGAAGAAAGCTTCCGGACCCTCCTTCTCGCTGGTCACTACGCCATCGACCGCGCCGTTGAAGACGAAGGTTGCGCCGCGCAAAGCGTGCAGGTGATAAAGCACCGCGCCACGGTCCCCCAGAAAGAGCAGGGATTTGTACGGAATTGCCTGGCACATCGTGTGGTTGCTGCTGTCCCAGTAGCCGCCGGGACGATCCAGATTGCCGCCACCGGTCAACACGCAGGCGTGCAGCCGCGTTTCGATAGCACACGTAATACCCAGCACGAATGAGCCCATGGAATATCCGGCTGCAGCAATGCGGCGTGGATCGACTTCCGGCCGCTGCGCCAGGTACGATACGGCCTGGCGGACATCGGTAATCATCAGGCCTGCCATCCGGCGCCCCATCTCGTCCGGAGGAACCGGGATATCGTGCTGCCGCGTAACGGATTTGCGTTCGCTGTTGCGCTCGCCTTCACCGATAGGGTCGTAGGTCAGCACGAACGCACCCGCTTTTGCGTACAATATGCCCGTCCAGGGCGAGTACCAGGAGTATTTGTCGCCGCCATGACCGTTGACGACCACGATTGCCGGTGCTTTGCCTCCCGATAAGGGATGAGCCGGACGGTAGAGGATGGCCGGGATTCGCATGCCGAACTGCGTGCCGTAACTGATGCGCTCGGCGACTACGCCCGGCACCGGCTCGAAACTTCCGTAGGTTGCGATCTCGAGAGCGGGCAACACGGCGGGCACAAACAGCGTCTCCGCAATGCGCCGGCGGAGCTCATCTGGTTGCGCACACCATGCCCGAGCGACACTGAGTAACAGAACGAGATTGAGCGTCAGGCGTTTCATCGCGCTTCATTCTATCCCGTGATGTCCGAAAACTCGAACACCCTGAAACGACCGAGATCCTCGTGAGGAGCCCTTCCGCTGATAGCGCCGGCAATGCAGGGGTCTGCGCCACGTTAACGGGGTTAACGGAACGCAAGTGCGTTCCCGGTACTGACGTGTATTAGTTCAGACTTGCTATGGCAAAGCCCTATGCGACCGAAGTCGACCGGCGCTTCGTCCGCATCCGAAACGCACAACAAGAGCTACCGGATGACAAAGTCAAGGTCAAAGGTAAAGACCGCTATCTTTACCGCGCGGTGAATTCTACCGGCCAGACGATTGACTTCCTGCTCACGGCCAACCGGATGCGGATTCAGCGAAGCGATTCTTCCGTAAGGGCTTCAGCACCGAGGGGAACCCGATGGCAAGGGTGCTGAATGTGGATAAGAATCCTGCATATCCGGCAGCCGTCCGGTCGATGAAAGAAGAAGGTACGCTGCCGCGTCGCGTTCGGCTGCCCCAGTGCCGATATTTGAATAATGTGGTGGAGCAGGACCACCGCATTGTGAAGAAGCGCGTCTGGCTGCGAAAGGCTATTGTCACTATTGCAAATCTTATCGGCCGCACTATGACGCACGATTAAGAGCGCGTGAAGACGATGACGCCCTAAATCGGCGCCAAGCGGGTTCCGACCAGATTTCGACAGCCGCGCCGGCCGGGTTTCTTGAGCGTTCGAATACCGAGCGGGTTTGCGCAACCGGCAAATGACGGTCGCCCGAGAGCCTGCGCACACCCCCAGTACGGTATGCTCTGAATCGCGCTGCTTGCTGTCGAATCGTCGAAGTCGTATTCAGGCCGCTGCAGCCCGCCCACTTCCGGGATGGAGATGCTGCGGCCAGCGTCGGGGAGCTGTACACTCCGTGGATCCGGCGCATCGTTCTGCAGTGACAACTGCGTGCGAGTCCGGTGATAGTAACCGACGAACGCCTGAAGGTGCCGGGAAAGGCTGCTGTCGTTCAATACGACCATATGATCGAGGCATTCGCGACATATTGTGCCAATGACCCGTTCCACATACGCACGCTGCCATGGTGAGCATGGTGCCGACAGGACCTGTTTGATTCCCATAGCCTTCGCCTGCTCGACGAAGTCATGCCCGAAAATGCGATCCCGGTTCCGGAGTAGATAACGTGGCGCGCTGTCCCACCGAAAAGCCTCCCGAAGCTGCTCTGCAGTCCAACTCTGCAGTCGAATGTGCAGTGACGGCGAAGTGAAGGATACGCTGCAGCTCGTGTGCGAGCACGAGAGAGACATCAGTGGGATAATTTCCGTCGACTTCTTCACTGTCCCCACCGTTCGATTTCAGGTGCTCTATCTTGGGTTCTCCCGGCTCATGCGGCGGATCAGTTCCCGGATGTCCGTTGGAACCGCTGGCCGGCCGGACTTGCCGCGGCGGATCTTCCATGTCCAGAACACCCGAAACAGGGTTCTGTGCCAGCCCACAACTGTTTCCGGCTGCACAATCACGAGCCAGGCCGCCAGTCGGCGCACAGCCGCGAGATTCCGATCCAGAAAAGGCGGTCCGTTGCCTTGAGCCGCGGGCGCTTTGGTGTTCTTCAGCGAAGGACGACCAGCTGGTGGGGTAATGCAAGATTTTCCATCTGCAGAACAGTGTGCGCCTTCGTGAGCGCAGCGGTGATGCTTCCCTGCTTCTGGCGTAGCGCAGGCTGATACCAGCTTGAGGATTGACGCGCGCACACAGAGGGCTTCGAATCGTCCTTGCGCTCGATCGCGACTAACCGGGCCAGAGTCATCGCGGTCTTCTTATTGGTGGAGAACTCATCCACCACGCGAACGGACAGTGAGATCTAACCGGCGCAGCGCCCGCTGCACCGGCAGCAAACCGTTCGCCAACGAGAAAAGCGCGGATGGCGATTCGCGTAAGGCGATCATTACTTCATCATCTCGTCCCACGTAACTTCGCGGCGGGCGTCCATGGCCATCCGTCCCAGGATAGCCGTAAGCGTGCTTTCTGCCCCGGTGGCGGCGGTGTTCTCGGGCCTGCCTTCTGCGATGCGCGCAACGAACTCCGACACCGAATCGATAGTGACATTCCGCGGCGATTTCTCTGTGACGTCTTTCCCACCACTTTGAAAATGGCGCCAGTGGGTTTCCGAAGTTTCGATCATGCCCTGTTCGCCAAAGAACTGTTCGACAACATGCCGGTAGTTCCGCGGCGCCAGTGTAGAGCCCGAAAGCTCCCCCTGGATACCTTTCGGGTATTGATATGCGACGAAGTTGTGATCGCGCATGTCGCCCGCTTTGGGCAGCGTGGACCCGCCCGATCCGATCGCGCTGACCGGATGACCGTCCAGAAACCAATTCAGAACGTCGATCACGTGAACGTTGTTCTCTACTATCAGGTCGCCGGATAAGTGCTTCCAGGCTCCCCATGTTTTCACCTTCTCCAGATCGCTGGACGGACGCGGAAGCTGCTGCGTACTAGCGCTACCTTCGCTCTTGATAAAGTGCGCATGCGCCAGCCGAATGGACCCGATCGTTCCCGATTCGACCACCTTTCTGGCTTTCTGATAGACCTGACCGTAACGGCGCTGGAATCCGAAGGTGATGTTCAGATTTCGGTCCGCGGAGTCGGCCCATCGGAGGATGCGTTTGCACCCTTCCACATCGACGGACGCCGGTTTCTCGATGTATATGTGCTTTTTCGCCTTCACCGCGGCCTCGAAATGCTCCGGATGGAGATACACCGGTGTAGCAATGATCACGGCGTCGACGTCACTGGCCAGAAGTTCGTGAAAATCCTTGTACATTTTAGGATTTTCCACGCCGATGGTCGCTTTGGCTTTCTCCATTTTTTCGGGAAAGAGGTCGCAAAGCGCAACCACCCGTGCCGGAGTATTCTTCGCCAGCATCGAGGTTACGTAAGGACCGCGGTTGCCCGTACCAATCAGGCCGACAGTAATCGCCGAATTGGCGGCGCTTCCACTCACTGCCGCGAATGGAACGACCGCGGCAGCCTTAATCAGATTTCGTCGTGATGGGTTGTTTTGTGAATCGCTCATGGTTTACTCAATTAGTATCCCGCGCGCAGGGCTCAGCGGCTGAGAAGGATACGCATTCACGCAGCCGACTCGCCACGTGTGCCCTCAGGTTCGATTCCCGGCGGCAAGACAGCTCGACTTGTAGCAGCAACTCCTGATTAGTCCACCCGGCTGACCTGCACCAAAACACGTAGCCATTGACGACGTTTCATTACAGCTTGCACGTTTTTAGCGCCTCTAAGCTATTTACGAGTAATCTGACGCGCTATGGGCTCCGCTGATATCTACGCCGCTGTCGTAATCCAGGACCCAATAAAGCTCGCCGACGTTATAACAATCCTGAATTAACCGACCAAGTTCGTGACTTTTCTGCTCAACGTCTGTCGTGTGAGCACAATTCCTTGACTACAAACCGTATTTAGGATAATTTCATCGGACTGGTATAGGTGCCAGAAGGAGAATAATGCTCATGCAAAGTTTCGCCGTCACCGGCGCGCGCCGTTTGTGTGCTTTCGCATTGGCCTGTTGTTTCCTGACGCTAATTATCGGGTCGAAAAGTTCAGCGCAGGTTCTTTATGGCTCGATCGCAGGAACCGTCACCGATCCGTCCAGCGCGCTCGTTCCCAACGTAAACATCAAGGCGACAAACACCGCAACCGGACTGGTCCGGGAAACGATCACTGATTCAGCGGGCTACTACTCGCTTCCGAATTTGCCCGAAGGTTCGTACGACCTGTCGTTTAGTGGCCATGGTTTCCGAACGACAACCCAGACCAGCGTGACCGTCCGTATCAACAACGTGACGCGAAGCGACGCAAGTTTGCAGGTTGGCGCAGTATCCGAGGTCGTCAACGTACAAGCCAGCGCGGCGCTTTTACAAACGACCCGTGCCGATGTGAACACCAGCATCAGCACCAAAGCGATCGAAGACCTGCCTCTGTCCGGGTATCGCAATTTCCAGACCCTCGTTAATCTCGTGCCCGGTGCCTCACCGGTGCGTTTTCAGAATGCGGTGATCGACACCCCTCAGCGCGATCTCTCGACCAGCGTTAACGGTCAGGATCGCGGAGACAATAACACCCGCGTCGATGGTGCAGCGAACATTCTCGTCACCATGCCGCATCATATGGCGTACGTGCCGCCGGTCGAAAGCATCGAAGAGGTGAACGTCTCCACCGGAAGCTTCGATGCCGAACAGGGTATTACAGGCGGTGCAGCCGTTACCGTCACCACACGCTCAGGAACTAACCAATTTCACGGCAGCGCGTTCGGCTATCACTCAAACAACGCGTTTCGATCAATGCTCTGGGACGAGAACCGAAGCGGTGTTACACAAAAACCAAAGGGCATTCGCAACATTGACGGCGGCAGCCTTGGTGGGCCGATCGTGAAGAATAAGCTGTTTTTCTTCGGCGATTGGGAAGGCACATTCGAACGCGTGGGCAGATCCGTTTTATTCTCGGTGCCCACAGACGACTTCCGGACGGGCGACTTCAGCCGCAAGCTCGGAGCGCAGATACTCGATGCCAAAGGCAATCAAATCCTTGTGCCCACCACTGAAGGCGCAATGGTTCCGCTTCGGGACGGGATGGTCTTCGATCCGTTCTCCGGAAGATCTGACGGCACAGCACGGTCGGTGTTTTCAAGTGGAGGACGGGTCAATGTGCTTCCTTCGTCCAGACTTGACCCGCCCACAATGAAGATGCTGTCACTCGTCCCAAAGCCAAATCAGACCGGCGACATCAACAACTACTTCCAGACGGGCACACAGCGACTGAACCGAAACAATATCGATGCCAAGGTGAACTGGAACCGAAATGAGAAGCATCAGTTGTGGGTCAAGTACAGCGTCATGAACGCTCTGGTGCATGGAGACTATGGTCTCGGTGCGGCTGGCGGCCCGTGCCTCTGCGACGGTGGAGTGGGAGACGGTCACACCCTCACTCAGATCGCCGCCATTGGCCAGACCTACACGGTCACGCCGACTTTCCTCATCGATGGCAACCTCGGATGGACGCGCTTCGGCCAAAACGTTAAGCCGCCTGATCTGGGCACAAATTATGGAAGCCAGACCCTGGGAATCGTCGGCACCAATGGTCCCGATTATCGTGAAAGCGGTTTGCCTGCGTTCAACATCTCCGATTATTCATCGCTCGGAAACACTGAAGGCTGGAACCCACTCTTCCGTAATGACCAGTCCTTCACGTTCAACACCAATGCAAGCTGGATGAAAGGTGCTCACGAAGTCCGATTCGGTCTCGACTACATGCACCACCTCATGAATCACTGGCAGCCGGAACTCGGCGACGGGCCGCGCGGTTCCTTCACCTTCGACCCCGGTATCACGGCTCTTAACCCCGATGCACTCGCCTCGACCGTCGGATTCCAGTCTGGAGTTCCATCGTTCGAGAACGGCTGGAACGGACTTGCCGGATTCCTCCTCGGAACTCCGACAGGATCTGCCAAGAGCAGCCAGTTCATCAAGATGGACAGCATGGAAAACGTGTTCGGTCTGTTCATCCGGGACCGCTGGCGCGCAACCCAGAAACTCACTCTTAACCTCGGCCTTCGTTGGGAGCTGTATCCGAATCGAACGCGGTCCGCGGGGCTTGGCATCGAGTCGTACGATCCGAAGACAAATGAGGTGCTCGTTGGGGGACGGGGAGGCATTCCGCAAGACAACGGAGTCGGCTTCAGCAAGAAGCTGTTCGCACCCAGATTCGGACTCGCGTATCAATGGAAAGACTGGATGGTGATTCGCAGCGGCTATGGCATCACCTATCAGTCGCACCCGTGGGGAGCTCAGGCTCTCCGAGGCTGGTTCCCGCTGACGATCGCGGCTGACTTCGCGGGTACAAACGGCTACCAGCCCATCAACACCGGACCCAGTTATGTCGACGCCCGCGTTCCCCAAAACACTCCCATCGGCTCACAAGTCGGAATCATTCCGATCTGCTGCCCCGATATCAACAAAGGACGCGTTCCGCTGCCGGGCTCGAACGAAATGGGCTACCCGATCGCAAATCAGCAGCTCACGCGGGGGTACATCCAGACCTGGAATTTCATTATCGAGAACAAACTTCCCAGCCAGTTCGTAACGAGCATCGGCTACGTCGGGTCTGCAAATGTGAACGGCTTTGCATTCCTCGATATCAACGCCTCCCAGTTCCCCGGCTCTGGTGATGCTGGCCGGCCTCTATTCGCACAGTTCGCCCGAACAGCAACGACCCGTGAATGGAATGGGCGCACACACAGCACCTATCACGCGCTTCAGGCGACGGTCAATCGCCATCTCGCGGGCGGTCTGTTCCTTAAAGGTGCTTACACGTATTCCCACGCGATCGACATGGCCGACTACGGCGACTGGACTGCGTTCCGATGGAATGCCGCGATGGTGTTCAACCGCAATCGGGCAACCTCCAGCCTGAATGTTCCCCACAACTTCAACATCGGCTATCTTTATGAACTGCCCTTCGGCCGAACGAAGAAGTGGGTAACCTCAGGCGTGCCGGCGGCGATGCTGGGCGGCTGGCAGTTGAACGGTATCTTCAATGCGTACGCCGGCCGCTACTACACGCTGACTGCTTCGGGTGCCTCACTCAACATGCCTGGAAATCAGCAGACGCCTGACCAGGTCAAACCCGAAGTCGCGAAACTCGGAAAGGTGGGAGACGATGGCACCTGGTTCGACACAACGGCGTTCGGCCGCCCGACGGGAGCCCGTTTCGGCAACGTCGGTCGTAACACAATGAGCGGACCTGGCGTAATCAACATGGACATGAGCGTGTTTCGAAACTTCAAAGTGACAGAGCGATTCAACCTTCAGTTCCGTGGTGAATCGTTCAATGTCAGCAACACGCCCCACTTCAGCAACCCCAATGCAAACCGAAACAGCTCGAGCTTCGGCATGATCACGTCCACGCAGTCGGCGGATGCTCTCGGCCGTTCAAGAGAGTTCCGTCTGGGACTTCGTCTCGGGTTCTGACCGCCGGCCCGCGACGCGTTTCCACCCGGAATGCGCCGCGGGTACAAACGCCCGCCGCCGATCACGCAAGAACGCCCGTTCGCCTGCGCGAAACCAGAATCGCCCCAACAACTCGTCGCGCTCAGCCCGTTCAGTAACCAGATCCAAACTCCGGGCCATCCCTCTGCAGTTGACGATACGATAGTTTCGACAATGCTCAAGCTTTGTGCCGCGACGATTACACTGCTTGGAAGTCTCGTCGCAGCGGACAACACCCGCCCGGGTCTCCTTTTCCGCGAGGACTTCAGGGAAACACCCGCGGAGACTCCGATTACGCAGGAACATATCGCCGCGCCGGACCTTGTCCTTGCCGTGTATGGGCCCGGTAAGTCGGGCGTTAAGAAGAGTCATCATGATCAGCCGGTTGACGACCCGTACTATGTCTGGTCCGGGACGGCGAATGGCAACTGGGCCGTCGCAATTTGGCACCGCAAATTTGACGCCGACCTGACAGGGCTCGCAAAAATTCGGTGGCGCACCAGGCAAGCGGGTTTCCGCAATCTCCACATTATTGTTAAGACATCGAAAGGTTCATGGCTCGTCAGTGACTTTGCGGATGGCCCCTCGAATGATTGGCGGGAAAGCGAAATACCGCTGGCCAACATCCGCTGGCGAGCGCTCGACGTCGAAAAAGTGATTGAAGGGCGATGGGTAGATAAACCAGATCTCGCAGACGTTCGAGAGATTGGCTTCACGGACCTGATGACGGGAGGCGGCTCCGATGCTTGCTCGCGAGTCGACTGGATCGAGGTTTGGGCGAAGGGTGTGCCCCGAACGTCCCATTAAACGTGGGTGTTTCCTGAGAACCTTCCGTGTGCTGTCAATCGGCTGGCATCCCGGCAATGACGGCTTCTGCGCCGCGTTAACGGCCGGACATAGCCTGCTCACTAAAAACCTCAAACTTCGCCGTCAAGCGGATGTCTTCGGCATCACGGAGAGCCATCATGGTCTCTTCAGCAGACCATCTGATCAGTCATGACTTTCCCCGAAAATGAACGTTCACGAGTACTTATGAGTGAAACGGAGACGTCCCTCTGGACACGAGGAATTCGTCCAGCGGTGGCGGGGATCTCGTTAGTGTTCTTCCTCTCTGGATTTGCGGCGCTGCTGTACGAAATGATCTGGCAACGATCGCTGTTGACCATCATTGGAGCAACAGTCGAATCGGCGACGTTGGTCGTCTGCGTGTTCCTCCTTGGACTTGGGGCCGGAGCAATTCTGGGAGGACGAATTTCGGCCGGTAATGCTCCGGCGCTCTTACTGATTGCCTCATTCGAACTGGTCAATGCAGTATTCGGTGTTTTTTCACTCCAGATCTTTTCCGCCATCGATTCTCACGTTAGATTTGTCGATTCGACTCTGATCCAGTTCTTGATCTCGTTAGCTATTCTGCCGCCGACGCTGTTGATGGGCTCGACGCTGCCGCTCGGGGTGTCGTATCTGGTGCGGAACGCGCGCGGTGTCGGCTATTCGACAGGCACTTTGTACTTCATCAATACTCTGGGCTCAGCCTGCGCTGCATTCTTTGCCGGACTTGTGGGATTTCATTACCTCGGGTTGACGGGGTGCGCCCGCGTAGCGGCCATAGCCAATTCAGTGGCGGCCCTGGTAGCGGGACTGCTGTGGGCTCGCTCCAGGCACGCGCAGGCGCAGGAGTACGTGGGAACCCCATTGGAGCAGACGCTGGCTCGGCCCACATTGTCCCGTGCCGCGGCGATAATCGCGTCGGCTGGAAGTGGCTTTACGGCGATCGGTTATGAAATTCTGTGGCTTCGCGGATGGAACTTCTTTTCCGCTGGAGACCCACGCGTCTTTCCGTTTCTTGCGGGCGCTTTCCTGGCTGGCATAGCCTTCGGTGCGCTGCTGCTGACACGTATGTTGGCCGGCCGGCGATGGCGATCATATGAGTCGATCGCAGGTGGCTGGTTCGCGGCGGCTAGCATTAGTGGTTACCTTTGCGTGCCCATCCTGGCTCATCTGCTGATGCCGTGGCAATGGGCTTCGCTGTGGACGGTTGCGGTAACCGGCTTCGCCTTCGGGTGCCTGTTTCCACTGTTGTGCGAGGCATCGGTAGTGTCAGGCAAGGGAACGGGCCAACGTGTGGCTGAGTTGTACTTCGCCAATATCGCAGGCACCTTCGCGGCAGGCCTGGCGACAGGTTATTTAGCACTCGACAAGTTTACGCTGGCACAGACACACGCGTTCGTCTTGCTGGTTGGACTGGTGGGCACCGCGGCGCTATTGTCGGGACATCGACGGCGGCGAGTGCTGGTGCCGATCACCGTTGCGGTGGCCGTGTTGATGTTTCTGGCAGGGCAGCAGGCATGGTCGGCGATTTACGAACGGCTTCAGATGAAGGCGGAGTTCCAGGATGAGAATCGCTTCACGGATGTGGTGGAGACGCGGGCCGGTGTAGTCACAGTGGATGACGACCAGATGGTTTCGGGCGACGGCGCTTACGACGGCTATATCGATACCGATATACACAGCACGAACACCGTGCTTCGGCCTCTTTCTCTGAGTTTGTTACACCCATCGCCGAGGCAGGTGTTGATTGTCGGCGTAGCGGGGGGCGCCTGGACGGCGGTGACTGTCTCGAATCCGCGAGTGGAGTCGGTGACTGCAATCGAGATCAATCCCGGCTACTTACAGGTAATCGCCCGCTATCCCGAGGTCAGTTGGATCCTCAGTGATTCCAGGGTTCACATTCAGATAGCGGACGCTCGGCGCTGGCTGAACGCCAATCCGGAGCGCACGTTCGATGTGATTTTCATGGACACCACGTATCATTGGCGGAATCACTCTTCCAACCTGTTGTCACGCGAGTTTCTGCGACTCGCCCACAAGCATCTGCGTCCCGGCGGACTGATGTACTACAACACCACGCACTCCTGGTCGGCGCAGAGGACGGGGGTGGAGGAGTTTCCGTTCGCGCTGCGGTTCGGGCCTTTTCTGGCGCTCAGCGATGTTCCGATCGCGATGGACGTGGAGCGGTGGCGGAAGGTGCTGACCGAGTATAGAATCCAGGGTCATCCAGTGTTCGACCTCGTGAACCGGGAGGACAGAGCAATCCTTGACAAATTCCTGGCGCTGCCATCGATCCTTGACTCGGCGGAATATGACCGGCCCGGTTTTGAAACTGGGGGCCACATCCGACAACGAACTCGGTCTTCCCCGGTGATTACGGACGATAATATGTCGTGCGAGTGGGAAGGCCACTAATCGGACGACAGAGATCGCTCTAATACGCAGACACAACAACGAAATCTCTACGATCTGTGCTGCCGTGAGGAACATGTCGAGGTTTCGTAAGACATCGCGTTCCCGACAGAGCGCCTTGAACTCTGTAGCTTTCGGAGATTAGGCGTTTGGGCACCGTTTAATATCCCTTCTCTTTCATCGACGGCGTTGTGGTGGCATGATGATTTTTAATCCAATGCTGCACAACCGCCTGTTCCCGCTATTGGCCGCTTACATTTGTTCGCTCACGTTCCTCGATGCCGCGCCATTCATCAGCAGTGATCATCTGAAGTTGCGGTCTGTAGGCGCCGTGGAGATTTCACCCGATGGCAAGCGAATCGCGTACACCGTCGATGCCCTGGACCAGCCCGGGAGGCGGTATTCCCAAATCTGGATTCTCACCATTGACGATGGAAAGTCCACGTTGCTGGCCGGCGCCGGTACCCGGTCGTCGGAACCTTTGTGGTCGCCCGATGGACGACAAATCGCTTATGTAGGGCAGGAGAACAACAAATCGGTTCTGATGATGTCGAATGCGGACGGCAGCGCGACCCACAGCCTCGCGTCTCTTGAAGGCACGAACAGCCCAATGCCGTCGAGAGGCAAACGGATCGCGTGGTCTCCGGATGGCAAACAGCTGGCGTTCGTGACCGCCTTACCTGGGCCGGAAACTGCCGAGGCTACCGGAGATCCGGTCGTGATTCGCCGCTACCTGTATAAGCCCGATGCAGACGAGGGATTAACTCGCTTCAACGACAACAAACGACTGCATGTGTTCCTGGTGGATGCAGCCGGAGGAACATCACGTCAGCTTACTTCCGGCGATCATTCCGAGCACTCAATCGACTGGTCACCGCGTAGTAACGAGATCCTGTTTGTTTCCAACCGTGAACCCAACGAAGACCAGTTCTTCAACTACGATCTGTTTGCGCTGAAGGTCACCGATGGCAGCGTGCGGCGGCTGACCGCGACCGAGAACATCGAGTATCGGCCAAAATGGTCGCCCGATGGACGCATGCTCGTTTACCAGGGATGTCGGCGCGGTCTGACGGATCTCGAAACCACGATGGAGGACACCCACGTCTGGGCAATGAACGCCGACGGCAGCAATCGCCGGGAGTTTGTGACGCTGGACAACCGGCAGGGAGAACCTGGGTGGACCCCGGAAGGTGACTTTATCTATTACACGGTCCAGGAGCGCGGAAACGTCCGCCTCTACCGGAGTCGAATCGCCGGTGGAAAGCCAGAGGCGGTTGTCGCGCAACCCGGCTCGATCACAGCCTTTTCGCTTGGCCGGGGAGGCTTGCTTGCGTACGTCTTATCCACTCCGACCGATGCGGGGCAACTCTATCTCACTCGCGGCGGTAGTGCGCCTCGAAAGCTGACAGACCTGAATGCCGAGTTGCTGCGCGATAAAGAAATTGGTGAGGTTCAGGCGTTCACGTTCGTCAGCAATGACAATAAATGGGAGATAGAGGCATTCCTGACGAAACCGCTCGGCATGACTTCCGGGTCGCAGCATCCCATGATAGTCGTGATCCACGGCGGTCCTCATGGACAGCAGGGACCGGCGTTCAATCTGAAGAATCAGGTATATTCAGGCCGCGGCTGGGCGACACTGATGGTCAACTATCGCGGGTCGACAGGCTATGGTCAGGCGTTTGCGGATGCCGTATTCGGCGATCAAAATGGCAACGAGGCGCAGGACGTTCTATACGCTGTAAGCGCAGCGATACGACGGAACCCGTGGATCGATCGTGACCGCATCGGCGTGGAAGGTGTCAGCTACGGAGGGCAGCTGAGCGCCTGGCTCATCACCCAGACACGTATCTTCAAGTCAGCTATTCCAACCGCAGCTATCATTAATCTCGTTAGTTATAACTACACCACGTACTACAACCAGTACGAGCAGATGACATTCGGTATCTTCCCGCATCAGAGTACGTTGATGGACACCTTATGGGAGAGATCCGCATTGCGGTATGCAGGCAAGGTCGCCACACCGACACTGCTTGTTCACGGAGAGAACGATAATGACGTTCCGATATCCGAGGCAGAGCAATATTTCATCGCACTAAAGGACGTTGGAGTGGAGGCAGTGTTCATTCGTTATCCGAGAGAAGGACATGGAATCCGGGAGCCGAAACATGTGGTGGACTGGATTGACCGCTCCATCAACTGGCACGAGTCACACTTCGGTACACACGCAGCGACTGGAACGGCCGCGCGGTAGCGGCAATCATTTACCTGAGTTCCCGTAGACTCAGATTCCGGAACTCAATCACGTTGTCTTCCTCGCATTGAAGCCCGATGACACCTGTGCTTCGCTATAATTCGACCCTGGACGAAATCTGCGTTTTCAGCATAATGAGAAGGACTTATGACGGCCGTGGTTACCTCCTATTCCCGACTAGCCGACCTAATTGAACCTGAGTTGCTGCCCAGCACGACCACGACGCAATTAACGTTAACCTCATCAACATGTGATCCGGACTTCTGTTCTGCGCGTGGGTGAACTTCAGCTTCCTCGACGTGAAGTGCTGGTTTTAGCAGATCTCAAAGACGAGGTATTTTAGCGAACCACAACGTCAAGATCGAAGGTACAGACGTCAAATGACGTGATGTTCACGCAGGCGAACCCCAGTCCACTGGTCCTGATATAAATAGGAATATTTATGGCGTTCCGGGTGGCAGGAATTACCGTGCGGTATATCGCGTTATGGCTGGTGTATTCGGGCCTGCTCTCAGCTGCCTCTGACTGGATCGTTCTTCGCACAACAGAGGGCATCGAGATCGAGGCGCGGGCAAGCGTCTCTGCGCTTGGGAAACGCTCCGTCTTGTCGTTCCACAACGGGATGGCACCTTCGAATAAGGAAGCGGAGCGTATACGCGCCGGCATCGCCGCAATCCAGGGGAATGATCGCGGCGCTCGTGATGCGGCGGTTGAAGAACTGACGGCGATTGGCATACCTGTGATAACTCCGCTGCTCGCCGCGCTGAAAGATACCGACCAGCACGAACCTCGACCGTTGTATCGTCTGTTCGAGCGTGTGATGCCCAGTTACGCTGACGGACCCGATCGCACATTGAGCCTGCTGCGACTCGAGAACGGGAAGGCAATCCGAATGGCAACTCCGGAGGGCTCCATTGAGTTACGAACGAGGGATGGCAGCAAAACAGCAATTCCGTGGGCGTCGGTACGAACACTCGCGGTCCGAAAGAAAATCGTACTTCGGACGATGCCGGTCCATGCTTTACGGCATTGCACCCAAATCGAGTATCTGGATACCGGTGTTGCACTGACCGCGGCCTCAAGGGTAGATATTGCTGCTGACGGGTTCGTTCGGCTGTCATGGAACGAAGACGGATGGGCGACCGATGCGGACGGTTTGAAGAAGCCGGGATCGCCTGCGTACAAGACTAATCTGGTTGCTGGTCATCCGTTCGGAGCGCTTGTGGGTCGAATCGGAAGCAAAGGACAAGTGTTTGTAGTCGGGAAGAGAGCGACGAAGACGGGGTTGCCTGCCGGACGACTCGAGCTCGCGGTGAATGACAACGCACACTGGCAGAATAATCTTGGGGCATACACCGTGACCTTAACGGCCACTGATGCGTACGACGTAGGAGACGCGCAGTAGTCTCGGGGTCCGACGCAATGCCCTGTCCTTCGCGAAATGAGGGCAGGAGAAATCATGCGGCGATTCGTCGATTGCGGCTGGGAAGTCCACCGACCTGCGGCGTCCGGGCGATTCTTCCCTGCCCTTCCACATCCCTCGGAGTTGGGCAGTTCTTAGTGAGCGACAAATGCGTTCTGGAGCCCGCGTAATAGCAGAAGCAGGACGTTAGAATTCGCTTCAGGTGATATCGGTTGAAGACCATCACATGATCGAGGCATTGGCGCCGAATGGATCCAATGAGCCGTTCGACAACGCGTTTTGCCATGGGCTGGCTGGTGCTGTCATAACCTGCTCGAGGTAAGACTTGCCAGCTTCTCGCTGACTGCTCGGCCGTACACTCGATGGCGATCACGGATGAGGTAACGCGGGGCATCCCGTTGAACAATCCATTCCGCTGTGGGGTGTTCGGTGACGTTGAAGTGCAGAACTTCGCGCCTCCGGTGAGCGAGAACAACGAAGACAAACACCACTTTGAAAGTGAGCGTCGGCACCGTGAAGAAGTCGATCGCCATCATTTCAGTTCCATGGTTCTTCAGAAACGTCTTCCAGTTCGGGGATGGCGGGCGCGGAACGCCCGGAGAATCCGCGAGACGGTTCGCTCGGAGACGACGATTCCGAGCATCTTCAGCTCCCCATCGATCCGTGGCGCGCCCCGAAGTGGGTTTGCGTTCGCCATGTAGAGTATGAGGCGACGCATCTCGATGGCGACCGCAGGTCTGCCTCGACCGACCGTCTTCCGCCGGGAGATACGGGCCCAGAACTTTCGAAAGCGCTCGCGTTGCCAGCGCACCACGGTATCCAGCTGCACGCTGAACTCGCAGTGGCGCGTTTTCGACTCCGATTGCCTCGTGGCCCATGCCGAGTAGCCAAAAGTAGCCGGAACAGCTAAGAAGTCGGAGCTGCCATCTACTTATTCTTGACCTCGGGGGCTCACCAGATCTTCGAGCCGGACCTATTTATGGCGAACCAGAGCTTCCACTAGAGGCGGATTTCGAGGAATCTCTCCATCTTGTTCGTCGCTGCATGAAGGACGTTCTGAGCATCACCCGCCCCCTCACGTCGGTCGGTAGCGTTGGCAGTCCACTGACAGTCTCACGGTGACGACGTTAACAACAGAAGTTGTTTTCTGTTGCCGGCTGCAGCAGCCGTACAACATTGTTATGTCGAAACGGGTTCGCGCCGTAGAAAGAACATCGGCGAAGTGCGTTGTTCCCAACGCAACAAAGCCCCGGCAGTTACGCCAGTAACGCGCTGATTTTCTTCGAAGCCGTCGGGAACTTCCCGATGCCTGCCCCGAGGACCTCATCCGCGATCGTGAGATAAACATCGCCGACGGTACCGGTGATACGAGTATGAGCGCCGTGGGCGAGCCGGCTGCTGCCACCGGCTACGATCATCGCGAGGCCGCTGTTCTTGTGCGGATTCGCCTCGGCATGCTCGTGGACGAACACTAAAGTAGTGTTGTCGAAAACACTCCCGTCACCTTCCGGAACCGACTTCAGCTTGCCGACGAGATACGCGAACTCCTCGACGTGCCATTTGCAGATGTCCCTGAGAACGCGCTGGCCTTCCACTCCGTCCGCACCCACCGCCTTACCTTCGGCATGCGTGTAGTCGTGGTGGCGAGCCGAGGTGTAACCGAGCCACGGGAATCGGGAGATGCTCTGGCACTTCGTCAGCATGTAGGAAGCGACGCGCGTCTGATGCGTCACCAGGGCCTGTACCAGCAGATCGCTCTGTAGCTTGGCAATGCGGGGCCAGTCCTTCATGTCGCCATCAAAGTCAGGCGGATCCACCTTGCGGTACTCGGGCGGAAGCCCCGCGATAGCGCGTTCCAGATCACGGATGCCCGCCAAATGCTCATCCACGCGGACCTGATCTTCCGAGGGAAGCTTCTTCTTCAGAAGAGTGGCATCCTGACTGACGGTATCGAGAATACTGCGCTTGCGGTTTACCCAGCCCTCTTCTCGCTCGCCGAAAAGCCTGTCGAACAGCCGGTGCGGAATCATCTCCGGCGGAAGAGCGCGCTCATACCCGGCCCAACTCATATTCCGCTGCATGCTTTCGCCGAAGCTTTCCTGCGCCACGCCGATCTGGAGAGATCGGAATCGCGAATCGTCACCCAGCTTCGCGGCAATCACCTGATCCACCGACGGACCACTCGGTCCCCGACCGGTGAAATCTGTCCCGGTCATCAGGCCGCTCATCGAGTTGGTGTGACCGTTGCCCATTCCACTCGCAGAGGCATTATCAACTCCGCTCAGAACGTGAATGTCCTTGCGAAAGGGTGCAAGCGGCGACAGGCAAGGCGTGATGTGATACGCGCTGCCTTGCTCGGAAGGAATCCAGTAGCGTTCCGGGATGCCGTTGCCGTTGAACCACAGCACGAACCGGCTCTCGATGGCCGGTTTCGCCCTGTCTGCCGGAGCCGCATAAGCAGTACCGACCGAATTAAACATGGACACCAGCGGCGGTAAGCCGACCGCAATCGGCGTACCGGAAGCAGTGAGTCCCTTTAACAAGGATCTGCGGGAGATCCTAACGCGTTTGGTGATCACTTGTGACAAGGTTCCTCCGCTCAGAATCCGGGAATTCTCTCAAGCGTACCAAAGAAACGATAAGCTCTTTGAACCGAAACTGAGAATCCCGGAAATCATCCATCGCTTTTCGGAGAATGGGACGGTCTGCAGGCATTTCCGCATGTCCGACGGTGTACCGGAAATATTGTTTGACAACGCACTCCTGACACTGCGCACTCTTCGCGAGTACGGCGCCGAGTTCTGAAGGGGACGAGAAATTCGAGTTCGGTATGCCGACGACGGTTCCACTCGTATCCAGGTCGAGATCCACCGTCTTGACCGCCTTTCGCTTTTCTTCGCCCTCGCCCTTCACCCGGAACTCGAGCCTGAACTTGTCGCGCCGGGCACCTACCGCGTCAAATTTTTCGAGTCCGAATCCGATGGGATCAATCAGCCGGTGACAGGTCGCACAGCTTGCATTTGTCGTAT
This sequence comes from Bryobacteraceae bacterium, assembly GCA_963794765.1. Classification (GTDB taxonomy): domain Bacteria; phylum Acidobacteriota; class Terriglobia; order Bryobacterales; family Bryobacteraceae; genus JAWXCM01. The sequence continues at coordinate 129,734 of CAWCGC010000042.1, read as the reverse complement.
GCTCCGACATGCGTTCGCGGTTCGTTTGCGGCCGGGACTCGGAAACGGGCGGCAGAGTCGTGTTCACCCCGGCCGGCGGATCCGGCACATGCTGACAGAGGAACTGCTCCCGCACAAACAGGCCGCGTGCTGTTGGGGATGAATCGGAGGGCTTGGAACTCAGCGCGAGAAAGAGACCCTGACCGAGAAGGCCGGCTCGCTCCGAACCGGCAGGAAACGGAACACGATCGAACTCCTTCCCTGGCGTCGGGACTTTGTAGATGCCCGCCAATTCCGAACTGACAAAGCCGTAGTCCGCCGTGAACAACGACATGAAGTTGCGATCTTTCCACACAAGGTCGGCGACAAAGGTACGAGCCTCTTCGGTCATTGCCACTGCCGTCTCGCGCGTGAATGTCGGGTATTTGCGGCGATCTCTCGTGGTGGTCAGGACTCGGTCGAACCGGAGCCACTGGCTGACGAACTCATTCAGGGCCTCTTTGGCGCGAGGATGTGAGAGCATCCGTCGCGCCGCCTTCTCAACGCCTTCCGGGGTGGAGAGTTCGCCTTTAGCAGCGGCTGCAAGCAATTCCGCATCGGGCATCGTGTCCCAAAGCGCATACGAGAGACGGCTGGCCGTCACATACGGCTTGAGCTTCGGATCAACCGCGGAGTCCGGGCGAAGCAGGAAATTAGGAGACTGCAGCATCGCCTCGATGACAAGCTGCGCGCCTTTCTGTATGTCCGCCTCCCGTATCATCAGCGCCTCATAGCGCTTCTGTTCTCCGCTGTCCAGCGGCCTGCGAAACGCCTTCAACCCGAATTCGCGAACAAAGCGGGCACGGCACGCGCTCGATGGTTTGCACGGGATCAGGTGGCGCTGATCGCCCCCCTGCATGGCCGCCCGTGCCAGCCGTTCGGCCGCACCGCTATAGGCCTCGATCAGCAACGGAGAAAGACTTTGTCCGCGTGTCTGATTCCGGAATCCGTTGATGAAATCTTCCGGAGGGAACTGATCCGCAGGATTCGTCAGGTCTCCCAGAAGATCGCGAACAGTGTGGTTGTACTGGCTGTGGGTGAGACGGCGAAGCTCTGGTTCTGGCCGCGATGTTTGTCCGGCGCCGCTGGCTTCCTCCTCGCGGAATCGTAAAGCAGCGGCAAGGTCCACGTCCGAAAGCTGTGTCAACCGGTCGATCCACGCCTTGAGAATCGTTTCCTCAGGGCTCCCGGCCTTGACGCGCTCGCCGCCACCGTGTGGCATCCGGTTGGTAGGTTTCTTCAAAAGCAGCGATGATTCCGGGTGCTTTCGGTCCACAAGCTCAACCAGCGAACGTCCAAACGCCTCAATCTTTGCGGGCGGTGAGCCTGGGTCCGGGAAATGGAGTCTGGTGCCCGACGCGACGCCGTCAACGTTGTGGCAGGAACGGCAGGCCGCCTTCTCCATCACCTGGTAGAGCCCCGAACCGAATGGCGTATCCTCGCCAAGCAGAAGGGCGGGCGACGGGACCAGAATGAGACCGACAACGGCGAAAGCTTTGAGCAAGAAATCCTCATGTAAATCGTAGGCAATTTTCATGGCCCCCGGCAAGTCCAGCCCCGAGTCCGACGCAGTAGAATGAACCGTGTGTATCGGGTAATTGCATATTTATGCCTCGCGGCGGTTCTGGCACGCGCGGCATCGCAGCGGGAAATTGCTGAATGGGTGCTGCGCTGGGAAGGCCAGGTCACACTGGAAGGCAGCCGCAAACCCCTGAAAGATGTCTCGCAGCTTCCTGCCGGGGACGTCCATCTGACAGGAATCGACCTGACCGGAGCAGTGATGCGGCCGATCGAGTTGCGCAAACTGGAAGGGTTGACAGACCTCCGGGACCTGTATCTTCCGGGACCGGTCTGGAATCCGGGCGGTGGAAAGGAAGATGTCACCGGAGTTTTCGAGGCACTGGCATCGCTGAAGCATATCGAGAGGCTCGCAGTCGGCTGGCACTTCAATGCTCAGATCAGCATTGGAGATGAGAACGTAAAACACCTGCTGGGCTGGCATGAACTGAAAGATTTTCGCTGCACCCAGTGCCGCATCACCAACCTGAATCTTTCACCGCTCACAAAGCTGCGCAGCCTTGACCTGAGTTTCAATCCTTTTACCGATAAGGGCATGGAAGGATTAGCCGGACTGACCGGCCTCCGCAGGCTAATACTGCGGGACACGATGGTGACCGATGAAGGTCTGAAATACATTGCCGGGTTGACAAATCTTGAAGAACTCGACCTTTTTGGAGCCCGTGTCACGGACAAAGGCGTTGAGTATCTGAGCAAACTGAAGTCACTCCGAAAACTGAATCTTCTGGGAGCGCAGGTCACCGACGAGAGTATGCCGGTGTTCGCTTCCATGGAGCACCTGGAGGCTCTGAATCTCTACCGCACCAAAGTCACCAATTCCGGCGTTGCTCAGTTACAGGCGCTGAAAGAGCTGACAGACATTGACCTGCGGTACAGCAGAGTTACGCCAAACGGCATTGATGCGTTGCGAGCCGCTCTCCCGAACGCGAAGGTACAGTTTGTCGGATCCGCCGGCATACGACCGAAGGCGGGTGCCAACGAGCCTGCGGACCATTCGGAGCAGGCGATTGCGGCCTGGGTTAAGGCGCTCGGCGGAACCGCCACCTTTGTGGGTGGGCATCTCAAAGCGATCGATCTATCCTCCACACCTGTAAGCGATACTCAGCTTTCACATCTGTCAACGTTGAGTTCCCTCGAAAAACTGTACCTCCAGGTCACGCAGATCGGCGACCTTGGACTGAACTCCCTTAAGGGAATGGCCAGTCTCAAGGAGCTCGACCTCAGCAATACGACTGTTGCGGATACGGGCTTATCGAATCTGGCCAGTCTGAATAAGCTGCAAACCCTCAGACTTGCCGACACACTTGTCGAAGGTAAAGGGCTCGATGCACTCGCTGGTCTGGCCGACCTGCGAGAACTCGATCTGGACGGTACACGCATCTCTGACGAAGCTTTGGCGTCCATCGGCAAGATGACGGGACTCACGGCGTTACGGTTGGGACATACAGATATCACCGACGTCGGTCTGAAGCAGCTCGCCGGTCTTACAAAGCTGGAATCGCTGGATCTGACGGGAACGGACATCGCCGATGCAGGACTGGAGCAGATTGCAAGACTCACGAATCTCCGTGAGCTTTATCTCAACCATGCCCGATTTACAGATAAAGGACTCGCCGCTCTCCAGCCGCTGCAGAAACTGGAACGTCTCGAAGTGTTTCGCACGCGCACCACTAACGACGGAGCCGAAGCGATGGCAGCCCTGAAGGGCTTGAAAACGGTCAAAGTCGATTACACTTCCATCGACGACAAAGGACTGGAGTTCCTCAAAACTCTGCCGGCCGTCAGCGAGTTGAGCCTCGACACGACCAACGTGACTGATAACGGTGCACAGGCCCTGAAGACAATGGCCGGGCTGAAGGCATTGAACCTGTATCACACGCTGGTAACCGAGAAGGGGGTACGCGAGCTGAAGACCGCGCTGCCTTCATGTCAAATCGTCTTCGATCGCGATTCATCGCTGCCGAACCGGAGGAGCAAATGAACTGGAATGTTCTGGTGGCGGTTCTATCTGGACTTGCTGCCCTGATGCCTGCGGAGACCGGCGGAAGACTGCCTGACACGCGCTGGGTTGAGGATCTCGGGGGCGCAGTCATCCGCAGCCCGCAAGGCAAAGTAACTGGCGTTGATCTTCGCGGGACGTGGGTCACGGACACTGACTTACGGCGGTTAAATCAGCTGCCGGATCTGACGTATCTGAATCTTTCCCTGACCCATATCACCGATCAGGGCATGCAGGAACTCAGGAACCTGCCGGCAGTTACAGAACTGGACCTCTACTTTGCCGAGTATGTGACCGATGAAGGCGTCGCCGCGCTTAAGGGCTGGAAGAAGCTCAGGACACTGAACCTGCACGGAACGAAAGTAAGCGACACCTCGCTGGAGCATATCTCGGGGCTCACTACGCTCGAGTCTCTGAATGTGGGCTCGGTCATGTTGACGGATGTAGGTTTGGAGCGCCTGACCACGCTTCCGAATCTGAAGGAACTCACAATGGGAGGAAATGAACTGGGCGACGCCGGCTTACAGGCGCTCCGGCAAATGCCTGGTCTGACCTATCTCGATCTCACCGGACGACAAGGTACGGATTCGAACGTCTGGGCCATATCGATGTCAGATGCGGGACTGGAAGCGATCCTCACGCTGAAGAACCTGCGCGACTTGCGGGTCGGATGTACATCCATCGGCGTTGGCATCGAAGGTACAAAATTTGCAGACGTCAGCATGATGAGTGTCACACCAGTGTGGCTGGAAAAGATGAAGGCGCTGCCCAGGCTGGAGAAGCTGAAGCTGCAGGGCTGTGACCGGCTAAATGACGAATCCGTGAAGACGCTGATCGCCATGCCGGCACTGCGCGAAGTCGATCTCAAAGGGACCGCGGTCACGGAGAAAGGCGTCGCGGCTCTCCGTGCTGCCAAGCCGAACGCGACAGTCTACTACGGACCCTGGGAGTCGAAGTCTGCGAACTTCCGGAACAATTAACGCGGCGGTGTATTTTGAGCCGACTCGCCCTTCTTCTGCTGTTGACCGTCATTGCAGCGACTGGCGCCGAGCAGTCCAGTGTCGAGACGGCAATGAAATTCGCGGCGGCAGGAAAGCTGGAAGAAGCCGAATCTATGCTCCGCGATCTGGAGAAAACCGACCCACGGAATGCGGACGTACAGTACCGGCTGGGCTTGATCCAGCTCAAGCGGGGTAAGCCCGAAGACGCGCTGCATTCTCTAGAACGGGCGTCAACACTTAATCCGAACTTTCCGTACGTGTGGGCTGCTCTTGGACTGGTGCATGAGTCGCTCGCGAAAGCTCTGGCTGCCCTCGGCGATGCACCCGGCGCCGCACGCGAATTTCAGCAGGCAATCCATCTGGATCCAACCCGGCCACCCTATTACCTGGAACTCGGCCAGTTACTGCTGGACCACGAAACTGCCGAGCCAGCCGAAATTATCTTGCAAAACGCCGCACAACGCTTCCCCAACAATGCCGATGTGTTGCGCATGCTCGGCCTGGCCCGGTTCGCACTCGGAAAGACTCAGCTGGCTCTTGATTCATTTCTGAAGGCGATCGACGCCGATCCTGATGCGGAGGTCGGCTATGCTTCGCTCGAAACGCTGCTGCCGGAAGCAGGCAGCCGCATGCCGGAAATCTCCGCCAGGCTACGCAGATTCGCCTCGCAGCATGGGGAGAGTCCCATCGGCCCATACTTGCTGGCGATGGCCGGCGAGCCGAATGCCGAAGACCTGCTTCGCCGCGTCATCCGCAACTCGCCAGGCTTCTGGCCCGCTCACTTCGAACTCTATAGAGCACTCCGGGAACGTGAAAGTTGGGAACAGGCAGCTGAGCGAGTTACGCAAAAACACTCGAATTAAACGCCGATTTTGCACCGGCGCACTATGCCATGGCGGAATACTACAACCGGACTGGCGATCGTGCCGGAGCGGCACGTGAACGGGAGCTGCATCACCAGCTGCTGGCTGCGCAGCGCCGGGCGGAGCAGGAGCATCGCGCAAGCGCACCCCGGCTGGCGTTTACTGTCGAGTCGAAATAACGAACGCAGTCGTATGGATGATCCCGTCGCCTTCGCGCACGCGGATACTCTGATTGGCCGCGATACCGCTCAGCTTCTCCACCCCGCCGCCAAGCCAATGAATTTCGAGTTCGTCCAGTTTTGTCGCCGCTCCCAGGCCGAAATGCAGCCGGAAGTCGCTTTGAGAGGCGTAGCTGCCACCGCCCTGTACTTCGGCCGTCTGAACGAGCTTACCGGCTTTCGCAATTACCCGAGTCCCGATAGCGCTCCGGTTTGACTTAGTGCCGATCAACTCGACCAGCAGTGCGTTGCCACGAGGGCCGAAATTCTTTAGCAGCGTGGGACGTCCGTTCATATTGACGATCACAACTTCGAGTGAGCCGTCACCATCCAGATCTCCTGTGGCGAGACCGCGCGAGCATTGAGGCCGATTCAGTGCAGCGCCGCTGTCGCGCGTGATGTCGCGGAATGCACCGTTCCCCAGATTCCAGTAAAGGAGCTTCGGTTGCAGGAAGTCTTCGTCAACGTGAGCCTTCGCTAACTCGGGGTAGATGTGACCATTCGCCATCAGGATGTCCTTCCATCCATCCTGATCGACATCAATAAAATTCACGCCCCAGCCAACGAACCGGTTGTGAACGCCCAGTCCGCCCACATACGTCAGATCGCCAAAATAGCCGTCTCCGTCGTTGTGATAGAGAGTTGAAGTCTCGCCGATGAAGTTCGTTTTGACGATGTCGATTCGTCCGTCATTGTCGTAGTCCGCGGCGGCGACGCCCATACTGCCCTGCTCCTGACCATCAGGTCCGTAGGCCACACCCCGCGCGACAGCAACGTCCGTGAAGGTCCCGTCATGATTGTTTCGATACAGCACGCTGGGCGTCGAATCGCACGCTACATAAATGTCCGGCCAGCCATCGTTGTCAAAGTCCGAAGAGACCACGCCCAGTCCATAATGCAGGTCCGCGAAAGCTACGCCCGCCTTTTGTGTCGAATCCGTGAACGATCCGCGATTATTGTGATACAGCGCGGTATGTCCGCCTGCATACCCACGAGGTCCGCAAAATACCTCAAGGCCTTTCCAGCTGCAGAATGGACTGGCACCGGGCAAATCAGCTTTCTTAAGATCGAAATCCAGATAGCTGGCGACGAACAGATCCAGGTAGCCATCGCGGTCGTAATCCAAAAACGCGCATCCGGTTCCCCAGCGTGGCGCGCCTGTCACAGGCAATCCTGACTTCGCAGTCACATCTTCGAAGCGTCCGCCACCACGATTGCGGTAGAGAACGTCGTGGCCAAAATAGGTGACAAACAGATCCGTGAGCCCGTCATTATCGAAGTCGCCGGCGCAAACGCCTTGTCCCCAGCCGGTCTGAGTCAGGCCTGATGCTGCCGTCACATCGCGGAATTTGCCGTTTCCTTCGTTGCGATATAAACGGCTTCCGGTGTGGGTCTCCTGCGAGGATCCTGCGAGGCGTGTTCCATTCACGAAGAAAATGTCCGGCTTGCCATCATTGTCGAAGTCGACGACAGCTACGCCATTACCGGTCATTTCCAGAATGAACTTCTTGGTCGCGATTCCACCGTAGATATTGGTTTCCGTCAGACCCGCGCCTGAAGCGATATCCCGAAACTCCACTTTGGGACTTGGCATATCGAGGCGAGCTTTGTTTGAAGTTTTCACAGCCGCTTTGGAACCACCCATTCCCTGAGCTGTAAGCAGCGAGACAGCGGCAAGCAGAATAATTGCGGCAGAAGCGTACTTCAAACCTTGTATTTGCAAGCTATCGAAATTATAATCGCTTAAATCTTAATCCCCGGGTGGTGTATGTTCCAATGCAAGGTTGGTCGTCACACGACACTTGTCGTGCTTCTTTCCCTGGTGGCATGCGCTTCGGCCCTGGGCCAGGAAACCACGGGTTCCATTCTCGGTACGGTGAAAGATTCCTCGGGCGCGGTGCTGTCTGGTGCGAGACTGAGCGCGTTGAATCAGGAAACCGACCAGCAGATCACGGCGGTAAGTAACGACACCGGTGATTATGTCTTTCCGCTGCTGCGTGCCGGGCGCTATCGCCTCACTGTGGAGGCGCCTGGATTTCAGCGCCTCATCAGGACCGATGTCGAAGTGAGCACAACGGAACGCGTCCGTGTCGATCTCACCATGCAGGTGGGCGCAGTCACCGATACGGTCACGGTGGACGCTGAAGCCCCTCTGTTGCAGAGCGAACAGGCGACGGTCGGTCAGGTAGTCCAACAACGTGCTATCGAATCAATTCCCCTGGCAACGCGAAACTTTACACAAATACTGGGCACTTCGGCCGGTGTGACCGGAAGCATTTTCAACGCCGACAATCCCGGCACCGGAAGCAACAGCGTCAGCGTCAATGGCGGACGCCGCGGCAGCAACAACCTGCTGGTAGACGGTGTGCAAACGACTAACTCGCTGAACAATGCTCCGGATGGAGACGGCACGCCCAGCGTCGATTTCCTCAGCGAGTTCAAGGTTCTCACCAGTCTCTACAGTGCGGAGTATGGACGCAACGCGGGCTCGATCATCAACGTGACCACCAAATCAGGTACCAACCAGTTGCACGGTGCAGCATATGAGTATCTGCGGAACACCGACCTGAATTCGCGGCCGTTCTTCAACCCTGCACGAGTTCAAAACATTCAGAACCAGTTCGGCGCGAACGTCGGCGGACCCATACTTCACGACAAGCTCTTCTTCTGGGGCGGCTGGGAAACCATGCGTCAGTTGAACGCCGCTGGTTCCGGCGGCGTCGTGACCACGGTCGTTCCTACCTTGGCGCAAAGGCAGGGGGACTTCTCCGGCCTGAACAAGACCATTAATGATCCGTCTACCGGGCTGCCATTTCCGGGAAACGTGATTCCTCAGTCCCGCTTAAATCCGGTCTCGCTTAAGATTCAGGACGCATTCATCCCGCTGCCAAACTACAGCGCAGGAAATGCGAACTTCTTTGCAGCAGCGTCCAACGCCACAAATCTCGACCAGGGCGCCGGGCGCATGGATTACAAGATCGGAGAAAAGGACACCATCTTCGGACGCTGGTTTGAGAGCTTCGAGTTCGATCTCACTCCGTTCGGCAAAGGCATGCCCGGATTCAGCCTTGGCGCCAACCGTGCCAAGCACACGGGTGGCATAAGCGAGACCCACGTCTTCTCACCCTCGTGGGTTCTGGAGTCGCGGTTTGGTGTTGATATGACAGACCAGCACCTGTCGTTTGGCAACACCACGGATCCCACGACGCTCGGGTTCCAGCCGATCAAGGGCGTCACGCAGGTCGACGGCCTGCCGCGGATCAACATCTCCAACTACGCAAATGGTGGTTTTGGAAACGACCAGCTGTGGCATGACAACATCAAGACGTTCACAGGCTCAGCCACAATGACGTGGGTGCGCGACAAACACACCATCAAGTTCGGCGGCGAAAGCGTATCGACACTGCTGCATCCGTTCAACGATCAGGCCAATCGCGGTACCTGGAACTTTACCGGCCTGGCTACCGGCAACGAATACGCAGATTTCCTGCTGAGTCAGCCGGCTACCAAGTCAGTTCTCCGCGGGACCGGGAGAGTTGTTGATGCGCGAGCAAATCTGGGGCGGCTTCTTCGATGATATGTGGCGAGCGACCAAAAGCCTGACAGTCGAGTTCGGAGTGCGTTATGAGGCGCACTTCCTTCCCGCCGCATACAACCTGAATATGGTGAGCTTCTGGCCTGACCGATATAAGGGTGTCGGCTCCCTGGAGAACTCGGGAATCGTGCAGGGCGGCGTTACCCCGGGCGTACCCAACAACGTTGTATTCGGAAACTGGAAGAATTTCGCTCCCCGCCTGGGATTGGCGTATCGCATCGGCGACAAGTGGGTGATACGAACAGGCGCGGGCATTTACTACGATGGCCGCACCGGCCAGATTGCGCAACAGACCTTCTCAAACCCTCCTACTTTTGCTAATTCGCTGGTTAACTGCGCGCTTCCTGGACAGAGTTGCAATCTGCGAGGCACCGGATAACTGGACCTTCGTCGATCCAGGGTACAGCGCAAGCGTCATTCCGTTTCCGACAAAGTCCTGCTGACCAGCTGCAAATCTGGGCGATCCAGCCCCACGGTAAGACAGATCGGATCCTTCAGTACAACTTCACCATTCAGCGGGAACTGCCCAAAGGAACGCTGGTGGAGATGGCGTACATCGGAACAAAGGGCACTCACCTGATGGCGACGCAGAACATCAATCCGCTGATGCCGCAGGCTGATGGCTCACTGGTTCGAAGGTATCCCGGGTTTGGAGATATCACGATGACCTTGCAGGACGGCGACTCCACCTATCATTCCTGGCAGACCACCGTGAAGCGCCGCATTTGGTGCATCAACCTTCCAGGCATCCTACACCGTTTCCAAAACTCTCGGAAACGGGAATGAGAGCGCCCGATTCTTTACTAACCTCTTCCCGGCTCCGTGGAATGATATCCGCCGGGCGAAAGGTCCCGCGAACTTCGATCGTCCGCAGCGGCTGGCTGTCACCTGGGTTCATGACCTCCCGAACCGGGCACACAGTGCTGTCGGCAAGACGATGTTCAATAACTGGACAGTGAACGGATTCTTCGTCGCACAGAGCGGCTTCCCACTCACCGTTATCAACACAACCAGCGGTCAGGGACTGGGAGGTGTAACGAACAATGTCAACGGTAGCTTCAACTCCAATGTGATTTCCGGCGTTCCGCTTATTCATCCGACAGGTTCTACGAAGGACAATCTGACTCAATACGTGAACCGCGCCGCATGGAGTCCCGCGCCGGCCGGTACGTACGGCAACTCAGGTCGCGGCATGTTCCGCGGTCCTGGACAATGGAATGCTGACGTCTCGTTATTCAAGGACTTCCTGATGACAGAGCGTTTGCGGCTGCAGCTGCGCTGCGAGGCATTCAACATCCTGAACCACGCCAACTTCGCCCTCGCCAGTGACACGGGTACGACACTCAACATGAACTCGGCGACGTTCGGGCAGATCACCAGCACGTCTGTGAACGCAAGGCTGATCCAGTTTGCGCTCCGGTTAACCCGTTAGGTTTGGCAGCATCAATGCCCCTGACTGTCACTCGCCGCGCGTTCGTGGCGTGCGCTACGGGAACAGCATTGCCCCAGCAGAATGCCGGTCACGCGGGCAAGCAATATCTCGTTTATTTCGGCACCTACACTACGCCGGATCCCCGGTTCGGTGGCAAGGGTGAGAGCGAGGGTATCTACCTCGCCAGGTTCGACAGCAAGACGGGCAAGTTGTCGCAGCCCCAGTTGGCGACCCGGACGAACGATCCGAGTTATCTCGTCATACACCGGAATCGCCGGTATTTGTACTCAGTCAACGAAGAAGTAGACCAGACGGGTAAAACTCCGGGTGCAGTCAGCGCGTTTTCCATCGATGAAAGTACAGGAAGACTTACCTTACTGAACCGCATTGCGTCGAAGGGCGGAATGCCGTGCCATGTCTCGACCGACAAGACTGGTACGGTTGTCGCAGTCGCTAATTGGTCCACCGGGAGCGCAGCCACATTTCCGATACTTGCGGATGGGCGCTTGGGAGAGGCCGCCGGTTTTCAGCAACACGCGGGAGAGCGGTCGGGGCCGCAACGCGGTGTTGAGCCGGTGCAGCCGCATTGCCATTCAGTCAACGTCACTCCAGATAACCGCTTTCTGATCGTCACGGATACGGGCCTGAACAAAGTGTTCGTTTACCGGCTTGATGTACGAAACGCTTCCATCACTCCGCATACACCGTCGTTTCTGGGCTTAAAGCATCCAGCGAATCCGCGCCAGCTGGTCTTTCATCCGAACGGCCGGTTCGCGTACGTGGCAAATGAAGCCGGCGCTGGATGCACCATGCTGCGCTTCGATAAAGATCAGGGCACGTTCGAGGAAGGTAGCGTGACGAGGACGGTCCCAGAAGCGTACACCGAGCGTGTTTCACCCGCAGAGATTGCAATCCATCCTGCCGGCCGTTTGCTCTTCGTCTCGAATCGCGGACACGACTCCATCGCCACGCTAAAAGTAGATCCCGTCGACGGATCCACGACATTCGTAGATGCATTTCAGCCGGGCGGCAGTGGTCCGCGCAGTTTCGCTCTCGATCCAACTGGACAGTTCCTGATTGCTCTTATGCAGCGATCGAACGCGGTCATTCCACTTCGCGTTGATCAAAGTACAGGCAAGCTCTCGCACTCCGGGGACAAGCTCGATCTGCCAGCGCCTGTTTGCGCGAAGTTTCTCGAAATCAACTGAAGCGTAAAGGAAATCGAGACCACGGCACCGGCCATGTCGGCTTTCGTTGTGCACGCGAGTTTTCAAAACAGTCAGTCACTGGCAAATGGAATACACATTCAGCGGATCTCCGGACCTGATCGCCAGCATCGGATTGCAAGACGATCGTTAAGCACGTGATTGAAGTGCCGCAGGCGATTGCGCGAGCGGGCAATACGGATCCGGCTAAGCAGGTGGACTGATTCTGTGCTTTCGGGAACACGACACGCCTGCAGGCAATGATCTGTTTCCACCATCCGTCCGAGGGTCCCGGTAAACACTACTGCGTATCCCGGTACCTAATGGGTTTCTGGAGCGCGTCCGCCAGCATCCTCTATCGTTTCGAGCACCTGCTTCCAAGATTTTTGGATGCAGCACTGCACCGCTGTGGAAGGGTACGGTCACCCTTAATGGGCCATTGCCGTAGATCCGGTGGCTACCTTTCGACCGGAGGAATTCGAAGCCGGCGGCGAGCAAAGCGCGTTCAGCCTCAGCCGCCGTCCACCGCGGCAGCTTAGGCATTCACCTCAACGGCGGTTGTGAGGATCTCGCGGCTGAGCAGGACGTTGCGCTCGTCAGCACGCAACGTCTCAAGGTAAAGCTCGATAGCTTCTTTGATGTTCGAGATCGCTTCTTCAAGCGTGTTGCGATTGGCATCCTCTCAGTTCAGGGCACCGTGCATAGAAGCCATGGTCATCTTTCTCGATCACGACGCTCGCCTAGTCTCCCGTCACAGAAATATGTGATCTAAGTCTGGCGTGCTTCGCGTCAAGCTTTTATGCGAACTGGACGACCGAAACGGCTATTGGTGTTGAGCGAAGAAGAGCGAGAGCGGCTCGAATCGCTTTCCCATCGCGCACGCAGTCAGCCGGCACTGGCACGTCGCGCGCGAGTAGTTCTGGCGTGCGCTGAGGGACTGGATAACAAGTCAGTGGCGAAGAAGTTGCGGTGTTCGCTGGGTATGGTTGGCAAATGGCGCTCGCGATTCCTGAAGACTCGACTGGAGGGACTATATGATGAGCCGCGACCAGGTGCCCCGCGCAAGGTTACTGATGACGATATTGAGCAGATCATTATCCAGACACTGGAGACTACGCCACGTGGACAGACGCACTGGAGTACGCGGGAACTGGCTAAAGCCACCGGCTTCAGCCGCATGACGATCAGCCGCGTCTGGCGCGCGTTCGGAATGCAGCCCCATCGCACCGAAAGCTTCAAGTTGTCACCCGATCCACAACTCATTGAGAAAGTTCGCGACATCGTGGGTCTGTACATGGATCCGCCTGAGCATGCTGTGGTCTTCTGCGTTGATGAAAAGAGTCAGATTCAGGCGCTGGACCGAACTCAACCCATGCTGCCAATGCGTCCCGGACAGCTGGAACGGCGCACCCATGACTACAAACGGCACGGGACCACGTCTCTGTTCGCTGCACTGGAGCTGAAGACCAGCCGCGTGATCGGGCAACTGCATCGGCGTCATCGCTCGCAGGAGTTCCGCAAGTTTTTGGACGCCATCGAAGCCAACGTTCCCGCCGACCTCGATGTCCATATTGTGCTGGACAATTACGGAACCCACAAGACCGACATCATTCGGAAATGGTTTGCCAAACGGCCACGCTTTCATGTGCACTTCACGCCCACTTACGGGTCATGGCTCAACCTGGTGGAGCGATGGTTCGCCGAGATCACCAACAAGCGAATTCGGCGGGGTATCTTCCGCAGCGTCAAAGAACTCGAATCAGCTATCCGCCAGTACATCGATGTTCACAACGAAGCTCCCAAACCCTTCGTCTGGACCCGGACGGCAGACGAGATTCTTGCCAGCATCGCTCGTTTCGCTCAGCGAACGCAGACGACTCGTCGGCCCTCATGAGTTATTGCACGAACCACTGTGACGGGAGACTAGCGGACCATTGCTTAAGTCTATGCCCGTGCTTGTCGACTGAGATGTGCGGTTAACCTAAATCCGGCGGATTTAGGTTAACTCGAGCAATAGTCTGATCTTTCCGCCGGCAATCTATTCCGGAAGCGCTCCGGTCACGCGGTGGAGAATTAGCGTTCCGGTGTCGGCGTGGTCACGGCCACTCAGCGAGTGGCGGGCAGCCCGACGACGATGAGACCGCGTGGTCCTGCTTGCGGCAGCCGTTCACGACGGGCATGGCCGCCCCTGGATTCACCGGGAAACCCGTGGTCCGAACGTTCGCGGGCGAGCACGAATTGTTAGCCGTCGCCGGCGTGTAACGCGCGGAGCGGCATGCGAGATGGGTGACATCGTAGAGGGTCGCGCCGTCGGCGAGTTCCCACCCCTGATTGCCGTCCTTGTCCCTGGGCTGAATGGTCAGCACGGTCGTTACCTCGCGGTCGCCCGTGACGAGATATTTTCCGGGAGGCAGCGGAAAGGTCGGCTTCTCCATCATGAGGCCGTGTTCCTCCAGCGACCAGTCCGAAGCGTCGAATTTCCACTGTGACGGCGCTACTCCGCCGGCCGCCTTCAATTGATCGTAACGGTCCAGCTTGCAACCGCGCGGGCCCGGGTCCTGGCTCCAGAGGCCCCATAGTTGCGCGTCGTTGCCGGAGGTGGCCCCGGGGTCAGCCAGCGCCGCGATGTACTGCGGATCAATGCGCCTGAATTTCGAGAGGTCTACGCCTGAAGCGTGAACGGGCTGTTGCAGGCCGACCGCCAACATGAGGGATCCGATAGACAGGAGCCGGCGGCTCACGGACGGGACGAGGTAGCGGAGATTCATGCGATGTTCCGATTGGACGACCTGACGACAGCCTACATCAACGCGCGCACCTCGGCACGGCCTCAGGACTCCTCGCGCCAGGGTGCCGCACGTCGCCGATGTAGGACGCTTGGTGTACCAGCTCGATGGGTCTCGGCATCCCGACGGTACGCGGTTCGAGTCCGGCGACGCAATGAACAACATCCCTGAGTGGTCGTGAAAAATTGTCGTCCGACAAAGACAACTGCCGCATTCGCCGGTCGGCGAAGCGTGGTCTAACCCGACTTACTCAATCCCTTCGTGTGACCTCAACCTAAAGCCTTGCGGTAGTGCACACACCGGTCAACTACCTCAAAACCCAGGGCCTCGTGGCAGCTCTGCGAAACTTCGTTGTCGACCCATGTATCCGACGCCATTTCGAGGCAGCCGTGGCTCCGGGCCCAGTCTTCTGCTGCAGAGAGCAGTCGCCGCCCGATACCGCTGCGCCGAGCTTCTTCCGCCACATACCAACCCTCCAAATAACCAACCGGCCGCGCCGGATCACAGCCATCAGCGTGCGAGCGCAAGTCGACTTCAGCAAAACCCACCAGTTTGCCATCGGGCGCCTCCGCGACGAAGTTGACCAGCGGCATGCTGCCAGGAGCCTCACCGGCCAATATTGGTTCAAGCTCCCGTGCGTGTTCCGCTGCCGCAGTATCCGGCCAGAGTGTTTCCCGAAGACGCGCAAGTTGATCACGATCGGCAGGCGTTGCTTTCCGGACGTGGACTTCCATCATCTCAGGGATACCAGCCGTTTATACATGGCAATGCTCGATGGCCGCCGCGCCGCGAAATGGCCCAGCCTACGCTCAAACTACATGCTCAACCAGGGCTATGCCTACACCACCATAATTAGCAGCAAGTATCATGGCCAAACCCTGCCTTTCCCACCTGGCAAGCCTGTACCGCCACTCAACGGCAAAAGCCTGGCAGCAAAAGCTGAACAACGGCGAAGTCACCCTTAACGGCATCATCGCTACGGGAAGCGAATCGGTCACTGTAGGCCAAACACTTATCTGGAACCGTCAACCGTGGATCGAACCAGACGCCCCGCAGCACTTCGAAGTCCTGTTTGAAGACGCCCATGTGTCGGCTGTTAACAAAGCCTGCGGGTTGCCCACCGTCCCCGGCGGCGGGTTCATGGAGAACACGCTCCTGCGCCTAATACAAAAGGAAACGCGCAACGCAAACCCTGTCCACCGATTGGGCCGAGCCACCACCGGCATAGTCCTCTTCGCCAAAACACCGCAGGCAGCGTCTAATCTGTTCGCAAACTGGAACACACCGAAACTTCAAAAAATCTACCGCGCGCTGGCTCAAAACTGTGCGCAGCAGGACGCGTACGAGACACTCACACCGATCGGCCTCGTACCGCACCCGCTCATCGGTTCCGTGTGGGCCGCCAACACAGCTGGGAAACCGTCAAAATCATTGGCAAAGGTGATCTCACGCACCAACAGCACCACGACCTTTGAGGTGAGCCTACATTCGGGCCGCCCTCATCAAATCCGAATCCATCCGGCATCCATCGGCCATCCCCTGGTAGGCGATCCTCTGTACGGCTTAACCGGCCAGCCTCTTGAAAATCTCCCTGCCTCCCCGGCGATGGAGGATATTTCCTGCACGCTCAATATCTGAAATTCCACCACCCCATCCCCGGAGAACAAATCAACCTCGAGGCAGCTTCGCCGTCCGGATCGCAGTCCCGAAGCCCTATTTCCGAATGACAATCCTGGGCAAGGGTACCGGAGTGATCGGCTCGAACAATCCAAAGTCAAAAATCGCGGTCGCCGAGGCAATCGCGAGGTGCTGCTTCCCGTCCACCTCATACAGAATCGGCGACGCCGTCAGCATCTCGCCGACATTGAAGTTCCAGAGATGTTTGCCGGTCCTTGCATCGATACCAAGCACGTTCTCGTCATCATCGCCCGTGAATACGATGCCGCCGGCATTGGATACAGCGCCCGCCCACATCCGGCCGGCACCCGTCATGGGATATTCCCACACACGTTCTCCGGTCTTCGGATTCAGCGCACGCAGCAGGACCTGCCCGCCTTCCTCGGTCGCACCGCCGCCCGAGAAGTTCTTTTGCGGAACCGGTTTCTGCGCGGAGATGGTGTACATCCCGCATTGTTCCAGAGTGATGACATACAGCAATCCGGTTCCCGGGTTGTAGGACTGGCTCATCCAGTTCGTAGCACCCTTCACGCTCGGACAGATCCAGTTGCCTTCCGGAGTCGGGGTCTGCCCGGGGATGACAATCGGTCGTCCCTTTGCGTCGATCCCCTTAGCCCACGTAATCTTGTCGATCAGCTTCGTTCCACGCAAAAACTCGCCGGTCGTTCGGTCCAGCAGATAAAAGAAGCCGTTCCTGTTGGCGTGCAGCACCGTCTTGCGCAGCTTGCCCTGCCACTCCAGGTCCAGCAGAATCGGCCAGCTCTGCGCATCCCAGTCATGCGTGTCATGCGGGGAGAACTGGAAGTACCACTTCATCTTTCCAGTGTCGAGATCCAACGCGATCAGTGAGGATGTATAGAGATTGTCGCCCTCGCGCCACGTGCCGTTGTAGTCTGGCCAGGCATTGCCTGTCGTCCAGTACAGCGTATTCAACTCTGGATCATAGGTGCCCGACAGCCACGTCGCAGCGCCGCCGTATTCAATAAATCCACTCCAGCTCTCCGAACCCGGTTCGCCTTTTGCGGGGACCGTGTAGGTTCGCCAGATCTCCTCGCCTGTTTGCGGGGAGAGTGCCACCAGGAAACCACGGATCCCGCCGTCGCCACCGCTGGAGCCCACGATCACTTTGTCCCTGGCGACAAACACCGGTGCGGTAGACGAGCTGCCAGTCGAGGGATCAGCGAAACTCTTGCTGAATATCACCGCTCCGGTGCGCCGGTCCAGCGCCGTCAGGTAATTGTCCGCGGAAGTGCAGTAGACGCGATCACCAAGAATTGCGACGCCTCGGCTTACTCCCTGACGTTCAGCCCTGGTATCGGTGTATTTCCACACCAGCCGGCCCGTTCGAACATCCAGCGCATGGACGCTGTTCGCGCTGGTTACATACATCACGCCGTCATATACGAGAGGCGTGGTCTGCAGGCTCCGCGCGCCGCTCAGGTGGTAGACCCACTTCGGAACCAGTGAGCCGACATTCTGCGGAGTGATCTGTCGGCCCGGCGCATACCGCCAGCCGTTGTAACTTCCGGTGTAAGTCAGCCAGTTCTCGCCAGGGCCTTTCAGGATATCTGCGAACTGAACTTCGGCTGGCAGCGCGAGGCAGGCTGTCAGCAGAATCGTAATGCAGCGATGGATCATCTCAGCGGTCCTCATGATTCCGGCCTGACGGCCGGACGCTCTGCCTCGCCAGAAAGGCCATCAGGTCCTGAAGCTCCTGGCTGGTCAAACGCTTTCCGTAATCGTCGGGCATTGGCGATCGCGTCGAGATTTCGAGTTGCGTCACATCCAGCATCGGGATCAGGTGCAGGCTCCCGGCCCGATCCACAATTTGGAGAGAATAATTGTTTCGATTTCGCGCGATGCCCTCGACCTTCTGACCGTTCTTCAGGGTGACAGTGACCGCCTCCTGACCCTGCCTCGTAAGACCTTTGGAAGGTTCCAGGATGGATTCCCGGATCAGGGCCAGCGGATGTGTAGCGCCGACGTTGGTAAGATCTGGCCCCATGCGGCCTCCCTTGCCCTGGATCGAGTGACACCCGGAACATCCCGCCTTCGCGCCCCAGAAGACTGCACCTCCGCCTTCCGCATCGCCTGGCACAAGGTTCTCCCCCGCCGGGCCGGTCTGCGCTTTTACCCAAGCCACCAGGTTCCAGGTGTCCTCGTCGGACAGCTTTGTTGGCGGCATAACGGTGCCGGCGAGGCCATTACGGATTGCGTTGAACACCGCATCGTCGCTTAGAGGATGCCAAAGCGTCCTGCGAACAAGGTTCGGACCTCGCGCGCCTCCGCTTCCGTCAGGACCGTGGCATCCTGCGCAGGAAGCCACCCATAGCTTCGCACCCGCCGTAACTGCCTTCGGATCGTGAAGTACCGGATTCTTTGATTCATTGAGGTAGCGGCCATGCTGTGCATTCAGCGATATCGTGAGTACAATGCTGAAGAATAATCCCCGGACCAGCAGACCTTCGGGGAATAAATCGCGATCAGCGACGGCCTTCGATTTGGTCGCGGCGAATGTAGGCATAGTAGGGGACAGACACGACCCAAATTGGTGAGTCTATCAGAGCGCATCTCCGGGCAGACCTGAGCAAGGATAGCCAGAGTCTTTCTGAGAGCGTTACTCTGCTCAGCAGTCAACGTACCTTCACGATTGTCCCGAGCATTCTGTCCTGATCGACGCCAGATCTCCTCGCAACGCTTCTGGCAAGTTCGGGCAACGATCACAGGTTAGCTTTTAGACATCCCCTTCTCACCAGCAACTGCCAAGTAAGGCGTCGAACTTCGCCGGCGCTCACGCAGATAGTGGACGGAAGCAAGGTCCACACGAACGACGCCTCACAGTCGAACCGTAACGAGGCCCCTAACGAGACAATGACATCAGAACAAACAGCGGTGCGTCGTCGGCCCGCGGCAGCAAACGAACACGGAGGCATCGCCGGGCGTTCCCTGAGCAATTCGCTCATTCTCTCCGAGGTGCGCAAAGCTCTGCGTCAACACCCGGAAGCCACCACCGCCCTTCGCATTCATTTCGACGAGCTGGCAGACAGGCTGGACGCGGAAAGCGCCGGAGCGCAGGACCGAGAACACCGTGCGGCCTGACCTCAACCAAAGACAATACACCGCAACGGTTCTCGACGCAGCGCGCCCGCCGGTTCGTGAACAATACCGGCCGACTGCGACCAGTGGGCCGGACTGTATACTGGTTTCCTTACTCTGGGTACTGACAATGCTGACCGCGCGCCCTTATTTGCTGGCTTTCCTGTTCCTTGTCTCCCGTGCTGTACAGGCACAGGCACCCGTGATTGCCCCGACGGAAGAGCAGGCAGCGCAGTTGCGCAAACTTATTGCCGATTCTCAACGCTTGCCGCTCGACGCAAAAAAGCTGATGATTCAGGCGCCGTCATCTGACTGGACAACCGACTACGTGTCGTCCATCGCAGCCGACCGGAACGGCATCACCTGGGTCCTTCATCGCAACCTCAAAGTCGATCCGGTACTTGCCATCGATGCGAATGGCCGGATACTTCGATCCTGGGGCCGAGGACTGTATACAAACCCGCACAGCATCCGCATCGGACCCGACGGGAATGTCTGGACGGTGGACTCCGGGAGCTCCGTTGTTCTGAAGTTTACGCCGGAAGGAAAACAACTGCTGAGGTTCGAGATCGGGGAGATCCCGGCTAAGGCAGGAGCCTTTCGCGGCGCTGCGGATATTGCATTTGGACCCCGCGGCGAACTGTTCATCGCCGACGGCTACGGCAACGCTCGTGTCCTCAAGTACGATGCGCAGGGGAAGCGGATTGGCCAATGGGGTTCTGCCGGCACGGGTCCCGGTCAGTTTCATCTGGTACACGGCATCGTGGTCCATGAAGGGATGGTTTACGTAGCCGACCGCCAGAATGGGCGGATTCAGCGATTCGATTTGAACGGCAAATACCTCGGCGAATGGGACCACCTGGGCAAGACATTCTCAATCAGCGTCGCTCCCGACGGGAATCTCTGGATCGGCACACACCCGCGAAACGTAGCGAACGAGGCCCCCGGATGGCTGGTTAAGGTAGACCGCGCCACTGGAAAAGTGCTCGGATATGTCGACTCTCCTGGCCTGCATTCCATAGATGCCAGCGTGCCGGGATCAGTGCTGTCGGACCCGGGACGCGGAAACCCCGACCGCGTGCTGTGGTTTCGGCCGAGCCGTTAGTGGATATCCCGCCGTCACGGCGCAGTCGGCTTAACCGCAGAATTGTCGGTCCCAGGCTGGTTTCTTCGCAATTCGCTCCCCCTAACCAGCTCGAGTGGAACACCGCCCCTCCGCCCCGCTTGCGCTTCACCGCTCCCCGGAGGTATCGGCTGCGGGACGAGAGTGTTCACGGCCTTGATCATCGCCGCGGACGTTACGTCAAAGGCCTTCTTGCGCCCGCGCCTCGCTCTCCCTGTTCGGGATACCCATCGGCTTGTCGGGGTCCACGACAAAAACCGGTACCAGCTTCATGCGATAGGCGGTGGAGATGCCGTCGTAACGGCCTGTCTTCGCATTGAACATTCCGTCGGCGAGCCGCCGCATCGCGTAGTAGAGGGCGACGTGATCTTCATGCTCGCGAACGCCTTGTTGGCCGCCGTCCTGGGCGAAGACATTCTGGGTGTACAGGTCGCGGAAGTCGCGATAGCCGCCCACCAGGCCCGCCGCCGTGCCATCGGGGTTCGGGACCACCCGTATCTTCCCCTGACGGAAAATTCGCATCGCGCAGCTGATTGTAGAACCAGGCGATCTGCGGCATGTGAATGTCGGCCTGCTCGGTCTCGACTACGCCATCTTTGACCCGGGCCTTGAGTTTTGTGTACTGCTCGGACTTGAGGATGCGATAGGAATAGTCGGCTCCGACATTGCCGCGCGCGTCCTTCATGATCTGGTCGGGAGAATAGCCGATCTCGAGTGTCGCGTCATCGTCGTTCATCGGGTCCTTGTTGCCCGAGATCCGGACGACGATGGTATACAGGCCCTCGAGCATCTTGTCGTTCGAGCGCAAGACGAGCGTGCCGTTGCCGTTGGCGCCCCGCCATGGCGCGTCGCATCCCCAGGCCCGGTATAACTGGTTGTCGATTCCCTTCTCCCCTTCCGGACTGACGAAATCATTCGGCTTGATTTTGCCGTCCAGGTTGAAACCTTCGCCGATACGGCTGGTCACTTGCGGCTGGCCTGGATCTTCCGCCGCAAAGGGGTTGATGTAGGTCTGAATATCCGGGTTGTAGCCGCGATAGGCGGAGGCGGCCCGCCAAGTAACGTAATACACGCCGGCGCGGTCTCGATTCAGGCTAGTCGGCCGGGGGATTGGCGATAGCTTCGATTTCCTGCGGCGTGTGCCAGGGTACGAGCGAGAGGGTTTTTGCGACGTGGGCCGGAACGGCGAAGTGAATCGTGCTTCCGTGCGGGCAATCGATCCCTGGCTCGATCTCGGTGCCTCGCGAGTAGTCGGCACGGCCGCCGTAGCGGAAGGCAGGGTCGTAGAAGGCCACGACATAACCTCGCACCCAAGGCGCGGCCTGGATACAACTCGCGGCGATTACCGCAATGCAGGAAGCCGTCCATGCGCGCCTGATCATGACTGATCCCTACTCGGTCTTATCTTGATCGGCTTTGACTGTGCCTTCGCTTCTCATCCGCCGCCCGATTCCCGCCATAACCCCTCCGCCCCGCCCAGGGATGGCAACGCCGCCGCGGCCCTATGTCAACACCATCGACTGCTGTCAGTTCGCTGCTGTCGGGCGGCACTTCCTGCGGGACGAGGGTGTCCACGGCCTTGATCATCGCGGCGGCCGTGTCGTCAAAGGCCTTCTTGCGCCCTGCCTCGCTCTCCCTGGCCGGAATATCCATCGGCTTGTCGGGGTCCACGACAAAGACCGGTACGAGCTTCATGCGATAGGCGCTGGAGATGCCGTCGTAACGGCCTGTCTTCGCATTGAACATGCCGTCGGCGTGGCGCCGAAGAGCGTAGTACAGCGCGACGTGATCTTCATGCTCGCGAACGCCCTGCACACCGCCGGATTGGGTGAAGACATTCTGGGTGTACAGGTCGCGGAAGTCGCGATAGCCGCCGACCAAACCTGCCGCCGTGCCGTCGGAGTTTGGGACCACCCGTATCTTGCCCTGTCGGAAATTGGCATCGCGCAGCTGATTGTAGAACCAGGCGATTTGGGGCATGTGAATGTCGGCCTGCTCGGTCTCAACTACGCCGTCTTTGATCCGGGCCTTCAGTTTTGTGTACTGATCGGATTTGAGGATGCGATAGGAATAGTCGATCCCGACATTGCCGCGCGCGTCCTTCATGATCTGGTCGGGAGAATAGCCGATCTCCAGTGTCGCGTTGTCGTCGTTCATCGGGTCCTTATTGCCCGAGATCCGGATGACGATGGTGTACAGGCCCTCGAGCATCTTGTCGTTCGAGCGCAATACGAGCGTGCCGTTGCCGTTGGCGCCGCGCCATGGCGCGTCGCATCCCCAGGCCCGGTACAGCTGGTTATCGATTCCCTTCTCCCCATCCGGGCTGACGAAATCGTTGGGCTTGATCTTGCCGTCCAGGTTGAATCCTTCGCCGATACGGCTGGTCACTTGCGGCTGGCCCGGATCTTCCGCCGCAAAGGGGTTGATGTAGGTCTCAATGTCGCGGTTGTAGCCGCGATAAGCGGAGGCGGCCCGCCAAGTATGGAAATACACGCCGGCGAGGTTTCGATCCAAGCCATCGCAGGGGGATTGGCGAGGGCCTCGACTTCCTGCGGGGTGCGCCAGGGTATGAGAGAGAAGGTTTTGGCAACCTGGGCCGGAACGGCGAAATGAGTCGTGCTTCCATGCAGGCAATCGATGCCCGGGCTCGATCTCCGTGCCTCGCGAGTAGTCCGCACGGCCGCCGTAGCGGAAGGCAGGGTCGTAGAAGGCCACCACATAGCCTCTCACCCACGGCCCGCAGCCTGGATACAACTCGCGGCCATTACCGCGATGCAGGAAGCTGTCAATGCGCGCTTGATCATGACTGATTCCTTTCCCTTATTTTGGCGGCGAGACCTGATTGACGAGCAGGTCGGACAACGCCCAAGCCTCAAAGGCCAGCGGATCGGCGTCGTCCATCGGGCCCTTATGCACCACGATCTCGGCAGTGACCTCGAAGTCCGTGATCGCTCTTAGGATCGGCGGAAATAAACGGCTCGCCACTGAAGGGGCTCCATCGCGTCCACTGCCGCCGACCCGCTGGTTTTGTAACGCCAGACAGGGCGGAAATTCTTCATCCGGAAGCTGTAGCGCGGCCCGTCAGGGTCACGCGCCGGCACCGGCATCGCGGTCTCGCCCTTTGCCCGGTCTTCGTTCAACGTGAACCAAGTCCCGCCTTGCTCAACCGTGTGCCGGGCAGCGCGATAGGCCAGGTACTTCTCGATCTCGCCACGGCTGGTGAATGTGTGCCCCGTCACGACCAGTTTGAAAGTGTCAGGTCCCGATGGTTTCGCCGTGAAGACGCCAGGACCCGCGGGCGGCACCATCGGGGGATGCGGCAGCTGTTCCGCCGCGAGAGCAACACACCCCAGAATGCCGAATACGATGCCGAAAGCTTCATATGCCGATTGGGCTACGCCAGCAGCTCCGTGTACGGCGTCCGGACCTGCAACGATTCCTTGCCCCAGCTGTCCACCGACACGCCCAACGCCTTTTGCAGCGTCAAGCCGACACGCGACACCGGGCTGTTGTCGCCGGCGATGTGATGACCGGTCTTCATGCGGCCGCTGGCGCCACCGGCAACCAGGATCGGTAAACCATCTACGGAATGGATCCGGGCATAGCCCTGGTCGGTGAATGCCATCACCAGGCTGTGGTCCAGCAGCGTGCCGTCGCCTTCCTGAATCGCATCCAGTTCCTTCAGAAAGGCGGCGAAGAGCTCCATGGACGCGACGTTGTACTGGTGAACCCGAGGCTGGTAGCCCAACTTGGGATCGACCGGCTCTTCGTGGGTCGACTGGTGAAAGCCGAGCGGATCGCCCGGCACGAACATCGCGTTCTGCGGGGACGACACGCTGAGATTGAAGACGCGGGTCTGGTCGGTGGCGAGCGCGATCGCGCCCAACCGCGCCATCAGCGGCGTGACTACCCTCAGGTTGGGCGACGCGTTGTTGGCGACGATATCCGCCGAAGGAGCCTCCGGGATCGAGACCTTTGCTTCGATGTTGGGCCGCTGGAGTTCCGCCTCCATCTGCAGTTCGGTTTGACGCACCGAGGTGAAGTACTGATCCATACGCGCCCGGTCGCTGGCGCCGAGTTTCTGCATGATGCGGTGACGGTCTTCCGCCACCGCGGACACCACGCTCTTCTGGATCATGATGCGCGGATCGGGCTTCCAGTCGCCCTTTGTCGGATCCTGAAATCCGGGGCCGAAAAGGCGCGTGTAGAGCGACAGCGGTGTGGGTTCCGATGGGAGATGATTGGCCCCGCCGAGGCTGGAATAGCTCTGCTTCGGGTCGCCGCTGGAGGACGCCGATACAGACCGGAAGCGAACACCCTTTCCGATCACCTCGGCAACCTGCTGGTCAATCGTCCTGGACTCGAACTCGCCTCGCCTTGACGGCGCTATGCCTGTGTTAGCGGCCGCCAGGCCCGACCAATGCTGCCCGTTGGGCTTGGAGTCGAGCGGAACGCGAAGACCGCTGAACACGTTCATTTTCTTTCGGTACGGTTCGAGAGGTTTCAACTGGACCGTCATGTCCCAGTCGGTCCCCGCCTTCTTCGGAATCCACAGCGAGGCGGTGAGACCGCAGCCCCAGAAAAAGGTATTGAAGCGCGTGGGCAGCGGCCGGCCGTTCGTCTGAGCCTGACCCTTGCTGTTCAGGAAACAGTCGAGGAAAGGCAGCCCCATGACAGCCACGGCACCCTGGCACGAGCCGCGGAGAAGGGTTCGGCGATTGAGTTTCATCAGGTCCCTCCTTTATTGTGCTCGCTACTTCGGTTGAGTCTTGGAGGGTGTTGCCGGCGGCCCGACGGCATAGAATGAATCGCTCACAGCCATGGTTTTGAGCAGCGCGCGCAGGCGAAACCCGGAATCCTGGAACGCCTTCTAGGCGTCCGGGAAATCATCGACGAAGCAATTTTTCAGGCCGCGGCTGTACGAATAAAGCTCTTCGAGCCATGCAGGCCGGATACTGCGGATTGTCGTGCATAGTACTGACCCAGCCCCTGCGCGCCGGAGAAGCTCTTGCCCTCGATGGTGGCCGAGACGTCGATCGGCTCGCCATTCTCGGTCGTGCGATAGCCGCCGATGGTGTCGAAGTCCTCGAGCGAGAGCCCAATGGGATCGCTCAGCTTGTGGCATGCGGCGCACGTCTTGTTGGTGGCGTGCGCCATCAGCCGCTCGCGCAAGGTCTTGATTGGGCTGTTGGGGTCGTTGACCGCGGAAAAATCCACATCGTTCGGCGGATCGGGCGTGGGCAAACAAAGAAAGATCTCCTGCAGCGCCACGCCGCGCTTGGTAGGCGACGAGCGGCCCGGGTGGGAGAACATCGACAGCATGCTGATTTGCGTCAGTATGCCGCTCCGGCCGGATTCGGCCGGAAACTCATACTTGCACCCACTCTCCCGTGAACGGGAACGGAACGCGGTAAAGCATGGCCAGCCTGCGATCGATATAGGTCTGGCGCGTGGTCATCAGGTCGCGAATGTCGCCGTTGTCGTGCAGCGCGAGGCCGATCACGGTGCGCAGCGTCTCTTCGCGCGCTGAGGTTGCCATCGCCGAACCCCATTTCGGATAGAGCAGACTGTCTTTGGACACGGTGTCGAAGGTGTCCAGCTGCAGCATGTCGTCGAAGAAGGCCCTCATGCCAGCATCCAGCCGGGGCGAGGCCATCAAACGGTCCACCTGCTTCGCCAGGCCCGCGGACGTGTTGAGTTCGCCGCGTCCCGCCGCCCTCAGCAACTCGGCGTCAGGCGTGGTGTTCCACATCAGGAAGCTGAGGCGCGTGGCGCGGCTATAAGCGTCCAGCGTGCCGCCCTTGCCGTCGGCGGAGGGAATCGCAACCTCCGTGCGGAAGATGAAGTCCGGCAACTGCAGAAGCATGGACAGGCTGTACTGCACGCCCGCATAGAAATCTTCGTCTGTTCGGCTGATGCGGTGCGACAGGCCGACGCGGTTCTCGAGTTCGGCAGCGGTGAGCGGACGGCGGAACAGGAGCAGGCCGTAGTGGCTGAGGATCTTAGCGGCGCAGACGTCGTCATGCCGCCTTAGCGTTCCTTGGGAGCGCAGGGCAGCTTGGCGCGGTATTTTTCGGCGGTGACTTGAGCGGCGATGTCATTCGCCATCTTACTGAAGGATTCGAAGCCCGACCGGCGTCACCGACAGCAAGGCAGTGGAGGCCGCCTCCAGACCGCCCGTGCGCTTGGTCGGTTCAAACGAGCCGCGAACTTCGATCTCCTTGCCGAAGACGTCAGCTATGGAGTTACGGTATTCCTGCTCGGTAAGACGGCGCAGACTCGCGATCGTAGGACTTCTCTGCCGGCTGTGCAGCGAGTACAGCCGCACCTCCACAAATGGCCAACGTCAGGGCCAGCGCTCGGTGGACGAACTTCGGCAAGCAAGACTTCATGGCTTGATTACCCGACTTCGGTATGATATCGCTTCGTTCTCCGGCCAGCAATTGACGGGTTACCGATCCGCGAGTTCGTCCAGCGCTTTACGTGCCGCGTGACTGTCCGGCTTGACCTGAAGCAGCTCGCTCAGAACGTTACGTGCTTGGGACCAATCATGGCTCTGAACGTAAACGCGTGCGAGATTCATATAAAATATCTCATTCTGCGGCCCTACGCCGATGCCATATCGAAAAGCTGCGATGGCATCGTTCGGCTGACTCATCTGCATGTAGAGAACTCCGAGATTATTAATGGCCGAGAGGTGGTTAGGGTCTGAGGTGATCGCCTGCTCCAACAGATCTCGTGCTTCCTTTAAACGATTCTGGTGGGCGAGCAGCAAGCCGAGTTGGTCGAATGCATCAGCAAACTTGGTATCAACCTCGAGTGAACGCCGCAGCAGACGTTCGGCCGAGGAGGCGTCTCCAGATCGCGCATAGGCCTGCCCGGCACCGGCCAGTGCCGGGGCAGAATCGGGCCGCAATGCTATCGCCTTGTTGAACGCTTCGATTGCGGCCTTGTTGTTGTTCGAACTCAGTTCCAGACTGCCCATATTCATCCAGGCCTCAGCCGAGTTGGGTATCAGCTCCGTGGCGCGCACAAGGTATTTTCTTGACAAGTCCAGCCGGCCAGCCTGGAAGTGGATGTGTCCCACGGCCAGGTGTGCTTTTCCGGTATCAGGGTTCTCACGCAATGCCGCGTTCAGGTAGATGAGTGCCTGTTCCGGATATCCTGCCCAGTACATCGCGGCACCCATTCGAAAGTGATTGCGGCGGGGCGGAGTCAGATAACGCCCTGCAAAGGGGAGAGCGAGCCGCGCCCGATCAGGCTCACGCATCAATGCCAGATCCCGCGTGAGCGTCGCGGAATCGGGCACACTCGGATAGATCTTGTGCGCGAGGCCGGCTTCGTCCACCAGAATCAGGAACGGTACTGTCAGATCAGCGCGGTAGTCGAACAAATATCGCCGAAACAGCGCGTAACTGGCCGCGATTTCCTGGGGCTCACTACGGAGATCCACAACTACGAATTTAAGTCCATTTGGTTTCGCCACCGTTTGGCCGGCAGTGACACATATGAACCCTGGCCCGGTCCGCTTGTCCGGCAGGGGCACCGGCTCCAGCAGCCAGGTCTCGCCCAGACTGGGCTCGTTCTCCGGGCGAAGAGTGGATTTAACGTCTTCCGATGCAGTCCGAGGCACGAACGGCACAGAGATGACGTCCTCACTTCCTTCGGTAATACGATAGCGATAGCCGGCTTTCAAATCTCTGAATTCCTGCACCTCACTGCTCGGCCAGACGATGCGGACGTGCTCGGCTGTGTCCGATTCGTCTAACCCGAAATGCAGGAGTCGTGTGTGCTGCGACAAAAACCCCGAGCCCGCTTTCACCCACTGCGTTGATTCCCCGCCCGCATGTCGCACTTTCACCACGGCGCCGATCGCATCACGATTGGAGCGTGTTCCGCGAAGGTCCAGCACAATGGCCCGGCGATTCACTCCCCATTGGTTACGCAGCACTCGAACCTGCGGACCGAGACGGCTCTTAAGAATCAGATCGAGGTTGCCGTCTCCGTCGACGTCCATTGCAGCAAAAGTTCGCGTATCGTCGGGGAAGTCGGCGCCGGAAACACCGGAGAAATCGAAGAAGCGGTCACCCCTGCGCGCGTACAGGACATTTTCCTCATTGCCGTTCCAGCTGTAACCCTCGCGGATCAGCTGGTTGATTGCATTCCAGCCGTTCTCGTAACGCGGTTCGACCGAACCTGTCGTCGGAGACTCTGCGACCACCTGCCGCCAGAAGAAGCTCATCAGGTCCGGGTGAGAAGTGCCCGTCAGCATTCCGCAGCCAACGTAGATCTCGGGATGGCCGTCGTTATCGAAATCCAGCGCGTCCGATGACCAGGCCCAGCGTCCCATCTCGGCGCCGTCTGCGGCAGACGCTTCCTGAAAGGTTCCGTCACCGCGATTTCGGTAGAGCGAGTTTCCCTTTGTGTGCCGGCGATACGCATCCTGCAGGTGCGCAGCGGGTTCAAAGTGTTTGTCGGCGACGAGACGCTGCCCGGAGGCGGTCCACATATTACTGACGTAAATGTCCGGACTGCCATCGCCGTTGAGGTCTGCCCAGCAGGCGCTCATACCGGGACCCATGTCTTCCACTCCTGCCTCACCAGCGACGTCTGTGAAACGACCGCCCTGATTGCGGTAGAGGTTATTCTTTCCGAAATCGTTGACAACGTACAGGTCGGGATGTCCGTCTTCGTCGTAGTCGCACCACGATGCAGCGAAGCTGAACCTGTTGTTGTTGTGATCGAGACCAACCTCCGCGGTCACGTCGCGGAAGAAACCTTTGCCATCAGACGTCAGTTCATTTCGGAAGAGATAGTTCGGAGGACCATTCCGGGCGTCGTGATAGGGCACCGGGTAGGTGTACTGATCTTCGCTCTGATAGTAGATGTAGGTGCAAAGATAGACGTCCACTTTGCCGTCGCGATCGTAATCGGCCGCGGCCATGCTGGTGAATGTCCCCTGACGCGGAGTGGCGAACCGGAACGCCTCCGGATTGTGCCGGAATGCGCGGCCTTCGTTGATGAACAGTTCAGGCCCTGACGCGGTCGCAATCAGCAAATCAGGACGGCCGGTATTTCTGAAGTCGACGAAGAGCGCGGACGAGGTGTCATCGAGCACCGCCAAACCTGCTGCTTCGGTGATGTCTTCCAGCCGTCCGCTGCGCACTTTATACAAACGGTTCGGAAGTCCCGCAGGCTGGCAGACGTAGATCTCATCCTGCCCGTCGCCATCTATGTCGCCGACCGCGATTCCATTACTGCCGTAAAGGTCGATGCCCGCCGCGGAGTCGAGCCGTGACCTCCAGAACGGAACTCCACGGAGCATCTGCGCCCGAAATGAGGACGTGCCGGAGAAGTACTGCGAGGTGACATTCGCAAAGAACGGCATGTCCGCGATCGTGACTATCTCTTCCAGAGGCCTGAAACTCAAGAGCCGGTCACCAGACCAGATCTGCTGCCAAAGTCCGACCCGGTACTCGAGTCTGCCGTTTGTCGAGCTCGCAATCTCATATCGAACGCGATTCCCGGCAAGGACGAAAAACCGGGAGCGCTCTATGTTTCCGAGTGAAGTCAGCCAACGATCCAGGCCGGCCTGAAAGCCATGATCGTCGTTGTCGAACTCAGCCTGCAGGACGTCCGGCGCAACGGAACGAAGGCGAACGGGCATAGGCGACAAGCCCTTGAAATCCGGAGCAAGAGGTAACTGACGGCGCTGGGGTAAGGCATTCAGACACGCTTCGATCTCGATCGCCTGCTTCTCCGCTTTGAAATCGTCTAGCCCGGGCTCGATATGCGGGAACAAGGCCTCCCAGGGGCTACGCTTCCGGAGCGGTATTGGGAACGGCGCGGGCGCAGCGGACGTTCGGGGCCACCAAACGAGCCCGGTCGCAGGCAACGATAGAAATAGTCGTCGCGGCAACAGGTGGGGCAACTCTTCCTCGTAAGCTCTCAAGTTTACCAGTCGCTGCCTCGCAACAGATTTTACTTGGCATCACATGGCTCAGCGGTGATAATACCAGGAATACCTGATTTGTCCGGGGCAGAATATGAAGCGATTCGTACGCCTGGTACTTATTAGCACCTCTCTGCTGCTGATGCAGCGCGTTGCTCCAGCTCAGACCACCACAGGATCTATCGTTGGAAGCGTTACAGATACGAGCGGCGGAGTTGTCAGCAACGCGAACGTAACCGTCACGAACGCCAACACGGGCCTGGCTGTGAAGACCACCACAGACTCATCCGGGAACTATGCTGTAACGACGCTCCCCGTCGGCTCTTATACCGTGGCGGTAGAAGCACCGGGGTTTAAGCGGGCGGTGAACACTGGAATTACGGTCAACGTACAGGATCGAATCGGCGTCAATATCGCTCTCGAACTCGGACAGGTGACCGAGACAGTGGAAGTCACCGGTGCCGCACCGATCCTGCAGACCGACACGTCTTACCTCGGCCAGGTAGTCGAGAGTCAGAAGATTGTCGATCTGCCGCTGAATGGTCGGTTCTTCACGCGATTGGCGGTGTTGACGGCCGGTACTCTGCCGACGGCGCCGGGAGCGCGCGACGAGCGCACGGGCGGGTTCAGCTCCAATGGCGTTCGCCCGTATCAGAACAACTACCTGCTGGACGGAATCGACAATAACAGTCTTTCACAGGATCTGACCAACGAAGCCAGCTTTGTATACGGTCCATCTCCGGACGCGATCTCCGAGTTCCGGGTGCAGACGAACTCGATGAGCGCCGAGTTTGGACGATCCGGCGGTGCCGTGATGAATGTCACCATCAAGTCCGGAACGAACCAGTTCCATGGGAGTGTTTTCGAGTTTCTGCGAAACAGCAAACTCGATGCGAAGAACTTCTTCGATCCGCCGGATTCGGCTATCCCGGCTTACAAGCTGAACCAGTTTGGCGCGGCGATCGGCGGTCCGGTCGAGCTGCCGAAGTATAACGGGCGGAACCGGACTTTCTTCTTTGCGGACTATCAGGGCACCAGGATTCGAACAGGACAGACCTTTCAGGCAACTGTCGCACCGGCGCCGTGGAAAACAGGCGACTTCAGCGGATTCAACACAATCTTCGATCCGGATACGAACCCACGGCAACCGTTTCCGGGTAATCGCATTCCTGCATCGCGTTTCGATCCTGTTGCAGCCAAACTGCTTCCGTGGATGCCAGATCCGAACACAGCGGGGTCAGTCTCGTCCGCCGGTGTGTCACTGAATTACCTGACAAATCCCATTGAGCCGAACAATACGGATCAGGGAGATATTCGCGTGGATCATAAGATCTCGGACTCGGACAGCATCTTTGCGCGGTTCAGCATGTCTGACCAGACCCTGACACCCCCATCCCCGATCCCTCCGCCACTCAGCGGCGCAGCGTTTTCTTCGGGAGACTGGCTGAACCATACCAGAACGGCAGTGGTCAGCGAGACGCATATCTTTTCGCCGCGAATCGTGAACGAGTTTCGAGCCGGTTATACCAGACTGCGAACGGAGCGGCTGCAATTCAACTCCTCAGAGAATCTTTCGGCACAGATCGGATTGAGTGGTATCCCGTTTACGCAGGGGAACGGAGGCCTGCCCCGGTTTGACGTCACTGGTCTCAGTTCTTTTGGAAGTGCAACGTATCAGCCAACGACGGAGTATGAGAACGTCCTGCATTTTATCGACAGCATCAGCGTGATTTCCGGACGCCACACCCTGAAATTTGGCGTCGAGTGGAAACCGATGGTGAACTTCAGCATCCTGCAGCCCCCTACTCCGAGGGGCCGTTTCCGGTTCAACGGCGACAACACGCGCGATCCGAACGATCGGACTAACACGGGTCTGGCATTTGCTGACTTTCTGCTGGGAAGACTGAACAGCTCATCGATCGGCTCGTTCATTAACGATACGTTTCAGCAGCCGGGGTACTTCTTTTACGCTCAGGACGACTTCAAGGTGAGCAAAAAGCTTACGCTTAATTTGGGCGTTCGATATGAGTTCATCTCTATGCCGAAGGAGCGCCGGGATGCTGAGGCAAGCTTCAATATCGCGACAGGCACGCTGGACATCGCCAACGGCCGGCAAGATCCGCTGCCACCAAGTTTCTTCAGTCAGATTCCAGTCAATCGCAACGCGCCGCGGCAGCTAGTTCCGCAGGACAGAAACAATTTCGCACCCCGCGTCGGATTTGCCTACCAGCTCACGCCGAAGACAGTTATCCGCTCCGGCTACGGCATCTTCTATTCGTCTTACGAAGCAGGCCCTCTCAGCATCCCGAATCCCGGGAATAACCCGCCGTTCTATCAGGAATCCAACTGGAACAAGGTCAACTTTACGACACCGAATCCGATTGTCAGCAAGCTTTCGCAGGGATTACCACTGAACGCATTTACGGATCCGATTGCACCGTCTTTGTTCTCTATTGACCCGAACTTCCGCGACCCATATGTGCAGCACTGGAATTTCGGTATTCAGCGCAATCTTGGGTGGAATACCGTGTGGGAGGTCTCGTACGCCGGTTCTTCAGGCAAGAAGCTGTATGAGTTCCGCAATATCAACCAGCCTGTCGCCACTCCCGATCCGAACGCCGACGTGGATCCACGCCGTCCGTATCCGTTCCTCGGCAGCGACCTTACTTACTGGTGCTCTTGTAACAGCTCCAGCTATCACTCGCTGCAAACGAAGGTGGAGAAGAGATTCTCGAATAGCCTGAGCTTTCTGGGTGCGTACACGTTTGGTAAGTCAATCGACGAGCAATCACAGGCTTCGCTTGGGTTCGACAATAGTACGGGCGCACGAAACAACTACAATTATCGGGCAGAAAAAGCGGTGTCTGACTACAACATAGCTCACCGGTTTGTGGTGAGTTATACGTGGGACGTTCCGTTCGGACGCAATCTGCAGGGCTTCGCCAAGTTGATGGGAGATGGCTGGCAGCTGATAGGAATCGATTCGTTCAACACCGGCACTCCGTTTACGGTACACGCGCGAACGGATTTCTCCAACACAGGTGGCGATGCGCGTCCCGATGCCGTTCCCGGCGTATCTACGGAGCCGCAGGGAGGACGCACACGAGAGCAGTGGTTCAACCCGGCCGCTTATCGCGATCCTCTACCCGGAAACTTCGGTAACGTGGGCCGAAATACGTTGACGGGACCGGGAACGATAAGCGTGGATCTTTCAGTGTTCAAGAATTTCAACATCACGGAGCGTACTCACCTGCAGTTCCGTTCCGAGTTCTTCAACCTGCTAAATCACCCGAACTTCAGGGGTATCGACAGCACCTACGACAGCCCAAGTGCAGGGGAATTGAGCACAGCTGCGGCGGCAAGACAGATTCAGTTCGCGTTGAAACTGCTTTTCTGAGTGTCCGAATATTGGACGCGGGCATTGTCAACTTGCCACCGACGTAAACAGAGGATTTCATGTCCAAACAACTCTGTTCGACTACGTGCAGAACAGAACCCTGGGTCACACGTTAACAAGGTTACCGATATAAGTGTTGTGTTGTGTGCTATCGGTGCTACCGGCATCACCACCGTCGGCTCCAGCCTCCCGCCGGTTCACTCGCGAGGCTGATAGTCTGAGACATAGGAATTGTGCTGCCCGTCTATTGATTCGGTCCTTCAAGTCGGGCGGTACAAGCCGGAGCTCTCACTCGGAAATATTTCGAACATCGCTTACACTTCCGACCTTCCGATGAACGCTCAGAGGAGAGAGGTCGGCTGGTGCGTTGACGCCAGCAGTCACACCGGAACAACAAGGTCAATGCTCCTCCAACTGAAAGGAGAGTTCGCTGACACTCGCGAAGAGACAAGGCACTCGGAGCTTTTTTAATTGCCTGACGACGTCCTCTCGGCTAACTGGTAAGGTGAAGCGGAGTTTTTGAGTCTTCGCCCGGAACACCCTTAGGTCAGATGCGCCCACCGTGGCGCTCAATCACTCGCTGGCGCAGGGCGAGTCCAATGCCGAGACCACCCTCTTTGGGCCCTCCAGTCGCTTAAACATGGTGAAGATCTTCGCGTGATGCTGTGGGCCATCAGTCCTGCTGCCGTTCTCAACTACTTCCTTCACGACACTCGGAGCTTCAGGAAGTTAGTAAATCTTGAGAACAGAAGTCGAAAGCGATGTTGAAAGCGGACGGCAGTTCATCGGGACAATTCAGTCCGCAATTGAACATGAAGCAACAGAGCTAATCTTGACCACGCGGTTTGCCGGCGATTGGAGGTCCACTCTGCAACCGGGTGTGCCGCGTGGTTGTCGAACACCAAAAGTTTGGCGGTTAGCTTTCGACAAAATTTCGAAAAGTCATACCCGCTTATCTTGCTAAACTCTATGAACGGTGTTTCGCAATTCCACATTGTTTTTAACAGGTCTGGTGACAGGTTTGACCGCCTTGTCGGGGTGCTCTCAGGCCCCCTCCAGCCAGCCTCAGGCTGCATCAGTTGGCCGGCCGCCCGCCACAGTTCATACCGTGGTTGTTTCACGGCGGGATGTGCCCCTCGAAATACGGGCAATTGGAAACGTGGAGGCATACTCCACCGTCGCCGTGAAGTCTCGTATCGCAGGCCAGCTGGTTCGCGTTCACGTCAGAGATGGTCAGACTGTGCAGCAGAATCAGCTTCTGTTTGAGATCGATCCTCTTCCGTTTGAAGCGCAGCTTCGACAGGCGGAAGCAAACGTGGCCCGGGATCGGGCGCTGGAAAAGCAGGCGGAGGCGAGCATCGCCCGCAGCCGCGCGCAGGCCACCCAAGCCCAAGTCCAGGCAGAGCGCTACGCAGAGCTGGCAAAGCAGGGGATTACCTCCCGCGAACAGACCGAGCAGTTTCGTACCGCCTCTGAAGGCGCGTCTGCCGCGTTGAACGCAGATATTTCTGCACTCGAGAGTGCCAGGGCGGCCATCCGCGCGGATGAGGCGCGCGTTGCCGAGGCCAAGCTGAGTCTGGGGTACGCGAAAATTACTGCTCCAATCAGCGGACACATCGGCCCAGTAATGGTGAAACAGGGCAATCTCATTAAGGAAAACGACTCAACGCCTCTGGTCACCATTCTCCAGATCACGCCAGTGTATGTTTCCTATGCCGTGCCTGAACGGTGGATCGAAGAGCTCCGTACGCACATGAGAAGCCGTAGTCTCGAAGTACTCGCTGCATCGGAGACCAACGGGGAGTCGGATTCGGGCGTACTCGATTCCATCGACAATTCTGTCGATTCGACCACCGGGACCATTCGGCTTAAGGCAGAATTTCCCAACCCGAATCTGCGCCTTTGGCCTGGGGCATTCGCCAATGTCGTCATGACACTTCGGACCGAACGAAACGTTTTGGTCGTTCCTGCGCAGGCCGTCCAGAACCGTCAGGAAGGATCATATGTCTGGATCGCTAAAAATGATATGACTGCCGAGCTTCGCCCAGTAAGGGTCTCACGAACGGAGGGTGATTTGGCCGTCATCGCGAGTGGTGTTGAGACAGGTGAACGAGTAATAACAGAAGGCCAGCTTCGCGTTACTCCGGGTGCCAGACTCACAATCCCAACCAGCCAAACGCGCGGACCCGCACCCACCGGGAATTAAGCACCGTGAACTTCACCGATTTCTTCATTCATCGAGCAGTCACAACAACGTTGCTGATGGCTGCGATCCTGATCTTCGGGCTGTTCAGCTACGGCACGCTGCCCGTAAGCGACCTGCCACAGGTGGAATACCCCACAATTCAGGTGACCGCCTCGCTTCCCGGCGCCAATCCGGACACAATGGCGTCGACGGTTGCGACCCCGCTTGAACGTCAGTTCACCACCATCGCGGGTCTCGATAGTATGTCGTCCTCCAGTTCACTCGGGCGGACAACCATAACGTTGCAGTTTTCGCTGGAACGGAACATCGATGCGGCGGCGCAGGACGTGGAGGCCGCTATCTCGCAGGCATCACGTTCACTGCCGCCCAACATGCCAACGCCGCCGTCTTACAGCAAGGTAAATCCGGCGGATCAGCCCGTACTGTTCCTGACTGCGCGATCGAAAACGATGCCGCTCTCCGCCGTCGACGAGTACGCTACAAATCTGCTCATCCAGCGCATCGCGATGGTCAACGGAGTGGCGCAGGTACAGATTTACGGGACGCAGAAATACTCCGTTCGAGTTCAGGTTGACCCGGCGAAACTCTCGTCGAAGGGCATCAGTCTCGAGGACGTCCGGGATTCGTTGACACGAAACAACGTCAACCTTCCCGCCGGAGCGTTGTATGGGAACAATCGCCAGTTTACCGTTCAGGCAAATTCGCAATTATCGAGTGCAGCACAGTTCCGGCCGATGATTATCGCCTACCGGAATAACAATCCGGTCAGACTGGAGCACGTTGCGAACGTAATCGACAGCGTTCAGAACGACAAATCAGCGTTCTGGGTAGATGGTTACCCTACCCTGATGCTTGCCGTACAGAAGCAGCCGGGAACAAACGTAATCGCAGTTGTGGATGGGATCAGAAAACAGCTGCCCGCGATCATCGCGCAGATGCCGGCAGGCATCGAACTCGAAATTTCTTTCGACCGCTCCAAGACGATCCGCGATTCAGTCGCGGACGTCAAGTTCACGTTGCTGCTGACCATCGCTCTCGTTATTTTCGTCATCTTCCTCTTTCTCAGGAACGTTTCGGCGACCCTTATACCGAGCATCGCGGTCCCGCTTTCGCTGATAGGAACATTTGCGGCGATGGCTTTGTTGGGCTACACAGTTGACAACCTGTCATTGATGGCCATGACACTGGCCGTCGGCTTCGTTGTGGATGATGCGATCGTAATGCTTGAGAACATAGTCAGGCATCTGGAGATGGGCAAAACTCGCCTGCGCGCGGCGATTGATGGAGCCCGTGAGATCGGCTTCACGATCATGTCCATGACTACGTCTCTGGTGGCAGTTTTCATTCCGGTTTTGTTTCTGGGCGGGATCGTCGGCCGACTTCTCCGCGAGTTTGCCGTAACGATCAGTGTCGCTATCCTCATTTCAGGACTGATCTCGCTCACACTGACTCCAATGTTGTGCAGCCGCTTTTTGCATTCGAGCCACGAGCGACAGCATGGACGTCTGTTTAATCTTTTTGAGAGCGGCTTCGGAGCAATGCTCCACGCTTACAACCGGACGCTGATCTTCAGCCTGCGCCACCGGTTTGGAACTCTCGCCGTGAACATCGCACTCGCGGTTCTTACGGGCTTTCTCTTCACGCGAATACCGAAGGGCTTTATGCCGACCGAAGATCTCGGATCCATCATGGGCGCATCGGAGAGCACGGAAGACGTTTCGTTTGCGCAAATGTCCCGGCTGCAGTTTCAGGCCCATGAGCTAGCGAGGAAGAATCCGAATGTAAGAAGTGTGGGCGCTGGCGTTGGCGGCTTCGCCGGGGGCAACTCAGGCTTCATATTCATGCGCCTCAGCGATGATCCAAAACGGCCTCACGCAAATGAAGTGATGCAACAGGTTCGCACTCAGCTATCGCAAATCCCGGACCTGAACGTCTTCCTTCGGTTGCCGCCGCTAATCACCATCGGTAACCAGCAGGGCAATCGCGCCATGTACCAGGTCGCGCTTCAGGATGCCGACACTGCGATCCTTTACGAGTGGGTGCCCAGGCTCGAGGCCAGGCTTCGAACGCTCCCCGAGTTGCAGGACGTCAGCACGGACCTTCGCCTCAGAAGTCCACGTGTTACGGTCGACATCGACCGCGACCGCGCGCAAGCACTCGGCGTCAGCGCCGACACCATCGCGAGTACGCTTTACAGTGCGTATGGGAACCGGCAGGTTTCCACCATCAACAGCGCTGCGAACGAGTATTACGTCATTCTCGAAGTTGCCCCGGAGGCACAGAGAGATCCTGCTGCTCTTTCCCAGTTGTACGTTCGATCGAGCAGTGGCAAGCTGGTTCCCCTTTCGCAGGTAACAAGGTTGAGTTCCGGAGTAGCTCCGCTGAGTGTGAACCATTACGGCCAACTACCCGCCGTCAACATCAGCTTCAATCTGCGTCCCGGTGCTGCGCTCGGGACAGCCGTTGACCAGATGCTACAGGCAACTCGTGATATTGGTCTTCCGCAAACTACCACTTTGACATTTCAGGGAGCCGCGTCCGCGTTTCAGGATTCGCTCAGAGGCCTTGGAATTTTGCTTGTGATGGCGGTCCTGGTTATATATCTTGTCCTCGGAGTCCTGTACGAGAGCTTTATTCATCCCATAACCATTCTGTCCGGCCTCCCATCTGCCGGACTGGGTGCGATTCTGACGTTGCTTCTCTTTGGACTGGAATTGAATCTCTATTCCTTTGTGGGACTGATTCTGCTGATAGGCATCGTAAAGAAGAATGCGATTATGATGATCGATTTTGCTCAGCAGGCGCAGGCTCAAGGTAAGTCAGCTTATGACGCAATCCATGAGGGGAGTCTCGCCCGCTTCCGACCCATCATGATGACGACGATGGCAGCGCTTCTTGGAACACTTCCCATCGCTCTCGGTCACGGGGCCGGATCCGAATCGCGCCGGCCATTAGGTCTCGCTGTCGTCGGGGGGCTCCTCGTTTCGCAGGCACTCACTCTTTATCTGACTCCCGTGGTGTATCTGTACTTCGAGTCTGCACAGAGACGTGTGGCCGAATGGAAGCAACGGCACCGGCGAACTCCCAGCCCAACCGATGATCCGGTCCGATTGGCTCGGTGAGGTTCTCAATCCGTTCCTGTTCCTTATTTCGGCTCACAAACGCTGAACTCGGACGCAGGCACTGTGCTTAGCTGGTCCTTCGGCGCGTGTTCTTTCGGACTCCAACCACGCTCCCAGGCAAATCGTCGAGCTCTTTCGAGTGAGCGAATGGAGGACGGACTGATGCTGCGGATCGTCAAAACTCTGCGTGCGAACGAGTAACAGCTTACGTTTTGGTTTTCTGACCGCGTATATCCGCTCCAGGTAAGCCCAGCGACAAGGTTGACCGTTTATGTTTGACCAAAGCGTCTCATCGCGATCACTTTTCAGCAAATCGTCACAGTCAGCCAATTCTCTCGTTTCAACCGTGTCCGAGTTTTTGGACACAACTTGACTGCCATCGTGTGCTCGAAGAGGCTGGTTCACTAGTCAATCCGACGTTGCCTGAAAGAAGAATGCAGACTCACAATCAGCGATACGAAGACTAACCTTACTGACCCGTTCGGTACTGCTCATTGAAGCCGCTGTTAGCGAGGGCAAAATCACAGGTTGCGCGGCGTTCAGCCTATGTGATAACTATTCATGGTCATTATGAAGAACGCGAAGAGACTGCTGAGATGCTGCTCGCTTATCCTGTTCCTGCTCCTGATGGGGCTCACGCTGCAGGCGCAAAACTTCGGTGAGTTTACTGGCGCGGTGGAAGACGCAAGTGGCGCTGTGATCAGTGGTGCGACCGTGAGTGCATCGAATACTGATACAGGTCAAACGCGACAGGTGCTCTCGAATGCATCAGGAACCTACTCGCTTCCGTATCTTGTTCCGGGGAACTATGACCTCCGGGTAGAGACGCCGGGGTTCAAGACTTTCAGCCGCCGTTCCATCACGCTGGAGGTGGGCGCTGTGGTCCGGGTGGATTTCCGGATGGAAGTTGGCGAAGCCAGCCAACGTGTGGAAGTGACGGCCGGAGCACCGCTGCTGACGACGGAAAACACTGCAATGGGTACGGTGATCGAGAACAAGCGAATCGTGGACTTGCCTCTGAACGGGCGCGATTACCTTCAGCTTGTTACGCTTAGCCCCAATGTGACGACCGAAGGCGGCGCGGGAGGATCAGGCGGACTGCAAGGAGGGACTCGAAGTCAGACTTCGTTATCGGTAGCAGGACAGCGTCTGGAGTACAACCGATACACGCTCGATGGTGTGGAGAACACCGATCCGAACTTTAACTCCTACATCATTCATCCGTCAGTCGATGCGCTGCAGGAGTTCAAAGTTCAGACCGGAGTCTACTCGGCTGAGTTTGGCCGCGGCGCATCGCAAATCAACGTGACCACCAAGCCCGGCACCAATCAGTATCACGGAACTGCGTTTGAGTTTCTTCGAAATTCAGCGCTGGACGCGCGTGAGTGGCGGCAGTCCCAGGGCACAAAGAATCCGTTCCGGAGAAACAACTACGGGTTCACATTAGGAGGACCGGTGAATATACCCGGCGTTTTCAACGGCAGAGACAAGCTCTTCTTCATGTCCAACTTCGAAGAACTGCGCGATCGCCTGACAACTCAGGTAAGCGCTTCGGTGCCTACGGATGCAATGCGCGCGGGGGACTTCTCGGGTCAGAGCCGAATTATCTACGACCCGCAGACTCGCGTCTTCAACTCAGCGGGTAATGCCATATCTGCCTTGCCATTTCCAAATAATCGGATTCCGACGGATCGATTTAGTCCTGCAGCACTGCAGCTTCTGAATTATTATCCGCGCGCGACGGTTCCAGGCAACAGCCTGGTACGTAACTACGTTAGAGATGCGGTATCGCCGAGCGATTCGGACCAGTTCAACCAGCGTATCGACTGGAACCAGAGCACCAAGTCTACATGGTTCGGAAGATTCAGCTGGGGCAACGATCTCCAGGTGCCCGCATCGACGTTCCCGAGCGATGCCCAGCACGTAGAAACCACCGTGCGGCAGGGGATGCTTTCGAACGCTCTTATTCTCTCCAACTCGATTGTGAACGAGTCACGATTCGCATGGAATCAGTTCAACAACGACCTGGTCGGCTATTACGCCAACACCAAGAACGTTCAGGCGGATCTTGGGATCAATGGCTTGTACGCCGCCAGTCCGCTTGC
Source organism: Bryobacteraceae bacterium (assembly GCA_963794765.1). Lineage (GTDB taxonomy): Bacteria > Acidobacteriota > Terriglobia > Bryobacterales > Bryobacteraceae > JAWXCM01. The sequence goes on along the minus strand of CAWCGC010000042.1, from coordinate 88,361 downwards.
GTACGGACCTCCTGCGATCACGCTGGGCGGAGGGGTGAACAGCTTCGGCGGCGTGACTCCCTGGGTCACGAGAAACAATACCTTCCAATTCATGGACAACGTTTCCATTGTTCACGGCCGACACTCGCTGAAGATGGGGATCGAGATCCGGCGAGATCGATACAATCAGTACGGAAATCAGAAAGCGACCGGAGAGTTCATCTTTGATGGACAATCGACTTTCGATCCGGCAAACCGCAACGCTACCGGCTTTATCTTTGCCGACTTCATGCTGGGGCTCCCGGCACAGTCCGCGCGCGTCGTCGCAATGGCAAATGGGATGCTGCGCCGGACTTCGTATTACGGCTACATACAAGATGACTGGCGAATTACGCCAAAGCTGACGTTCAATGCCGGAGTTCGATACGAGAATGCGCGGCCGTGGACCGACAAGTATCGCAGCATCATGAACGTTCAGCTGTTCAATACGGGTCTGGGTCCGGAGGGCAACTCCAGGCCGCCGATCATCACCCGGCCGGGCAGCGGTGATTTCTACGAAGGCCTCAATTTCCACTTTGCGGACGGGCAGCTTACGCAATCAGGTGATCAATATATGGGGCGAGGACTGGTAGAGCCGGACAACAATAACTTCGCACCTCGCATCGGTTTGTCATGGAGTCCAACGGACCGCTGGACGGTTCGCACCGGGTTTGGTGTGTTCTTCGTGCAGGATTCAGGCAATCCCGTTTTTGATATGGCGCGAAACCTTGCGGGACGAGACCTGTTCATCACCAGCATCGAGCAGCGGAACGCCGTTCTCGAAGATCCCTGGGCGTTTGAGCGTCAGCGTTTCACGTGCACTGGTTATTCGGGCACGTGCCTCGGCCAGCCGCAGATTCTCGGGAACATCCAGAATATGCGGACGCCTTACATCGAGCAGTGGATGTTCAATATACAGAGACAGCTGATGAACGATCTTGTACTCGAGATCGGATATCTCGGTAACGGAGGCCACAAGTTGCAGCGCTTCCGACTATTCAATCAGCCTGTCCTGAAGAGCGGACCGAGCGATTCGCGCTCGGTGAACGACCGAACCCCGTGGCCTGCATACGGACGCCTTCAGGAAGTGGACGGAGTCGACAACTCCAACTACCATGCGCTGAGCACGAAGCTGACCCAAAGATTCTCACACGGTCTTACGTACATGGCGAGCTTTACATGGGCAAAGGCGATTGACGGCGGAAGCGCCATTCGCACCAACTCCGGAGATACGCTCTGGCCTGTGAACAGCTATGACCTCCGGGCCGAACGAGGGTTGTCGCAGTTCGACGTTCGCCGCCGCTTCGTGACCTCATTCTTATACGAGCTTCCGTTTGGTCCAAACAAGGCGGTCCCAACCGGTCGTCTGCTCGGCGGAATCGTTGGTGGATGGCAGCTCGGCGGGATCATTACGCTCGCAGACGGCACTCCTATAAATTTCGCTCAGCTGGGTGATACTGCGGGCCTGAACACGCTCGGGAACCAGCCGGATGCAACTGGTATTAGTCCGATCCCCGACAACCGGTCCGCTCAGCAATTTTGGAATATTGCTTCTGTGAATTTCAACAGTCCCGATTTAAGCTGGAGACCGGGCAACATGGGCCGGAACACGCTGAATCGTCCGGGCACACAACTCGTTGATTTCTCGCTGTCCAAGAACTTCCGGTTGTACGAATCGCATACATTGAATTTCCGCATGGAAGCTTTCAATGCTCTGAACCATCCGAACTGGAACGCGCCAAGCTCCGATGCGCGATCACCTGCGAACTTTGGTGTGATCACTTCAGCGAGAACGATGAGACAACTGCAATTCGCTCTCAAATATGTTTTTTAAATTCACATTTCTAACGACGTGTCTGTTGGTCGTGACCTGCTCTGTTTTTGGGCAGAGCGCCAAAGACCTGTTTGACGGCAAGACCCTGAACGGGTGGGAGGTACACGGGGCCGCCAGCTGGGCGGTGAAGGATGGAGCACTGGTCTGCGACGGCTCGGCTCCGAGCTGGATCGGAGCGACTCAGACGTTCAAGGACTTTGAGCTGACACTCGAGTTCCGTGGCAATGAAAAGGTCAACAGCGGCGTGTTCCTTCGGTCGCAGAAAGAAGGGCAGCCGCATATCACGGGTTACGAATTACAGATCTGGGATTACCAGCCCGCAGGTTTCAACACCGGCAGTCTTGTTGGTTCCGCGAAAGCCGAGGCGACCAGGATTTTGGGGGACGCATGGAACAAATACGAGGTGAGAGCGCACGGTGATCACTTTGTCGTTGTTCTGAACGGGAAGAAACTACTGGACGCGCATGATCCGAAGCACGCGTCTGGTGTGATTGGTCTTCAGTGCCAGAAAGACAACGTGATTGAGTTCCGGAATCTGACTTTACGGGAACTCAGGTAAATAGTTGCCGCTACCGCGCGACGGCTCCAGTCGCCGCGTGCTTGCCGAAGTGCGACGCGTGCCAGTTCGTCAAGCGGTCAATCCAGTCCGCCACGTGTTTTGCGTCCCGAATTCCGTGTCCTTCTCTCGGATAACGATGAACACTGCCTCCACGCGCACGTGTTTAGTGCGATGAAATATTGCTCTGCCCCGGATATCGGAACGTCATTATTGTTCTCGCCGTGAACTAGCAGTGTCGGTGTAGCGACCTCGCCTACATAGCGCAAATGTTCTTCAGAACAGCGTCGCTGACCGCCAGAGCGAGAGTTGTCCGGCGATCGAGATTCAACTTTCTGCGCGAGGCGCAGATCTGGTTAACCGATCACCCGAGGAGCAATCGTGCCCAGATGAATTCGAGAATGTGATTGTGCTGAGCGACGCGTTCTACGAGAAGTCATAGCACACCCGGTTCCGGCGGATCTCGAGCCTTGGCCAGATCGGGGGCGGTTGTTCTCCTTCTGCTCCAGAGGGCGCTCCCGTTGCGTGGCGAGCTTCATCAGATTGAAAGCGGTCAGTTTCAAAGCAGCGGTCTACCCGCAGGCACGTATTCATTGGAGCTGCGGAAAAACGGATTCACACAGGTCAGGTATCGACAAGCAGCCGTCGAACTCCTTAGAAACTTGCGTCTATTCATCACGTCCCGAACAGCTCACTGGCAGCCCGTACCTGCGCAAAGATTTTTGCTGAAGAAAGGCATGACGAAGTTCTGAAAACGGACGGCGACGGCGCTTGTGTGAGTGCCCGGGTAAATCTCGAAGCTGTTCACAATGCCGTAGGTGTCGAGGATTTCATGCAGTTCTTTGGCACCCGCGCGGAGGCCGTCCTGATCGCCTACGTCAATCGCGATCGCACGATACTGGCGGAGGTTGCCGATGTACTGGTGAACGAAGACCAGAGGTGCGTTTGCAATCCAGCGGTTCAGGACGCTCTGCTGTGGGACGCCGTCTTTGGAGGGCAGATCGAGGTAGAGCGGCGGGTTCTTCGGATTCGGTGACCATGCAGCCGCCGAGGCAAGCTGCGCTCGCAGACCGAAGCTCAGCTTCGCCGAGTCAGCCGCGGACTTGACTGCTTCAAGCGCTTTCTCTGTCGCGGGATTTGAGGGTCCCGCGGCCCGAGGAGCCATGCAGCATGGGCTCATGATGTACAAAGCTTCCGAAGACGTCTGAGTGCTTCATTCCTATACGGCTCGCTCCGTAGCCGCCCATCGAGTGGCCGACCAGACCCCGGCTGGTGCGTTTGGGAATTGTGCGGTAATGCGAATCGATGTATTGAACCACGTCTCGCGCGACGTACTGCTCGAAATCACCGGTTGTGACCGAACTCGAATACATGGAGCCGTTGTGCACAGTTTTGGAGTCCGGCAGCACAACGATCATCTCCTGCGCACCTTTCGCGAAAGCGCCCTCGATGACCTGCGGAGTATGAATCTCGTTCGACCACTGTTCGGCCCCGATGCTGTAGCCGTGGAGAGCGTAGACGACTGGGTATCGCTTCTGCTTATTGGTGGCGTACCCGGGTGGCAAATAGACGATCACATCACGATCCGCAGCGTTGCCCTCAAGATTGCCTTCGAGCGCAGCGCCATGTATCTTGATCTTCTCGACGACGACAGCTTTCGCACCGGGTTCCACGGGAGGTACCTCGGTCTTCACTTGTGAGAAAGCGGCGAACGACAGCATGACGGTAATCAGTAGTACCTTCATCGACCGATCTCCTTAAGGTCAATTGCAAGCACCTGAATCGAATATCCCGGCATGACGTGCTGGATCCGCTCACCCTTGATGCTGGTGGTTGATTTCACCGGCACAATTCGCTCCGGGTACCGGATCGAGTTCGTACGCCCAGACACTGTTCGCTTTGAGTGTGTCGATGCGAGCCGGATGCGCCGCGCCGCCAGCGCCGTTTAAGGATATGCTGATCGGCTGCTCAGTGGAACTGGCGTTCACCAGCTTCAGACAGAGCTTGTCAGGCGATTTCGTCACCGAGTAAAAGAACCTCTCTCCTGCTCCTGACAGCGACGAATTAAGGATCTGGTCTCCGAGACAGGAAGCGAACATTACCTGCGTGTAATAACTTGGCGATCCATAGCTGGTCAGCGCGTCATAGCCGATCAGGTCGGAGCTCCACTGCATCCCGCCCGGATTCACATTCACCAACAACGGCGCGTACGCTGACATGATGACGACATCGCTGTTCCGTTCGAGCCCTGTCAGGAACGCGGCGTCCCCGAGCGCAGCGCCGAAGTTCGGAGTCGGCGTGCCTTCGCGCGTGGCCCACTCACCAACAAAGATCTTCGGACCGTTGCGATCCGTATTGTCATAGTGCCGCGCCTCCGCGAACATGCCCTGCTCACGTTTGTAGTAGTGATCGTCGATGACATCGGGAGTAATGCCCTTGACCGGGATAGTCGCGATCACCTGAATGTCGGGGTACTTCGCCTTGATCGCTTTATAAAACTGAGCGTATCGGCCATCGTACGTCCTCGCTTTGTCGAACTGGTCTTCATTGCCGATCTCGACGTAGCGCAGCTTAAACGGTGCAGGATGTCCATCACGCGCACGGACAGCTGCCCCATTTCGTATCGGTTCCGCCGGTCACATACTCGATCTCCTCCAGACCTTCCTGAACGTATGGCTCCAGATCCGGCCCTGGCTTTACGAGTTGTCCGCCAAGAGAGTAGCCTGCGTAGATGCCCAGAACGGGCTCCATTTTCAGGTCCTCGCACCAGGTCAGGAACTCCAGCAAACCCATTCCATCACTCGAGTGGTAATTCCACGTTCCCGGATGGGTCGGCCGATCCACGAGAGGACCGATCATCTTCTTCCAGTCGAAACGAGTCTCGATACGATTGCCTTCCAGATAATTACCGCCGGGGAACCGGAGAAAGGCGGGACGCATCGCCGCGAGTTTCTCCATGAGGTCGACGCGATTGCCATTTGGCCGCCCGTGATACGTCGGCGGAAAGACCGACACGAGCTGGAGCCACAACGTCCCCGGCCGGTCTACTGTAACTTCGAGGTGATTTTCGGCAGAAGGCGCTGCGCTGCCCGACGACACCATTTCGAACTTGTACTGTTTCCACTCGCTGCCGGTGACTGAGGCCGATGCGCTGGCGAGTGCCTGCCCTGATTGATTCGCCACCAGCGTGACTTTGACCGGAAGCGATCCGGCCGCATCGGTCTTCGCATACAGCGAGCCCGTGTACCGAGTGTTCGGCCGCACCGCTATGCCCCAGTAACCTTCGTTGATAAGACCCGCCGGACTGCTTGCGTCGGCCTTCGTCACCTCGAGTTTGGCGCTCGTAGTGAGTGCTGTCGAAGGACCAGTCTTGTTATCGACCGACATCTTCGCCGAGGAAGAGCCCTTCTCAACCAGATACCAGTTCAGAATCCCGCTCCAGTCAGAGCGGAACGTACGGTTGTGGACCAGTTCCGCATACAGCCCGCCATCGTACGAGTAGTTGATCTCCTCGGTCATCAGACCGTAGAGCGTGGGGCTGACCGCAGCTTTCGGCTGCTTCAGTTCGATACTGAGGTTCGGCTGCGCAAACAGAGCCGGCGTTGCCGCTGTTGCCGCAAGCAGCGCGATAGAAAAAATGATTGAGCGATTCTGCATGAAATCCCTGCATCGATCAGTCGCGGAACAGCAGGGGTGCGTACCTGGAAAGATACACCTGCCAGTTGGGCCAGCTATGCCCGCCGCCGGATTCGTTCCAGACGTGCTTGACGTTCTTGCTCGTGAGCAGATCGTCCATAGCTTTTACGCCTTTATATCCCGGATCTTCGGTCCCGCAGCCGATCCACAGTACCTTCAGTTTTTGGTTGAGCATCGACGGATCGGCTTTCTCCCACTCTGCCCGGTTGCCACCGCCGCTGAATGCTGCGATATACGCGAACTGATCCAGATTGTGCAGCCCGATAGACAGGGACTGGGCAGCGCCCATGGAGAGTCCTCCGATCGCGCGGTGATTGCGATCGGTCAGCACCCGATATTTGCTCTCCACCAGTGGCTTCACGCTGGTGAGCAGTTCCTTCTCAATCGTGGCCGAATCGTTTGGCGAAGCGGCGCCGCCCGAAGTAGTTTTTATCTCGCGAGTCACGTGACCGTACGGCATTACGACCACCATGGGCTTGATCTTGCCGTCGGCGAGGAGATTATCCAGGATCACGTTGGCACGCCCCGTCCACGTCCACGACGCCTCGATCTGTCCATTTCCGTGGAGCAGGTAGAGAACCGGATACTTTTGATTGCCAGTCTCATACCCCGGTGGCGTGTAGACATAAACCATCCGCTCTCGGTCCAGATTGGGCGAATCGTAGAAGCTCACGTGGACGGTCCCATGGGGCACATGCCGTTCTTCAAACACTGCCTTTTCTGTGCCGGGCACGATAAACAGGCTGGTAGCGCCCCACCGCCGGACTTCCAGGTTTGGATTCGAGGGATCGGGCATCCGCAATCCACCATCAATCGCGTACCCATAGGTGTAGAAACCCGGCGCAAGCGGACCCACAGTCAGGCTCCATACACCCTTCTCATCGCGCTTCAGCGGCATCGGCTTTTTTATCACCTCGAGTATCCCCGGAGATCCCATCAGCACCACTTCGCTCGCCTTCGGTGCAAAGAGCCGGAAGGTGACCGTTTTGTCGCCGTGGGTCTCGGGTGAGACCGGGATGTTGTTGGTGTCCTCGTAATAAGGTGCCAGCGGCCGACTACCCGATGGCATCTGAGACAGGCCGGTAACCGTAGTCATGCCGCACAGCGCGGGGACCACTAAGACACGAAGGGTACTTCGATTCATTGCTTCACTCCCGCGGGATGGAAATTCCAGCATTCACCAGAACATCCAGAATCTGTTTGGTCCGCGCCGGACAAACTCTGCCCTTCATCGGCGTGAGTTTATCGTGCTCGGATTCTATCAACGGCAGCGTTCGAACTTGCCTTGATATAAAGGTGCTCGGCCTGGAGGCAATCCTGAACAATGAAACTCTTAATCGTATCTCTGGTCGTCATCCCTGTGTTGGCCCAGATTCCGTCCGTTCCCTGCGTATCTCCCGGCAGCTCCCGCTGCGAATGCCTCCACGCAGGGGCAGGGTCGAAAGGCAGGGCCTCCTCGGAACCCTGGACAACAAACCGCAGCCGACAGCGCCGAGATCGCCAGGCTGTCGGACTTACCCGTATGGGGACAGAATCTCGCGGACGGCGACTATTCCCATGGAAGCGCGTATCCTACGGCACCCGAACTCGCTAAACGCGTCGGCGTCCCCGAAGGCAAGGTAGTCGAGTTTACGATGAACTCGGCCGAAAGCAAGTTTTACCCTGGCGCTAACGGCGCGTTTCAACGTCACGTCTGCGTCTATGTTCCGGCTGCGTATGTCGCGGGGACCGAACTTCCAGTCATTGTCTCCGCCGATGCTTATGGCATGCGCTACAACCTTCCGACCATCCTCGACAACATGATCTATGACCAGCGACTGCCCTCGATGGCTGCGGTGATGATCGATAATGGCGGCCCGGGACGAAGCCTGGAATACGACACGGTCTCGTCGAAGTATGTGGAATTCGTCGAAACCGAAGTCTTGCCGCGAGCCGAGAAGGAAGCAAACGTGAAGTTCTCCAAGAACCCCGATGCGCGGATGACGATGGGCGGCAGTTCCGGAGGAGCGGCCGCGCTGACGATGGCGTGGTTCCGCCCCGACCTCTATCACCGCGTCCTCAGCTATTCCGGAACTTTCGTCAACCTGCGCAATAGTCCCGAAGCTCCGCTCGGAGCGTATGAGTACATCGAGCACCTTTTCCCCGGAAGCGAAAAGAAGCCGTTCCGAATCTGGATTCAGGTTTCTGAAAACGACAACGGTTCAAAATCACCTTCCGAAGGACGCCGCAATTGGGTTATTGCGAACGCCCGGCTGGCGAAAATCCTCAAGGAGAAAGGCTATGCCTACCAGTTTGTGTATTCGAAGGGCGCGGGCCACACGCAGAGAAAAGTGATCAACAATACTCTCCCCCAGGCGCTCGAATATGTTTGGCTCGACTACACGCCGCGACGTTGACTGGACGCGGAATTACTTCCGGTCGAGACTGACGGGTGTAAGGCAAGTTCGTACGCAGCGAGATATTCGCCCTTCCAGTGATGCGGGCTGGGAACAACAACCGAACCTTCCATAAGGTGGACTGCGCCGTTCAAAGCGAGTTGCAGTTATGGCTTCGTCGCAAGCACCAACGCGCCTGGGGAACTGCCAGGAAACGATGGCGTTCACTTTCTTCATCGCCGACGTCGGCTGTATCCCATAGCCAGAACACCGCAAAGAGGATGGGCGCCTCTGCAGCATACGCGAATCGACCCGTTGAAGGGATGGCGTCCGATTGTCTCGACAACGCTCCTGAAAGGAACAGGCGCCGAGCGGAGTGGCAGTGAACGCGGCCCACATCGCGCGATCAGAAGTACCGTTCCCCGCGAATGCCTGTCAGTAAATCGCATACTGACACGGGTCGACGCGAGCTTTACAGAGCCTGGAGTGCCTTCCGCTTTGGTATCGGAATCGCGCGCTTCCACGACACCGTTACCCGCCCTGCGACGCCCGTTCGAGAATCGGCGAGAATCGCAGTACTGTCCTCCCGCATGCAGTCGCCAATGCGCCAACGCGGGTTCCGGTGAGGAGAATCTCGTAGTTTCGGGACAACGGCGTTCCCGTCCACGATGATGAGTTGGGAGCAGCGGCGAACACAGGTACGGGAATGCGACACATCGAGACGAATAAGGATGTGGCGATAGGTCGTTAATGGATTTCGGTACCGGATTGTTGACTCAAGAGATATTCGCGAAGCTGGACAGAAGGCCGAACGATATCTCCAAGAGCAGTCTGCCAGCCGCCCGGTTACCGTAAAGGAGCCTGTGAACGAAGGTGTTCGAACCGGAGACATGGGTAACACTTTCGGCCCAAGCCTGACCGGCCAGACAGGCGCTCAGGTGTGACCTTCTTGCGGTCGAGGCAGAGGCGGCCGCAGCTGGTAACGTGACGATCCTGTCACGGAACGGGTATTAGGCTCGATCATGCCCTGACAGGGCCTGGTGAAGCGGTGTAGACTTCGGCGGGGTATTTGATATCGAGGGTTCGTGCGGTCGTTCGTTCTTGTGTTCCGTAAGCAAGCCACTCATCGACGAGAACGTCGTCTCACTGCTGCTGAGTCGGCCTGTAGTGTCTTGTTCAGCCGTATCGCACCCCTACGGTGCGACACGGCGAGACCCCCGACAGAGTATCCGAGCCCTGCTACTGCCTTGTTCTCAGGACAGCGAGGGGTCGGCCGGAAGACCCGCACCGCTGAGCAGAGCAATGTTCAGGAGTACGTCCTGCAAGATGTGATACGGATCCTTTACCGGCAACGCGACGCATTTTTCCAGCGGTTCACCCTGTCTGTTTCTGATCTGGATCCATTCACCGACGGACCGGTCGGGATTTGGAAAAGTGCGAAACGTGTAGTCGAACAGTTTTGAATGCATCGTCCGGAAACGGTCGTCGCCGGTTACTCTATGCGCCAGCAGCGTCGCATATAGTGCCTCAGCATGCGGCCACCAGATTTTCGTATCCCATGTATCGACCATCAGCAGCTCATACGGCCCCGACGCCTGCGACGCCGGCGGGCCTGCCGCCGGAACGATCGATGTATCGGAACAGGCCGCCCCACTCGGAATCCCAGCCGGCATGGAAAGCCCACGCGATTGCCTTAGCCGCAGTCGCGATCCATTCGGCGTGTCCGTATTGCACTGCGGTGCGGATGACGAACCACATGCTTTCAAACATGTGGCCCGGGGTGGCGTGACGCGCCAGAAGCGTATCAGCGAGGGACTCTTCAACTGGAACCAGCTCCTGGATAGCTCCATCCGGCAGACAGAAGTCGTTGACGATCTGAGAGGCGCACTCCATTGTGGCGGCTGCCAGTTCTCCCCGCCGCGGATGATCGAGAGCTGCCGCCGCATCGGCAAGCACCTGTGTGACACGCAAACTTATCATCGCGATGGAGTGCGAACGATAGCCAGCCGGAATGGGATATGGCTCGGTTCGAAATACGCCCGCACCAATACGGGCGCGGATCCCATCGTAGACGTCAATCGCGCGTTTCAAAACTTGCAGAGTCTCGTGCAGCAAGTGCGTACTCCGCAAATCCGAGTAAGACGAAGCAATCGGCATAGATGCTGCTGTCGGAGTTCTCGCCTTCGATCTTCTCTCCGGTTTCCGACAACACATAAGCACAGTTCCCGTTTGGAAGAAATACGTGCCGATTGAGAAATGCGGCTGTGCGGGCAGCTTCTTCGAGATAACGCGCGGCATCGCCGGGCAGCACGGATGCCTCGGATCATGCGAGCTATGCGAGACCAGAGCCAGATGAACCGTCCCTGGGACCATGTGTACTTGTTTCTGCTAACCAGGTTTGCTCCGGAGTTATCGAAGCAGGTGAAGATGCCGCCGTTGTGTGTGTCCACGGCCTTCCACCAGAACGGGAGCAGGTCGGAGGTCGCATGATCCCGATAAAAGGCCAGCAAAGACTCGTCACTTGTGATTGTCATGTGCATCTCCATCCAGAGTCGAGAAGAAAGCTGCGACGGACGCCGAATGCTGTGCCGACTCGAGCCAGCCGCCGGCGATGAAAACAGCTGCGGAAGCCAGCACGGGCGCAGCTATACCGACCGTCATAGCTCGGCGTCATGGCGTAATGCGTGAACACAAACGTGCCGATTCCCGCGACCCACGAGGCAATGGCACTCCTGATACCGCTACGCCGGAATGCGGGAAGCAGCCCCAGAATCATGGGAACCGCAGTGGGTCCGACCAGGGCGGCAAACCAGGAGACCAGCAGACTCAGGACACCTCCGAACTTGTCCGCTTCAGCAGCCACGACGAGAGTGAGAGCCGTAAACAGGACGGTGCTCAAGCGCGCAACACGTAGTGACTGTGCTTCGGACAGAGTGCGCGCACGGGGAACGATCACGGGCAGGATGTCCCGGGTAAGCACCGCGGAGATGGTGTTCGCATCTGACGTCGTCATGGCCATCGTATGAGCAAACATCGATGCCAGCACCAGGCCCACCAGGCCCGGCGGCAGCAACTGGGTAGCCATCAGGCTGTACGACTGAGTGGGATCCTTCAGTTCTGGCAGGAAGATCGGCGCAGCCCACATGGGGAAGAACAACACAAGAGGCCAAATCAGATAGAGAGCGGCGGACAGGCGTGCGGCTTTGCGAGCCTCCGGCCCACTTGGCGACGCAATATATCGTTGTGCCAGGTTCCACGTTCCGCCGTTGTAGCTGAGAAACGCGATACAAGCATAGGCGAGGCAGAACAATGGCGTGTACGGTCCGTTGAACAGGGCGTGGTTTGCCGGTGGAAGACGAGCCCATAAAGTAAATACGCCGCCAATGCCTCCGAGACGTGCAAGCACCGCGGCTAAAAGGAAAATTGCGGCGAGCAGCTGAACGACAAACTGCGCCAGATCGGTAATCGCGTCGGCCCAGAGTCCACCCAGGGTGACGTAAAAGAGCGATACTGTGCCGCTGATCACGATTCCATAAATCAGCGGCACGCCTGCGAATACGTTGAGTATGACTGCGATGGAAGCCCACTTGGCGCCAACATCAAAGAGCTTCAGCAGTACGCCGCTCCATGCCATCAATTGCTGCGTGGGTACGTTGTAGCGAAAGGCAAGGTACTCCATCGGCGAAACTATGCCGAGGCGAATGCGGAGACGAGCCCAGCGAGGGGCAATGGAAAACGATCCGGCAAGGACAGCAAGACCTATGGGTAGCGCCCACCAGACGTACAGTGTGAATCCGTACGTGTAGGCGACGCCCGCATAGGCGACAAAGACGGCTCCGCTGTAGCCCGACATATGGTGCGATATACCGGACAACCACCACGGCATTTTGCCGCCCGCAGCAAAGTAGTCCTCAGCGCGGTTTACCTTGCCGTACGACCAGAGTCCAATCGCTGTCATCAGGGCTACGTAGAGCCCCATCACCACCCAGTCTGCAGTCGCCAAGAACAATCCTACCTTCTGGACGCACGCCGACCGCGCAGTCTGTTGGCGGCTGGGTCCAGGAAGAGGAAGCTCAGTGCGGTGAGCGCTGCTCGCTATGCGTATGTCAGGTCAACACGCTATTGTTCAAGGCTTCGATTAAAATACGAGCTTCGCGCCGAACTGGATCACACGCGGATCAACTGAAGTGCTGCGAATCTTTCCTACGGCTGTAGGTACAGAAATGTTCGCGGAGGGATTTCCGAAACTTGGGTGATTCGCGATGTTGAAGAATTCCGTACGGAACTGGAGGTAGCGGCTCTCTCCGATGGGAATATCTTTCAGCACGCTGAAATCAACGATATTCTGCCCGGGGCCCCACAACATGTTCCTTGCGCTGTTACCAAATGTGAACGGTGCAGGAGTTGCGAAAGCGGAGGCATTGAACCAGCCTTCGATTCCTTTGTTGGCCGGGTAAAGATTCGACGAGATCTGGTCCGGGCGGTTCGCATACCAACCCGCGAGCGAGGGCGTAAACCCGACACTGAAAGGAGCTCCGCCACGGAACTGCAGAATCGAGGAAACAGTCCATCCGCCCACCAGTTTGCCTGTAAATCCACCAATATTCGCCAAAGGTTTGCCGGGACCGAACGGAAGTTCGTAAGTCACAGACGTATAGGCAACATGGCGTCGCACCTGGTCGGCGTTACCGCGATCCAGAGCAACATTGTACGGATTCTGAGGCGAACCAGCAATCGGGACGTTGTCCAGAGTCTTATTGAAGGTATAGTTCGACTGGAAGTAAAGCCCGTGCCTGAACCGGCGGGTGACCTCAACCTGGAGCTGGTGAGTGATCGAGTTTCCGTTTGTGTCCAGCGTCGAAACTGAAGCCCACGGCTGATATGGTCTGTTCGTCTGGATCGTGCCAGCCACCTGCTGGATCGGCAGATTCCGCTCATAGGTATACCAGGGAACGCGCGTGCCCTTGTTGCCTATATAGGAGAGTCGCAAACCCAGGTCCGCAATGATTTCCCGCTCCACTGTCAGGTTCCACTGCTGGGAATAGGTGTTTGCGATTTTACGATTCACGGCCGTAATATTGGGGTTCGGCGAGATCGAGCCGCCGCCGGGGAAAGGATTCGCGAGTGTGAGAGTCGGCGTGGTGGCTCCGCTCTCGAAGTTTTCCGACAGCTGGAACGGAGTGTTCGTCAGCGATATCTGCCGGATGCCGATATAAACAGGAATGATGTTGTAGAAAATCCCATAGCCTCCGCGAATTACCGTCCGCGCGTCATTGAAAGGCCGGTAAGCAAAGCCAAAGCGAGGTGCAAAATTATTGTGGTCGGCAAGGATAACATCGGATCCCCATCCGTTTGCTTCCGACGTTACATAGGGATAAGCATTGATCAACCGGGGGATGGCCAGCCGAGGCAGTTGTCCGTTCTCGGAGCGGATCACGTATTTACCGTTGCCGAAATCGAAGTTCGCAAATGAGCCGTCGCGTTCCTGAGTTTGCGTCTGCAATGTGTATCGCACGCCAACGTTCAAAGTGAGTTTCGATGAGACCTTCCAATCGTCCTGAAAATACGCGCCATATCGGGTGTTGTAAAGAAGGTTAACCAAACCAGGTGTCGCACGCGTCGCGGTCACAGGATAGCCCAGCAGAAAGTCCGCGTACGATGCTCCGAATCCCGTTCCCGAGTAGCGGTTCTGGAACGAAAACGTACCGAATTGCGGCGCACCGGCAGACGGATTGGTCGAAACACGGCCGAAGCCAATATCAATTCCTGCTTTGAACGTATGGCTGCTTCGCACAAAGGTGAAGTTGTCAGTGAGTTCCTGGGTGATCTGAGGTGCTCGTGCAGAACCGCCTGAGTCACCGATGGGACTGAAATTGGCGATCGAGATGTTCGGCAGACCACCGACAGGAAGGGGCTGATACAGCCCACTTATCACTGACGAAGGATCGAAATCGGCATTCTGGCCGATGCGAATTGAGGCATGGCTGAAATAGGCATAGCGGAACTCATTGTTGTTTCGCGCGCCCATCAGCCGGTTGTACGTGAACGCACCTGACTTGGTGATGTACCCACCGTCAGAGAAGTTGCCGAACTGCTTCGGGCCGCCGTTGTAAACAAAGTACGGCGATCCTTTGGAATAGCTCAGCATGACGCTGATCATGTTGCTGCTGTTGAAATTGTGGTCACCACGTGCGGTGTAGCGGTTTACGTCGATGATGTTCGGCACGGTATCGAAATAGTTCACGCCAGTGCCTGCTACACCACTTCCCACACCGTTGGGAAGCGGCACAAACTGAAGCAGTTGCTGCGAACGGGGATCGAGCCGATTGGCAGGAATGCGATTGTTTGGAAACGGCTGACCCGTCAGCGGGTCATTGATTTGCGGCAAACCCGAAAAGTCTCCCTGTCGCATCGCCGCGGTGCCATAGGAAAAGGAAGCGGGCGTTGATTGCCGCTGCCGCAACCCCTCATATGAGGCAAAGAAGAATGTCTTGTTTCTGATTACCGGTCCGCCTGCCGTCGCGCCGAACTCGTTACGGTTGAAAGGTGCAAGCGGAACGTTGTTGGCGTTTGAAAAATAGGCGTTGGCCGACAGAGCTTTGTTGCGGTTGAACTCGAACAACGAGCCATGGAGCTTGTTTGATCCTGACTTGGTGATGATGGAAATCGCGGCCGAGCCGTCATACTCGGCCTTTGCGTTGTTCGTCTCAATCTTGAACTCCTGGATTGTGTCTACCGAGGGAGTGGTTGAAAGGTTTGTTTTATACGAGTACGCCGCGCCACCGTTCCCCATGTCGTTGAAGTACGCGCCGTCAATTGTGAAAAAGTTGCCGCCCCAGTGCAGCGAACCTGCAAGCTTCGGATTGGAAGGCGAGTCCGATGTATTGCCCGCCGTGATCAGGATCAGACGATCCAGCGTGCGGCCGTTCAGCGGCAAAGTGACGACGGCGCGGCTATCGATGTTATTCGCCACCGAAGAACTTTCCGACTGAACCACCGGAGGCGTCGCGCTGACGCTGATACTCTGCTCCACAGCTCCGGTTTCCAGGTGGATATCCGCACGCAGCGTCTGATTCAGCAGCAATCGCAAATCAGTCAAGTCAACCGTTCGAAAGCCGCTGAACTCCGCTCGAACCGTGTAGGTGGCAGCTGGCAGGTTCGCTACCGTGTAGTCACCCGATGCATTGGTGACAGTGTCGACGAACGCTTCGGTTGCGGTATTCGTTACACGAATCCTGACACCGCCGACGACTGCACCCGTTGCATCACTTACAGTTCCTACCAGGATTCCGGTTGTGCTCTGCGCACACGCGAAGCCCAGCATGGAAAGACACACAAATAAGAACCTGAACATGGACAACCCCTTTTCTGTGTTCGGGCGTGAAATTCGTTCCGAAGACGGGAATTCACAGAAGTATAGCCACTTCTGTTCTCTGCCGCAATCAGGACGCGTTAAAATCAAACGCAATGTGCACGGGCGCAACAGCCGCGGGACGGTCCACACCTGTCTGGTTTCCGGTTGTCCTCCTGCCTGCCTTGCTGTGCAGCGCTTTTGCTCAGATCCCGGACAAGAGCGATGATTTCTTCGAAAAACGGGTGCGACCGGTGCTGGCGAAGAACTGCTTCGCTTGTCACACTAATGCACAACTCGGAGGGCTGCGTCTCGACTCTGAGGCAGCTTTTTTGAAGGGCGGCAAGTCAGGCCCCGCGATCATTGCCGGCGATGCGGCGGGAAGCCTGCTGATGCAGGCTGTGCGGCAAACACATCCGAGGTTAAAGATGCCGCCGCAAGGCCGCCTTCGTTCCGAAGAACTCGTCGACCTCGCGGCTTGGATCGATCGGGGTGCTCACTGGCCGAAGAATACTTCCTCGCGGAATGCGGTTGGCATGCAGATCACTCCGGAACAGCGCCAGTTCTGGTCGTTTCAGCCGATTCGGCAACCGGCGATTCCAAGCCCCGCTGACAAATTGTGGCCTCGGACGAATATCGACAAATTCTTGCTGGTCCGGATGGAAGCGGAGCACATCGCCCCCTCACCGGCTGCCGACAAACGAACTCTCATCCGCCGAGTTACCTTCGATCTCACAGGACTGCCTCCTGCGTCTGAGGAAATCGCGGCTTTTGTCGCCGACAATACTCCCACTGCATTTGAAAAGGTTGTCGACCGGCTGTTGAATTCACCACATTATGGTGAGCGCTGGGCACGGCACTGGCTGGATCTGGCCCGATACTCTGACGGTCAGCAATCGGCACGCGATGACAGTCCATTCGCAAATGCCTTCCGCTATCGTGACTGGGTTGTCGATGCTTTCAACAGCGACATGCCGTTCGATGTCTTCGTGAAGGCACAAATTGCCGCGGATCAGATGGCGCCGGATATGCGCGACAAGCTTCTTCCGGGTCTTGGCTTTCAGGCCATTGGTGAAACCAATAACGATCGTGTCGATGTCACAACTCGTGTTTTCCTGGGGCTGACTGTTGGCTGTGCCCAATGCCACAATCACAAGTTCGATCCGATTCCGACGGCTGATTACTATTCGCTGCTGGGAGTGTTCGAGAGCAGCCGGGTTGATGAACATCCTCTCGTCGGTCCGGAGATCGTCGACAAGTACAAGGCTGCAAAGAACGCCTCCGAGCAGCGCCAGGCAGAGCTGAAGCTGTTCCTTGAAAGACAGGTCGCTCAGGTAACTGACGTCCTCGCGTCGCAGACGGAACAGTATGTGATGGCAGCATGGCGGCTGATCCAGGACCCGAACCGCAAGCCCGCCGACGTCGCGGGACCAGACCAACTCGACGTGCGAACGCTGGAGAACTGGGTTCGATATTTAAAGCAAGACAAACGGGATCATCCCTTCATGGCCGGCTGGGACGAGTTGAGAAAGCGCCAGACCGTTACTGAAGAAGACGTTCGCCCGATCGCACAGCAGATTCATCGCGCCGTTCAGGATGTACTTCGGGAAAAAGCCGCAATCGACGACCGGAATTACGTGAAGCTCGGCGGCATTGCGGGAATGAAAGATACGGACAAAGTTATATCAACCCTCGTTGACGCGCTGCCGATCGAACGATACTACTTCTGGCGCGACATCGCATCGCGTCCGTATAAGGTTGAAGATCTGAACTTCGCAGGTGGAATTTATTATTACGGGCCGAAAGAAGTGGACCGGTTTCTGTCGGAGCGATGGCAGCGATACCTGAAGGGACTTCGCGCTGATGCCAAAGGACTCGAGAGTGCGATTCCGCCAGCGTACCCGTTCTGGCATGTAATGGCGGATACTGATAAACCGCACAACATTAAGATTGCAGTCCGCGGCGACGTCTCGAATCCAGGCGAAGAAGTGCCGCGCCATTTCCTTGCCGTGCTCAGCGAAGGCGAGCCGAAGCCCTTCAGCAAGGGCAGCGGTCGAATGGAACTGGCCGAAGCTATTGCTTCCCCGAAGAATCCGCTTACCGCTCGAGTGATGGTGAATCGTATCTGGGCCGAACATTTCGGCGAGGGAATCGTTCGTTCACTCAGCAACTTTGGCCAAATGGGAGACCGCCCCAGCCATCCTGAGCTACTCGACTATCTGGCAAATCGCTTCATTGAAAGCGGCTGGTCGGTAAAAGCAATACAACGAGAAATCGTGCTGAGTGCAGCCTATCGCATGAGTTCCGCTGAACAGCCCGGAAAGCAGCTGACCCCGAGAACCGTCTTTTTTCCGCGCTCCTGTCCGCGAGCGGCTCGACGCCGAAGCTCTGCGCGACGCTATCCTCGCTACTGCCGGAACGCTCGATCCGGCAGTCGGCGGACCTGCAAAGCCGCTGGATGACGACAACCGGCGCCGCACGATTTATGCCACTGTCAGCCGCTCCAAACCTGACAGGACGATGGCCCTGTTTGATTTTCCGGATCCGAATGCGACGTCGGAACAACGGATCGTCACAGTGGGCCCCATGCAACGGCTTTATTTTATGAACAGCACGTTCATAGCACGACAGTCCAAAGCGCTGGCAGAGCGGGTCTGCAAGGAACAGGCCGAGAATACCGCGCGCATCCGTCGTGCATATGAACTTCTGTTCGGTCGGCCTGCCACTGCTGAAGAGGTAGATCTGGGCCTGGAGTTCCTTCGAGCGAGTCCCGAAGCCTGGCCGCGCTATGCACAGGTGCTCTATGGCACAGCGGAGTTCAGTTCGGTTCAATAATACGAGGACACGAAGATGACACGGCGGGAAACATTGGCGATGGCAGGTGCCGGTTTCGGCTGGCTCGGCTTGCAGGGCGCGGCACTCGCTGCGGGTGGGCGCGGTCCGCTCGCGGTGAAAGAGCCGCATCATGCCGCCCGCGCGAAGCATGTCATTTTTCTGTTCCTAAACGGCGGCCTTTCTCAGGTGGACACATTCGACCCGAAGCCTGAGCTGACTCGCCAGAACGGAAAACCGCTCCCCGGGCCGCCTGTGAAAACCGACAGCGCCACCGGCAATCTGATGGCGTCGCCGTTTGGGTTTCGCAGGTTTGGTCAAAGCGGGATAGAGGTCAGTGAGATCTTTCCACGTGTCGGCGCTGCGATTGATGATTTCTGCGTCGTCCGATCATGCTACGCCGACAACGGAAATCACGGACCGTCACTGATGCTGATGAACACCGGCCATCAGCTGGCCGGGCGTCCGTCGATGGGATCGTGGATTACTTACGGACTTGGAACTGAAAATCAGAATCTGCCTGGGTTCGTGGCTCTGTGTCCCGGGTATCCGGTGATGGGCCCGCGTCTCTGGAGTTCCGGCTTCCTTCCGAACATCTATCAGGGCACTTACGTTCCGAATAACGAGCGCACAACCGACAAGCTGATCCTCAATGTTCGGAACGCAACGCTGGGCCGCGAAGAGCAGGAGGAGCAGCTTCGTCTGATGGATCGGCTGAACCAGCTGTATCTCGGACGGCCCGGCACGCCGGCGAAATTGCAGGCCGGAGTCGAAGCGATGGAAGTTGCCTTTCGCATGCAGGTTGAAGCTCCCGAAGTGTTCGATGTGGAGAAGGAGAGCCAGTCCACCCGCGACCGTTACGGAGATACCGATTTCGGCCGAGGCTGTCTGATGGCACTACGACTCGTGGAACACGGCGTCAGAATGGTCGAGGTTTACTTCGGAAACTCGCAGCCGTGGGACAGTCATGAAGACATTCGGTCTCATCGGGGGCTCGCGCGTGAGGCGGATCCGGCGATCGCTTCGTTAATCGAAGACCTGAAGCAGCGGGGGTCTGTTCGATCAGACGATAGTGATGGTGGGAAGCGAATTCGGCCGCACACCGATGATCCAAAGTGCGGGTCAGCTGCGAGTGAATCAGGGGCGCGATCACAACGTCCTTGGCTTCACCACGCTTCTGGCCGGAGGAGGTATTCGCGGCGGCATGACGTACGGCGCCACCGATGACTTCGGCCTTCGCGCCGTCGAGCAGCGTGTTCATCCGCATGACCTACATGCGACCGTGCTTCACCTCCTTGGCCTCGATCATACTCGGCTGACCTGGCGCTACAGCGGGCGCGATTTCCGCCTGACCGACGTGGGCGGGCAGGTCCTGAAAGAAATTCTGGTTTAGTTCCGCTCTCGCGTCTGACCTGCCGCGACGCCATGTTGCCTCGCGTTCTTCCAGTTCTCTTCGACTTACTCAACTTCCGGGTGCAATCTAAGCTGTGCCGCGATTGTGGCGGCAGCCGTTTTCAGAATCTCCGCGATCTCCGAGACTCGGTCGCTGGTGATGCGCGCAACCGGACCCGATACGCTCAGTCCTGCTACCGGCAGACCATTGTGCAGCACCGGCACTCCAATGCAACGTCCGCCCTCCATGCTTTCCTCGTCGTCGAGCGCGAAACCACGGCGGCGCGTGAGGGT
Organism: Bryobacteraceae bacterium; assembly: GCA_963794765.1. GTDB lineage: Bacteria > Acidobacteriota > Terriglobia > Bryobacterales > Bryobacteraceae > JAWXCM01. The sequence continues at coordinate 68,013 of CAWCGC010000042.1, read as the reverse complement.
TAAATCCTCAGTAAAACGCAACGCGTCCGTGATTGTATTGGGCGTCAGACGTCGCCAGTCGGTTAAGACGGGCCGTCGTTCCGGGGGCAACCAGGCCAGGATCGCTTTGCCGATCGAAGTGACGTGGAGCGGGTCGCGAATTCCGAGAGCGGCAGAGACGCGGAACGCATGCTCGCTTTCTACGGTTTCGAGGTAGAGCACGGAGTCGCCGCGGACCTTCCCAAGGTTGATAGTTTCTCCCAGACGGTCGCGAAGGTCAAGCATGATCGGCCGGGCGATATCGCGAAGCGATTGACGCTGACGAACGGTCGCTCCGATTTCGAGCAATTTGAGTCCCGAGTGAATATCTGCCTGATGACGTGCGCTCAAGATAACCACGGCTGAGCAGATTCTGCAGCAGCCGGTGCGTGGTGCTGCGGGCTACGCCAGTACCGGCCGCGATTTGATCCAATGCCTGCGGACCGTCCGCGTTTGCAGCGCTTCGAGAATATCCAGCGCTTTGTGAAGAACGGCGACTGAGCCGGGAGCTTTAGCGGTGGCTGGATGCATCAGTTACACAGACACTCTTGACAAGCAAACCTGTCTTGAGTACCTTTGGGAATCCCTCAATGTGGGACAGCGTACCACGATGTGGGACGGCAGAGCAAGTGTCCTGGGCAACCGCGTTGATACCAGGAGCTCATGCGCGTACAGATCAACTAACAAGAGGCTGAACGTGGCTTTTCGATCGATTTGCTGTGCCTTCTACATCGCTCTCGCCTTTACTGCGGCCTGGGCACAAACGTCAACGGGATTAGTCCGGGGCACGGTGCTGGACACCAGCAGCGCTCCGGTTACTGAGGCGACTGTTCGTCTCCAGAACACCGCTACCGGCCTGCTACGGACACAGGCGACAAACACGGAGGGTATCTTCGAGTTTCCGCAGGTACTCGCGGGATCCTATACTGTCGCGGTTGAGAAAGCCGGCTTTCGCAAGGAGACGATCGAGGCCATCACGCTGCAGGTCGCGGAAGTTCGTGATTTGCGTGTGCAACTCACGGTCGGCGAGGTCAGTGAGAGTGTGACGGTCACCGCGGATCCGGCTGCCATTCAGACAACCGAATCGAGTCTGTCGCAGGTGATTGACGAACGCAGGGTGTCGCAGCTTCCGTTGAATGGACGGAATATGCTGCAACTGATCGGCCTTGCTCCGGGCGTGAATATCGGCGGCCGTGCCAGCGCGGTGCAGCGGCAGGCCAACTATGGCCCGTCGTTCACGCTGGGCGGGCAACGCGACAACACATCTATTGTCCTGGTTGACGGCATTGAGATCAGCGGGATGGAAGTGAATAATTACCCGCTTGCGGTGCCTTCGCTCGAGTCGGTCTCCGAGTTTCGCGTCGTGACCGCGAATGCTTCGGCTGAGTTTGGCGGCAACAGCGGCGCGATTGTGAACGTTGCGTCAAAGCGTGGTCAGAATGCGCTGCATGGCAGCCTGTTCGAGTTCCTGCGCAATGACGCGCTGGATGCCCGGAACTTCTTCAGCGTTACCAAGAGCCCGCTGAAGCGAAACCAGTTCGGGGGCGTGGTCAGCGGCCCGGTTTTTCTGCCGAAGTTGTATAACGGCCTGAATCGTACGTTCTGGATGTTCAGCTACGAAGGTACGCGGCAGTCAAACGCAATCGCCAATACGGCCGTTGTTCCTGCGGAAGACATTCGGCGAGGTGACTTCAGCCGAATCACGTCTGCCGGGCTTCCAGATTGTGGATCCGTATACGAAGGTTCCGTTTCCGGATAACATCATTCCGGCAAACCGGATTACATCGTTCGGGAAAGCATTCGCCGATCTTTATCCTGCGCCGAATGCGCCCGATCCGGCTCGTAACTACTACGCTCAGGCGGCACGGCGGATTCGGGGCGACATGTTCGCCACTCGGCTCGACCATCGGATTACAGCCGGTAACAGCCTGTTCGGGCGACTGACTATCAACAATCCGTATGACCGGAGTCCCGGGCAGGGCGGCGTGTTCACTGGCTTTGATTCGATTCAGCAGGATGCGAATATGCAGGCGGTGGTCGGCGATACTCATGTGTTCAGCCCGAACATCGTGAATGAGCTGAATGTTGGATTTGTGCGCTTCCGGCGAGATCGCAACTCACAGGACGCGTACACACGGAACTGGCTGAAGGACCTTGGTATTCAGGGCATTCCTTCGGAAAACGGACTGACGTGGGGCGCTCCGTTTGTTTCGATCACGGGGTACACATCGATTGGGTATTCAACAGCCGAATTCCTATTTCCACTGGGTTTCGCAGTCTGCACAGATCATCGATAACCTGACCATCATCAAAGGGAAGCACACGCTGAAGATGGGCGCGACGTTCAATGCGAAGCGCAACAGCTCGACGCAATGGCTGACGCCTAACGGCAACTACTCGCTTTACCGGCGTGTATACGCGCTCCGCCTCCGGTCCAGACCACAAATCAGTATCAGGCGTTCGCCGACCTGCTGCTGGGCGTACCGGCCAACTACTCGGCACAGACCACACCATACCTTGTCCGTTTGCGTAATCGGTTGTTCTTTACCTACTTCCAGGATGACTGGCGAGTGACGCCTACGCTGACCATCAATCTCGGTCTGCGGTGGGAGTATTTCGGGAAACCCGTCGACCGTTATGGACGCTCGGCGAGTCTGGACCTGAGCACGGGGAAGCAGATCTTCTACGGACAGCCGGGTGTTCGCGACGGATTTGTCAACCCGGACATGAACAACTTTGGCCCTCGCATCGGATTTGCGTGGCGCCCGCTGGGCTTGAAGGGTACTTCAATTCGAGGCGCCTACGGCATCTTCTACTCACCGGAGGTCGCGAACAGCTTTGTCAACCTGGGCTTTCAGGATCCGTTCGTGACGCAGTACAACCGCCTTTATCGCGACTCCGGCATCAACCCGATTCCGGCCGTTTACGGCTTCCGACCCGCTTGCAAACTCGAGTGCTCAGGTGGTGAATAACTGGCGCGGTGTGGATACCAATTTCCGAGATGGCTATGTCGGGTCGTGGAACTTGTCGATCCAGCAGCAGCTGTTCCGGGACACCGTTGCCGAGGTCGCGTATCGTGGTTCAAAGAGCACGCGCCTTTCGTCGTTTCTGAACTATAACGAAACGATTCCGTTTCCGGCTCAGCCGCCGAACTTCGCGCAGAACTTTCCGTATCCCGCGCTGGGCACGGTGAACATGCTGGAGTCGCGCGGGGCCGGTAACTACAACGCACTGCAGGCGAGGGTGGAAAAGCGCTACTCGCGCGGGCTGACGTTGCTGGGAAGCTATGTGTGGTCGAAGGCATTGACCGATATCGACCAGAGTACGGTCGGCGTTGTCGGAGGTTCGGGCAATGCGACGGTTCCGCAGACCATTCGCAATCTGAAGCTGAACAAAGGCGGCGCGATCTTCGATCGGCCTCATCGGCTGGTGATCAGCGGCGTGTATGATCTGCCATTTCTGCGCGACTATCACACGCTGCTCGGGAAGGTTGCGGGCGGCTGGCAGATCAGCGGATCGGCAAACTTTGGCAGCGGTTACTATCTGACTCCAGCGTCCTTTGGCGCGCAGAACGTGGGTAGCCGTGCGAGCTATCTCGGCAATCCCAACCTGCCGAGCGATCAGCGGACAATCGATCGCTGGTATGACGTCAGTAAGGTGGTCAACCCGGCGCCCGGATTCGCTGGGCAATGCGGGCAAGGGGACCATCCTGGGCACTGGAATGAAGCGAGTCGATATGGTGCTGAACAAGTCTTTCCATGTCGATGAGGTTCGGCGATTTGAGTTGCGGGCGGAGTTCTTTAATACTTTCAACACGACGCAGTTTGATGATCCGATCCTTGGTCCGGTGACGAATCCGCAGGCCGGCAAAATTACATCGGCGAGCGATTTCGGAAACACGCAGTCTGAGCGTGTCATTCAGCTCGGACTTAAGTTCCTCTTTTAGGTGCTGCGATGAATCGACGGGCATTCTCAAGGAGTGTGCTGGCGGGAACAGGGCTGGCGGCTGCACTGAACGCACAAGGTCAGTCCGGTCCTCGCCACACATCATCCGCTAAAACATCGATGCAAGTACTCGATTTGCAGACAATGCGCGCGCAGTACCGCAAGGACCTGTTCGACGACTACTTGCCGTTCCACGAGCGCTTCGTCAACGACAAGCAGTACGGCGGGTTCCACTGCAGCGTTCGTCCGACGGGCGAGTTGGTTTCTGACGAGAAGCGTGTCTGGTACGAGGGACGAGGTACCTGGGTCTATTCATTCCTCTACAACAACATCGCTCGCGAACAGAAGTACCTGGATGTAGCGGCTGGGTCCGTTCGTCTGCTGGCGAAATCGAAGCCTGCCGGCGACGAGTTTCGTCCGAAGTCTCTGAAGCGGGACGGGTCGCCGGTCGGGCCGCCTGATACGGAAGTCTACAGCGATATGTTCGTCGCGGAAGGACTGGCGGAGTTCTCACGCGCAACAGGCGAACGGAAGTACTGGAATGAGGCTCGCGACATAGTCCTGAAGTGCGTCCGGCGATACGATCAGCCTGACTATAACCCGAGCATCGGTGCGACCTATCTGGGGGCCGGGGCTCGACCGTTTCCTGGTGCCCGAGTGCAGGGTGTGTGGATGGTTCTTCTGCGGACCACCACTCAGATGCTTGCGATGCGTGAGGACGATGCGCTGAAGCAGATCTCGGATCGTTGCATTGATGCACTGTTGAACCATCATCTGAATCCCAGATTTAATCTGATCAACGAATTGATCAACCACGACGGCAGCAGACCCGACGAACGAGTATGAACAACTCGTGTACGCCGGACATGCCGTGGAGACGCTCTGGATGCTGATGGCGGAAGCGCTCCGGCGACACGATTCAGCGCTGTACCAGCGCGCGTCTGCGTTGTTTCAGCGGCACTGCGAAGTGTCGCGCGATCGCGTATTTGGCGGGCTATTCCGTAATTTGACGCATGTCGACAAGAACACCTGGACGATGGACAAGACGCTGTTTCCGCATCAGGAGGCGCTGATCGGTTCACTGATGATGGTGGAGCAGACAGGCGAGCCGTGGGCTGTCGCTTTTTACAAGGACATCGACCAGTACACGCGGGCGAAGTTCCCGATGCGGAGTATTCCGTCGCCGCTGTGGCAGGTGATCGGGAACAGGCAGGTGGATCCGACTCCGGATATGACGCGTGCTGAAAATTATCATCAACCGAGATTTCTTATGCTGAACTTGCTTGCGACAGAACGCATGCTGAAACGGAACGGGAAGCCGGAACGTGCGGGATAGCATCAGCGCCGGAGTCGCTACCGAGATTGTCACGCCGGATCTCGGCTGTCAGCTAGCCGGCTTTGATGCACGAAAGGGAGTTGCGGAGGCAGTTCATGATGACCTGCATGCAACATCTCTGGTGCTGGACGACGGCAACACCGCGACGGTGCTGGTCAGCATCGAGGTGCTTGGTGTGTCGCGAGAGTTTGCCGATGCCGTACGGGATGAGATTTCTCACAGGACTGGGATTCCGGCGCGAAACGTAGTGTTGTCCGCCACGCACACGCATTGTGCTCCGGTGACGTTTAACCATTTCTTCAATCAGGGTCAAGCGCTCGATCAGGGATATCTGGACAGACTGGCGTCGGGCATCGTTCAGAGTGCGGTCCGTGCGGCTGGCCGCCGCCGACCTGTGACGTGTGCGCACGGGATCGGCTCAGGTGAATGGAGTGGCCGTTAATCGACGGACTGCCGATGGCTTGCCGATTGATGAAACGGCGGGAGTGCTGGCCCTCGAGGATGATGGCACGATACAGGCTCTGGCCATCTTCTATCCATGTCACACGACGACGCTGGGTCCGAACACACTCGAGGTGACCGCGGACTTCCCGTACTATACGATTGCGAAGCTCAAAGGAAGCTTAGGTTCGAGCACGGAGGTGCTCTACTTCAACGGCGCTGAGGGTGATCTCTCAGTTGGCCATAAGAGCGATTTGAGTGCGGTGGGCGTGATTGCGCCGAATCGCACGTTTGAGCGGGCGGCGGAACTCGGGTATCGACTGGCGGACTGTGTCACGAGAGCGCTGCCGTCTCTGGTTGCTGAGACGCCGCGGCTGGCCGTGGAGAACTCTGTAGTGGAACTTCCGCTGAAGACCTATGCGCCATTGACGGAGATGCGCCGTCGGCGAGAGGATGCGGGGCGGGCGATGGAGGAGGCAGCTACGAACAGTGCGGGTGCTACAGATTTGATCGGCGCGAAGCAGAGGAGTCTGTTTAGCCGGATTGAAGAGTATTATGCGTCGCTGCTGGAAGGGGCTTCGGGACAAAGGTCGTTGCCTGCGGAGCTTACCGCGGTACGTATTGGCAATACGGCGATTCTGTCGTTTCCCGGCGAGGTGTTTGTCGAAATCGGCCTCGGGATTCGCGAGCGTTCTCCGTTTGCCAATACGTGGTTCGCTGGACTTGCGAATGATTACATCGGGTACGTGCCAACGGCGGACGCAAGTGCGGCACTGGGCTATGAAGTCGTGGCGTCGCGCGTGACCCCGGAAGCCGCAGGAGTCCTGACAGATGCAGCTCTCGCGTTACTGAATCGGCTGGAGCCGGCGGCGTGAATCGTAAGTTGCGAATCGGAGTGGTCGGCCTCGGGATCATGGGGGATCAGTACGCCCGTATCTACCAGCGTTATCCTCTCACTGAGGTGGTTGCGGTCGCCTCGCGCAACTCGGACAAAACCGCGCAATTTGCCGCGAAGCATGGTGTTGCTCGCGTCTGTCGTGACTGGCAGGAGTTGATTGAACTGAGTGATATCGATGCCGTGTGTGTGGCGACTCCGGATGATGCTCACTACGGTCCTGCCCGATATGCACTCGAACGCAGCAAGCATGTGTTGATCGAGAAACCGATGACCACTAATCTGCGTGAGGCAGATGAACTGGTCGATGTGGCCGCACGGTCGCGATGCAAGGCTCAGGTTGCGTTCAACCATCGCTGGCTTGCTCCATATCACCACGGACGAGTCTCGATTCAGGCCGGAGCGATCGGCTCACCCGTCAGCGCATATGCGCGCAAGAACGACACCATCTACGTACCAACCGAGTACATCCCCTGGGCAGCGCAGACCACACCTGCATGGTTTCTAAGCTGTCACGACATCGACCTTGTGCGATGGATGATGAACGCCGAAGCGGTGGAGGCTCGTGCATGGGGCGTAAAGCGAGTTTTGGCGGCCCGAGGGATCGATACGTGGGACACCATTCAGGCTCAGGTCCGATTCGACAATGGAGCGATTGCCGTGTTTGAGTCGGCCTGGATCTATCCGAATGCGTTCCCGACGATGGTGGACTCCTTCGTCGCGATCACGGGCGAAAAGGGTCACCTGCATTTCGATCGAAAGCGCGAGAGTATCGAGATGAGCACACCGGAAGCGTTCACGTACCCAAAGTGCTTCCTGATGAATGAAGTTTTCGGCACGATGCGGGGAGCATTCCCGTCGTGCCTGGAGGATTTCGCCCGCTGCATCATCGAAGATCTGCCGGTGGCCTGCACTATCGAAGACGGCCGAGCGGTGACGGCTGTGCTGACGGCGATCCACGAGTCGCTTCAGTCAGGCCATTCCGTGGCGGTTCCGAAGAGGAAAGAGAGCATTTCATGAACGAGCGTTACACACAGTCCCGTACCCTGCTGCAGCGAGCTGAGCGGTCTCTTGCGGGAGGCGTCAGCAGCAATGTGCGTCGCGGCGACAAACCGTTCCCGCTCTATTTCGATTCTGGTACCGGATCGCGGCTGTTCGACGCTGATGGGAATGAGTACATCGATTATGTGCTCGGCAGGGGCCCGCTGATTCTTGGCCACACGCATCCGGAAGTGATCGAGGCGACGTGCCGCCAACTCTGGAAAGGCCAGGTCTACGCGGCACAGCACCAAGGCGAGATCGAACTCGCCGAGCGGATCGTCAACGCGGTTCCGTCGGCGCAGCGAGTTCGCTTCGGCATCTCAGGCTCGGAAGCTGTGCATGGTGCGTTGCGGCTGGCACGTGCCTTTACGGGACGTGAACTGATCATCAAGTTCGAGGGGCATTATCATGGCTGGCTCGACAACATTCTGTACAGCCTCTCGCCTGCAGAGGATGTGACGCCTTCGGGACTGCCGGAGAGCCGCGGTCAGTTCTGCGCAGAGGACAGCCGCATTGCGGTGCTGCCGTGGAACGACATTGACCGGCTCCGAGGCTTCATGCAGCAGCATGGGAAGAATGTCGCTGCGATTATTACTGAGCCCATAATGTGCAACACCGCAGTGATCGAGCCCGAATCGGGATACCTCGAAGCGTTGCGTGCGATCACGAGCGAGTACGGTGCGCTGCTGATCTTCGACGAAGTGATAACGGGATTCCGTGTGTCCTTGTCCGGAGCTCAGGGTCATTACGGTATTCAGCCGGACCTGAGCATCTTCGGAAAAGCAGTCGCGAACGGCATGCCGATGAGCGTGATTGCCGGACGTGAGGACGTCTTCGAGCTGATTGCAACCGGCAAGGTGGGGCACGGCGGAACCTACAACAGTCTGCCGCCTGCGATCGCCGCGGGCGTGGCGACTCTGGATGTCCTGCAACGGGATCGCGGTGCCGTCTACCAGCACATCAACGCGACAGGAACGGCTCTGATGGACGGAATTCGTGCGAAAGCGGTTTCGCTGGGTGTGCCGGTGGTCGTGCAGGGACATCCGTCAGTGTTCTTCGTCGGTTTCCCTTTGAGGGCGAATGGCGATGTGCCTCGCGTGACGGATTATCAGAGCTCGCTTGCCATCGACAATGATCTGTACTCGCGGTTTGTATCGGCCATGGCGGATCGCGGCGTTCGCATTATTCCTCGCGGCAACTGGTTCCTCTCAGCGGCGCACTCCATGGACGACGTCGCGCAGACGCTGGAAGCTGTTGAGGGTGCGCTGACCGAGGCTGTCGTGCCGCAGCTTGTCGCGAGTGTGCCGAGGGCATAGATGACAGCCGGATTGCGCTGGAGGACTGCTCTTGTCGGAGCCGGGCTCTGCTGTCAGGCTGCTGCGGCCGCGCAGTGGACTCTAAAGACAGACTTCGAGAACGGCATGCGTCAGGGATGGGAAAGCTATCCACTGGCACAGGACGCAGGCTACGATCCGACGCTCGACCCGGCGCAGAACGAGGGCAGGCGCGCACTTGAGCGGCACAAGGCACCTTCGCGCACGGGACCCTTTGAGATTGGATTTATACGTAAGGTTGCCGCACATGCAGGATCTGCTCCGATGCTGCGCTTTGCTTACGCTGTTCCGTATGATGACGACGGGCGCTCAACTCGCCGTTCGGGTGTTTACGGATCGTCAGCCAATCGTGCTGCATGTACCGGTGCGCGATGCGAAGTGGAACTCGGCCTCTTTGCCAATTGCGGGACTAGCTTCGGATACGCCAGTAAAGGCTGTGTCGATCAGTGTCGAGCTGCAACACGCTGATGAAGGACGCGTCCAGCGATTCCTGATCGATGACGTCCAGTTGACGGTCGAGCGTGCGGCAGACCTGCAGGTGACGGCTCCGGCTGCGATTTGGGACGGAAGACCGACGACTGCATTATGTTCGCCGCGCCTCTGTCCGTCGGTGACACGATTCGTGCGGAGTGTCCGGGGGGCTGTGGAACCGTTCGCGTCACGGACCCCGCGGGGCGCAGTGTCGGACCGAACTACAAGATTACGGCTGCCGATCCGGTCGGCGTCTGGCGAATGGAACTGGAGCGCGAGGGAGCGACGGCCACTATGCTCTTCCTGGTTCGCCGTTCGGAGCCGGGACGGTTGCTGTTTGACCAATTGCCGCCCGCTGCTCCTGAACTGCTTAGCAAGGTCAATGATGAGATCGCGCGGCTTCGAAAGAAGGTTCACGTCGAGTTTGGCCCAAACATCGCTTCTTACAACGACCGACTTCTGTTGCCGGGGCTGCCATCGTACTTCGCACTGCTACAGCCGCCGTCAGAACTGGCCGTGCTTGACGCACTGCATTTCGCACATAAAGGCGACGATGTTTCGTTCGCGGATGCCCGGCGCATTCTTCTGGCCATGTCAGGCTGGCCGACGTGGGTTCATCCGTGGTTTACGGCTCATGGATATGGCACCTATTATCCGGTTGGCATTGTCGCGTCGAACCTTGCTGTTACGCTCGACGTGCTTCGGCCAAAACTGACGGCTTCTGAGATTGCTGCGGTTGAGCGCGGACTCCTGGAGAAGTCCATTGAGCCTGCGTTTCGCGAGTATGTGATCAACGACCGGATCGCTTTCAACACCAGTAACTGGATCGGGCACGCTGTTGGCGGAGCTCTGCTCGCGGCACTCGCGTCGAGAAACCCTGATGTGGCCGGATATACACTCGGGTTGCTCACGAAGCAGCGTGAGCACATGCAGGCTGCCTACACTGAGGACGGAAGTTACGGCGAAGGCACCAGCTACATGAAGTTCGACATGCAGACGAGTTCGCTCGCTGCTGCGGCGATGAAGCGGCACCTGGGCGTGAACGTCGATCGCTGGCTGATCGATTCGTGGAAGAACCTGCGATATATCTGTTTCGGAGATGGCGAGGGGCTGGATTTCGGTGACACGCATGCTTCGCTGCGGCCCTTCGGCGTTTACGCCTATGCGGCTTCGCTGAACACGTCGGATCCACTTTCGCGGTTATATTTCGAGAACATCGATACGGGCGCGGGCGGCCTGGCGGGTCGTGTGCTTTGGGAAGGCCTCATACGCAAGCCGTCCTCTGAAGTTGCGGCCGAGTTGCCCAGGTCTGCCGTGTTCGGAATTCGCGGCAGTGCCGTCCTGCGCAGCGGATGGCAGCCCGGCGCTACTGTCATCCACATGCGTGCCGGTGCAAATTTCAATCACAACCATGCAGATCAGGGCAGTTTATTCCTCGCGCATGCAGGGCAGGTGCTGATTGCCGAGGCGGGCTATTCAGACTATTACAAAGATCCGTTCTATGACCCTTACGTGATTCAGGCGGTTGGTCACAACACATTGTTGGTGGACGGCAATCCGGAAAGTCAGGTGCTGCCGTCGAACCGGTACCTCGGCGGCTATCCTTCGATAACGCGATCCCAACTCGGCGAGGAGGTTGATGTCGTCGAGGCGGACCTGACGGCGGCTTATGGATCAAATCTCGACCGCTACACGCGTACGCTTCTGTATCGGCGCAACGGCCCGCTGGTCGTGGTTGACCGCGTCGTCAGCTCGAAACCCCACGTCTATTCTGTTTTGTGGCATCCCGACGCGACTGCGGAGCGCACAGGCGCCGGACGTACGGAGATTCGAAAAGGCTCTGCAGCGCTGGACTTGCAGGTATTCAGTTCAACGGCGCTTGCCGAGAGCGCCGAGCAGGCACCGTTGCTGCTTAATCAATATGAAAAGTCGGAAACGGGTCCTGTGGTGCGCTTGCCTATTCTCCGCTTCTCCACCGCGGCGGCGCCGACCGCAATGTTCGTCTCCGTTCTGTGGCCTCGTGGTGCGGCTGACAAGCCGAACACGGCAGCATGGCATCGAACTCGGGCCGGGTACGAACTGGTAGCGGGCGATGCTGTGGTTACTGTTGGCGCAGATGGTTCGATGCCCGCGATGACCCTACGCGCTGGCGAAGCAGCGCAGCGAGCTGCGCGAAATCACCCCGATCGTACAGGCGAGTAACACGCTCACTAAGCGCGGTGTCATCGCGCAATCACTTTCAGCAGGCGGGCGAAGTAGCGCTCGCGGGCTATCTCCGAATAGAAGCGCCGGCCTTCGGCGCTGTCGTGAATTCGCCTGCCAATACCATCAGCTGCTCGGTAGCCCTGCAGGTCTGAGTCGAAGTAGCGCTCCGCATCATCCTGCGTGAACGCCGACTCATGCTGCTGCAGGACAGCTTTTATCGCGGCAGTCACGTCTGCATTATCACGATTCGCGTCTGCGACGATTTGTTTGTATTCTGCGACAGTTGGCGATAGCGGAGTGGAACTGCCTTTGGTTTGTAAGTCTGATGAATCGTTCGGTCGAACGTCCCGTCACCGTACACATCGTACTTCCACGTATCGATCACGCCGTCTTTGTCAGCATCGACGTACGCGATCGAGAAGTCCACTTTGCCGTCGTGATTATAGTCCGCACGGAGCCATCCCTCGTCTGCGCCGCGCAGATGAATCCGGTGATCGACTGGTGCGTAATAGAGTTGCATGTGACCGCTGTTGTCGAGATCCGTTTCATAACGAACATTGAAAGGTCCGACTGGTGGGCCGCCCACTTGCGGGAATTGATCCGTGGCACTGGCGATGACTCCTTCCCAGCGAGAATGCGGGTCGCCATCAGGTCGCGAATCTACGTTGTTGTCGTCTTCCACCCATGCCATCAGAACACGCCCCCATGCGGCGCTTTCACCGAACCTCCTGGCGTGCTGCCATCCAAGAACCGGACCAGCGGGCAAACCATGAAGCGTGATGGATTCCGTCAGGTTTGACGGAAGCGGTAGCGTGCGATCGTCTCCGTCTTTACGCGAGGCGATGCAGGTAAAGCCGAAGTCGTAGTTGTGCTGCGTGGCACGGGTCGCGTCATTATCAGCATCGAAGCTGTATCGCATGTTCTCGATACGGTCCCCTTTGCCGGAGAACCGAATCACCACTTCGGCGATGCCGTCCCGATCTTCGTCATAGAACGCGAACGGATTTTCCCAGCCCGGGACCCACCGCTTTGATTTCGAGTCATACACGTAATTGGAGAAGATCTCATCACCGTTGAAGTCGCAGCGGAACTGACATTCCTTCTGCTGGTAACGGTAGTTGATTGTCTCCCACAGCCGGTGATCGTGCCCGACGTCTCTCGACCACCATGCCTGAATCGTATCGGTGCCGAGATTGCGACTGTTCGCTGAGTACGTATAGATCGCCATCTCATCGAGCTGATTGTCGTGATCCCGGTCAATGTACTCCACGACGGAATCTACGGTGCCGTCGCCGTTGAGATCTGCGACATACAAATCGCTATCGTGATCCGGCCCTCCATCGCGCTGCATATCGCCGTCCCGATCGATGGCCTTGACTATGATCGGGCGGTAACGGGCGTCATTGCGCTCGTCGTTGTCGATGAAGTACATGACGTCAGTCCGGCCGTCGCCATTGGTATCGACGGATATGCGAGTGCCTGCAGGGACGGACTTCAACCTCGCGAGAATTTCGGTATCGAAGTGAAGAACCGACTCGCCGAAGATTTCACGGAACAACTGCTGGTCGTGACCAGCGGCCGGCGAGGCGTCCCCCAGGAGAACGCTCGTCAACGGAAGCAGAGCGATAACCAACAACGTCGGGCGTGTCATCGCAGAAGACCGAGTTCTTGTGCCGCGGCATGCGCGTGCTGTGCGGCAGCGGCGAAATTGCCTTCGTCGTACTCAGAGACAAACGCCTCAATCGCTTTTGCAGCCTTCCAGTACGCCAGAGTGTCGCCCAGCGTGTAACCGCCGCCTTCCACGGGACCCGTTTTCATGATCCGGGCACTGTTCTTTGCCGCGGGTTCAGTGGTGTACGGGTTTGCAGCCGACTTCGAGTACAGCAGATCACGGAGCGTCAGGAAGTACAACTCACGTGCGATATCCAAACAGAATCGGCGTCTTTCCAGACTGTCGGCCCGTTGTGCTTCCCCTTCATACTTCGACGCAAGCTCAGCAGGCGCGAGCGTCCGGACCGCGGATATGAAGGTCTCGTTTTGGGAGATGGCTTCCGGAAGAATTTTCGTGTTGTATTCCTTCTGCATCGCGGCACGGTCGAGCGTAACCGCGTGTGTACGAAGCTTGCGTGTGTAGCTGACGTGCACAGGCGAAGGGTTCGAACCGAGCAGCACTTCGGTCTTGTCCAGGAATCCGTCGCCATCGGAATCGAAGTATCGGAACTCGAGGTCCTTGCTGTCGTTGACCAGATGGCCAACCTCCATCCACCCTTCGCGCGCACCCAGAAGGTGATAGCGCTTGTCTGCTTCCGAGTAGTACAGCTTTCGTTCGGACGACGGGCTCTGCCGAGTACTCGCGACGCATGTTCCAGCGCATCACCGGACCACCTGTGTTGGGCATGTATTCGCGTTCAAAGATCCAGAACTGACCTTCCCAACGGAACACGGTTCGCGCCTCATCCCATGAGAAACCTGTTTGTGTCGCCGGATAGTGGAGTGCCATGTCGACGCCGGCGGTCCGTGGAAGGCGGACTACTGTCTGCGGCGGACGGCGGCGCGAGTTGGTGTACTCCATGCCCGGGTATTTGTACGGCTGCGATCCGACCAGGTTGAATCCGAAGGTGAAGTGCGGCTTATCTACGGGCTCGTGCCGCGGCTCCGGGTCGATGTTGTAGCTGAAGCGCACGTTCATGTTGCCCGTCTCCGACAACGGTGTGGCTTCCGGTGCCCACATGTAGTCGTAGTGATTTGCATAGTCCGGGTCGCTGCCGGAGTTGCTGTTCAGCGGCGCCGCTGAGACGCGCAGCACGATATCGCTGTGCCCGTCGTTGTTCAGGTCCCAGAATGTAAAGGGGCATTCTGAGAGCGGCACCCATGCCCGGGTTTTCGGGTCGTATTTATTGAGATAGATGTCTACGTTGCCACGAAACTTATTGCGGAAATCACCGCCGCCCACGTAACTCCAGTTGCGCATCATGAAGACGGGCGCGCCGTCTTTGTCGTGGTTCTCGCTGAACCAGGAATATCGAAGATAACCGTCGCGGTAGTGACGGAAGTCCGTCTCGTCTGCCTTGCCGTCACCATCGTTATCGATGTAGACGACCATGCGGTCGACGAGCCCGGTGCCGTTGAGACTAACGACCCAGGCAGAGTTGAATGTGTTCGCGGCAATGTCGGGTGCCTTGCCGGTGTCGTCGATGATCTCGATGATGTTGCCGTCCTGACGGCGAATCAGGGTGTCGGGGCGACCATCTTTATTCAGGTCCAGGGTAAAACTTTGTCCCTCGGCAAGAGCTTTGGCGCGCGGCCACCAGGGCTTGTTCAGGAAGGTCAGGCGGCCATCGGCTGACATCGCAGTCTCCTGCATGTACCACGGAAGCGACTGCGCGCCGGCATGTGAGAGCGTCAGCGCAACCAGTGAGAAAACGCCGGCGCGAATCACGGCTTTTGCTCCCGAAAATGCGCGACTACTTTCGCGATCGCGGAGCCTATTTGCTCGACGTGCTCTGCCGTGTAGTTTTCGTTCCAGTGAAGCGCGATTATTTGCGACAGGGTTCGTTCGGCATTTGGGCAAAGGCCGCGGCGCGAACTGCTGAATGTGTTCTCCGTTTAGAGGGTACCCTGAGGTGCCGTATGTCTTACGGTCCGCAAACACGGATGAAAGGTAAAGGGGATCGACGATGTACTCGCACCCAGCCTGGTACACCCTCGGCGAGAAGAGCTTGTCCGAACTCTTTGGTGGTCGTGCCGAGTTCCGTCGCGTTGACGTGAAGCATGTACATCCACCAGGACGGCTCGGTGCCCGCGGGCACGACCGGTGCCGCCACTCCAGGGAGGCCACGAATCAGGGAAGACAGTTCCGCTGCGCGCTCCCGCCGCCGAGAGACAACGTCTTCGATCTTGTCCAGTTGTGCCAGCGCGACTGCGCCCTGCAACTCGCTCATGCGGTAGTTCTGTGACAGAAACAGAAAGCGCCAGGAGCCCAGACCTCCGCTGTCACGCGGCCATGCTTTGTCGGAGAACAACAGAGCACGCCGCGCATATTCGGCGTTGGAGGTAACCATCAATCCTCCTTCCCCGCACGTGATGTGCTTGCTTTGCTGGAGGCTGAAACATGCCAGATCCCCAATGGTCCCGACGCGTCGTCCGTCGTACTCGGCCCACCAGGCCTGCGCACAATCTTCGATGAGCGCGATTCCATGCTCATCCGCAATGGATCGAAGTGCCCGCATGTCGCATGGCTGTCCTGCCAAATGAACCGCAATGACGGCTCGCGTGCGCGACGTAATGCATCGGCGCACGGACTCTGGATCGAGCGTCATGGTGTCCGCGTGCACGTCTGCGAACACTGGAATGCAGTTCTGCCACAAGACCGGAAGAATGGTGCCCATGTCCGTTATCGGCGGTACGATGAACTCGTCTTCCGGCTCAGGGTCCAGCGCGGCCACGGCAAGGTGAACTGCGGCACTCCCCGACGAACAAGCGACGGCGTGAGCGGTACCCAGCCTGGAAGCAAACTCCGTTTCGAGTGCTTTGACCATGCTTCCGCCGTTGCGGGTAAGGCAACCCGAACGGAGGGTCTGCAGTACGAGTCGCTCTTCTTCCTCACCAAAGGTGCGGCCAGAACTGTGGAGGAAACTCGGCAGCGGCTGCTGTATCGTACGCGGCCCACCGTGGAGCGCAAGGAGTTCAGTGCTGGCTCGCATAGGTTTTACAACAAGACGGTTTGGTTCCGCGCGGCCGATTCGTATGCGGCGAGCGCGATTTGTACCGCGGCGCGTCCGTCCTCGCCGGTCACGGAAGGCTGGACGGCGTTCGCGAATGCTGTTCAGGAACTCGTTACCTTGTGCCGCGTACGCCTCCAGGCGCACCGGGTCGAGCATGCCTTTGCCTTTGAAATCGATGGGCGCCTGCTCGGTAACGACGGTCCATTTCCCTTCACACCCAAGGCGCAAAGTGCCGTAAGCGTCCAGTTCCAGAATTCCTTTTTCGCCAACAATCCGAGCAGAAAACGCGCTGTTCGGGAAGTTAGGGCTGGGAATGGTCCAGCTAACCCAAACGGTCGCCATAGTTCCTTCTGACAATCCGAGCACCACCATGCTCGCGACTTCGTTGTTTGAGGGTGCTTCACGCTGCACCTGAGCGGCGACAGATTTCACTTCCTGTCCCGTGAACCAGCGGATCTGGTCGAGGTTGTGGATGCCGTGCCCGAACAGCGTACCGAGATTCTCGGGCTCACTCTGCCAGGCGGGAAGAGACGCGAGTCCGCCCGAGTTCAGTGCATACGAATGGAGCTGTGTGATCCGACCGATCACGCCTTCAGTAATCAAGACGGCGAGCTTCGATGTTCACCTTGCGGAAGCGCTGGCCGAACATGATCATCACGTTTGTGCCGGTATGTTTCCCGGCTTCGATGATCGCGGTGCATTCATCGACGCTCGCCGCCATCGGCTTGTCCAGCAGAACGTGCTTTCCGTTGTTGCACGCCAGCGTGGCGTGTTCGGCGTGCACCGCGTGCGGAGTGCTTATGAACACCGCGTCAATGTCATCCCGGCGCAACAGATCGTCAGGCGAAGCGTCATGCTGAGCGTTGTACTCGGCCGCAAGTGCGGCGGCGCGACTACCGCCCGCAATGGATACGAGCTTCGCGCCGTCGAGATACTTCGTAATTGTTTCCGCGTTGGTCCGGCCCATGAAGCCGGAACCGATAATCCCGATTCGAATCTCTTTCATTCTGGGTCCATCCGAAGCAGGCGCCGTATATTCGCGCTGAAAATGGCTTCACGATCGGTATCGGAAATGCGCGCATGCTCAATCTTTGCGACTCCGGCAGCTGCGTTTTGCAACGGCAGCCCGGTGCCAAACAGGATGCGGTCGGACCCGATCTCGGCAACGATCTTTGCGATCGCCTCGAAACCCTGGATGCAGGATGTCTCGATGTACACCGACGGGAATCGCCGCATCAATGCAAGGCCGCACCGAAGCTCATGGAAATAGTTCAGACCAGTAAGAATCCATGGCGTGCGCGAATGACGCTCGACCAGCGTCACGATGGTGCCGAGATCAAGCATCGGCATGCCCCAGTTCATCAGGACTCGGAGCGGCAGCTGTACCGGGACCTGAGCCGCGGCTGCTTCCTCGCACAGCTCGTCGACAAATGGCTCGTACAGCGGTTGGTAGGTGTGGAACTGCGGAGCGAGACGCACGCCACGCACTTCCGGGTGTTCGGAGAGGCGAAACGGATTGGCGTCGAGCTTATGGCTCAGTTCCGGCGGACCCACACAGGCGAATGCCGCGAAGCGTTCGGGATGGGCGGATTCGGCGGCGCTTGCCTCCGCATTGCCATCTGGCCAGTTCACAAACAAACTGCGGGTCGAGCAAACAACGGCCCAGTCGATGCCCGCTCGCTCGAGCACACCCGCTACTTCTTCCGGGGTGGATGCCGGAATCGGCCAGTACGGCCAGCGTCCAATCCAGGCGTGCACGTCGATGCGCATCAGCTCAATCCGATCAGCCGCGCGATATTGCCTCCGCAGATCAGCCTCAGAGCTTCCGGCGAGACGGAGCTTTCGCGTATCTTCGTCAACTGCACCCAGGGATCCAGCAGGGGCGTGTCGGTACCGAAAATGATCTTCCCGGGACCAAGCGTTGCCACAGCGGTTTCGAAGAAATTTGTGTCGATCGTTGAGCTGGCCGTTTCCAGATAAAGGTTCTCGTACTGCTGGGCCGCCATGATCGCGCGGTTCCAGTCACCTTTCGCAAACGGCTGTCCGCCAGCGTGCGCCATCATGAACCGGCACTCCGGAACGCGGCTCATCAGATATTCGCACTCGTGAGGTGTTGTATGCGCGAGTACGACGAAATTGAGGTCAACACACTTCTCAAGAATCGGAATCATCGCCGGTTCCGCGATGGACGCTTCGGGCGTGGAGTAGATTTTCAAACCAACCATCCCGTACTCGTCACGACACCGCTGCAGCTCATCTAAAGCCTGCTGTCCGAAGCGCGTCGAGTGCAGGCTGGCGTATCCGATGATGCGATCAGGATGCCTCCGCATCTGCTCGTGCAAGAGCCGGTTGCCCTCGTACATGTCATAGAACAACGCAGTCAGGTCCGTGCAGAAGATTCGATCGATACCGAGTTCGTCAGCCGTTGCGACGAGCAGATCGCCGTCTACGTCGATCTGCAAACGTGCCGACTTGCCGATATGAACATGAGCGTCGATCACCATCTGATCAGATCCAAATTAAACCGGAGTTGCCGGGGTTTGTCAATGGCAAAGCTCATTTGTCTCACGCAAAAGCCTTGCTCTTCGTGGTGCGTACCGATACCGCTGCACCTGCGGCGGCAGAGTGCAATTGTGAACTGATCACCGCTGTGGCCTCCAGGAGTGCCGCCGACACCTCGGGCACGAGTCTCTCATTGAGACGCACATAAGGACCCGCGACACTGATTGCGGCAACAGGTCTTCCGTTCCCATCGAGGATCGGTGCGGCAATGCAGAATCCACCAAGCATGCTTTCCTGTGGATCGATCGCGTAGCCTCGGGCTCGTATCGTCTCGAGGTCGGCTTTCAACGCCGCAAGTGTGTGCAACGTGTGCTCGGTCACTTTGGGCATGCCGTGAATCTTCAGCAGGTCCCGGACTTCAGCAAACGGCAGGAACGCGAGATGCGCTTTGCCCAGAGCCGTGCAGTGCAGCGGATCAGTTCCGCCTACCTGTTCGACCAGCCGGAAGCGCTCCGGACTTTCACGAACTTCCACATACCGGACCTTCCCGTCCATGATGACGCCGAGATTGACGGTCTCGCGGAAACGCCCGAGCAGCGCATCCATGTGCGGGCGCGCGAGTGCGACCACGTCCGTGTGGCGCATTTTTGCGCGCGTCAGATCCAGCAATTTGGAGCCGAGTTCATACTGCTTGTTTGTCTTGACGATGAATCCATGGGCCGCCAGCGTATACAGAAGCCGGAAAACGGTGTTCATGCTTTGATTGACCCGGTCTGCAATCTCCTTCAGCGAAAGCTGCGATTTCTGTTCCTGAACGAAGACCTCGAGCACATCGAGCGCCCGTCCGACGACCTCGATGTAGTAGACGTCCTTGTCCGAGTTCTTCATGGAACCATTTGCTTTCATTACTGCGCTTCCGCGTCCACCTTCTCCGGGCGCGGTGTCGTCTCAAACTTGAGTCCACTAACTGCGATTGCCCCTGCAATCTCCTTGCCGACGGCGGACAGATGCTGCCGCAGATCCCCGACGCCGCTGCCCGACCATGCACCAGCTACCGAGTAATCCAGAGCGACTGTGTTGCCCGCCCTGAGCTTGCGATTAGCAACGATGCCGTGATTCGACCCATCGTGGGTGGCGACCCGTTCAGGGGGGTGATAAAGGACGGGATTGAAGAAGATCCCGATGCCCACATCGCCATCGCGATCATTCTGTCGCCCGGTCACAATGATCTGGCTGCCCGACGCGTCAACAGACTCTGCCGGTAAATCGCGCACTCCGGTGCCGATTTCATACTCTCGACCAGCGGCAATCTGAAGCCCCTGTGCTTCGACCCGGCATCGTACGAAGGAAGTGGCCTGATCGATTGAATACAGCGCGCGCAGACGAAACGCGTCCCCATCTACGACCCAGTTGTCCAGGGTAGCCTCGACGATGGCGCGTAACGGACCCTGCGTAACAACACGATAATGAGGCACTGCTTCAGGTGACGGCTTGTGTGCGTAGTCGGGCACGTTCATCGGAGGCTGCCACACCTGATTGCCGCGCCGCAGGAAAACACCGCCAAGCCCAAGCGTACTGCCGATGTGGAAAACATCCCGACCGACTCCGAGGTCCCGTCGAACAGACACATACCCTGCCAAATCGTTATTCAGGCCCATGCGTCCCGCCGACCTGCCCATGAAGTCAAGGAAGAACCCGCCATACGTGCGATAGCCGATGAGTTCTGACTCGAGTGCGGCGACCTGCCGGTTATATCCGTAGCTGTGCTTCGCGTTCACTCGCTGCGGGTATGTGACCGTATCGCCAAGCGCAACGGAGAAGTAGATATCGACGCGGCGCTGTTCTCCGGCAGCGAGTTCAACCGGAAAAACAAACTCGTCTGCGGTCCCATCGGCATCGAGGTCGATCGCCTGGCTGGGTAAAAATGTGGCCGGCGGTGTAGCGGTCGCATCCCGCACGAGAAGCAGGGCGAAACAAACCCTGCCTGGAAATCCCGGTGCGATGTTCCGCGCCTCGGCGGCAGGCACGCGCGCGAGTCCGCTGACCTTGTCCGTGCCGGGGTTCCTGACCTGAACTGAAAGCCGAAAAGGCAGATTGGGCAATTGCCAGTCGCTCGCGGGTTGCTGTCCAGCGAGAGCGGCCGTCGCAATGACCGTGCCGATGAGACATCGAACGAGAATCATGCTGTTTTCACCAGGCGGCGCCGCTCGGCCGCGGGCTTACTTCGAAGGAAGCGCAGACCGAACAAGCCAAGCACTCCGCCGAATGCAAGGTCGATCCAGCGCGCCTGAGCCGAGGGCGCAAACAGAGCTGACAGGCAAAGGAGGAAGCCGACCACCAGCGTGGCGGCGCCCAGTGCCGGACTGGCGGACTCGGCGTCTTCACTTTTCACTTCAGATGCCGTCACCGGTGTGTCCAGCTTCCGGAAGAATTCACGGATGCGATCCTGCTCGGCTGAGTCCTTCTTCGGCAGCACGCTGCCGAGCCAGAGCCCGGCAGCAGTTGCGACGATCGTCGACACAATCGAAAAAGCTTCAAAGCGAAAGGAAGCGCCCTCACCCTGCATCCCCGGCAACGAAGTCAGATACCACGTTTTCAGAACAAGGTTGATGAGCCCGACCGTAAGGCCCGCGAGAAATCCCGACAGAGCTCCGCGCCACGTAACGGTCCGGACGGTAAGTCCGGCAAGCAGCGGCAGCATTGTCGGTGCCAGGAACAGAGCAAAGATCGTCACCATCAGGCTGAAGAGCGACTGTTGCTGGCTGACTGCAATCCACAGACTCAGGCCGATGATGATGACACCCAGACCGAGAGTAATGACCCGGCCCATCGTGACAGATGCCTGGTCGCCAGCCGACGGATTGATAATGCGCTGGTAAACGTCACGAGTAAGCACGCTCGCGACTGCATTCAGATCCGCGCTGATCGTCGCCATGGTGGCCGAAAACATCGCCGCGACGATGATGCCCACCATGCCGACCGGCAGAAGCTCCAACACGAGCAGGACATATGTATCAGCGGTCCGGTGCTGCGCGAGCAGGTCAGGCAGAAACTTGCGGCCGATTACAGCAGGAAGGAGCATCAAAGGCGTTCCAACGAAGTTTAACGCTGCGGACAGGTATGCCGCTTTGCTGGCGGAGCGCTCGTCGGGTACGGAATAGTATTTCTGCGCCAGCGCCCAGGTCGCGTTGTAGCTGATGCTGATGAGCGCTGTAAAACTCAAAAGATACCCCCAGCCGTAGGGTCCTCCTGTAAGGTTCAGGAAGTGAGGAGGAAGTCCGGTGAATGCCGAGGCAGGTCCTCCGACCCGCCAGATTGCCAGCGGAAGCAGCAGGAGCATTGCCGCAATTTTCATCAGAAACTGGACGTAGTCCGTCACGACGAGCGCCCACAATCCGCCCAGCAGAGTGTATGTGACCGTGACGAAGCCGCAAACGATAATGGCAAGCTTAAGGTCAACGCCCACGCCAGCGGAAAGTATTAGTGCCGTTGCAAAGACCTTCAGCGCGTCGTCGAAGATCTTCACCGGGATACCTGCCCACGCAAACAACTGCCGCAGGGACGCATTGAATCGCGTTTCAAGGAATTCCACCGGAGTGATCACGCGGGCTCGACGCCAGCGGCGTGCGAAGATAAGTCCGCCCAGAATGCAGGCTGGAGTCGTGGTCCAGAACAGCGCGATAGCCGACAAACCCGTAGGTGTACGCAATCTGCGAATACGCAATAAATGTAAACGCGCTGAAGCTCGACATGTAATGCGAGATGCCGGCCAGCCACCACGGCACCTGATGTCCACCGGCAAAGTAGTCCTTTGCGGCTTTCTGCTTCTTTCTGAAGTGAAGGCCGACGAGCAGAACTACGATGAAATACCCGAAGATGACTACATAGTCGGGTAGTGTGAGGTGAATCTTCGTCACACGACCATCCCTGGGCTTAACCGATCCGGCTCAACACGGTCGAGTTGCAGAGAGGCTGAACGCTCGCCGATTTCTTCGAGACTGGCTGCCGTAGTCACCGTGGGCTACGACGCTCTTACAGTGTTTCGAAGCCGGCCGATACCTTCGATTTCACAGACAACCTCGTCGCCGTCTTTCAGAACCTTCGCACCTGATCCGAGGCCAGCGCCCGCAGGAGTACCGGTCGCGATAATGTCTCCTGGTTCCAGCTTCGTGATGGATGAGATGTACTCGATCTGGGCCGGGATGTCGAACAACATGGCACCGGTGTTCGATTCCTGGCGCAACTCCCCGTTCACCCAGAGGCGGATGCCAAGCGCGTGAGGGTCGGGCACCTCATCAGCAGTTACTATGGCGGGTCCGCAGGGAGCGAAGCCGTCAAACCACTTGCCGCCCAGCCAGTCGAAGAAGACGTCGAACTCACGCTTGCGCCGGTTCTCGATCTTGCTGTTGAGCTTACGCTCCGAAACATCATTTATCACCGTGTACCCGAAAACGTAATCGAGCGCCCTGGCACGAGAGATGTCCCGACCTTCACGGCCAATAACCACAGCGAGTTCAACTTCCCATCCAACCGCAACATTGTTCTTCGTAATCGGAATGGGTGCGCCGTCGGCGATCAGGCAACTCGATGGTTTCAGGAATACCTGCGGCGTGATGATGTCGTCTTGTTCCGGTGCGACGAAGCCGCTTTCCGTAATGTGTTCCCTGTAATTCCCGGCCAGACAGAGGAGCTTCCCCGGTCGAGGCACCGGTGGCAACAGACGAACTGCAGCTGTTTGCACGGGATCGTCCTCGAAACGGATGCTGCCGATGGCGCCGTTGATCACTGACATCATCTCATCGACATCGCGCGCAAGGCGATACGAACCATCAGCCGCAATGGCTGCAACTGCTGTACGATCCCCAAGCTGCACAGACGCGAGTTTCAATGGGTCTCCTGCCGTTCAAAGTTAACTCCGTGCGCCGACAGCTGTCAACAAAAACTTTGTTTGTGGCAAAGTCGATTTGCTATTGACAATACGCCCGGGATCACTCTAGAATTCCGGTACGCGTTTCTGGGCTATGGGGAGAGTTGCATGAATCACTGCCTGCGTTCGTTTCTCATTTGCCTCGCGATGGCGGCAGCAGTATGGGCACAGAACATTCGTGGCAATATCGTTGGACAAGTAACAGACTCATCGGGATCGGCGCTCGCCGGCGCGACGGTGTCTGTGTTGAATCAGGGGACAGGCATTCTGGTCAATGCGGCTGTCGATGGAAGCGGCAACTACACAGTGCCGAACCTGGATGCCGGCCGGTACACGATTACCGTCAAGAAGGAAGGCTTCCGGACGATCGAAGTGAGGGACGTCGAACTGCTCGCTTCGCAGACCGCGCGACAGGACGTCTCGCTGCAGGTTGGCGAAGTGCGCCAGACCGTGGAGGTGCAGGCGTCAGCTCCCGTGGTTCGGACCGACCTGCAGACGATAGGCAGTACGATTCAGCAGAAGCAGCTCTCGGAATTGCCATTGTCTACGCGGTCGATTGATGGTTTGATCGCGCTCGCTGCGGGTGCGACCACCACCGGCAACAATCCGCGTATTTCGGGCAGTAACTACTGGGGCGGAAATAACTTTACGTTGAACGGCGTAGCGTGAACGATGCCGGCAATGGCGGCGCGGCGTACAGCTCGGGCGTTGCTGGTCTCGGGCTGGCGAACATGCCCGCTCCCGACAGCCTGCAGGAGTTCAAGGTTGAGAGCGGCAATCAAAATGCCGAGTATCGGGCGGTCGCGAGCGTCACCATGGTGACAAAAGCAGGGGCAAATGCTTTCCACTCGACTTCCTATGAATACCTGCAAAACACGGTCCTGAATGCAAATCAGTTTCTGCTGAATGCGACAGGCCAGCCTCGCCCGATCAGCAAACTGAATCAGTTTGGTGCTGACCTCGGCGGACGCATCATCCCGAATCGCCTCTTCTTCTACGGTGCGTATCGGGGAGTGAAGCAAAAGACTACCGGCACTACCAACCTGACACTGCCATCCATGGCTATGCGCCAGGGAGATTTCTCAGCTCTATGCAGATCGTATGTCGCCGGAGTGTGTGCGGCAGGCGCGGGCACGCAGTTGTACAACCCATTCACCGGAGCGCCTTTCCCAAACAATCAGATTCCATCGAACCTGATCACGTCACAGGCGAAGACACTGCTGGGATACCTGCCGGCACCGACCGACTCATCATCGACCGGTTTGCCAAACGGCACTCCGAATTACATCGCGCCGAAGACGAACGATATCGGCATTAACGGCGTCGATTACCGCATGGATGCGGTGCTTTCGCCGAAGGACTCCGCTGTTCGGCGTCTTCCACTGGTCGAAAGGATCGCCATGGTACCTGGCGAGTACTGCCTATCCGACGAACTATGGAAACCAGCCAGACTACGGATACACGGATTTCGCTATCAGTGCATCAGAGACTCACATCTTTTCGCCCACGATGCTAAACGAATTTCGCGGTGCCTGGGTCGTACACGCCAGCGTTCGGACTGGTCAAAACACGGATTTCAAGCCGTGGTCGCTGTTTCCGCAACTGCCGGTCAGTGATAACGGCGGACTGCCCACCATGACAATGACGGGCTATACCGGCATGTTCTACGACTACGGCAAGGGCTACCCATTCCCCGAGTACGACATCGAGTTCAGCGACAACTTCACCAAGGTGGCGGGACGGCACACCTGGAAGTTCGGCGCGATCGAAACCGGCTACAAGAATTACATCAAGCAGGGCGGCCCCGCGCTGTCCGCGTCACTTGGAAATCCGCTTGGCACGCTGACATTCACAGGCGCATGGACGCGGCAATAAGGGCTGGCCTGGACAACCGTCCTCGCAGGGCAATGCTTTTGCAGACTTTCTTGCTGGGAACGGCGAACTCCACCAACTTCGCAGGTCCGCTCACAGAGATCGTGACTTACTCGCGACTGTGGGAGTTCTATGCGCAGGATACGTTCCAGGTGAATCCTAAGCTGACTCTGAACTACGGCATTCGCTACACCTATCAGACGCCATGGCGTGTGCGCGATGACCGCGTCAGCTACTTCGACACCAATTCAAACAAACTCGCGCTCCCGCAGGATTCCAATACCGTCACGACCCCGCCGCTGGCAATTCCGGATCTGATGAACGCGTATCCGTATACCACCACCCAGGCTGTAGGCTGGCCAAAGTCTTACTTTGAGCCCGACACGAACAACTTCGGTCCGCGAGTTGGATTCGCGTATCGGCCGTTCTCAGGCAACTCGACTGTGGTTCGTGGAGGCTGGGGTGTGTATTACAACACCATTCCCGGATTCGTCGGCGCTCACGAGAATATTTTCAATCCGCCGTGGCGATCGGGGTCGAGCTTCAACTCCGCATTGCCCGGCACACCAACTCAGCCGTTCCTTCCGGACCTGACGTTCTCCAACCCGTTCCCGACGTCACAGCAGAGCGGGCCGGCGGCAAACCCGCTAATTTACTTCACGCAGCGAAACCTCGTGAATACCGTGATGCAGCAGTGGAGCCTCACGGTCGAGCATCAGTTTGCTTCCGACTGGGCCGCGAGGGCTTCGTATGTTGGCGCTCAGACTCACCATGCTCTTTACTACGCTGGCGACATCAATAAGCCGGGGGTTCAGCAACCGAACGTTCCGCTTCAACGTCAGCGACCTTACCAACCCTGGGGACAGATCAACGAGACACACTCGGATGGCAAGGGCAACTTCAACCAACTGCAGCTCGAACTAAACAAACGCTTCTCCGCTGGTTTCCTGGTACAGGCTCAGTACAACTGGACCGTAAGCCGCGATAACGTGCCTCTGGTCGGCGGCGTTGAGAACCCGACCAATCTCAACGGTGACTACGGCAACACGGACTCTATTCCGCGTCAGACACTGACCTTCAATTACCTGTATGAGCTGCCGTTCGGGCGCGGACGGAAGTTCGACATCAGTAACCGCGTGCTCGACAGCATCGCCGGTGGCTGGTCCGTATCAGGCATCACGATTTATCGAACCGGTGCTCCATTCTCAGTCAACTTCGCGGTTCCAAGTAGTGTGATCGGCTGGTGGGGTGGTCGTGCTGATGCTGTTGCCGGAGCGGATGTTTACTCTGGCCAGTCGGGTTCCCATGACATCGTCAATGGGGTGCCGTGGTTTAACGTAAGCGCATTTGCTCCACCGCAGAAGTGGGCCTACGGTAACTCGCAACGAAATAGTGTGTTCGGTCCGGGGTTCTGGAACTGGGATCTCGGAATTCAGAAGAACTTCAGTATCACCGAGAAGGTTCGGCTTCAGTTAAGAGCTGATGGCCTGAACGCCTTCAATCACTTCAACCTCGGCAACCCATCGGCGACGATTCCCAACACGCGTGACGGCGGTCTCGCTGACCCGCGTGCGGGCAAGATCTTCAGCGGCTCGGGCAGTCGTGTGATTCAGTTCGGGCTGAAGCTGATGTTTTGATGCCCGACGTGACGGCGTGAGCGCAATACTGCAGAAACGAAACGACTGCTTGCACGTACCTGGAACTCCGGGTTCGATCTCGCGCACGATACCTACAATTCCATTTCCACGGCCAGCGATGGACGTATTTACTACGTCCTAAGCTCGGAAATGATTGACACGGGCGCAATGCTCTTCTGTTTCGACCCTGGCGCAGAAAGGATCGAAGCACTTGGCGACCTCACGGAGGCTGGTGGTGAAAAGGGTCTGAAAGCGATCCCGCAGGGTAAGAGCCACGTTAACTTTGTTGAGTCGGATGGCCGACTGTACTTCGCTACGCATATCGGCTACTACAGCATCGTCGACGGCATGGAGACAATGGGTGTTCCGCCGGTGGGATACAAACCTTATCCAGGTGGTCACCTGCTTGCGCTCGATCTGAAAACGAAGAAAGTAGAGTCACTCGCGATCGAACCTCATGGCGAAGGCATCATCACCATGAACATGGACCCGACGCGGGGACGCATTTACGGTGTTACCTGGCCCACAGGCTATTTCTTCTGCTATGACCTGAGCAAGCGGGAGTGGAAAGACCTCGGACCCATCGCCCAGAAAGGCGAAAGCGGCAAAGGAACTGAGTATCAGACGATTTGCCGTTCGCTCGCTATCGATCCCCGAGACGGCTCGGTGTACTTCACGAATTCATTCGGTGATATTCGGCGTTACAACTTCGGGAAAGAATCGCTGGAAGACGTGACCGGGGATGACATGCGTAAGGACTACTTCGGTTCCTACGACCCCCATTCCCCGGGTCACATGGGCTACAACTGGCGCCAGACTATATGGCACGCAGAGTCGAATTCGATATACGGTGTGCATGGGAATTCGGGGTACCTGTTCCGGTTCGATCCGGAATCGTCCCGCGTTGAGGTCCTCGAACGCGTCACCTCCGAAGCATCACAGCGGTCAGGCATGTTCGACCAGTTCAGCTATGGGTATCTGGGCTTTGGACTGGGACCGGATTCGCGTACTTTGCATTATCTGACAGGTGGTCCTATATATGAGAACGGCCGGCGGGTAAAAGGCAAGGATTCGACCGCAAAGGGCGAGTCGAAGGGAATCGAGAACCTGCATCTCATCACTTACGATCTCCGTACTTCCCATTACGAGGATCACGGACCCATCTTCTTTTCGAATGGTGAGCGTCCGATGTATGTCAATTCCATCGCCGTTGGGCAGGACGGTACAGTTTACGCTCTCACGCGGATTACGGAAAACGGCAGGACGCGCACGGATCTAATGTCCATACCGGCACCTCTCGTCAAACCTCACACGGCCGCCGGCTCAAGCTCGACTGTTTCTCCAAGTCTGTGAGGCGCTTGACCGAAAAGCGCCCCCGCATCACAACTGAGGTACCCCGGAACTGCGGAGCTCCGAGTTGCGCTCGCTACGCATACAGACATAGCGCACAGGATTCCGTAAGCGAATCCCCGACAATGCTCGCGAGGTCAGAAGTTCCGCTCAGCGCGCCGAGCAGATCGTTAAACTGAACAGCCCGCG
Source organism: Bryobacteraceae bacterium (assembly GCA_963794765.1). Classification (GTDB taxonomy): domain Bacteria; phylum Acidobacteriota; class Terriglobia; order Bryobacterales; family Bryobacteraceae; genus JAWXCM01. The sequence goes on along the minus strand of CAWCGC010000042.1, from coordinate 39,126 downwards.
AGGATCATCAGGGGATAAATCCGCGTTCCTGAAACGGATCCGCAGTGTTCATGATTCTGTTCCCTGCTTGCTTCTTGCTGCCGCCGCGGATCTGGCTTCCGAGGGCCGCGAGTGGTCGTCTCATGTGCAGTTTCCTGCAACTGATGAGCCTGCGGGGCGGAATACCGGTACCGCAGGCTATCGGAAGACAGCCGAGTATGTGGCTCAGGAATTTGAGCGCGCCGGGCTCGATCTCAATGGCAAGATCATCGTGCCGATCAGCGGCGGGCGGAGGGAGATTCGGGCAGCCTTGCTGGCACGCTATCGCACGACTCAGGCTCGCGCACCGTTCCTCACGAAGGCGGGCGTCATCGGCACCATCAGCGTCCCAAATCCCAAAGATACCGATGTGCGATGGGAGCAGTCGAAGCTGGCGCGAATGATGCCTTCCATCGTGTTGGCGGATCCCGCTATCCAAGAGCGGCCGAATCGGCACATCACCCTACAGGTTAATCCTGCATCGATGGACCAGCTGCTGGCCGGCTCAGGCCGAACGGCACTTGAGTACTTGAGTTGTGTTCGCTCGCCAATGAGCACACACCGCTGCTCGACTTCCCCCTAAGAGGCGCACTGCGGTCGGACCTCGCCCTGAAGACAACAACGGCGGAATCGCCGAACGTCATGGCCATGCTTCCGGGCAGCAATCCTGCGCGAAAGACGCAGTATGTCGTCGTGTCGGCACACCTCGACCATCTCGGGACGGGGGCACCAATCAACGGCGACAACATCTACAACGGCGCACTGGACAATGCTTCCGGGGTTGCTACGCTGATCAAGACGGCGCGACGGATGAACGACACGAAGCTCGGCATGAGTGTTCTGCTTGATGCGGTATGCGGCGAAGAGAAGGGCCTGCCTGGGTGCCGCTACTTTGCCACGCATTTGACGGTGACGAACGGTCCAATGGTCGCCAATATCAATGTTGATATGTTCCTGCCGTTGTTTCCGCTGGAGCGATGGTTTTCTTACGAGCTGGAGGAATCGACACCGGCGAACAAATGCAACAGGCAGGAAGGAGTTGCATGTGACACTGCAGCCCGATCCGGCACGGAATCGCAACATCTTCATCCGAAGCGATCAGTAAAGTTTTGTTCGGCAGGGCGTTCCATCGCTGCTGTGGAGTTCGGGTATACTTCGGGCTCACGCGAGGAGAAGACCGGACAAGCGTGGCTCCATCATCGGTATCACGGACCGGCGGACGACGCGAAGCAGCCCGTGGATCTGGAAGCCGCCGCAAAGTTCAGCCGGATCAAGGCCGAGTTGCTGGAGCAACTGGCCATGCTCCGGAGCGGCCGCACTGGAACGACAACAGCTTCTTTCCCGCGATTTGAAAGGAAGCAATAGTCGTCGCTCTATCGCCCGAATTTCGAGCGCACACCCGTCGACCCAATCATAACCGAAATGCACTCAGCCCTGGTCTCCGATTTCGACGGCACCATCACACACACAGACTTCTTCGCGCTGGTCGCCGAGCGTCACATGCCGAAAGACGTCCCGGATTTCTTCGGCATGTACCGTCGTAAAGAGATCACGCACGTCGAAGCCATGCAGCGCTTCTTCGACTTCACACCAGATCATCCCGATATCCTGGAACAACTTCTCGAAGATACGAGACCTGACGTCAACCTGCAGCACGCAACTGAAGATCTGCACGAGGCGGGTTGGGACCTCATCATCGTCTCCGCGGGTTCGTCGTGGTACATCAACAAAATCCTGAGCAGTTTCGGAGTGAAGCACGCGACGGTACACTCGAATTCAGGACGGATCGTGCCAGGCAAGGGGCTGCGACTTGACGACCTCACCCACGACGTGGACAAAGCGGGAATCGTTCGTGCGGCTCAGAAGAAATACGCGACGGTAGCGTTCGCCGGCGACGGACCGCCCGACCTCGCACCCTCACTGTTGGTCACACCGGAGCTAAGGTTCGCGCGCCGCTATCTCGCGGACGAGTTGCGTCAGCGCGGTGAACCCTTTAAACCGTTCGAGAGCTGGTCTCGCGATGTGGTTCGCTCCCTGCTCAATCCGCAAAACGCATGACAGCCGACGTCCACACGCCCGAACAGCGCAGCCGCAACATGGCCGCAATTCGCTCGCGCAACACAAAGCCGGAGGTAAAAGTACGCCAGGCACTGCATGCTGCAGGTCTGCGCTTTCGACTGCATCGCCGCGACCTCCCCGGGCACCCCGATATCGTCCTTCCAAAATTCAAAACAGTGGTGTTCGTTCACGGCTGTTTCTGGCACATGCACCGATGTCGATATGGCCAGCCAAAGCCGGCAACAAACTCGGATTTCTGGTCGCAAAAACGGATGGGTAACGTCGAAAGAGATAAGAAAAACACTCGGGCTCTGAAGGCCTCCGGCTGGCGAGTATACACAATTTGGGAGTGTGAAACTCGCAACTCACAGCAACTCGAAATTCGTATTCGCAAATTCATCAATAACTTACAACATTAAGAGATCTCAACCTGTTGTGTAACACTTCTGAAAATGATAAGTTCGAGGTGTCACGAGCCGACCAAATGGCCTGACTCGGGCAAGACTTCACCGAAGGAGAAGCCCACAGCTATGGATGTGACGACCCAGGATGATTTGAAAGCGCACCTCATGGCGACGGATGAGCACTTCCGCCAGCTTGCGCTCGAGCATTCGCAGTATGATGACCTGATCGACGAGCTCGAAGCAAAGCCTGTGCTGACGGGAGATGAAGAGGCAGAGGAGCATCGCCTCAAAAAGCTTAAATTGCGCCTCAAGGACCAGATGACGGAGCTCATGAATCGGTACAAGACTCAGAACGTCGCCTGACAGGTGCGCAGTTTCGAAGGTCCTGAGGCCCGGGCAGGTTTGCTCGGGCCTTCGTGTGTTCGGGGCGTTCTCATAGTGGTCGCGATGACCATGTCTGCCCGCGCTGCTGACGTACAGATTAGCTTCTCTGCCCTCGAACGCATGCTCGCCGCCCAGCTTTTCACTGATGAAGGACGTCGCTATGTTCGCGGCAGTCGTAGCGCAAAGTGCAACTACGCCTGGCTTGAGGCGCCGAAGGTGCAGAATGCAGGTGGACGGCTTCTGATTCGCGCGCGATTCACCGGTCGCACATCTGTCGACCTGTTTGGTCGTTGCATTGGCCTCGGAGACTCGTTTTCACTCACCATCACCGCAGTCCCCATCTACGAAAAAGGCAATATCGGCCTGAAGGATGTAAAGGCAACGCCGGAAGGTACAGCGGGCTTTTATGCCACCAGCGTTTGTGCGGCACTGGGAGGCAGCTTGCCTCGCGAGTTTCACTACCCGCTGGCTGACGAAGCGAAACGCGGCTTTGAAGATCCTGGCACACAGCCGCAATATCCTCGTCAGCTCCGAAAATTCGATGTGAAGGAGATCCGCGTCACCGACGAAGCGATCATCCTTAATGTCGATTTCACTGTCTTCGTACGGTGAACGACGGCTCTCCAATGGCGGGCGACCTGAAGAAGAATCAATGTTAAAAACTGGTCAGATTGCTAATGCGAGGTTGGAACTACAGCTAAAATGTAATCCGGGCTTCACTCTCAGGCGGGCGCACGTAGAAGTCGGAGGTCTACTGCGGTCGCTTCCCGAAGAATGAAGCCCTGGAAATATCCTACACCAATGTAAGAAATATCACTGGGCCTAAGGATTTTTGTGCAGCCCCTCCGGGGACGTCATCGGCGCCCGGTCTGTCCGTTTGCAATGCCGGTTTTGGACCGGCTTGTTTTTTCAGTCAGCCGTCTTCGAAGTAGCCCCGGCCTGGTACTCCTGATACCGTCCTTATCACAATTGGCCGATTGTGAAATATAAACTACGTCTTTAGACTGTTCATGGAAGCTCTCTATGAACGCATATCGCACGTTGCTGTTAGGTTTTGCGCTGGCTACTGGTAGCGCATGGTCATATCCCGCTTATCCGATAAACGGAACGGCGACTGTACGGTGGGACAGCAACATGTTTCCAGCCGGATATCAGAATATGTCCGGAAGCGTCATTCCCGGCCCGGCGAGCGGGCCTTACAGCGTAGGAATTTTCGGACTTGAGTTTAATACCAGCAACGATGTGCCGGACGCGGGATATCAGGCTTTCCGTGCAATATGCATTGACGCCAGTGAACACTTGTTTGCCGGCGGCGCCCCGCAACTATATTATGTTCAGACACTGGCGTCCTACCCTGCTCCAATCGTGAGCGGTACCGGGTACGGTCCGACGCTGGATGCAGCCCAGCGGGACGAGCTTGCAAAACTTTTTACGGTCGGGTGGGCGGACGCTCAACCGACACCTAAAAACGACGTCAAGTCGGCGGCATTTCAATGGGCCGCCTGGGAAATCGGTCGTGAAACTTCTCCAACGCTGGACGTCTCGTCAGGTGCCGTCCAGTTCAGTAACAACGACGCTGTACGTGATCAGGCCAATGCTTACCTGAGTGCGCTTCAGCAATCGAACGTCACTGCATCATCAGTCCTGATCTGGTCACCCGTCAAATGGGAGAACAATCAATACGTGCGGGTCGCGGGCCAGGAACTACTGACCCTCAGTCCCGTTCCTGAGCCGGCGCATTTCGGTGTGCTGCTCGCGGTCGGCGTCGCATATCTGATCTGGCATAGACGCAGAACACTGGCCTGAACGTGCAGCCCTCTGTGTTTTGCTATCGCGCCTTATTTTGCGTCATTGCTTTGGTGTGGCTGACCAGTTGCCGGAACAATCCTGCCGCCCTTCGCGTACGAGCAAATGAGCTCTTCGAAAAGGGTGCCTATGAAGACGCCGAATTGCAGTACCGAAAACTGCTCTCGCTCGAACCGCGCGACGGAGAGGCACACTTCCGGCTTGGATTATCAGCCCTGAAGAACGGGAAGCCCGCCACAGCATACGAATCGCTGCGGCTTGCCGATTCGATGCTCGGGCACCGAGAGGACGTTTCTACGGCCTTTGCCGACCTGCTACTGCGGTCATTTTGGCACGACCAGCGCAAGCCGAAACCCGTGTACGATGAGCTGGCCAGACTTGGTGCGGAGATCATATCGCGAAATCCGCGCTCCTATGCTGGCAATCGTGTAATCGGTTACCTCGCAGTTCTGGACCACCAAATGGACGCTTGCGCGTCGTAGTTTCGAGACGGCGCTCAAAGCTCATCTGGACGATGCTGACGTCACATCGATGCTGATGCAGGTTCTGGCCGATTCAGGAGACAAGACCGGTTCTGAGCAAATCGGGTTAGCGTTTATAAGCAGAAATAAGACGGAAAGCATTGTTTACGACGTCCTTGCCCGCCAATATCTGCGGTCGCGACGCGCCAACGAGGCGATCCAGGTGCTGCTTAAACAGGTGGACGCGAATCCTGGTTCCGAGCGCGCACTCCTGCAACTAGCTACGTACTATCTGCTCGCAGGGCAGGCCCCGCATGTCGCCGAAGCTCTTGCTCCGCTCGCAGATGTTAAACAGTTCCCGAATGGTCGGCTGGCTGCGGGAGAGTTTTACGAGCACTCCGGCATGCCCGAGGAGGCGTACCTGCAGTACGAAGCCGGAGCAGCGATTAAGGGTAATGTTGCACTGCCTTATCGAAAACGTCAGATCGCGATCCGCATCGCTCAGCGGCGGTTCGATGAAGCACGACAGCTGCTTCTTGGAGTTCTGAAGGAACAACCTCAGGACCGCGAGCTACTCCGCTCCCGGGCGCTCCTCCTTTCTGAAGGCGAGGGCAAACGGGATGAGGCGATCCAGGAGTGGCGGGCGCTGACCCAGTCAGACGCACAAGATTCCATCGCTCATTTTCATCTCGGCACACTGCTGATGCGCAGCGGTGATCTGGCAGGCAGCGAGACCGAGTTGAATGCAGCATTGAGGATCGACCCCGGTTCGACGCAAGTAATGCTGGCGCGAGTGAGCGCATCGCTTGCGCGGCTGGACTACTCACAAGCATTGCAGCGGAGCGACGCTCTGCTCGAGTCGCACCCGGCCAATGAAGGTGGAAGGCTGACCCGCGTAGCGGCGCTGCGAGGCCTGGGCCGGTTTTCGGAAGCTCGAGCGGCACTTGCGGAGCTGAAGGAATCGGCAAAGAACGGTTCAGCGATCGAACTCGAGTCTGGGTACCTGCTCATAGCTGAAGGGAAGCTGTCACAGGCGGAAAGCCATATTTCGAAAGCTGTATCAGACCGGTGGCGATAATGTTCGTATTATTGGCGGGCTTGCAGAGGCTTTAACCGCACAGCGTAAGTACGACGAAGCGATCCGTGTGCTTCGGAGCGATATCGCCCGCGTTCCCAACCGACCGCTGACGCTGTACGCTCTCGCAGAAACGCTGGTACGGAGCGGAGATCTAAGCGCCGCAATCGAGGCGTACCGAGCATTAATTCAATCGCAACCTGATGTGTCCACCGGCTACACGCGTCTCGCAGAACTTTACCGGTCCAAAGGGCAGGTACGGGAAGCGCTGGCGGTCACCCGTAACGGCCTTGCGTACCGGAAGGATGATGTACAACTGACAGCCATGCTGGCACAGTTGCTCGATATGTCGCGACAGCCAGAAGAGGCAGAAGCTGCGTATCGCGCCTGGCTTCGGCTCGATCCACGATCCGCTGCCGCGAACAACAACCTCGCGTACTTGATGGCCGAACGCGGTCGTAATCTCGATGAAGCGGTGAATCTGGCGGGCAAGGCCGTAAGCTTGTCACCGCAGGACAGGACGTACAAAGATACCCTGGGCTATGTTTACCTGCGGAACGGCCATGTTGGCGAAGCACTGCACATCTTCGAACAGCTGGCTCAGCGGCATCCTGCCGATCGCGCGATCCAACAACATTATGCACTCGCGGTGGGCGCAGCTGGAAAATCCCTGTCCGTCCGAAACTGATCGAAAAGTACAACCCAGTTGCGATTCTGCCGCGCCCGGCTGCCCCGCACAGAAATAAACGAAAATTAAGGTCACGCCACTCCACGGCTGTGAGCCGGGATGCGTTTGGAAGGAGCCGGCGTCTGACGCCCCTTCCTCCCCAGCACGGTAGAAATCTTAGGCCGGACCTCCGATCCGACGCAGGGCTTCCTTTGATTGCTCGGCGAGTGGTTCCATATTCAGGTACTCCATCGCACCCATCCGCTTTAATACGCGATCGCAACTGCCCGGACGAGGCGCGGACACGCTGCCGAATGGGGAAAGATCCGCACAACCAGCGTCCGTCACTTGATCCTCGGTAATCACCTCAAAACCGGCCATCCGTTATCACTTCAAAACCGGCCAAAGGAAACCAACCAGAACAAGAGTAGTTATAGCGCGCCTTCTTTCCTGGCGCAATATTTTTGTAGTGGAAGCTTGGGCAGCTTAATATACTGAACACACCTGAGCGGAGGGTACGGCAACGCAGGGATGCGACCGGAGCGCCGACTCGGGAGCCGGAATGGCGGGCGGCGAATGAACTCGCCCCTTTGAAGCAAGCAGCGCAATATTCTGGCCGAAAGCGATAAATCCCGGGAGCGCGAGGGCAGAGCCCTCGCAGTAAGAAGCTTCTTCCTTATGATTCGGTCGGCAGTTTTGGTGCGCCAGCTGCGCGGACCGCACTTGAGCACGTGGCCGTGATGCAGCAGGCGATCGAGCATGGCGCTGACAGCGGCGACATCGCCGAGCAGCTTGCCCCAGTCCTCGACCGGACGATTGGAAGTCAGCAGCGTGCTGAAGCGTTCGTAGCGGCGCATGATGATTTCCAGCAGATCCTCGGCGGCGGTGTGCGGCAGTTTGCGCATGCCGAAGTCGTCGATGATGAGCAGCGGAACAGTGGCCACCGATTCCATGTACTCTTTGCGCGTGCCGTCGGCGACGGCGTCGGCCAGTTCATCAAGCAGGATGTGCGTTTCGCGATACAGCACTTTGTAGCCCTGCTGAATGGCGCGCTTGCCCGATGGCCTGCGCCAAGTGGCTCTTGCCGGTTCCGCCGGGGCCGAGAAACAACGCGTCTTCGCGCTTGTTGATGAATGCGCCGGTGGCCAGATCGAACACCAGACTGCGATTCATCTTCGGATTGAAGGTGAAGTCGAAGTTATCGAGAGTCTTGTCGGGATCGCGAAAGCCGGCCTGTTTGCGGCGGCGTTGCAGTAAACGGTCGGTGCGCAGAGTGAGTTCGTCGGAAACCAGACAAGCGATCAGGTCGATGGGAGCCATGGCTTCGGCTTGTGCCTGGCGCAAGCGGGTTTCGAGCACCGCGGCCATGCCGCCCAGGCGGAGTTGGCGCAGCGAGCGTTCGAGTTCGATGAGGTTCATGATGATTCTCCTGTTGACGAGTTCGGCTTTCAATGAGGTCGCGATAGAGCGTGAGTTGGCGGATCAGCGGATCGACTTGGCGCAGACTCAGCGGCAGTTGCGGGTTGTGTTCCAGGTAGCGGCGCACGAAGTGATATTCGCAAGCGCCGGTTTCCAGCCCCATGGCGCAAGCCTCATCGGTGGAAGCGACGCCGTACTTCTTTCACGAGCGTAAGCACGCCCAGGATGCGGCGCACCGCTTCCTGCCCTTGATTGCGATGCATGGCCTGGCACAACGCGCCGATGTGCGGTCCGGCTATTTCGGCGCGGCGCAGCAACTGTTCGGTGATAGCGGTGTTCGTGTGGGGCGATCCTTCTCCTGGATGCGATGGCGGCCGCGCTGTTGCCGCAAATGCTCGCGCAGCAGTTGCCCGGTGCGCGGATCGATCAGCCGGACGTGCGACGTCATTCCACTGCACGTGAACGCGGCGGCCGATCCAGCCCGGCGGCGCGCCATAGTAGGCGGCCTCGACTTCGACGCAGCCGTCCAGATGCACGGTGCGCTCGCCGTACTGGTAATAGCGAAAAGGTTCGACCGGCAGAGGCAGCAGCGCCGGGCGTTCTTCGGCGAACATCGCCGCGACCTGCCGCTTGGTGGTGCCGTGAATGCGCGTGTCGGCCCAGCGCTCTTCCCAGTGATCCAGATACGCCTGCGCTTCTTCCAGGCTCTCGAAGCGCAGCCCTTTCAGCGGCGTCTTCTTGCGCGTGGCCGACGCCGGATTCGACCTTGCCTTTTCGGTCCGGATCTCGCACGCGGCACGGCAGAGCGACCGCGCCGTAATGCTGCAGCACATCGCGATACAGCGGATTGATCGTGGGATCGTAGATGTCCGGCGTGAGCACGCCTTCGCGCAGATTATCCAGCACCACCACGCGAGTGGCTCCGCCCAGTCGGCGAAACGCCTTCTCGTGCAGCTCGGCCCAGACCCGCGCGCTGGAGCGGAACACCAGCAGCCGCACGGATTTCCGGCTGTAGCCGAGCGTCAGCACGAACAGCCGCGTGCGCCGGTACTTGCCGGTCTGCGGATCGCGCACCATCGGGCCGGTGCCGTAGTCGACCTGCGCTTCTTCGCCCGGAGCGGTTTCAATCACCACGCGGGCTTCGGGCGCGGACGATCCGCGCAGCTTGCCGCACGAAGCGCTTGACGCTGGCATAACGCCCCGCGAAACCGTGGCTGTCCACCAGGTCCTGCCAGATCGCCATGGCGTTGCGGCCCCGCGAGAGTCCCGGCTTCGATGACCTCCCGGTAGGGTTCGCAGGCGCTCGCCGAGGGGCTGCGGTCTGGGTGGCGGCGAGGTCGGCTCGATTCGGCCTCAGAGTCGGTGGATCACCTCTATTGGCCGGTTTTGCCGGTCACGCCGTCCCCACCCACCCGGCGGACGCACCGCGATTCCCGCAGCCCGGAGATATGCCCCGACGGTTTCGCGGCGAATATGCGCCGCTGCTTCGATGCGCCGCAACGACCATCCCAGCCGTCCCAGCGCGATGACTTGCTGTTTCTTTTCTTCGCTCAAGACATTGCTCACGTGACGGAGCGTAATCCCTCCGTCAGTATCAATGTCCTGATTCAGCTATCTCCGTTGGCCGGTTTTCAGGTGATCCACCATATGGCCGGTTTTGGGTGATTCCCGAGGTTGATCTCTTCCATGAGTTCCTTGAGCATGTTGTTCGATTTCAGATTCTTATGCTGTTGCCGGGGCAATCAACAGAAGCTCAGGGTTTCTTCGACGTTGTCTTCCGCCCAGCTGCACAGCTTCGGATAGCGGCTACCCCACGTCATCGGCTTTCCGAAGGCAGGTATTCGAGGAAATTGCGAAGAAAGTGACGCAGCAGCGCTGCCACACGGCTTCGGGCAGAATTTCGTGAATTGCCTGCGCAGTCCGGCTTGATTTTCGCTGACCACAAACTCGACGTCGTGAAGTGATCGCTTTCGCAGCAACAGCATCAGTTCCTTGCAGCTGGAAAGGCCTTCCCGGTTGTCCAGTTCAACCTCAGCTAGTTGATACCGATCGCCATCAGAACCGCCTGGCTGCGAACAGTCCCATCCTCCCGCACTTCTCATAACGGCATTCAGATTCACACAGGGACACGGCTCTTCGAGACGTCGCTGGGCAAATTCTGCAGCTCTTGATTCAGTATCTAAACCATTCGGCTGACCATGCCGAGCTGAACTGATGGCCGCACAGCTCCTCCGTCACCGCCTTCAACTTTCGCGTCGAGACTCCCTGTAAATACATCTCCATCAGGCCGTCACCAGCGCCTTCACTCCGCTGATTCCGCCCGAACACCTCGGTTCGAAACCGGCCCTGTCTGTTCTGAGGCACCGGAGTTCAATTTTGCCCACTCGCGTCACCAGCGTTCGGCTGGAGTGTCCTGAACGGTAAACCAGGCCTGGCTGAGGTCCGCTCGTCCTTCTCGGCCTGCGGCGGCTCAATCATCTCGGCTTCCAGCACCTGCTGCACCACTTACTGAATCAGCCCTTTCAACGGACGTGAAAGGAGATAGATGACCTCCTCCTATTGGCAGAACTCTTGAAGCTTAATTGACACTGCGGTCACCGGCTCTCCCAAACCACCAACTCCGGTCCGAAATCCAAGCGTTCGTGTCCTCCCTGGCGCGCAGTGACCCGGCTCCAAAGCGTGAAAGCTCCCATGAGGACAACTCGCCGACGTTCAGTGGGACCATAATGTCCATCGCTGGGGAGTCCAACACTTGTCTAAACGTTTTGCAACACCTTTGCCTCGTAGTCACGTAGTCCTACAAACACACGCGGCTCTGCCAAGGTACTGACGCTTCCTCATACTTCGGGCACCATCCATGTCTGACCTACGTTGTTGCTTCAGGTGTTCCATTTCAGGTGTTTGTGATGGATCAGCGGCAGCACTTAGAATGTGACGTTTCCTCGATCTTTCATCTAACGGCGACAGAACTTTGGGTAGCGGCGGACCAGTACTCGACCCAGCCCCCAAGACCCTGTCGCGCATCCTGATCCGTTCGTCGCTCGTCTGACCAGCGCAGCTCCGGTCGGACACTGTCATCGACTTTCCGCTGCAGGTAGTACCGTGAATTCGCTGAGACAATGCACATATCAGCGCTCCCACAGTGCTGCAAATAACTTACCGAACTACTTTCCATGTTGTACTGGCTGAGGGTCGAAGAAGGTTCGAGGTTAAAGACTTCTGGTAATGAGGACGAGATGCCGGTGACCTGCCCCCGGAAATCTAAGCCAGTCATAATTTGGAAAGCTCCGAAGAAGAAGAGGAGTTTTTCAAATGAAGAAGACGAAGTCACCGAAGAGCAGATCATCGGGGCGGTGAAGCAGCTGGAAGCGGGCCGGCCGGTGAAGGAACTGGCGCGGGAGCTGGGCGTCACCGACCAGACGCTGTACAACTGGAAGTCGAAGTACGGCGGCATGGAAGTCAGCGAGGCGAAGCGGCTGAAGGCGCTGGAAGACGAGAACCGGCGGCTGAAGGAGATGGTGGCCGATCTCAGCCTGGACAAGGAAGCGCTGAAAGCGGTGATCCGAAAAAACGGCTGGAGCTTGTGAGCGCCAGGCGGGACGTGGCGTTCGTGATGGCCGAACATCGGCTCAGCGAGCGCCAGGCTTGCAAGCTCCTGGAAGTGGACCGCTCGAGTTACCGGTATGAGCCGCGGCCGGACCGCAATGCAGAGCTGCGGCGAAGCGTGGTGAGTACTGGCAAGGCAGAAGCCGCGCTACGGCTACCGGCGGTTGTGGGCGCTGCTGACGCGCCGGGGCTGGGAGGTGAACGTGAAGCGGATTTACCGGCTGTACCGCGAGGAAGGGCTGATGGTGCGGCGGCTGAAGCGGAAACGCGTGATCGGGACCGGCACCGGTGAACGCCGCTGCTGAGCGGACCCAATCAGGAATGGGCGATGGACTTCGTGTCCGACGCATCTGGCAACGGGGCGCGGCATTGCGGACGCTGACGCTGGTGGACAGCTACACGAGAGAATGTCCGGCGATCGAAGTGGACACCGGCATCTCCAGCCGGCAGGTGACGCGAGTGCTGGAGCGGGTGATCGAGGAGCGCGGCATGCCGGAGAGCGCTTCGATGCGACAACGGGCCGGAGTTCACCAGCCGGCACTTCATGGAGTGGTGCGAAGAGCAGAGGCATTCACGCTGATTCACATTCAGCCGGGCAAGCCGATGCAGAACGGGCACGTGGAGAGCTTCAACGGACGGTTCCGGGATGAGTGCCTGAACGCGAACTGGTTCGTGAATCTGGCCGATGCGCGGCGAAAGATCGAACGCTGGCGGAAGGAGTACAACGCAGAGCGGCCGCACAGCAGCCTGGATTATCGGACGCCGGAGGAATTCGCGAAAGCCTGCTCTGAACTCACCAGCAGGATGGCCGCCACCCCACCGGACCGCCCGTCGGGATTGGTGGATCGCACGGCGGTGCTCGCCGGCAAGGGTTCGCTGAGCGCCGCGCCCTGACGGGCGCGCCCTTGCCCGCTCCGCGCCGCCGTGCAGAGAAGCGTTATCGCGACGGGCGGCTCCGGCGGGATGGCTCAGAGACGTAGTGAAAAAACGAACGGGCTTTCCAAATTACGGCTGGTAGAGAAAACCGGGGCAGGTCACTGGAACCGCGCGCGAACGCGTTGTTTCTGTTCCTGGCTCAAGGCGCGAGGTTCAGCACGGAAGATGACGGTGGAGTGTCACGGGACCTATGAACTGCGGAGAAGGTCGGTCGCAGACGAGGTCTCGGGGCGTGTACATGACCTCTTCAGAGTCCAGTGAAGAACCCACAGACCCCACCCCGCACCCACTAACACGCCAACAGTATTGGCGACCACGTCATAAATATCAGTACTGCGGCCCGGCACGTAATGCTGCCCAACCTCGAGAGCAATACCCACACACTCTGACACAGCGATGCACACCAGCATTAGACGCGTGTCCATTGCAGCCGCAGCGATCCCGGCCACGACCGCGTAAGCTGCCAGATGAACAAGCTTGTCGCTCAGGCGAGACGCCGACAGCCAGACAATCGGATCGCTATTCCCCGGAAGGAGCTCACCTACAGCCACGAGCATCAGCATCACTGCCCAGAGAACGATTCCCATGAGTCTTCGTCCGCGGACAAATGTAAGCATTTCAGCGACGAACTGCCGAACCATCACACCTATTTTCCACTCCACCACTGGCCCCCGCCAATACCAGACAGCCAGTACTGCTGTCGATGCTTGCCTCTCCGGCCCGGAGCCAAGCGAGCGTAAGGACCCTGCACAATGACGGCGCACAGAAGCACCGTCCCGCCGAGTTGCCACTGCATGCTCACCGACGAAAGGCCGTATCAGATTTAGGATAAAAGAGGAGTGTACGACTAGTCTGTATCCTTAGCAATAGACCCATCGGACTAGTACCAGTTCGTGTAATCGCACCAAACAGCAGTGCCGGATTCCGAGCAGATCAGAGTTGTAAACAGCACGACTTTCAACAAGGCGCCACACTGAATTGCGGCCGCCTGACTCTCCGTAGTCTGTTACTTGGAAAACACGCTAGCAATTCTTAATCGGCGTCTCTCGATTTCACGAAAGGGCGCGACCAGACGAACGACAACCGTTGCTCGATGTCAGGCGCCGAACATACAAACGTGCAACAGATTGTCCCGGGGCCCGCCAACTCGGTGAACGTAGCGCTTGCTTCAAGGTTATGTGCGTACGTCTGCAGAATCGAGATCGTAAGACTCTTGATCTAGGACTTACAGAACCATACTCGGTGAGGTACCGATTTCTTAGGATTTCGACTTTAGCCTTGACACTCCCTGTCGAAGGCGCTAGTATTCGGCGATAAACACAGGCCAATTGTTTCAGTGGGTTGCTGGGACACTTCGTGCGGAAGCTATGTCCGCAACGGCAAACAGTGGCTTATATATTTTTCACAAACTAGAGTGGCACGACAGGCACGCCGTACATCGCTAGTAGTGCTGAGGTTAGCGTTTTATACCCATCCTGCGGGTAGCGGGTCCTAAAATAATGCTTATACAACGAAAATACTGAACAGCATGAGTGGTATGCGCTTCAGGTAACCACTCGAAAGGAAAACCTGGTATCAGCGAATCTGGCCGGTAAGGGATACGAGTGCTACGTTCCACAGTACCCGATGAGGCGAGTGTGGTCAGATCGTGTGAAGGTCATTATGGCTCCAGTCTTCAATGGTTATGTATTTGCACTCTTTGACGTGCAGAATAGATTTCCTATCCTTGTAACTCCCAATGTTCAGCAGGATCGTGGGTGCTGGCAAGCTGCCAATCCCAATTCCTGCGAGAGAAGTCGAACAAATTCGGAAAGCCCTGCAGAGCGGTATGCCAATTGAACCCTGTGACCGGTTGCACGAAGGAGACTCAGTACGCGTGATCCGCGGCCCGTTGACTGGCATCGAAGGTGTCTTCGTCCACTACCGCGGAGCGGCGCGGCTCATTCTTTCTGTGTCGGCCATCCAGAGATCAATCACCGTCGAGATGGACCGCGCCTGTGTGGAACCAATCCGGATTCCGAGGAGTACCGGCGCTGCTCACCCGACCCTGACTGCAAACGCATAACATGACGCGACGCTGGCGCCTCGCCTCTGTTGTCACGCCATCTTAAGATCGCGCCTCCACTCGAGCCGCGTCAGGCAACGGCAGTGAGGCTTGCAGTTTTGCATCCGCGCAATTCTCTTATCCAATCCACCCGGCTTTAGGTGTGACTTTAGGAGAAATTCCTGACAGGCTTCTTGTGGGAAGACACCAGGTTCGTCAGGAGCGGACGCAATATGCATAGCTATACCAGGCGGTGAGTTCCTGGCATCCACGAGCACATTGTGGAACGACACTGGAAATGCGCGCAGCAATGATCCATGGTGTCTCCTGTCGAAAGTGGGACGTTCCACTAAGTTTTCTAAACTTTCACGCTAAACACCGGCCAATACTCGTCCGTTCGCACATTTACAGTTCTGACAGATCAGAGTCGGCTCTTTGGGTTCGTCGAGAGTATAAGAATCGGCTCAAGCAGGACATCGTTGACTGCAGGTCTCACCACATTCTATGGGAAGACACGAGCCATGCGCCGACAATCGTCCCGGCAATGAAGCGGAAGAACGTCGACGCTTGTGACCGCATTATCACTGCCGTCGAGCCGTCGCTGGATTCTGTAGGCCGAACCGGCGAAGGCAAAGCCGCTGCTTGCGCCAGAAGAACATCCACTAGTCATGGCAGGACCGCACAGTTTTGAGTTCCTGGACCAGTAATACTCGGGTCTGACAATTACCTGCGGGTGCGCTTACCCATCCACACGGCTACCCGCATACATTACCCATCAATACACGTTTCGATAGAAAAAGGGCAGAGTACATGATTCGAATTGGCATCATAGGTTACGGATACTGGGGTCCCAACCTCGTGCGGAACTTCGTTGAAGCTCCCGACACGCAGGTCATTGCAGTCGCTGACAAGAGTACCGAGCGACTCCAGGTATTGAATCGCCGATACCCCGGTGTACAAGCAGTGTCTGACCACCGGGAGATCCTGAGAAATCCGAATATCGACGCGGTTGCGATATCAACGCCTGTGTCTACCCACTTCCCACTCGCCATGGAGGCGCTCCAGGCGGGCAAGCACGTCCTCGTCGAGAAGCCGATGACCACCAGTTCGGATGAGGCCCGGCGACTGATTGATGAGGCGAGCCGCCGCAAGCTTGTGCTCATGGTGGACCATACTTTCGTCTATACGGGCGCAGTTCGAAAGATGCGGCAACTCATCGAAGACGGATGTCTGGGTGACTTGTACTACTACGATTCCACCCGCGTGAATCTTGGTTTGTTCCAGCGCGATGTAAATGTGATCTGGGATCTGGCGGTGCACGATCTGTCCATCATGGACTACCTGCTGCCCGAGGTTCCCATGGAAATATCGGCGACAGGAGTTGCACATGTAAGCGGTGCTGGTGAGGATACAGCGTACGTCAGCGTGTTTTACAGCGGCTCAATCATCGCCCATTTAAACGTAAACTGGCTGTCTCCGGTTAAAATCCGCCGGACATTGTTGGGCGGCAGTAAGAGCATGATCGTCTACGACGATATCGAAACTAGTGAAAAAATCAAGATTTACGACAAGGGCGTGGTTGTCAGGAACGGTCCGGAATCTCTTTACAAGTTGCTGGTTAGCTACAGGTCCGGTGACATGTCGGCCCCAAAACTCGATGTGACCGAAGCATTGCAGATAGAGGCGCAGCACTTTTCGGATTGTATTCAGAGCGGAACAACCCCGATTACAGACGGGCACGCAGGCCTCAGAGTGGTGAGCGCACTTGAAGCCGCGACCGAGTCGCTTAGTCAGCGTGGGAAATCGGTGCGTCTAAACTCGTCGACCCTGCGTTATGCAGCTGTCGTATAAACCCGGAGCAAGTGCCTAATGACAGTACCATTCATAGATTTAAAGATGCAGTACGCGGCCCTGAAGGAAGACATACTAGCTGCGGTAACGGGTGTCCTGGAGTCCGGACAGTATGTTCTTGGCAGCGAAGTCGCTGCCTTCGAAGAGGAATTCGCGGCTTTCAGTGCTGTGCGCTACGGCATCGCGGTAAATAGCGGAACCAGCGCACTTCATCTCGCGTTGCTGGCCGCTGGCGTAGGTGCCGGAGACGAAGTTATTACCGTCCCATGCACGTTCGTCGCTACCGTTGCCGCGGTGCTATATGCCGGTGCCAAACCAGTGTTCGTGGATGTCAACCCAGTGACATACACCATGGATCCGGAACAGCTGGAGGCAGCGATAACCTCGAAGACCAAAGCCATTCTACCGGTTCACCTTTACGGAAACCCGGCCGATATGGACGCGATTATCAGCGTGGCGGAGCGCCACAATCTGCTCGTCATCGAGGATTCGGCACAGGCGCACGGGGCGGAATACCGTGGACATCGGTGTGGATCTATCGGCGACATGGGCTGTTTCAGCTTTTACCCCGGGAAGAATCTCGGTGCCTGTGGTGAAGGTGGGCTGGTTACCACGAACAACCCGGAGTTTGCCAGGCGGATCCGAATGCTTCGGGACTGGGGCGCGGAGCGGAAATACGAACATGTTTTGAAAGGCTTCAATTACCGGATGGAAGCTGTTCAGGGTGCAATTCTGCGCGTCAAACTGCGGCGTTTGGAACAGTGGACAGAAGCCCGCAGAGCACACGCTCGGGCTTACAAAGCGGCTCTGGGTGGCACCGGTCTGACGCTGCCGACGGAGCTGCCCGACACCCGGCATGTGTATCATGTCTTCGCCGTGCTGACAAGTGAGCGGCGCGAGTTGATGGAGTCGCTGCAGGCACAAGGTATCCAGTCAGGAATTCACTATCCAACGCCCGTGCATCTGCTGCCCGGCTATTCTGACCTCGGGTATGGCGCCGGCGATTTTCCAGTCAGCGAAAACATTGCGCGACAGGAACTGTCACTGCCAATGTATCCCGAGTTGACCCCGGAGCAGATCCAGTCTGTCGTTCTGGGTATAGCTGCGCATCACCAAAGTAATGTAAAGGCGTCCGCTGCTGCCCACTGAAATTCGCCCAAGATAGCCGAGGAGCGAATACTTCCTTCCGAGCACCACGAACCCGTGAGGCCACATCAATGTCCGCATCAAAGAACGGCACAGCTGCAGCCCGTGCAATGAGTTCGCCATACGCGGGTTCGCTGTCAACGGCAAGCTCAACATGTCACCCATCCGGCAGTTCTGGACATTCTGCTGCCCTGCAGTTAATCGACGAAGCAGCATTCCTCAATATGCTGTCTATCGAACGGAAGAGAAGCGATCGTTCGGGAAGACGTTTCGTGCTCGTCCTGCTGCATACAGAGGAACTACTGGACAATAAGCATTTGTTTCAGGACTTCCTGCACGAGCTCGATCGTATTGATCCGGGAAACGGACATAAAGGGCTGGTATAAGCACCAGGCGGTATTCGGAATCATCTTTACGGAAATTGGAGATGGTGATGACAACACGATAAAAGCCGTGCTGATAAATAAGATTACGCGGGCTCTGGCCGCCAGCTTCAGCATCAACAAGATCAAGTCTCTTCACCTGTCATTCCATGTGTATCCCGACAACAGTTCGGAATGGCCGGAACGTACCACCGACATCGATTTGACTCTGTACCCTGACCAGAAATCCGAGTCTGACTCAAAGCGCTGGTCACATCTCCTGAAGCGGTTCATCGACATCGCAGGCAGTGCGTCCGCCTTAACCCTGTTATCGCCATTGCTTTTAGTCATAGCGATCGCAATTACGGCGACGTCTCGGGGTCCAGTCCTGTTCCGTCAACGACGGGTGGGCCGTTATGGACTTCCGTTCACTTTCTATAAATTCAGATCGATGATTATCTCGAGCAATGACGAAATTCATAAAGCATACGTGACGGAGTTCATATCCGGAAAACTGGCCACGGCCTCGGAAGAGAACGATGACCATGTCTTCAAAATGACTGCGGACCCTCGAGTGACATCGGTTGGACGTTGGCTGCGGAGATCGAGCCTTGACGAATTTCCGCAGCTCATCAACGTGTTAAAGGGCGAGATGTCTCTTGTCGGGCCAAGGCCGCCATTGCCTTATGAAGTGGAACGTTATAAGTCGTGGCATAAGCTGCGGCTCATGTCCATGAAACCCGGGCTAACAGGGCTCTGGCAGGTGGGTGGGAGAAGCCGTGTGAGGTTTAACGACATGGTGCGACTGGACGTCAGGTACGCAAGAACGTGGTCTGTGTGGCTTGATATAAAAATCCTCGCGAAAACGCCCGCCGCGGTCTTTTCCGGAGAAGGAGCATACTGATGGTTCGTGACACGGCCCTTGAGGATCGCTATCTGTGTATATCTGCAGACGTGAAGCTCGGATCAGGCGTAAAGCTGTCCAGGTTCATCAATCTGTACGGCTGTAGTATCGGAAACAATTCGAAGCTCGGCTCGTTCGTCGAGATACAGAAGAACGCCAGTGTGGGAAGGAACTGCAAAATATCGAGCCACACTTTTGTTTGTGAAGGCGTGACGATTGAAGACGATGTGTTTATCGGACATGGTGTGACCTTCATTAACGATATATACCCACGTGCGACTACTGCGGACGGACAGTTGCAAACGGAAAGCGACTGGGTCGTTGAGCGGACTGTAGTCAGAAAAGGAGCGTCGGTTGGTTCCGGTTCTACGATCCTGGCGAACGTAATCATTGGTGAGAATGCGATCGTGGGCGCCGGTAGTATGGTCACCAAAGATGTACCTCCCAATACAATCGTTGCCGGTAATCCGGCGCGCGTTCTGCGCTGCATTGCCACAGCGACTGCTGGTGATCGCAGCTGACCGACCGTGCAGGGACAAGATGACAACTGGTGATTTAGCTACGCGCGGCGCCCGGCGAACGGCTGCTGCCGTCTTTGGTTGCCGAGAACTGAGGGAGGATCCAGCGTGGGAACGACATTTCGCCGCATTCCTGAAAGACTCGCAATCGGGACCTGAACTTTCCGGTCTGTTCGGACGGTTTAGTCACGGAGATACCGCATTCGAAGGTCTCATGCGTCGCGTGATCATACGAGCCATGTGCAGAAGCGTCGGCGATGACATTCAGGTCGGATGCGGTGTCGTCCTGAAGCACCCGGAAACTATGGAATTCGGCAATTGTGTTTTCATCGGGTCGCAAGCCATGATCCAGGGCCGTTTTGATGGTACCTGCAGGATCGGAAACCACGTCTGGATCGGACCTCAGGCTTACATGGACGCAAGAGATCTGATCATAGGAGACTATGTGGGTTGGGGCCCGGGGGCGAAGGTGCTCGGGTCCGAACATACAGGCATACCTCTCGCGGACCCGGTAATCGCTACCAACCTGGTGATTAAGCCAGTAAGAATCGATGCAGGCGCTGATATAGGAATGAATGCCAGCATACTGCCTGGCGTCCGTATAGGAGCAAACTCAATTATCGGTTCAGGTGCAGTTGTTACCCGTGACATCCCGGACTTTGCGATTGCGGCAGGTGTTCCGGCACGCGTAATTCGTGACCGAAGAAATGAACAATGACAATGAACGACTTAAGAGGGGCATGTTGCCTCGTAACTGGCGGTGCCGGATTTATCGGAAGCACCATTGTTGACCAATTGCTTTCAGCGGGAGTCGCCGAAGTTCGTGTGATCGATAACTTCGTCCGCGGCAGCTGGACTAATCTCAGCCCCGCGGTTCAACACGGTCGTGTTAGCGTTACCGAAGGTGATATTCGGGACGCATCGCTGGTTACCGAGTTGACTGACGGTGCAGACTTTGTATTTCACCAGGCAGCGCTGCGGATTACCAGGTGTGCCGAAGTTCCGCGCGAGGCTGTTGACGTTCTAGTTACGGGAACCTTGAATGTCGTTGAAGCTGCGGTAAGGCATCGAGTCAAGAAGGTGATCGCGGCGTCATCGGCGTCGGTGTATGGCGAACCGCTGTACCTGCCGATTGATGAAGCTCATCCTTTTAACAATCGTACGATGTACGGCGCCGGCAAGATTGCGACAGAGCAGATCTTACGCGCGCTCTATGACACAACCGGACTCAAGTATGTCGCGCTTCGTCCGTTCAATGTTTACGGCCCCCGTATGGATACGACCGGCGCATATACCGAGGTCCTGATTCGGTGGCTTGATGCGATCGAAGCCGGCAAGCCACCGTTAATTTTTGGTGACGGCAAACAGTCGATGGACTTTGTGTACGTGGAGGACGTTGCGAGAGCGAACCTGGCCGCCGCACGAAGCGATGTTCACGATGACGCCTTCAACGTTGGCACCGGTACTCAGACGAGTCTTAGCGAACTCTGTGAGCTGCTGTTGCGTCTGACAGACTCGCGACTGCGGCCTGAATTTCGGGAAGCCCGGAAGGTCGGCAACGTACAAAGACGGCGGGCGGCGGTGGAGAAAGCGGAAGCGGTGCTTGGTTTCCGGGCCGCCGTGACGCTCGAGGAGGGACTACTCCGACTGATCCAGTGGCGGCAGGCGACCCGGAGCACATCGGCGGTTGCGGTGGAGGCGTGATGCGCCCGACAGCTGCCAGAAGCATTCCGGTCAGTCGGCCCAGCGTCGGGGCGGGCGAAGAAGCTGCCGTTATCGAAGTCCTTCGAAGTGGTTGGGTGACCCAGGGGCCCAAGGTTGCGGAATTCGAATCGAAGTTTGCAGAGTATGTAGGAGCGCCTCACGCTGTCGCGGTCTCATCGTGCACCGCCGCATTGCATCTGTCACTACTTGCGGCGGGAATTAAGCCGGGTGATGAAGTCCTGTGTCCCAGTCTGTCCTTCATTGCAACTGCTAATGCGATCGTCCATGCAGGTGGAACTCCCGTCTTTGTTGACATTACCGCCTCGACCTACAACATGGATCCGGACCGGATTGAGGAGGCGATTACGTCTCGTACGCGAGCCATCCTGGTGGTACATCAGGTAGGACTGCCTGGTGCCATGAACCGCTTTAACCAGATCGCAGGCCGTAACGAACTGGCCGTGATCGAGGACGCGGCGTGTGCGATCGGCTCAGAATACAATGGCGAACGGCTTGGGCAGCCTCATTCTCAGATGGCTTGTTTCAGCTTCCATCCCCGCAAAATCCTGACCACTGGCGAAGGTGGAATCATTACGACGGCCGATGCGGACGCGGGGGCGCGCCTGAGAAGGCTGCGGCAGCACGGGATGACGGTGTCCGATGTGGCTCGGCACAGCTCTTCGAAAGTAATGATCGAGAGATATGACGAGGTTGGGTATAACTACCGAATGACAGACCTGCAGGCAGCCGTCGGGCTTGTTCAACTGCAGCGTCTCGAGGGCATGCTGAACCGGCGCCGGACCCTGGCGGAACGATACTCGGCAGCGCTGTCCCGGCTGGGATGGCTAACAGTCCCTTACGAGCCGGCGGGCTGCAGACATAACTACCAGTCGTACATGGTGCGGCTAAACGAACACTCGCCACTGACGCGGGACGAGTTGATGCAGCACTTGCTCGACTGCGGCATCGCTTCCCGCCGGGGCGTCATGCCCATCCACCGCGAGCAGCCCTACTGCAGTGAGCAGTGGGACAGCCGATTGCCTGTGACCAATCTCGTAGCTGACACTTCATTGATTCTGCCCCTTTTTCATGAGATGGGAGAGGACGAGCAGGATTACGTGATCAGCTGCATCCGGAACAGTGGGCGTGAGTCTCGATTGAGCAAGGCAACAAACGCAGCTCATTCCGAGTAAGGTACGCACAGCCAATCAAAAAGGTGCGGAATGAGCTCTGCCGACCGCCTCGCGGAATGTCCATCTCGGTGCACGAAATCAATCCACAATCCTCAATCAACGCCTCGCCTCTGCGGCAGAGACGCCTCACTCCGCCGTTGATCCACCAACGCGGAGCCATTACGCACAATAAGGCTGGTGTTTTGGGCCCGGCCGCGCTCCGTCGAAGACTGGCGTTGCGCTCCAAGTAATACCGTTCTGAATTTCAATCATCTTTAGCGAACGGTATGTTGCACGTATCTCACGACTGCTAGCCCGGACCTGGCTGAACCATTCCAAACCCAGACGAGCGCAGTTAACGCCGCGCTGGTTAGCGGCACGGCCTGTACGTTAGATGTCTGATGCACAAATCCATTCACGTTTTCTCATGTGGAACTGACGACCATGTCATCATCGCAAGCTGAAACCCGCGAAACTTACAGCGAGGGAGCCGAGACCGACTCTGGTGAAATCCTTACAAAAGTTCGAGCGGTCCTCTCTCGGCGTGCGCCACTGATCCTCGGTTTCGGATCCATCATTGGGTTGGCGACAATCGCTGTCTCGCTTCGATTGCCGAACGTATATACATCCCAGGCTATTATTTTTGCTGTTCATCAGCGTGTACCAGAGCGCTATGTTGTGCCCACGAGCACTGCCGACCCAAGTCAGGCGCTCGAGGCTATGGTCCAGGAGGTTTTGTCAGGACAGCGAATGCTTCTACTGATCGATGAGTTGGGTCTCCACGCCGAAGAAAGAGCTCGTCTTAAGCCAGAGCAACTGCTTGAGCTGATTCACCGAGACCTCAAGGTTCAACCAGTCGAGCGCATGTTAAGCCGCGGCGAAGTAAATGCGTTTAAGATTGCCTTCACAGCACCCACTCCACAACTCGCCTACGTGGCAACCAAGCGGCTCACGGATTTGTTCATCGAGCAGAATCTAAAGACCAGAGAAGATCAGGCAGTCACAACTACGGCGTTTCTACAAGAACAGCTGGAGATCGCGCGCAAGCAGATGGAAGCACAGGAGCAGCAACTCCGCGATTTCAAACTCCAGTATCTTGGAGAACTTCCAGAACAGCAGCAGGGGAACCTGGGTATTCTCACCAGCCTTCAGTCGCAGTTGGACGGTGTTCTTTCGAGACGCAGTCAGGCACAACAGCAGCGTCTTTAC
Source organism: Bryobacteraceae bacterium (assembly GCA_963794765.1). Classification (GTDB taxonomy): domain Bacteria; phylum Acidobacteriota; class Terriglobia; order Bryobacterales; family Bryobacteraceae; genus JAWXCM01. Next base: position 15,382 of record CAWCGC010000042.1, on the reverse strand, counting down.
TTAGAGTCACTGGTCAGCGAGTACAGCCGGCGCGGAAGACTTCCACGCTCTGTCAGGTCAAGTACGGGTGAGATAATTACACCAATACGATCGGCGGAGAATGAGCTTGCACACTTGCAGGCCGAAAAACAGAAGCTACTTACGACGTATACTCCCCGGCACCCTGAAGTCTTGCAAAAAGACAAAGAGATCGCTGAAGAGCAGAGTCTTATTGCAGGTCTGAAGAATGCTCCACCGCCACCTTCGGCCCCGCAGAAGCACGACGATCGTGAGGAACGGACAGACGGTGACGAGGATGTCGTGGTCCCGCAGTTCAGGAGTCAACTTAAGGCAAATACCCTCGAACTCGATGACCTCAGTCAAAAGGAGCAGCATCTCAGGGCCGACATCAGCAGCTACCAGAGTCGCCTGAATGTTACACCCGTTCGCGAGCAGCAGCTTACCTCACTGCAGCGCGACTATGACCTTGTGAAACAGAATTATGGCGATCTGCTGAAAAAGCAACAAGAGTCTAAACTCGCGACCGATCTGGAAAAGCGTCAGGAAGGTCAGCAGTTCCGGCTAGCTGAACCTCCGACCCGTCCTACGCTCCCATCAAGCCCTAATCGCGTCAAGATCAGCCTGTTTGGGCTCGTCGGGGGCTTTGTAGCTGGGGGTGCTCTGGCCTTTGCCTGTGAACTTCGGAATACAGCGTTTCACCGCACTGAAGATATGGTGCGCAAAATCGCGCTGCCGATAGTCATCGGTGTTCCACTTATGCTGACGGCAGCGGAACAGCGCTTACGCTCGCGAAAGCAAATCTTTCAATGGATCACCGCATCTCTCGCGTTAATCGTGGTCGCTGTCGCGGAGTTGTACGTCGTCCGTCACGGTTGAGGACGTCATGCGGGAGGATTCATTGTCGTCCTGCCGAGCCACGCGAGTGTTACTGGAGTTCCATTAAGGAAGGGTATGGCCAAACTCTCTGGTTTCCGCAAAACGAACGGGGATATCAACTCATTCCTGCTCCCTGTTATCGACAACGCGGCAAACTTGAGGCATGAGTCTGCTAATCTTCCGGTTATCGGGCCAGTACAGCAACATCTGCGCATTACGGAACCAGTCGCGCCTGCGGAACTGAAAGATGTTCATAAAGAGCAGATCGACGTTCGCCGCGTGAAGCGGCTGGCTTACTACAATGAGCCTGAAAGTATTGCCGCCGACAGCTTCCGGCTGTTGCGAATGCGGTTACGGGAGTTTTGGACGTCCGGCAAGCTGAAAAGCTTCCTGATTACAAGCCCTCTACCAGCGGACGGAAAGTCCACAACGGCCTTAAACCTCGCTACGGCACTGGCGGAAGGCGGAACGCGGCGAGTCCTTCTGATTGACGCTGATCTTCACCGGGGATCTCTAAACGAGGAACTCGGGATCCGTGGTTATTCCGGCTTGTCAGAATGTCTTCAGCACGGGTTGGATCCGATTACGTTGACGCGCTTTATCGAGCCGCTCGGATGGTATCTGCTGCCTTCGGGAAAGCTGCAGACGGTCGGTGCGACGGAAGTCCTGCATGGACCGGAACTATCGCGAATTTTTCAGAGACTGGCTTCTGTGTTTGACTGGATTCTGGTCGATTGTCCACCAGTGCTGTCGTTGAGTGATGCATCGGCGATAAAAAATCATGTTGACGGGATACTCCTCGTGGCGCGCGCTGGCTGCACACCGGCGAAAGCTATTGAGGATGCCATCACACTTGTTGGAAAAGCGCGGGTAATTGGTATGGTTCTCAACGGAATTGAAGATTCTGACCAGCCATACTCGGCATATCATCGGTATTACCATCCCAAAGACTCGGTATCGCGAGCAAGTTCAGATTAACGCCCCGACCAGAGATCAACCGATCTCCCCTCGCCCCTCACGCCCCATGACTCGCACCGGCAGGTCATAAGTCTTTTCCACACTTGGGTATCTTCTTTTCTTCTGGAGGATGGACTCTCCAGCGAAGATAACCGTGCACCGCGGTTAAAAATGAGCACCGTTTGTACTGGAGGTTGCTTTCATGAACCGATTTGTGATCAGAGCGCTTAGTGTGCTTTCGACGGTTACGACAGCGTGGGTACCGATGTCTTTTGCCGCAACAGAGGCGGACCAAACAGTCGTGATTCAAAGAGGCCTCGCATACCTGCACAATACCCAACAATCCGGAGGATCCTGGACATCTTCCGCAAACGAACAGGCTGCGACCGGTGCCGCGTCGTTCGCCTTCTTGTCTCAACAAGACAAATGGGGCAGCAGAGCAGAGGAATACCAGTCAACCGTTTTCAAGGCAGTCGCGCATCTTCTCAGTACCGCAAACCTTGGGAACATCAGTACCCGCAGAGACGGCATGAACGTATGCTCCGCTGGAACGGCAACCTGCAAAGGTGCTTACTGGTTCGGTGAGTCATCCACGGTTACGACAGGTATCATTGCTCCGGCTATCGCGGCTTACGCGAAACAACAAGGTCTTAGCTCTGTCGCAACGACAACCGGAGAACTGGCCGGCATGACATGGGCCGAAGTTGTCCAAGCGATTACAAATGCTCTCGCGGCAGGTCAGAGTGCGCCTCAGAACGGCTCCGGCGGCTGGTCGGCCGACATTGCGGGAACCGGACAAGCCGATGCTGTGAGTACGCGGTATGCTGTCCAGGCACTCATCTACAACGAATGGGCGGGAGCCGTTACACCATCGATGGTCAGGGATGATCTAAGAAACTGGCTCATCAGTCTTCCGGCCGCCTCGGGCGGGGCTTGCGACCACTCGGGAACACAGCAATGTGGCATTGCGGATACCGCTGGCTGGCTATTAGCCATGAAGTTCGTCGGATATGATGCCACGAGTTCCGAGCTTCAGGCAGCGCTGAAGTTTGTTAATAACCGGTGGCAGGCGACGGCTACAAGAGGAGCGGAAGCTCATTTCGGTCATCCGTATGCCATGTGGACAATTTACGAAGGCCTCGAGGTTACGATTGGGTCCACTGACACGACGCATATAACTAACCTCCTGACGAACTGTAGCGGGCCGGCGGAGCGCACATCCGGACCACGACCTACGAACACCGCGTGCACGTGGTCCCAGGAATACGCGCAGTGGATTGTGAACAATCAGAAGGACGATGGCAGTTGGAACGGCTTCGGCGTTTGGGATCAGGTCTTTGCAACTGCGGCCTACCTGAACATTCTCGGTGCCGTTCACGTCCCGGTGAGGTCGGAAGAGCTCTCGATTACCAAGGGTGATTCGCAGTCCCGCCTCAGCCCGCAGCCTCCCGCAATGATGGCGAGTCAGATCATCACTACTGCAGTCGTTCCCAGCGCACAGACACCGCAGCCGCCTGCCAAACCGACCAAGGTCCATACAAAAGTCCATAAGGGAGTCACAGCCGTTGCGGTGAGCTCAAACGGCAGCTCTTTCGCAGGGGCAAGCAGTGACAATCGGATCCGCGTCTGGGATTTGACTACCTTTCAACAAACGTCAATTTTTTCCGGCAGCGCTGGCCTGCCAACGGATCTTATATTTACCAACGGAGGCGCCATTCTCGCCAGCGTGGGCCGCGACAGTTTTGTCCATTTGTGGGACGTCGTCAGCGGACGCGAGCTCGGTCAGCTTAGCGGGCATGAACAGGCTATTGCTGCTGTCGACGCAAGTGCCGACGGGAAGTTTCTTGCGACCGCCGGTGAGGACACCCGCATCATGTTGTGGGACCAGGCCGGACATAAACTAAATCGCGTCATCTCCGGGCCAACAGACTTCGTCAACGCTTTGTCATTTAGTCCGGACAGCCGCCTGCTGGCGTGTGCGGGTGATGATGCCCGAATCCTGTTAATTGATCCGCTTACCGGCAACGTAAGGTTTACTCTTCGCGGCCATGCCGACGCAATCGATACCGTAGTTTTCAGTCCCGACGGAACCATCCTCGCGAGCGCAGGCCAGGATACCGTCATCCACCTCTGGGACCCGTCCAAGGGCTTGCAGCGTCAGGCACTCGCAGGCCATTCCGCTCCCATCAGGACTGTCGCATTCAGCCCCAATGGACTGCTTTTGGCCAGCAGCGGAGAGGACACGCGAATTATCATCTGGAACGTTGCAAACGGCACTATAAACAAGATCCTGGCTGGCTCGACAAGTGCAATCAATGTCGTCGCATTTGATCCCCTGGGTATCTTTTTGATCAGTGCCAGCGAAGCCGGTGATATTACGATCTGGAATGTAGCAAGCGGTATCAAGCTGCTTACGATCACCATTCCTGTTTAATCGTACATTGTCTCACTTCCCCTCGCACTCCAATGCTCTTCTGGTGCGTCCGCCCAGTGCGCTCGTTGTCACGTCATGGCAAACCTGAATCTCGGGGTATAGATATGGTCAGACGGAGAGTATTTGGTGAGTTCTCTCGGGCAGCGACGATGTTTGCATTGCTGCTCGCCTCAGCAGGTATTTCGTCGCGCGCTCTGGCGCAGCGGCCAGACCCCAATCAGGGCCCTGGAGGACCTGTCCTGGTAGTCACTTCGTCCGGCGCATTCAGCAAGTACTACGCAGAAATATTGAGGACCGAAGGACTGAATGAGTTCGCAGTGATGAACCTCACAACGGTGACCTCCGCTGTCCTCACTTCCTATGATGTTGTCATCCTCGCTCCCGGAGCCTTAACAGCAGCACAGGTTTCCATGTTCACGGCGTGGGTGAATTCGGGCGGCAATCTCATTGCGATGCAGCCGGACATCCAGCTCGGCAGCCTGCTGGGAATTGCAGCGACAGGTTCGACAGTTTCCAACGGCTATCTTGCAGTGGACACGGCCACAATCCCAGGGAATGGGATTGCGAGCCAGGTGATGCAGTTTCATGGAACGGCAAATCTCTACACGCTAAGCGGTGCCTCGTCCATTGCGGCGCTGTATACAAATCCCGTAACGCCGACACCCAACCCTGCAGTGACACTCCGAGCTGTCGGTACGAGTGGAGGTCACGCCGCAGCGTTTGCCTATGACCTCGCTACCTCGATCGTTTACACGCGACAGGGCAATCCCCTCTGGGCTGGCCAGGAGCGCGACGGAACTTCACCGATCCGTTCCGACGATAAGTTTTTCGGGGCTGCAACCGGCGATGCACAACCGGATTGGGAAGACCTGACGTACGAAGTAGCCATTCCTCAGGCAGACGAACAGCAGCGTCTGCTTGCAAACATGATTACCCAAATGAACCTTGGCAAAAAGCCGCTGCCCCGGTTCTGGTATTTTCCTCGTGGAATTAAGGCCGTGGTCGTAATGACTGGCGACGATCACGGGAATGGTGGTACCGCCGGCCGCTTTGATCAATACATCGCAGCGAGTCCCACCAACTGTAGCGTTGCTAATTGGGAATGTATTCGCTCAACCTCATACATCTACGTTGAGCCTCAGAATCTGACCGCTGCGCAAGCCGAGAGTTATACCGCCAAAGGCTTTGAGGTGGGACTGCATCTAAACACCGATTGTGCCGATTTCACCTCTGCATCGCTGGATACGTTCTACAGCCAGCAGGTCGCAGGCTTCACGAGCACATACACTGGCAGCCCCGCACCGATCACGATGCGGCACCACTGTATTGCCTGGAGCGACTGGCTCAGCGGTGCGAAGACTCAGCTGAAGTATGACATCCGCCTTGATACCAGTTATTACTTCTGGCCTCCGAGCTGGGTGCAGAATCGCCCCGGCCACTTCACCGGATCGGCAATGCCAATGCGCTTCGCCGACGTCGACGGCACCCTGATTGACGTGTACAACCTGCCCAGCCAGATGACCGATGAATCCGGTCAGACATATCCATTTACGAGCGACGTTTTGCTGAGTGCCGCAGTTGGTTCTCAGGGATATTACGGTGCTTATACCGTCAACGCTCACACGGATTCAGCGAGCAATCCTGTGTCAGACGGAGTCATTTCATCTGCACTCACCCGTGGCGTGCCGATCGTCTCCAGTGTCCAGATGTTGAACTGGCTGGACGCTCGCAACGGTTCATCATTTGGTGGAATCAAGTGGAATGGGACCGCACTGACATTCGTCGTATTGCCCGGCGCGGGTGCAAATGGATTACAGGCGATGGTCCCGATTCGGTCCGGTGCCGGACTACTGGCAACTATTACGGGACCGAGCGGCAGCGTCAGCACTGTGGTAAATACGATTAAAGGTGTCGATTACGCTTTCTTCACCGCCACAGTGGGTTCTTATACGGCGAGTTATGCGACCGACATTACACCGCCAACCGTGACCTCAACCACTCCTGTAAATGGCGCCACCGCAGTCATTCCATCTGCTGCGGTGACCGCCACATTCAGCGAGGCCTTGAACTCGAGTACAGTCAACACGGCGACCTTCTCTTTGCGTGATCTTGCGAACAACACAGTGCCCGCATCGGTAGCTTATACGGCAGCGACTCATACTGTGACGCTCACGCCACTGACGCCCCTGGCCGCTTCTACCAGATTTACGGCGACACTTACCACCGCCATTACAGATCTGTCAGGGAATCCATTGGCCAGCAATTACAACTGGTCCTTTACCACAGCCGCCGGAGCATCCTGCCCGTGCAGTGCATGGAGCACTTCGGTGACCCCGGCAACGGCTTCTGTCATTGACCCCAACGCTGTTGAACTTGGCGTGAAGTTCAGCCTGGACCTGGATGGGTTGATTACGGGAATCCGATTCTACAAGGGCGCTACAAACACCGGCACGCATGTTGGAAATTTGTGGAACAGCGCCGGTACACCTCTTGCGTCGGCTACATTCTCCAATGAGACTGCGTCGGGGTGGCAGCAGGTCAGTTTTTCTGCCCCGGTCGCAGTAACGGCCAATACGGTCTACGTGGCTTCTTACCACACGAATACAGGTAATTATGCCGGGGACAACAACTTCTTTGCAGCTGCCGGCGTCGACAACTATCCCGTTCATCTGCTGAAAGATGGTGTTAGCGGCGGGAATGGTGTTTACGCTTATGGCGCGAGCAGTATATTTCCAGCGAACACATTCGCATCATCCAACTATTGGGTAGATGTGGTGTTCAACACATCGACAACCGACACAACTCCGCCGGTTATATCCTCGGTGACAGCGACACCCGGGACCACAACCGCGACCATTACGTGGACCACTAATGAGACGTCTACATCCCGTGTCGATTACGGAACATCTGCTGCATCGCTCACCCTCAACGCGAGTAATCCAACTCTGGCTACCGCGCACAGCATCAGTCTTTTGAGTCTGACACCGGAACCGGGAACAACATACTATTACCGGGTTACTTCAGTCGATGCAGCGAACAACTCCGCAACTGCTCCGGCGAGTCCGGCGGCACCGGCGAGTTTTAACACAACAGCATTGGATACTACGCCGCCAGTTATCTCGGGCATAAACTCAGCGCCGGCGAGCACATCGGTACAGATAACCTGGACCACAAACGAGCCCGCTACGTCAAGAGTTGATTTCGGTACTATGCCGGCTCTGGGCAGCAACGTGGCTGACGCGACGCTGGTCACATCGCACACGATTGCAGTGAACGGCCTGGCACCCGGAACGAGTTATTTCTTCCGCGTGACGTCGGTCGATGCAGCGAATAACTCCGCAGCCTCACCTACGGCCGGAACGCTGACGTTCACGACTGCTACTGCGACTGCCGTTATCAAGAATATCTTCGGGAATGCAGTACCAACAACGATTGATGACGGGGATACAACATCGGTCGAGTTGGGCATGAAGTTCCGTTCCGACGTGAACGGTACCGTCACTGGCGTCCGCTTTTACAAGAGCACGAACAACACCGGCGTCCACACGGGCAGCCTCTGGAGCAGTACCGGATCCTTGCTGGCGACTGTGACCTTCGTCGGTGAGACCGCATCCGGGTGGCAGCAGGCGAACTTCAGTTATCCTGTCACGGCAGGAACCATATACGTCATCTCCTACCATGCTCCGAACGGACACTATTCCGCCGATACCGGATATTTCACCAACAGCGGCCTTTACAACCCACCGCTCTATGCACTCCGCAATGGAGTGAGCGGCTCCAATGGTGTCTATCTCTACGGTTCCGGAGGATTTCCGACCCAGACCTTCAGTTCCAGCAATTACTATGTCGATGTCGTGTTTAGTACACCGGCGACCACTGCCGTCCCTCTCTTCCCAGCAGCGACCGTGATCCAGTCCGGTACACTCGGTCCCGTCACTGTTTCCCCACTCACGGCTGACGACAACACGTTCTATCAGGTGAAGTCTACGACGTCGGGCACTCGCACCTCCACGTGGTACGGCAGCTTTATGAGCGTGCCAAAGTCTCTGACGGGTCTGGCAGTTTCTTACGTGGGCAAGAACTCGACGACCTGCACCGAAACGCTTGCGGTCTGGAACTTCACCACAAGTACCTGGGTTCAGATCAACTCGACCTCGGTAGGAACAGGTGAAGTAGTGCGTTCCAACATTGTTCCGAGTGGAAAGCTTTCCGACTACGTGAGCGGCACGTCAGGATCCGGTGAGGTCCGAGTACAGGTAAGCTGCTCTACCGCCGCGACCAACTTTACAGCCAGCGGCGATTTCATGAGCATTACCTATCAGCCTTAAGGTCTGACGACGGAGCTACCACGGTCCGTCAGCCTTCGGTGGACCGTTCATCTGCAACATCACAGCGCCGCCCGAGCGTGCGCCTTTCATTAGGCACGCGCTCGGAATTATTCATCCCTGTCCAGCGGCTTACGACAACTTCCCGATCGCTCACAACTAATCAGATTTGCCAGCACAGGTAGACATGCGTACACACGATAGCTCTCGACGAACACGAATCCGAAGTCTCTGTCTGTCGCGGCGTGGCAGCATCTTCGGGTTGCATGTTGCAATTGCACAAACATCCGGCATCTGCCGGACGGTCCTCGCTCGCCGGGTCATTTCAGGAGATCGTCAAATCAATGCAACTTCGAATTGCAACGTGCGCCGATATGCGTCTGCACAGATTATTATCGGACTTCTAATCATCACAGGGCTCGCCAGCCAGCTCAGCGCGCAGAGCTATACCATTTGGCCTTCCACTGCAACCCCTGCGATCGCCGACGGGGGCCCGGACAAAGCCGTCGAGCTTGGCGTGAAGTTCCGGGCCGATGTCACCGGCACAATTACCGGTGTCCGGTTCTACAAATCGGCTACGAATACGGGGACGCATACGGCTCACCTGTGGTCTGGCTCCGGGACATCGCTCGCTACTGCGACATTTTCCGGGGAGACCGCGTCGGGGTGGCAGCAGGTCAACTTCACTACGCCGGTTGCAATCACTGCGAACACTGTTTACGTGGCCTCCTATCACTCGACCTCAGGACACTACAGTGACGACGAGAACTACTTTTCGACGGGGGTGGACCGGGCACCGCTTCATGCGCTGGCTGATGGCGTTTCCGGTGTGAACGGAGCCTACGCATACGGCTCTGCGAGCAAATTTCCCAATCTCAGCTTTAACAGCTCGAATTATTGGGTGGATGTCGTCTTCACGCCTTCCGGCGGAGATACGACAGCTCCCACCGTGACGACCTTTACCATCCCGTCAACAGCAAACACGCTTACCGTTCCGATCAGCAGCTTCACGGCGACCGACAATGTCGGTGTCACTGGGTACATGGTGAACGAATCGGCAACTACTCCGTCGGCGGCCGCGGCGGGATGGTCCGCTACCGCGCCTGCGTCTTACACGTTTGCGTCAGCCGGGAGCAAGACTCTCTACTCGTGGGCAAAGGACGCGGCCGGCAATATTTCGACGAGCCGAAGCGGCTCGGTCGTAATTACGATTTTGGATACGACCGCGCCGACCGTGACGGGGTTCAGTATCCCGGGAACGTCAACTTCTCTGACCGTCGCAATCACGACTTTCACGGCGACGGACAACGTCGGCGTGACCGGGTACATGGTGAACGAATCGACAACGACTCCATCGGCAGCCGCGGGGGGATGGTCCGCCTCGCCCCCCGCCTCATATACGTTCGCTACAGCCGGAAGCAAGACGCTCTATTCATGGGCGAAGGACGCCGCCGGGAATGTTTCGGCCAGCCGGAGCGCGTCCGTTACAATCACGCTCGATACGACCGCACCGACCGTCACCACATTCAGCATTCCAACTACCGCGACATCTCTTACCATTTCCATCACGAGTTTCACCGCAACCGACAATATCTCGGTGGCCGGCTACATGGCAAATGAATCATCGACGACGCCTTCAGCCACCGCGGCGGGATGGTCCGCGTCAGCGCCCGCCTCTTATACGTTCACATCCGCCGGAAGCAAGATTCTCTATGCGTGGGCCAAAGACGCGGCTGGAAACGTTTCGTCCAGCCGTAGCGCGCAGGTTACCATCACTCTTTCGAGTGGAGGACCGGAGCCTACGGGATGGTTTGCCGGCGACATACACGTCCATCGAAGCTGTGGCGGATCGCCTGAGGCGGTCTCCAGCCTCTACAGCAAAATGAGCACCAACAACCTGGCCGCGATCTCTTTACTCGCGGACATGGGCAACGGCGAGGTGCAGAACCCCACGACAGACCTGCCGCTGGTAAATGGGTCGGATGCTTCCGCCTCGACACCCGGCCGAATCGTGCACTGGGACACGGAATGGCACTGGGACGCGACGTACACCCAGTATCCACATCAGGCACTCGGTGGACACATTGTGGCGCTGGGGCTATCGAGTGCCCAGCAGGTCTGGCAGGAATACACGTTCCCGATCCTTGACTGGGCCCATCAGCGAGGCGGTATCGCTGGTTTTGCTCATATGCAATATCTCGACGGCAGCTTCCCGACGTCGTTGACCTGCTGCACTCCTGTCGAATATCCAGTGGAAGTTGCTTTAGGTGCTGCTGATTTTATTTCAGAGGATGTGGACGATGTTGGCTCGGGGTTCTCGATGAACCCGGAGGCGGCCGTACAGGCGTACTATAAGCTGCTCAATTCCGGCCTTCGTCCCGGCTTCGCCGCGGGCACCGACTATCCTTGCAACAGCAGCCGACCGCTTGGCGCAGTGTTGACCTACGTTCAGACTGCCAGTGGGCAGATGACGTACAGGAACTGGATCGCCGGAATCAAGAACGGGAGGACGGTCGTATCACGGAACGGCCACAATGAATTCCTGAGTTTGGTCGTGAACGGCACGGCTACGCCAGGCGACGAAATTGATTTAGCCACCCCCGGGAGTGTGAGCGTGACGATCCAGTGGACAGCAACACAAAACCTGACTGGCACCATTGAGTTGGTGAACAACGGTGTGGTTGTGGCGAGTCAATCTGCCTCAGCCGCTCCGGGTGCTCCCGCAACGTGGACCGGCACTGTCAATTTGTCGAAGAGCGGATGGCTTGCCGCCCGACGAATGGGCACCGACGGGCACCAAGTGCACACCGCCGCAGTTTTCGTTATCGTCAACGGAGCTCCGATTCGGGCGAGCGCCGGCGATGCCCAGTACTTCGTGGATTGGATAAACGGCCTCCTCTCAAACACGTCGGTTGGCGGCGTGTGGAACCACTACTTCCCGACCAGCCTGAATGCCGCTCAGGCGCGATATCAGGCTGCGAAGACGTACTATCAAGGTGTACTCGCGGACGCGTCAAGCGGCGGGACAACATCCGGTTCGACGATTTTCACCACGCAGGTGCCGTCCGCGTTTGAGAACGATGGCACTTACGAATTAGGTACGCGTTTCTACGCCGACGTGAATGGCCAGATCACTCAGGTACGGCTATATACGAGCGCACAGGAAGGTGGGAGCCACAACGTTCGGATCTGGCGCGTAACGGATGGCGCATTGATGGCTGGGCCGTATACGTGGAGCACCACCTCGGGGGCGGAAGGATGGCAGAATTTCGTTCTGCCAACGGCGCTAAACATCACAGCCAACACCGATTACGTTGTCGCGATATCGACCAGCAGTGACCGCTGGTACGCGGAGGACGTTCAGGGTTTCTCCGCTGCTATCTCAACCGGCCATTTGCACACGTATGTCGGCAGCGGGGTATTCACTCCGTCACTTGGGACTATGCCGTCCTCTACCTGGCAGAACTCAAACTATTTCCGGGATGTTGTATTCGCGGCGCAGTAAGTCGGTTTAGTCAGGCGCGCAGATCTTCAGGATCTATTTCGCTGAAGCAAAAGCGAGTTGGGGATGCAGAGTTGTTGTGCAATTTACCGATCTTGAACTCTCTGCGAGCAACAGACCTCAGAAGGGCTCGTCCTCATTCTCAAAGAGAGAAAAGCCGGGATACGGCTGATCCTGCTGGCTCACCGTACGCGAGAGTCTGTCGAGCTTGTCTCGTCGGGAGCGTAGGTCCTTAATGGCGGAGAGGAACTCGAGGTAGCGGCGGTTTGGACGATTTCAGCAGCTGGCGGAGAGCCGGAATATGTGGATGGCTTTTCGCATTCGGCGGTAGTCGCCATCCTCAGAATGAGTCCCAGTGAGTCTGGAACTTTACGATCAGCAGCTGGGTACAGATCAACTCGACCTTGGTGGGAACGGGCGAAGTACTCCGTTCGAATATCGCTTCGAGTGGGACGGTGTCCGACTTACGTTAGCAGCGACAGATTATGTTCGGGCGATGTTCGGTTACGGGTAAGCTGCTTTACTGCATCGACGAACCTTACATCCACCGGTGATTTTATAAGAATTACATATCTCCGGTGAAGAAGAAAGGCAGCGTTTTATCCCGCCGCCTTACTGGCTCAAACACGCTGGATCACGGAGTTGGCACTGCCGCAAGAGCCTGGTTCGAATATACGCTCTCAACATTGCTGGCATCCACGGCAGTCGCAACGTAGTAATACGTGAATCCCGAAACAACGTCAGCATCGGTGTAGCTCATGCCGGAGATCAGCACGGCATTAACCTTTGAATATGTGCCGCCAGGCACCGCAGTCCGATAGAGGTTGTATCCCACTACATTGGCCGAGTCACTTGGCGACCAACTTAGCGAGACTGTGTGGGGCACTGGCGTCGGCAACGAATTGCGAGTAAACGCTACCCCCGTCACTGCCCGACCGTTGACAGTTACTGCACTCGTGGTCGGCGCGAATAAGTAGCCGCTCTGACTGGGAGCGATGACGTAAGACCCGTTCGGTATTCCCGCGAAAGTATAAGCCCCCGATGTGTCGGCAGTCACGACCCCGGAAGCGGCGCCGGACAACGTCACTGTTGCGCCCGACCCACCTGCATTTCCTGAAATGATATATAGAGATCCGGAGGGGGGAGACTGGGGTCCGGCGGGCACGAATGCTATATCCACCCAGTAATTGCAGTTATTCCAGGTGCCGCTCGGAAAACCTGACGTCGAGCCGTATGCGTAAACGCCGGGCGAGGCACCAGAGACATGCAGCGGTGCCGAGTTCAATCCCGTCCAGGAGTAATTTGCATCTGCAGCATAACCTCCGTTGGGAGCGAAATACGAGATCATGTATGTGGTATTGGCTGCAATGTTAACGGGAACTGAAAACTTTGCCTCCTGCCAGCCGAAGCCTGTTTCACCTGCAAAGGTCACACTCGCCAGTTCGACGCCAGCACTGGACCAGAGTTTGCCGACATGCGTCCCGGCGTTAGACGGTCCTTTATAGAACCGGACCGCCGTAACAGCTCCAGCCACGTCCGAATAGAACTTCAGCCCCAGAGTGACTGACGCGGTATCGGACTCCGAAGCAGTAAGAGGACCCGCAGAACTGGACCAGAAGGAGCTGATCGGCGTGGCAGCAAAGTCGGTTCCATTCACAGAAGCGTTGCTAATACTTACCGAAGCGCTTGCGGGTATAAAGTTATATCCGGTCTGGCTCGCCGCGACAGTATAGGATCCATTCGGCAAACCAGGAAAGCTGTAATTGCCTCCGGCGTCTGTTGTGCTTACAGCCGACGCGGCGCCGGTTAGTCTAAGCACGGCGGCAGATCCGCTCACGTGACCCGAAATGCTGTACGTTATCGACGGATTCGGACTGGTGGCAGGGACAAATACTACATCTACCCAATAATTGGTGCTGTGCCAGGTACCGTTCGGTAATGCTGGTCCAGAAGCATAGACATAAGTGCCGGGTGACGATCCGGAGACATGTAACGCCCCTCCGGCCATACTTGTCCAGGAATAATTCTCATCACTGGCATAGCTACCCTTTGGCGCAAAATAGGAGACAAGATATGTAGTATTTGCGGCAATCTTAACTGGCGACGCGAAAGCCGCCTGCTGCCATCCGGATACACTCTCTCCCGAGAAAGTAACACTCGCGAGTTTCGTGCCTGATGATGACCACAGATTACCGACGTGCGTCCCGACGTTATGCAGTCCTTTATAGAAGCGTATCGCTGTTATTGTTCCGGGCAGATCCGAATAGAATCTAAGCCCGACGTTTACACTGGCAGAATCATTTCCGACCTCAGGACTGCCCGGTAACGCGGAGACCGGCCAAAGGCTTGTCTCCGCGAATGCACCTGCGCAAACTAACAGACCTGCAACTACCAAGAACCTACATCGACGCATCAGGTAACCTTTCGTCCAACCGCAGTCAAAACGGTTTGTTACCGTCGCTGTTCAGTGTGGACTGTTTACCTGATCGACACTTCCACAATAGGACTGAAGTAACCTGACGTACTTAAGGTGTTTTAAGGTCGGATCCAGGAGGAACACCCGAGCTACTAGCCTTACAGGCGTCTAGTCTGTCCCGGCAACTTTTAGGGCGTCGGAATCAAAGCGGTAGCTTCATTTGAGTATGTGCTCTCCTGGCTGGCGGAGTTTACAGCGGTGGAGACATAGTAATAACGTTGGCCGGAATTTACGGAACTGTCGGTGTATGCCGTCGATTGCACAGACGTTAGCTTCGCGTATGGGCCACCCGATACTGTTGATCGGTATACGTTGTAGGTGGCGACGTTCGGTGAGGTGCTTGCCGCCCAAGTCAGTGAAACACTGTGCTGTTTAGGCGCGGGAACGGCCGTGGCGTTGAAGTTGATGCCGGAAACAGAAGCTCCGTTCACGGTCACAGCTGCAGTGGATGGAGAGAATGTAAAGCCAGACTGGCTCGGCGCCACCACATAAGACCCAATTGTGAGCCCGGTAAAGGTGTAAAGTCCGCCAGAGTCCGTCTTTGCAGTACCCGAACTGGCTCCTGATACGGTCAGGGTTGCCGCCGAGCCGCTCACATTTCCCGAAATGCTGTACGTGTTCGGCGTTGTCCCTGTCGTCGGTGTGAACAGCACGTCTACCCAATAATTACTGTTGTTCCACCCCTGAGCAGGAAACACAGGTGTCGAACCGTACGCGTAAACACCAGGGTCTGAGTCTCCGATACGGAGCGGGCTGACGTTCAGAGTAGACCATGAATAATACTGATCATCTGAATAGTGTCCATTCGGTGC
>CAWCGC010000041.1:0-137691 GCA_963794765.1 Bryobacteraceae bacterium | reverse complement strand
ACCACCGTGAGGCTCGCATTGCGTAACAAGACAGCACAAATTTGTGGTGCGTCAGCCGGGTGGCGGAATGCGTTGAAAAAGGGTAACCTTAGGGGATACCTGCGACGTAGTTTCACTAAGCCTGTTTCTGGCCAAATCAAGGATTTAATGAGAGCTTTCCCGTCCGCGCTTCTGGTCATTTTTGGTGCCGCGATTCCTGTATGCTTCGGTGCCTCCACCGCCGCTGCAGCGAAAAAATCGGCACTCGATCAGCAACTGCAAAGTACCGTCCATCAGTACCTGACGAAATACTGCGTAGCGTGCCACAGCGGCCGCACGCCAGCCGCCCAGTTCGACCTGACTTCGTACAACACCGTCTATCGGGTCACCAGCGAATTTCCGCGCTGGACGCTGGTGATGGAGAGGCTTGAGGCGAAGAGCATGCCGCCGAAGCCGATCCCGGCGCCTCCGACGGAGGAAACACGGAAAGTCATCGACTGGATTCAGGCGGTTCGCTCAGAGGAGATGCACAAGTCGGCAGGAGACCCGGGCCTTGTTCCGGCGCGCCGGCTCAGCAACGCGGAGTACAACTACACCATCCGCGACCTCACCGGGCACGACATGCAGGTCACGCGAGAATTTCCCGTCGACCCGGCCAACACCGCTGGTTTCGACAATTCGGGAGAGTCCCTGACGATGTCGCCCGCGCTGCTGAACAAGTATCTGCAGGCCGCGCGTGACGTTGCCGGACACCTGGTGCTCTCACCCGACAGTATCGATTTCGCGCCTTATCCGATGCTGGTCGAAACCGATCGCGAGAAGTACGCGATCCAGCGGATTCATCGACTTCTACAACCAGCCAGCCCACAAAGTACGCGGACTATTTCGAGGCGGCCTGGCGATACAAGTATCGCGTCGGCACTTGGAAAGCCCCGGGCAACGCTCTCGAGCATCGCAACCGAATCGAAGGTAAGTGCGAAGTACCTTCCGATGATCTGGGAACTGCTCAACGAACCGGGTGCCCTCGGTCCGGTTCTCACGCTGCAGACCATGTGGCGTGAACTGCCCGCTCCCGCGGGAAAGAACGACACTCCGGAGACGCTGGGCGCGAAATGCACCGAAATGCAGAGATTTTGTGCAGCGGATCCGGGCGCATACGGCGATGCAATGGACGACGCCCAAGGTGAGAGGCTTACCCAGTGCATGCCAGCCGCTGCAGAACTATAAGCTGAAGCAATTTGCGGCGCACCATCGCGAAAGCGATCCTCAGGTTCTGCTCAATGACACCGATGCGCCGCCGGCAGTCCCCGAACTTCCGAAAAGATATCCCGGCCTCCATCAGGACGCAGCGCCCCGCTGGGCCATCCTGATGGCCCAGAGCCCGGGCCGGTGACAAAGACCTGATCGTACCGGCGACACAGCGAAAACAGTACGAGGCCGCCTTCCAGCGATTCGCTTCCGTTTTCCCCGACAACTTCTACATCACGGAACGGGGCCGCTACTGGCCCGATGATTCCCAGGACCGCGGACGCTTCCTCAGCGCCGGTTATCACAACTCGATGGGGTATTACCGGGACGACACCGCTCTTAGCGAACTGATCCTCGACGCCAAAGGACAAAAAGAGCTGAACCGGCTCTGGGACGAGTTCGACTTTGTCGCCCACCACACCGAACGGACCTGGGTGCAGTGGTACTTCAACAACAGCGGTGCGGTAGATGGCAAAGGCGCCGAGTCAGGCAGCCCCCGTCCGGTCGGGCACGAAGTTACCGAGCCTGAGGTCATCGCCGCGATGCGCGACAAGTACCTCGCGAAGGCAGCCGCGGAGCCGTCGAACGACCCAAATGCTCCAACGGCGATCCACGATTACTTTGATGGCGTCGACGCAAAGCTGCGGCACATCGAACAGGAGACGAAACTCTCCGAGCCGAAACACCTTCAGGGACTGGTCCGATTTGCTGCGCGTGCCTACCGCCGCCCTCTTACCAGAGCCGAGAGCGAGGATCTGCTGGCCTATTACCGGACACTCCGGTCTAAAAACCAGCTCGCTCATGAAGATGCCGTACGGGAATCGATCGTCAGCGTCCTGATGTCTCCGGACTTTCTGTACCGGGTTGATCTCCAGAGCAGCGCTGCGGGTGCTCTCCGCAACCCAGCCCTGCGCAACGTCGCAATGAAGAGTTCGCCCGCTGTTCCCGCGAGGCCGCTGAGCAGCTACGAACTGGCGAGCCGGCTGAGCTACTTCCTCTGGTCGAGCATGCCCGATGACGAGCTTCTCGCCCACGCAGCAGCCGGCGATCTGCAGCGCCGCAACGTCCTGCTCGCTCAGGCGCGCCGCATGGCGAAAGATCCTCGGGCTCGCGGGACTCGCAACCGAATTCACGGGCAACTGGCTGGGATTCCGCCATTTCGAAACGAATAATTCAGTCGACCGGGAGCGTTTCCCCGCATTCACCAACGATCTAAGAGAAGCGATGTTCGAGGAACCCATTCGCGTCATCGAAGATGCGCTTTCCAATAACCGGTCGATCCTCGACCTGCTCTACGGCGATTACACGTTCGTCAACCCGGTTCTCGCAAAGCACTACGGCATGCCCGTGGTGAAGGGCGACAACAACACCTGGACCCGAGTTGACAACGCCAGCCAGTACGGTCGAGGCGGGTTGCTTGCAATGTCCGTGTTTCTCACCCAGAACTCGCCGGGCCTGCGCACCAGCCCAGTCAAACGCGGTGCCTGGGTAGTCAAGCAGGTGCTTGGCGAAGTCATCCCGCCGCCGCCGCCGGTCGTTCCCGAACTGCCGCACGACGAAGCAACATCGGAACTGCCCGTTCGAAACATGCTCGCAAAGCACCGGGAAAACGCGATGTGCGCCGCATGTCACGCCCGAATCGACCCGTTTGGTCTGGCTTTTGAAGGCTACGGTCCAGTGGGCGACAAGCGCGAAAAAGACCTTGCCGGACGGCCGGTTGATACTCTGGTGAACTACCCGGGCGGAACGGAAGGAACCGGCATCACGGGTCTGCAGACATTTATCCGGGAAAAGCGGCAAAATGAATATGTTGCGAATTTCAGCCGGAAGCTGCTCTCCTACGCGTTGAACCGCTCCTTGCAGCTTTCCGACGAACTCGTCATCGAAGAGATGCAGAAGAGGGCGGCAGCGAACGATTACCGATTCACGTCACTCATCGAAACGATCGTGACCAGCCCGCAGTTTTTGTATAAGCGTGTGCCGGAAGCGCAATCTGCCCCGCAAACGGCATCGACTCCAAACAGGAAGGCAACAGCGAGAAAGGCAAAAACAACATGAAGCAATCGAAAACGACGACGTCTCTGCCCAGAATGTCCCGCCGAGCGGTGCTCCGCGGTGCTGGATGTGTTGTTGCCCTGCCCTGGCTGGAGTCTCTTCAGGCTTATGCGGACACGCCCGCCGCTTCTGCGTTCCCGAAGCGCTTTGGTGTAGTCTTCCTCGGCAACGGCGTCAACGAGACTCACTGGAGCTCCGAAGGCGATGGCCCAGCGATGAAACTCGGCAAGTCGCTGGAGCCGCTCGAGCCTTTGAAGAACAAGATCAACTTCATCGAAGGCCTGAACGTGAAGGCGTTGCAGGGGCAGGGAATTCACCCGGCACAGACCGGCAGCCTTCTATCCGGCGCGAAGATCTCGAAGGGCGCGATCATTCACTCCGGCATCAGCGTCGATCAGATGATCGCCAGCAAAATCGGCGAAGACACGCCGCAGTCAAGCATCGTCCTCGCATGCGAGCAGCCGATGACCGGCTATCACGAGACAAACTTCTCCCTCGCGTACAGCTCCCACCTCTCGTGGCAGACCCCTGACTCGCCAGTGCCCGTTGAAGTCTACCCGTCGCTCGCGTGGGACAACCTGTTCGACAACCGCGGAAGCCTGCTCAACATCAGCATTCTCGATCGGGTAAAGGATCGCGCTCAGACACTTTCAAACAAGGTCAGTTCGAGCGATAAGAACAAGCTGGACGAATTCCTCACCAG
The DNA here is from genome assembly GCA_963794765.1 of Bryobacteraceae bacterium. Lineage (GTDB taxonomy): Bacteria > Acidobacteriota > Terriglobia > Bryobacterales > Bryobacteraceae > JAWXCM01. The sequence goes on along the minus strand of CAWCGC010000041.1, from coordinate 133,706 downwards.
CGTCCGTGAAGTCGAGAAGCGCGTCGACAGCATGCGGAAGAGCAAGTCAACAGCCGACGACAGCGCGAAGGCGAAAAATACCGTGGCCGCAACCATGGACCGGCCCGCCAACGGCCTGCCCGAAGATCTGCGCGACCACGCAAAACTGATGTGCGACATCATCGCCATCGCCTTCCAGACCGACAAGACCCGCGTAGCCTCGCTGATGATCTCGCGCGATCTTTCTGCGATGTACTACCCGTTCCTCGACGTCAAGGAAGGCCACCACGCCGCGTCCCACGCCAACTCATCCGACGGCTATGAACGCATCACGCGTTTCCACGTCGAGCCAGTTCGCCTACCTCGCGCAGAAGCTCGACAGCATGAAGGAAGGTGATGGCACAGTGCTCGATAACACCTGCCTGATGTTCCTGTCGAACTTGTGGATCGGTCGCAAGCACGACAACTCGCGGCTTCCCCTGGTTCTCGCGGGCGGTCTCGGCGGCACCCTCAAAACCGGCCGAACAATCAGCTATCTCAACGACGGCGACGACAACCGCAAGATGTGCAGCCTCTACCTCTCATTGATGGACCGCTTCGGAGTCAAGCTGAACCAGTTCGGCGATTCCAACACCCGCCTGGAACGCCTCTAAGCTTTAGGTCCTGCGCTTCGTTGCGAGGCGCAGGACTATCCTCATCTAATCCTCGCGAAGAACCGCCATCGGATCCAGCACTGCGGCTGACCTGGCCGGCGCTGCGCACGCCGCAAGAGCTACCAGTGCGAGCGCACCCACAGCGGTGAGCAGCGTCCCGGGATCCTGCGGCGTGACTCCGTGCAGCATTGTGGCGAGCAAGCGCGAGCCCATCATCGAGATGGCAACACCCGCGACAATGCCGGCCCCAATAAGAACCAGCCCTTTTCGGAGAACCATTCCGACGACGTTTGCCGGCGTCGCGCCCAGCGCCATTCGAACACCGATCTCCCGCCGCTGCAGCGATACCGCATACGAGATCACGCCATATATCCCGGTCGCAGCAAGCACCAGTGCGAGGCACGCCAACCCGCCCAGCAGCGTCGCCTGTTGCGACTCGCGTTGCAGTGCTTCGTCCACGACATCCGTCATGGTGCGAATGTCAGAAATTGGCTGCAACCGGTCGACAGACCAGACCGCCTCCCGGACAGCGCGGGCCAGCGTCACGGGATCGCCCACGGTCCGAATCACCAGATCCGCAGGCACCGGCCAGTAGCCGTCCGACTGCGCGAGAGGCATGTAAACACCTGGCTTGAATGCGATGTTGATCCCACGCTCCCGAATCTCCTTCACGACGCCGACAATCCTCAGCCATCGGACTGTCGACAATGCGTTGATGCTGATGCGTTTGTCCACCGCAGCTTTCGCGTTCCCGAAGTGGCGGCTTGCAAAGGTCTCATTAATCAGGATCACTGGCTCAGTGTTCGCATTGTCGGCATCCGTCAGAAGACGGCCGGCTCGAACCTGGGCTCCCATGGCGGCGAGGAAGCCGGGAGTCACTACCCGAAACAGCGCATCCTGTCCACCGCCATCCGCACTGGCAGGCTGACCTTCAACGGTGTACCCGTTTGTGTTGCCGGTCGCGGTGAGAGGCAGCACGGAGGTGTAGCCTGCATCGACGACGCCCGGAAGCGACTTCACGCTGTCGACAACGGAGCGCACAAAACCTTCCTGGCGCGCATGCGTTGCATAGCGATCAGGCGTGAGAACGGTAGTGAGTGTGAGGATGTGGTCGGTCCGAATGCCGAGGTCCGTGTTCTGGAGATGGTCCAGCGTCTTGAGCATCAGACCCGCCCCGGTAAGCAGAGCAACCGCAAGCGCAGTCTGTGAAATCACAAGCGCTTCCCGAATCAACGCACCGCCTCCAGCCGAAGTTCGCCCGCCCTGTCGCAGCGCATGCTGAATATCGACTCGGCCCGCAGCAAAAGCCGGAAACAAGCCGAACGCAATACCTGTCGCCGTTGTCACCACGATAGTGAACACCAGCATTCTCACGTCAATGTGGAGCGACCCGGCGGCCAGCGCAGTCGGGACAAGTTTCTCGAGAAAGATCATCGCCAAACGAGCGAGCCCAATCCCCGCTACCGCGCCCAGACCTGCCAGCATGAGACTTTCCGTGATGAGCTGCCCAATGATGACACTGCGGCCTGCTCCAATCGCCGTTCTCACCGCGATTTCACGCTGTCTCGCAGCCGCTCGTGCGAGCAGCAGATTCGCCACATTCGCGCACGCAATCAGCAGCACAAAACCGGATGCACCGAACAACACCAGCAATCCCATGCGCGATTCCCCGGCAACCTGGTCGCGCATGGGAACGACGACCGCGCCGACACTGGTATTTGTATCCGGGTACCGCTGCTCCAGTCGCCGAGCGATGACTGTCATCTCTGACTGCGCCTGCTCCGGAGTCACACCCGGCTTTAGCCGCGCGAAGCATTGCAGGAAATGAGAGCCGCGGCGAGCCAGTGTTGCCGCGTCAAACCCTGCAGGAACCCACGCCTCAACCCGGCGGCCGGGAAAACTGAATCCGCGCGGCATCACCCCGACCACCATCCAGGGCTCGCCGTTTAGCACGATCTTGCGACCAGCAATGGACGGGTCACCGCCGAAACGGCGCTGCCACAAACCCCACGAGATAACAACCAGCGGAGCCGACCTGCGGTCCTCCTCTTCCGAGAAGGTTCTACCGATCAACGGCGAGGTGCCGAGCAGAGTCCAGAAGTTGGCCGTAACGCGCTGTCCGCGAACACGGTCGGGTTGCCCGTCTCCCGTCAGCGCAAAGGCAGCACTCCGCGTCGCCGCGATGTCGGTGAAGACGGTATTCTCCTTGCGCCAGTCGACCCAGTTTGCCGGAGCTGGTGTATTGCGCGGAAAGCCGACGCGGGAAGCATCCTCCCAGACCATAACCAGGCGGTCTGCATCTGTAAACGGCAGCGGCCGCAGCAGTACGGCGTCCACCACGCTGAACATCGCCGTGTTCGCTCCGATCGCGAGTGCCAGTGCTGCGATGGCTGTGAGCGTCACGATTTTCGAGCGCATCATCAATCGGAGTCCGTGGCGCGCGTCCGCAAGTATCCGGGTCATCGGAACTACTACGAATACGCGTGCAGTCGGTTACCGAATGCGTGAAGAGCACAACCGCCGAGGCGCGACCGTGCTCGGGAGCTATCTGTATCCCCGGCGAGCACGCCACGAATACAGCTGCATCAGGCCAGCGTGAGACAATCAACTCTCATGACCGCATCCAGGGCAACCCGCCTGTTGATCGTAATTGGAATATCCGCAGTCTCAGCACTTGCTCAGTCCAGCGTCAAAGACGCGCTTGCGAAACACTGGAAGACTTCTGGTGAGTTCACTGTTGCGGTCGCCGAGGCCATGCCGGCCGGATCCTATTCCTTCCGCCCGAATCCGGAAGAGATGAGCTTCGGCCAGGTGATGGCACACATCGCCAGTGCCGACCTGAACGCGTGCGCCAACGCAAGCGGGCTCACGAAGCCAGATATTCCGGCGTCGCTGGCAGCGTGGTCGAAGGCTCCGCAGAAGGTTGACGTTAACCGCGATGATGCTGTCGCTTTCCTGAAGAGCACGTTTGAATTCTGCGATAAGGCGATCGCGGCAGTCACACCGGAGAAACTTGACCACGTGCAGGGTCCGGCGAATCGGAACCTGACGGGATTCGAGTGGTTGTGGAGCTACTTCACTCACACCGCCCACCACCGCGGTCAGGCCGAAGTTTACCTGCGCGTAAAGGGAATCAAGCCACCGGATTACAAGTTCTGAGTCGAAGCCTTCACGGCTCCTGAGAGTTTCAACCGGCGCAGCAATTCAGCGCGCAGTCTCGTCACCTCCCATCCGGAATTTCGGACTGGAACCGACCTTCGGGAACTGGGAAAGACGCGCCCGCGAAAGATGCGAAGACACGTGGCGAGACGGTCCGCGCCACAACATTTTCGACTGGCTCTCGCAGGTATATCGGTGCTGTGCCCCCCTTCTGTGTCTCCCCTCAAGCGGCCCGCCTCTCAGGGTGATAGACTATCGCAAAATCTCTCAGAAGGGGTTGAATATGCGACAACGTTGTCGTCCTCTCGTCAGCATTCTCTTTCTCGCCTTCGCTTCCGCATGTGTATTTGCACAAGTCGATACCGCCACTATCACCGGACGAGTATCGGATTCGACGGGCGCCGTAGTCCCGAACGTTCAAGTTACTGTCATTTCGACTAACACGAACTTCCGGTTTGTAGCCACGACCAACAATGAAGGTCTGTACCGCGTTCAGTCCCTGCAGCCGGGCGCCTATCAGTTGACCTTCGAAGCTCAGGGATTTAAAAAGGTGATTCGCGACGGACTCACATTGCGAGTCGGCGACGTCGTGCCAGTCGACATAGCGCTCGAAGTCGGCGCAACGACCGAATCAGTTCAGGTCAGCGCAATCAACACGCTGCTGGAAACGGAAACGTCTTCACTCGGCACCGTCACCGAAGGGACCACGCTATATAACCTGCCTCTCTATCAGCGCTACATCACCAGCACGATGGAGATCGTGCCAGGCCTGACCTTCCAGACACAGGGCGGCACCTCCGGTCTCAGCGCCTTTACAGTCAACGGCCAACGCAACACCGGAACCGCAGTGTTCGAAGACGGCGTTTTTGGCAACGATCCCCTTGGCAGCACCTCAGTCATTAAACCGATCCAGAACTCAGTAGAAGAAGTAAAGGTGCTCACCGGGACGCTTCCCGCCGAGTATGGCCACTCCGCCAGCGGCATCATCACCACAGTCAAGAAGAGCGGAACCAATCAATTCCACGGCTCCGCCGCCGACTATGGCCGGACGCGCATAATGACGCACCGGCAGTACTTCAACTTCTACACGCTCGTCGCAGCCGCAGCCAGGCAACCCCAATGGCGTTCCCGGATGGTTCATGCAGCCCGATGCAAGCGCCGGCGGACCGATCGTCATTCCGAAGCTCTACAACGGCCGCAACAAGACCTTCTTCTTCTTCGGCTATCAGAAGCTGATCGAAAAGAAGACCCAGGCGTACACCAGCCAGACGCCAACGCCCGACATGCAGAACGGCGACTTCACATTTGGCGGCGTCGGACAGCCTCTCTACGACCCCTTCACCACGCGCCAGAATGCCGGACGGCACCTGGACCCGCGATCCCTTCCCGACTGCCGTCATTCCAAGGAGCCGGTTCGACCCGGTAGCGGCGAAGATTCTCGGCGTACAACATCTGGAGAGCGCCGAACATGCCCGGTTCATTCAGCAGCACCGGGCCGGTCAGCAATTTCACGTACAATCCGCCCTCGCGCACCTTCTTCGAAGACTACTCCGGTCGCGTCGACCATCAGTTCAACACGAAGCTCAAGATGTACGGCAGCTACACCTACAACCATCAGAACGGACTTCAGCGACCGACCAGCATGCAGGTCGCTGTGTTCGACGGCACCACCGGAATCAACACGCCGTTCACCCAGCAGAATGCGTCGGCCGGCGCCACGTATCTTTTCAGCCCTGACAGCACTGAACGAGATCCGCGTCGGCTTTTTCCGCGCGCGCAACGATACCTTCGTGCCGTCATACAGCCAGAACTGGGCAGCCACTCTCGGAATCCCCAATGTCAGCGGCACCTGATGCCATCCTTCAGCTGCAAGCGCCCTCGGAGCCGGCACCTACACCACAGCTCCGGGTTACGCGCAGCTATATGGTCTCAGCGTTCCCGGGCCGACACGAAACATCCGGCAGACCTCCTCGTTGCGTGACGACTTCAGCAAAATCCACGGAACGCACGCCTTCAAGATGGGCTATGAGCTGCTGTACTTCACCGCAAATTACTTTCAGGTCGGTCAGCCCAGCGGCATCTTCCAGTTCGACAATATGACCGCCGGGCTGCAACCCAACGGCCAGCCGATACCGAACACAGGCAACACCTTCGCCGGATTCGAACTCGGTGCTGTTCGTCAGGTGAACTTCACCACATACACGAACACCTGGCTTCCGCAGCGGCAACATCAACAGCCTCTATTTTCAGGACGACTGGAAATTCTCGCAGAATCTGACTCTCAACCTCGGCCTGCGCTGGTCCACCGAGAGCCCGTTCCATACGCAGCACGGCCTCGAAAGCAACTTCGATCCGACAGCAACCGATCCGCTCACGGGCAGAATGGGCGCCGTCGTCCATCCAACCGGCGGACTGAACAATCGATACTGGAAGAACTTCCAGCCCCGCATCGGCCTCGCATGGCACCCGATGGAGAAGTGGGTGTTCCGCGGAGGGTTCGGCATCAACACGGTCGACATCCGCTTCCCGAATGCACTGCAGCAGTTCGACGAATATCAGGCCGTTTCCGTCCAACAACGTGCGGTCGAACGATCCTCGCCCACTGTTCCAGCTGAGCCAGGGTCCGCAACCGGTACAGTTCAACGTCCAGCCCAACGGCTCGGCGCCGTACGTAGGAACCAACTACGGATCGCGTAACGTGTACTGGATGGATCCGAACCTCCATCCCGGCTACGTTGCCGAACTGGAACGCCGGCATCGAATACCAGATGAGCCAGACTAATCTTTTGAAATTGTTCTATTCAGGATCGTCTGGCGTTGACCTCGTGAACAGCTGGAACATCAATACCATTCCGTACAATCTCGGCGACGGAAACCCCGCCCTGCAGCAGCAGATCTTCGCCAATCCGGTTCCCTACCTGCCGTATCCGCAGTTCGGAGCAGTGAACCAGATGTCCAACACCGGCCACTCCAGCTATCACTCCGGGACCGTGCAATTCATCAAAGCGCTACTCGCATGGCCTCGTGCTGAATAGCTTCTACACCTTCTCGAAAGCGCTTGATAATTGCGATACCGATTACGGCGCCTGCACCGGCGTCGCGCCTACCGTGAACCGCAATCTCAGCAAAGGGCGCGCCGGATACGACCATGACCCATCGATTCGTCACCAGCTTCAATTACGAGCTCCCGTTCGGAAAAGGACGGAAGTTCATGAACCATGGCGGCTTCCTCAACTTCTTCCTCGGCGGCTACGAACTCGCCTGGATCGAAACCGTCGCCACCGGCAATCCGTTCACCGTCTTCTACAGCAACAGCCCGAATAACTACATCACGACGGCACTTAGCAACGCTGGTTACTCCAACGTCGGCACCCTCGTGCCGAATCTGGTGGCCACGCCGACCATGCCCCAGTTCGGCCTCGGCGACCTCATCGGCGGCAACCGCTTCAACCAGGCGCAGGAAAACGCGGTCATCGTGCCGGCCGGAGAACAAGCGGGCGTCTCGCACGTCAACACCGCGGCTTCGCCCCGCCTGCCCCGTTCACCATCGGCAATGCCGGTCGCAACATCCTCACGGGACCTGGTTCGTTCTACGCCCAGTTCTCCGCGAAGAAGAATTTCCGGATTTCGGAACGCTTCAACCTGCAGTTCCGGTTCGACTTCCAGAATCCGTTCCACCAGTTCGCTTTCGCCGCACCCAGCAACACACTGGATTTCAAAAATCCACAGTTGTTCGGCAAGATCACCGGGGAAACCGCCACCGCCAACATTCAGGGCGAGCCGCTCATGAACCTCATGCTCCGGCTCACCTGGTAAGCGCCTTATCACTGATATTTCTTGGCCCGGCTGGCGTCACGCGCGACACAGCCGGGTTTTGTTTTATATTTTGGAGACATGCTCGCTGCGTTCGTTCGGCATCGAGTTCGTATCGGACTGGTCTGTCTGCTCGGGGGACTCGCGGTCGTCGCTTTCCCTCAGGCGCGTGGCCGCGTCTGGGCGCGTTACGAACACGAGATGCAGGATCCCGTGGACGATCCTCCCGACACCGGGCGAAAAGGCGAGTTCATTGTGGGGCGTCTCCGCTACCGCTCGCCGATGGATCACCCGTATCGCCGATATGCTCGCTGGGGCATCGATGCCAACAAGGGTGACCGCATCTTTTTGGGTCTTCTCAATCGCCTCACTCGCGTCGATACGGAACCAATCGAAACGATCATCGACGTCGATTCCGAAGACATGTTCAATACTCCGTTCCTCCTCGGAATCTCCGTCGGCGACTGGGTCCTGTCACCGGAACAGGCAAAGCGTTTAGGCGACTATCTCAAGCGCGGCGGCTTTCTGATGGTCGACGACTTCCACAACGATCGCGAGTGGGAACAGTTCATGGCGGGCATAAGACAGATGGGCCTGCCGTCCGAGCCTGTCGAACTCCAGGACGATGAACCTGCTTTCCACGTCCTCTTCGATCTCAAAGAGCGTTTCCGTGTGCCGGGTCAGAACGTCGTCCACGGATCGCAAATCGAACGAGGCGGCACCTACCCCCATTGGCGCGGAATTTTTGATGCCAAAGGTCGAATGATTGTTGCCATCAGCTTCAACCAGGACATGGGCGACGGATGGGAGTTCGCCGACGATCCCGACTATCCCGAGCGTTTCTCCACCCAGGCCATCAAGCTGGGAACCAATTACGCTTTATACTCCATGACTCATTGAAGGAGACATACAGGAATGGCTTTGGACGAACTGCAGCGACGTGAATTCATGCTTGCCCTTGCAGCCTTGCAGGTCGCATCGCCGGTCGAGGGCCAGACGTCAAACGGAATGATCTACCGCAAGCTCGGCAGTACGGGCGAACGCGTTTCCGCAATCGGTCTCGGCGGCTACCATCTCGGACTCGCAAAGGACGAAGCAGAATGCATCCGAATGGTCCGGAGTGCGATAGATCGGGGCATCACTTTCCTCGATAACTCCGACGATTATCATGAAGGCAAAAGTGAGACCTGGATGGGGAAGGCGCTGAAGGATGGGTACCGCAAGCGCATTTTTCTGATGACCAAATACAACGGCCGGACGAAAAAGAGAGCCGCGGAAGAAATCGACGCCTCACTCAAACGCCTGCAGGTCGAGACCATCGATCTCATCCAGCTGCACGAGACCATTCGGATGGAAGATCCTGACCGCTACTTCGCAGAAGGTGGCGCCCACGAAGCAATAATGGCCGCGAAGAAGGCTGGCAAGGTCCGATATATCGGTTTCACCGGCCACAAAGATCCCGCCGTCCACCTTCGAATGCTCGACGTGGCCGCGCAGCACGGATTCCACTTTGACAGCGCTCAGATGCCTCTCAACGTGCTCGATTACCATTTCCGCAGCTTCGCCCACCAGGTTGTTCCAAGACTCGTCAAGGAAGGAACTGCGGTGCTCGGGATGAAGCCGATGGCATTCGGCAACGTGCTCAAGGCCGGGGTCGCAACGCCGATCGAATGCCTCCACTACGCACTCAACCTTCCGACGTCCGTCGTGATCACAGGATGCGATTCAATGGAGCGCGTAGATCAGGCATTTCAGGCCGCAAAGACATTCAAGCCGCTCACCGACGCCCAGCTAAACGCACTCGTCGCAAAGACGAAACAAGTCGCAATGACCGGAAAATTCGAGCCGTTCAAAACGTCTACTCAGTTCGACGGCACCGCGCAGCATCCGGAATGGATGGGCTGAGCCTCGCGCTTAACGCGGCACCAAACGTGCAGCCGTGACGTGATATGGATTGATATCCACCGGCAGGTCCTGCAGCTTGTCGAGCGTCTGCTTCATTGCCGGCCGAATAATCGCCATGGTGTCGAGCATCTTCTTCGCACCCTCGTAATCCCCGGTAGCTTCGATTGTGAGCAGCTCATGCGCAAGATCGCGAACGCCGCTGGCAATCTTGCTCGAGGCGACGGCGTATGTCCCATCCGAATTCATCACGAACGCACCCTTGTCGAGCAGGTAATTGAACTGCAGCGCCATCCCCCGGCCGTGCGCCTCATTCACCCCGAACCGCAAGGTCCGAAAGGAGGACGCCAGAAAGGTGGTGTACAACTTCGCGGCGGCGTCCGGGCCATTGCCCTTGCCGGGCAACATCTTGCGATCGATCATGTACTGCAGCATGTACAGGCCGCAGATGTCCGCCTTAGCTTCCTCAATCGCACTGTACAGTTCCTTAAGTTGCAACCGCGGCGAAGACTCGGCTCCATTCACGTGAACCGTGTGTGGTCCGATGCCATGCGTCAGTTCATGGGCAAGGATATGCGAAAAGAACCAGTCGAACGAGAGATCCGCCTGCGCAGCCTTCGGCAGGACGCGTAGCGCAATCGGGTTCAGAATCGCACGGAACTTCGCTTCCTGAACGTTCTTCAGCATCACCCGCTTGCTGCCCTTCGCTCGGATCACGCGTTCATCGTTCGGCAGATTATACGCCGCCGTTCGGACACCGTGCGCCGCGTCGCCCGACGAGATCAGCTCATTAACGACGCGAATCGGAGCCTGAGCTCCGATCTTCGGATTTCGATACTTCGGATCCAGAGGCAGATTGTTTTCGATTTCCTGAAGATGATTCGAGAAGAACGCAACATCCTTCGTAGCCTGTTCATCCCGAAGCGTTACGTAAGCCTCGAACGACGCCTTGTATCCGAACAACTCATCGTTGTACGTCTCATATGGCCCAATGGTGATGTCGATCGGCGCGTCGAGATCCATCCACGCCAGATCGCTCTCGTAATAGTCGTTCGACATAAAGGCGGCAGCCCGTGCATGGAGAAATCGCTTGAGCGTCGCATTATCGGTCAGCTTCGCAGCCTCCTGCAACAAACCCGCCAGTAGGGCCAGCTGGGTTCGATACTCCTCGCTGTACGGAACAACCGCCAGTTTGCCCGCACGCCGCCGCACGACCGTAAAGAAACCCTCAGCGTCTTTGTGCCCCGGCCAGGCCTCGAACTCGGCCTTAGTCATGTCCTCGGGATAGAAGTTCGCGCCCGGCAGCTTATGTTCTGGCACATTCGGCACAAACGCCGTGTTCTGATCGAGCGCGGACCACGGACTCTTATTCAGCCAGAAATAATCCAGCCGAGCCCTTCCCAGAGGCGATGCATCTTTTCCAAGTTCTTCAAACTCGCGCTTATTGCCGCTCCAGTATTGGGTCAGAAAAAGCTTGTCAATCTCGTGCGCGGCCTCGACAAGCAGAGGCAGTGCCTTCTGGTCACCAGCCGAAAGATGGCTCGTATCCACCTTCAGCTCAACACGAGCGAAACGAGCCGCCATACGCTTCAGTTGGTCAATATCGGGAATAGTTGCTGCAGTAACCATAAATGCGAAAGCCACCAGTAGTGCCAGGCACTTCTTCATAATCACAGTATGACCGCTGACTTCTGGAAAACGTGGGGCGACGGTCAGGCCGAGGTCGCGTCATACAGCCTGATTACGACGGGTACAGCGCAACCGGAAAAAGGAACAGCAACGGTGATCACTGCCGTCGAGCCGTTCTCAAAGACACTTCGCGTCAGAGCTAAGCCCAATACCCCCACGACACCGGACGTCACTCAGGCACTTCGGCTGAGTATCAAAAAAAAGAACTCAATGCTAACCGCGTACATCTGGCTCGAACCAGCCGCTGGTCAACCCGAAGGAATGCCCGCCAAAGTCTCGTATTCCGGTCAGGATCAGTGTGGTCCCACCTGGAGCCAGATTATCTTCGGCCCTGCGTCTGCCAGACAAATTCGCCACGGCGACACCGATGGTGATGTTCAGCGCAACTCTGACAGGTCCGCCGAACAGCACCTCGGAAGACGTGCTGCTGCTCGCGGCGCGCCGATTCGCATGGCCGAGACTCACCCAGGTCAAACGTATGCAGCGCCGTTTCTGACCTCACTCGAAGCCGAACAGGCAAGGCCACCTTCCCCTCGTCTGGTCAAACCTCGAATTAACGCTGAGCAAGGATCGTCAGACTACAACGGTTCCGGCGGGTCGCTTCCGTACCAACTTATTCACGGCGAAGTGGCCTGACAAGCTCGAGAGGCGCATCGAAGTACAGGCCGATCCCCCATTCCAGATCGTTCGCTGGACCAGCAATCGCGGCGAAGTCGCCGAACTGATCGAAGCCAGTCGAGTGAAACTTTGCTGACCGACAACAGGCTGCTGTTGATACGCTGAACGAATGCTCCGTAAAACGCTAGTTGGTGTTCGCGTGTTTAACGGCCGTCGCAGCAACCGCCCAGACAATCTCCCCGGAGCAACTGCGAAACGCCGCAAGCGACACGTCTTCCTGGCTGACCTATGGTCGTGACTTCCTGGCGCATAGATATGCGGACCTGAACCAGATCACCCCAAAGAATGTTGCGCGTCTGCAACCCGCGTGGGTGTTCGCAACCGGCGGTGAAAACCGCGGACTGCAGGCGACACCGCTCGTCCACGACGGCGTGATCTACATGTCGGCGGATGGCTCGAGGGTGTTCGCAATTGACGCGCGCACCGGCGCAAAAAAATGGGCATGGGACCCGAAAATCCCGCGTGAGACCGAGCGCGTCTACTGTTGCGGAGCCATTAATCGAGGGCTGGCAATGTTGGGCGATTATGTCTACATCGGAACGCTCGACGCTCGCCTGGTCGCTCTAAAAAAGTCGACCGGCGAGGTCGCGTGGCAGACGCAGGTCATCGACTGGCGTCAGGGCTACAGCATCACAGGCGCCCCGCTCGCGCTTAAGGATCTCGTGCTGACCGGTGTAGCTGGCGGCGAATTCGGCATTCGTGGTTTCGTAAAAGCGTTCGATGCCAAAACAGGGAAGTTGCGGTGGACGACGTACACAATCCCAGGTCCAGGAGAGCCGGGTAACGAAACATGGCCGGGCGACACGTGGAAAAATGGCGGCGCCCCGACGTGGGCAACTGGCTCATACGATCCGGAACTAAATCTCGTCTATTGGAATACCGGCAACGCCGCACCATGGAACTGCAACATCCGCAAGGGCGACAACAAGTGGGCTGCCTCCACTCTCGCAATGAACGCGGACACCGGAAAAATTACGTGGGCCTTCCAGTACACACCGAACGACTGCTGGGATTACGACGCCGTAAGCACGCCACTGCTGGCCGATGTCACACTCGGGCCTCTTGGGCGAGTCAAAGCGCTCTTCCATCACAATAAAAACGGCTTCTTTTACGCGCTCGATCGCACCAACGGCAAGTTCCTGTACGGCGATGCGATCGTGCCGGGGATCACGTGGGCATTTGGCCTGGATCCGGCCACTGGCCGGCCCAAAGTGAATCCCGCCATGGTGCCGAAGTCCGGCGGACCGGAAGTCGGTCCCATCATTCCAAGTCTCGAAGGTGGCAACGACTGGCAGCCCCTTTCCTACGATCCGAAGCTCCAGTACGTGTACTTCGTCTCCAACCAGTGGGGGATGGGGATGAAGTTCTGGGAAGAAGGGAAATTCCCCAAGCCGACCAATGGCGAGTGGTATCTCGGTGCCGATTATCAGCAATACCTCACGAGCAAAAAGCCCGGCAACTTTGTCGCGTACGATGTGGTCAATCGCAAGGTCGCCTGGCGTGTTGTAAGTCCGGCGCCGTTCTGGGCCGGCTCAGTGACTACCTCATCCGGAATTGTTTTCACGGGTGATATGCGCGGTTACTTCATGGCCCTTGACGCGCGAACGGGCAAACAGTTGTGGCAGTTTCAAACTGGTTCCGGCATCATCGGAAGTCCGGTGACATATCAGCTGGACGGAGTGCAATACGTCGCAGTGCCGTCGGGCGGCATCGGAGGCGACATGATCTTTTACTACAACGAGCCCAAGGCCGGCAACCTGTGGGTGTTCGCACTCGATGGCGGTCCGAAGCGCGAATCAGCCGAGCCCAACTTGGTAACACGCGTTGGAGCCTTGCCGCAAGTTGGAGAACCCGGCTCGACACTTGGCGGTCGCGTGCTGCCCGGGTACGGCTTCCCCGCAACTGAAGGTCGCGCACCAATCCAGGGCGAAGCTCCGCCTCAACCAACCAGCACCAACACAGCGCCTGGGACAGCCGGCACAACAACACCCGCAGGAAATCCCGTCGCAGGAGATGCCAGCGCCGTCGCGAGTGGCGGCACACTGTATCGTGCGCGATGCTTTGGATGCCATATGGCGGCGGGAGGCAGCGGCCCAAAAATTTTCCGCTCATCGCTCAGCCCCCAGCGATTCTTTGAAATCGTGGAGAAGGGCGTGCCCGGAACCTTGATGCCTTCATTCCGCGAACTGCTCAAGCCGGAGCAGATTTGGCAAATTCAGGCATTCACCAGCTCATACGACCGGCTGCCGTGAGCATTCCCGCGGCCGGCGTAAATTAATCCTCTGTCAAAAATGGACCGCGTCTTCGGCGAGGCGCGGCGCTCGGTACCGTCTGCCTCTGCTGTTCCACCTGTGTGGGTGTTTCAACTTCGGTGATGTTACCCTCGCGGTCAACTCGCTCCAAAGAAGCTTCTTCACGTTTCAGCGTGACGTTCTCTTCGTAGTTCTCCACAACCGTCGTTCGCGTAATGTGAAGTTCTTCTTTGAGCCGGAGCCGTTTTTGGACAACCAAAACCTCTTCGAAGACCGGCACAATCAACGTATCGCCCTCATATCGCGGAGGCTGAGTTGCGTCTACCTCGCGATCGAGAACAACGCGACGAACATCGAGTCGATCTTTCGAAAGCGGCATCTGCACGACTTCTGTATGCTCGTGAACCGTTTTGTTCACTCGAAGCGTACCGGTAGGAACCTGTCGTTTTGAAACGTGCAGGTCCTCGGCAATAACCGGAATCGCGAGTTCCGCTTCATCGGCCGACTTCGGTGCTGAATCCGCGAAAAGTTGAGCCGCGGTCACCGCCGTTGTATACGTGCCGTCTGTCTCCGGAATGAGAAGCTCTTCCGGCAGAAGAGCTTCCTTTCCGTTCCTCAGACGCAGAGTTATGCGACCGGCCGGGTCGTCCCGTCGTGCTTCGATCACACCGAGGACTCCGTCAGGACTTTGAACCGTTGCTCCATTGTGGAACCGCACAACTCCTCCTGTTAGCGACTGGCCTTAACGCTTGCCGGTCACCCTCTCCCAACCGTAGCGCACAGCTCCCTTTGCGCGATCCCAGGAACTGTTGGGATTATTTCTGAGATAGTCGGTCCTGATCGTGTCTTCGACGTCGTCCCACTTCTTGCCGCGATAACGGGTGTCGTTGGCAGCGCGATAGCCATAGTCGTATGCGGGCGCATACGTCTCGAACCGCTCACCGCTGCTCCCATAGCGCGTGTTAAAGTCGCGGCGATAGTCGTCGCTGTAGTCCCGTGAAGCGTTTGCGTCGATGTTGTCCGTGTTGACTTCCGTGTGCCGAAGAGTGTCGCGCACTGTCTCGGTTCTCTCGGTCACATCTTTGCCAACGCGAACCTCCTCCACGACACGAGCCTGCTTCTGTACGACGGGTTCTTCACCCATCTCCGTGACCTCGATCGTCTGATCGCGAAGCATCGCCGCGTCGGAACCCGTGATCGGCCGGTCGACAGGACGCCGCTCTACGCGAACCTTCTCTTCGCGCAGCTGCACCTTTTCTTCAACCGGTTCCTCGACCACTCGGGAAAAGATGCGCACGGCTCCGCGCTGCACAACACGCTTGCCGATCTGCAGTTCCTCACGAACGACGGGAATCGCTCGCTGTGAGGACACGTCTGCCGCGTCGGTCGGGCGGCGATCCGCGCGAATCGTTGTGTCAGAAGCGAGGGTCTGCCCTTGATACCCGTGGCTGCGAGCATCCTCATCGATATCGACGGCACCCTCGGAGTTCATGATGTTCACCACGCGATCCTTGCGGGATTCGTCGGCTTCAACGGCTACAACGAACCGGCCGTGGCTGATCGCGCCAGAGTATCTCGACCGCTCATCGTCGTAATCTGAACCGAACAACGATTCGAGCCAGTGCGTGAAACCTCCTCCGTGTTGTCCTGTATGATGTCCCGGGGCGCGGCCATGGAGACTAGCCCCGCCGCTTGCGATTTCACCGGTGTAACTGTCTTCCGATGAGAAGTGGACCTGATTGCGTGTAAAGCCACTCTGAACAAGATCCTCAACCACCTTTCGAGCCTGGCTTTCACTTTGAAAGACGCCCACAACCGTTTCCGTATTCGAAGTCATCCATGCACCTCCACTCCTGGGACGCACCACAGTCATGTGTGATGCAGTATTCACGGTCATCGATGTGATCTCGGGAAGCGCCATTGAGCTCCAGCCGTTAGTTATCACGTACTCCACGTCTCCCTTACCGGGAGCTCACTGAACAACAACAGGTACCGGTTGCCTCTTCGCGAAGGAGAAGGGAGAATGAAAGTTGGCTCCGGACACCCCTTTCGGCCGCTACCGACTTCAGGAGCGGCTCAATCCTGATGGCGACACTTGGCTTGCGGAGGATCTCGATTCCCCCGCGACTCCGGTCGCGGTAAAAATCCTGCCCGAAGGCACCGACGTTCTGGCGGCGCGTCACCTTGGCGATATCATCGGCTCGGTAACGGCCCGCGAGATCAACCCTCTGACAGATAACGGCGAACTGCCGGACGGTCGACCCTACCTCGTCTATCCCGTCGTCGAAGGTACGACGCTTCGCGAGTTCATGAACACGCACGGTCCGTTGCCGCTCAGCCTTGCCGGATCGCTCATCGCCCAACTCGGTGCCGCGATCGAAGCACTGCACGCACAAAAGATTGTCTACGGCAGCCTCGCTCCCGAACACATCATCGTCCAGCAGGCGCATGGCGGCGGCGTGCGGGCCATTCTTCTCAACGCCGGTGCGTTTCGAATTAGCGGCCAGACATCCGCATCTCCGGGCTACCTCTCCCCGGAACAAGCCGCTGGCAAACCGACAATCGCCAGCGACATCTTCAGCCTGGGCGTGGTCGCCGCCGAGATGGTGACGGGCAAACGCCCGTTTCGATACGGATCTCTGGCCGACTTGCAGCGGCTGCAGCGCATTGGAATTCCGCGCGGCGCCCTCAGGAAACTTCGGTCCAGGATCCCTCTCCGCGCCGAGGAAGAAATTCGTAAAGCGACCTCGTGGGATCCGGCGCACCGTCCACCCGACGCAGCCATTCTCGGCCAGCGTCTTGCCGAGTCTCTTGGAACCGGCAGGTTTCAGAAGCGGCGAGTCGTCCTCCTTGCCCTGCTTGGGACGGTCTTCGCCGCCGTAAGTGCTCGGCGCTGTGGAGTTCATCTTCTCAGACGATAACCAGCGTTAGACTTGCACCATATGACAAGACGAGATCTTAGCCTTCTCATGCCCGCACTCCTCGGGGCCGCTGCGACAGCTGTCGAGGCGGAAGACAAACTTCCGTCCGCTACGTATATTCACGAAAAGCTGGTCGAGAAGACGAACGCGCAGAGCGGGAACAAGAGCCGCGCCATCTTCAGCGGCACCACGCACAGTGACTATCCCATCGAGATCCATGAGACCGATCTCGCTCCCGGAATGATGCCCCACGCCGCCCATCATCACGAACACGAAGAGATGGTTCTCCTCCGCGAGGGCACCCTCGAAGTCACCATTAAAGGAAACACCAGTCGCCTGACGCCGGGTTCCGTCGCTTATGTCGCGTCCAACGAAGAGCACGGATGGAAAAACGTCGGAGACGGTCGCGCGAAGTACTTCGTCATCGCTCTTGGGCGCAAGAGTTAATTGACATCCGTTGTGACCCCGACCGGAATCGGCATCGACTTCGGCACCACCAACAGCTCTCTCGCCGTAGCCCAGGGCGGGGCAGTGAGACTCGCAACCTTTCCCTTCATGGAAAGCGTTGTCGACACGTTCCGCTCGGTCTTGTTCTTCCCGATCGACAGCCGGAGGTCGGCAGTTCGACCGCTCGCGGGACCGAGGGCAATCGAAACCTACCTTCAGCCGCACGAAGGCGGTCGTCTGATTCAATCGCTTAAATCATTCGCCGCCAGCAGCCTTTTCTCCAAAACAACGATCAATGGCCGGCCGTACGCGCTGGAGGAGCTGATCGGACTCATTCTCCGCCTGCTTCGAAATGAAGCGGAAGCAGAACTTGGCCCGCTCGGATCTCGCGTTGTCGCCGGCAGACCGGTTCGCTTCGTTGGTGCGGAAGCACCGCAGGACGAAGAGCGAGCGCTCGAACGTCTTCGAAAAGCGTATGCGATAGCCGGGTTTACCGAGGTAGAGTTTGCATTTGAGCCAGTCGGTGCGGCACACGCCTACTCCGAACGTCTCAACCACCCCGAACTCGTCCTCATTGGAGATTTCGGAGGCGGCACAAGCGACTTCAGCTTGATGCGCCTGGCACCAGGTCATGCAAGTGAGATCATCGGCAACTTTGGCGTACCTATCGGAGGAGACACCTTCGATGCCCGCATCGTCCGCAACCTCGTATCACCGCTGCTCGGAATGGGAACGTCGTATCGTTCGCTGGGCAAAGTGCTGCCGGTGCCCGCTTCACTGTATCTGAAGCTGGAAAGCTGGCATCACCTCTCGTTCCTTCGCGCGAAAGAAAACATTCGCATGATCGAGAACCTCCGTGCGCAGGCGGACCACCCCGAAATGATCGGAAGACTTCTCGAGATCGTGCAGGACGACCTGGGATATCACCTGCACCGTGCCGTTCAGCGCACGAAAGTTGATCTCTCGCATCACGCAGAAGCAGAGTTCGTCTTCAGTGATGCCTCCGCAAAGATCCGTCGAAAAGTCACACGTGCCGAGTTTGAAAGCTGGATCTCAGTTGACCTGGATCACCTGAACCGAGGCGTCGCTGCCGTTCTCGAACAAAGCGGTTGCCACCCCAGTACCGTGGACAGAGTCTTCCTCACTGGGGGTTCATCGCTGGTCCCCGCGGTGCGAAGTCTCTTCACAGCAACATTCGGTGAAGATCGCATTGCAGCAGGCGACGAGTTCACATCCGTGGCGCGCGGACTCGCACTTCGCGCGCTCGCAATCGCCGATCCGTGATTCCGAAGAACGGCCCCGCCGTTAACGAGGCATCCAGAACGGCTCAGCTGCCGCAATGAAGCTAATCGGAGTATCCTGGATAAACGTCTTCAGCCATGCGGCGCAGTTCTCCATGCCGGCCTGTTCAGAAGGGATGTGTCCCATCAGGATCAAAGCCTTCTTCCGACCTTCAGCAACAGCGTCACTGACGTAAAGTATCGTCTCCCATTCCGGCACCTCTCCGATCACCAGAACCTCAACGTCATCCCGCTGCAGCATCGGACGATGCGACTGCCATCCACCGGCACCAGGCAGGAACGCAACTTTAGTCACGCGCAGATCCTTCTGTCCGACCACCCGCAGCGTCCGGATCTTCAGACGGTCGCGAATACTGGCCGCAAGCTGTTCCAGACTCGTTGACGGCAAAGTATACAGGGCGGGCCGATCCGCGTTCTCATACTTATCCCAGCCCAGAGCCGCCGCCATGCCCTGCCGAATCCCGTCCGGCCGCCGCATATGCCAGTGATCATGGAATCGCCAGACAACCATCTTGTGGTCGCGAATGAACTGCTCCTTCTGAGCCCACACCGCATCGTTCTCTTTCCGAAGCGCATCGGTGCTGTCCAGATGTGTATAGAACACCGGCTCATGGGAAATTACGAAGTTCTTGCCGTCAGCCGCCGCGCGCTGCAGAACGTCGTAAGTGCCCATCATCGTAGTCGCGATACCTGTGATCGGTGTGTCAGGATCGCCCGCCTTGATTACATCCACCGTCTGCTCGCGCCACGGCACACCCACATGTTGTTTGATCATGTCGATGATCTCGCGCGCCGTATGCCGTGCCGGATGAGTTTCTGCAGCGCGGCCACTCTGCGTCGAAGCAATCAAACCAGTTGTCAGAAGGGAACAGAACGATCTGCGTGTCGGCATGGAAGTCGTGCCGAAAGGATATCACTACGGTCGCGTTCGGGACTGTCGCTACTCCCTGAGTCGATACACCCTGAGGTCGCGGTCTCCTGCAATCAGCCGCCAACCGCCACGCTTGCAGGTTCAACACCGCACCTTTCCGGTGTGAGGCATCCGGCCCAGCAAGTCCGCCGTATGATGACAAGGAGAGCGGGCTTGAATGAGCGCAGAAAATGTTTCGGTTCTCCGGCAGATCTTTCAACTGAAAATCACGCTTTCAGGCACAAAGCCGCCCATCTGGCGCCGGGTGCTGGTGCCTGCTGATCTGACATTGGCGCAGCTTCACACCGTACTCCAGATAAGTATGGGTGGGAGAACTGCCACTTGCACGAATTCTGCGTTGGTCGCCAGAGGTTTGGTGTTCCTGATCCGGACGGTGGAATGATGGGCGATGACACCATCAATGAAAAGAAGGTGCGACTCTCCGACGTTCTTCCCCGGGTTGGCGCCAAAGCCGATTACACCTACGACTTCGGCGACGGTTGGGAACACAGCATCATTCTCGAGAAAGTTCTGCCACTGGAATCGGCGTCTTCGTATCCCGTATGTACCGACGGCAAACGCCATGGTCCGCCAGAGGACTGCGGTGGCACCGGCGGCTATTACAACTTCCTGGAAGCCATTCACGATCCGCACAACGAAGAACACGACACGTTCCTGGAGTGGATCGGTGGGTCCTTCGATCCGGAGGCCTTCTCAGTAGAGGATGTCAACCGGCAGCTGGCGCCCCTGCAACGTCGGCTGGCGAAGCGCCTGAAATCTACCTGATCGAACTTAGTGCTTCCACCTGCCCACAAGCGCTGCCAGTCTGCATCAAGCCATCAAACCAGCTGTCCGAATGAGAACGAAAACGATCTGCGTGTCGGCATGGAAGTTGTGCCGAACGCGGATCACTACGCCCGCGTCCGGGACTGTCGATACACCTTAAGATCACGCTCGCTGACGATCAGCCAGCGGCTCCCCCACCTCTGCAGCTTCAGCTCACCGCGAACCTTTCCGGTGTGATGCATCCGGCCCAGAAAGTCCCAGGTCTTGTCGAAGGTGACGGTTGCAGTCCCGCGACTATCGAAATGCGTCTCCAGATTGCTGATATCGTACGCCTGAATTATGCCGGCTTCCTTCAGCGCCGCGCTCTTCGTTCGTTCAACAAAACTCGAAGAGGCGTTGCGAGTCAGAAAAAACCGGTCCAGCCGCGGAGCGTAGTATCGCATCTCGCTGTTCATATCGTGGTGATGAAATGCGTTCGCCCACTGTTGCACAACCTGGTCGATCTGTTCGACCGAGGTCTGACCCGACGCTGGTTCGGCCGCTCGGCTTCGTGATGTTTGATCGCTCGCCGCTGGTGCGGGCACAACAGTCTGATCAATCGGCGCAGGCCGGACATCGACGTCGGGCCCCGTCGCGACCTGTTGCTGAACCGCAGGAGAAACCTTCGGCGTCGAGGCCGATTGTTGCGGCCGGCGCACAAGGGTGACCAGCACAGTAAGCAGCAGCACGACACCAGCGCCAGCGAGCAGCGCGCGCCAGGAAATGCGGTGAAGCATGCCGGACTCTTCGCGCTCTTCATACCTGTCGCGGGGAGTGTGAAAGAGTGCCGGCTCGGGTTCACGCAACTCCTCCACCGCAGCAGAATTCTCGACGGGAGGCGGTTCAGCTGCACGCTCCGCGGCAGCATCAGCGCCGCCGTCCGCACGCGCGCTCTCCAGCTTGCGCTCGATATCCGAGATCGAGCACCTTGAGCCCGGATCCGGCACCAGACAATCCGACGTAATCGAGCCGAAGGGCTCCGGCAGAATAATGTTCGCCCGTGGCACTCGACTTGACGCAGTAGCGTTACGCAGTTCCTTCGCCGTTTTCGGATCCTGGAAAACGCTGCGAATCAGATGTGCAAGGCTCCACGCATCCCACGCCGGCGTGACGACACCATTGAACGCTTCCGGTGGTGCGCCCGCAATGCTGCCCATCAGCCGTCGAGTCTCGCCCGCATAACCGGTTCCTTCGGGTCGAAGTTGCGAGAAGTCGCACAGCGCCCATCGGTCTCCTGCATGAGCGACTGTTGCCCTGTCCAGATTGCAGTAAACGAGACCGTTCTCATGCAGGAATCGCAGGCCCGCGAGAATGTCTTCGCACAACGTGCTCGCCTCGGATGCCGAGAACGAACGCTCCTCCAGTAAGTCCGCCAGAAACGCTTGCGGCCGCTCGTAGACACCGTACACCGCACCTGATCCATCGGGCAGACTTGCGCTGCCGGCACCGAAGCATCGAAGCAGGTTCAGATGGTGCAGATACTGCGCTTCACGATGCCTGTCGTAAATCGAGCCTGTCTCCGTATCGTCGGGGTAGAACCGGATCATCACCGGCGTATCGGCGCCATCACTCGACTGAAGTCCCGTAAACACCGGGAAAGGCGCGGCAGAATGCATCCGCTCGAGCCGCAAGCTCGAATCGAGCGCATAACCTTCCAGTTCTCTCCAGGAGCTCACGACTGATGACATCACTTTCACCTCCCAGGAGTTATATCGCGACCGTCAGAACCTATGACGCGAGTCTCGTCATCGGTGAGTACGATTCTGCGCGGCTGTTGAACTTCATTGCGTCGCCGCTGAATGCGAACCTCTTCTTTCAGCAGCAGGCGCTTCTGTATCGTGAGCACCTCTTCAACCACGGGCACGATCAGCACATCTCCATCTTGCCTGGTCTCGGGCATCTGATCAACGATTCGATTAACGGGAACTCGCTCCACCGCCACCTCATCGGCGAAGAGGCGCTCATCGAGATTTACCTCGCGAGCAGAACCGTTCCGGTGTGTTGTCTGAGCTTCTGGTTCTTCCCGGCCACTCACCTGTGCAAATTCGTTCGGAGCATGCACCGCTGAGGCGCGTACATCTGCACGATTCATCTCCGCCGCGGGTGGCGCCTCGAACTGACGTGCAACTACCGGATCCACGATCTCCTCTTCGTCTGGTGCGAAACCACCGCGCTGGCCGTTGTCATGCACTCGGTCCTCAACAAGCCGGAACGTTCCGTCATTCTGGACCTCTAACGCGTCCGACGGAACCACCAGCTCCCGGCCGTCGTCGAGCACAACCGTATTTTGTTCGGACCGGTCCAGGAACCGGGCTTTGCGCAGAACAAAACCTCGTACGCCGCTGCTTGTAATCACGGTGAACTTCTGGTACTCCGGCATTCCTTGCACCTCGTTAAGTCGGGAGAAGCAACCATATTGCCACACGACAGACCCTTTAATCCCTGCGACTTCCCGCAACCGCCGGTACCGCAGGAAACGCTAAAAATACAAGGTCAGCGAGATTTCTCCTCGGAGCCCTGATTTTTCTTTTCCCGGCATGATACGCTGCCGTCGAAGATGCTGACCACTCTGATGACGCGACGCGACCTCTTCCTTGCAGCAGCCGCCGCGACTGCAACGCTGAAGCAGGGCAAGCTTGAAGAGGCCTTCTCGAAACTCGAGGCCGCTGCACAGAGCGGAGCGGCCGAGGGCTCAGTGCTGCTGGTACAGCAGGGCGATTCAACCATGGTGAAGGCCTTCGGCACGGCGCGTGACCGCAAGCCTGTGTTCCTGCTCGCATCGATCACTAAGCCGATGACGGCGACCGGCGTGATGGTACTCGCTGATCGCGGCCAGCTAAAGCTCACCGATCCTGTTCAGCGATACATCCCCGAGTTCCGTGGCGACGGCCGGGAAGAAGTCCTCATCCGCCACCTCCTGACACACACTTCGGGCCTGCCCGACATGGTTCCAGAAAATACTGAGTTGCGCAAACGTCACGCACCTCTGAAGGACTTCGTGGCGGCAACCTGCAAGACACCTCTCCTGTTCAAACCCGGATCGCAGGTTCGCTATCAAAGCATGGGCATCCTTCTTGCGGAGGAGATCGCAACACGAATCACGAAGCAGCCCTTCTCAGACTTTCTTCGAGACCAGTTGTTTAAGCCGCTGCAGATGAAGGACACATCTCTCGGCCTTGGCGGACGCCCGATTGCATCCACCATGCACTGTCAGGTGGATCAGGTCACAGATTATGACTGGAACAGTCCGTACTGGCGAAACCTCGGCTCGCCGTGGGGCGGAGCTCTGGCGACAGCGGAAGATGTCGCAAAGTTCGTCCGCTACTTCGCGAATCCGCAACAGGCGAAGGTCCTCCGCCCCGAAACCGCAGCGGCTATGATCACCAGCCAGACGGGAGACCTGAAGCCGTCATACGGCCTCGGATGGAAGCTCGACTCTCCCGCAAGATGGGGTCACAGCGGCTCGACGGGAACTCTCTGCTGGCATGACAAGAGCCGCGATCTCACCTTCGTTCTTCTGACGACGCGGCCCGCCGAGCACTCATCGAAGACGCTGATCGAACCAGTGTCCAAAATTGTCTCGAGCGCAGCCTGAACGGCTACTGCCCGCGAACAGGAATGTAAAGACTCTGCTGGATCGGTCCTGTGCCTGAAACGATCCGAAGCGGAACATCGCCGGATGGCGTCCCGGACGGCACCACCACGTTGAACTGATACAGTCCGACGTATCCTGGAGCAAGTCCCGCGTAGTCAACGCGCGCACTGAGATCGCCGAAGAAGAATTGCACCGGAGTCGCAAGCGACGTCTGGCCCTGTCGCAACTTGTCCGGCAGCGACTGCGGGAGTAACGCCGCCAAAGCCGAGGCCATAAAATACCAGCGTCTCGCCGGGAATCGCCGGCGCCGCAGGCACATTCGGAACAGAGCCGTTGCTTGTAAACGTTCCATTCGAGTGGACGGCAGCGGCATATTGCTTCCCCGAAACAAGAAAGGTCGACGGAGAAAGAATGCCGCCGGCAATGGGTGTCATCAGAATACTCGCGGCGGAACTCGATTTTCCGCTATAGCTGACCACCACCTGCACCGGACCACCCACGCTCACATCGCCTGGCACTTGCACGTTAACCTGACCCGAACTGATGTAGTACACATAGGCGGGTTTCCCGTCGACGGTCACGGAGACGCCGTCCAGTGTCGTCGGTGCCTTACCGTCGGTAAAGTCGGCCTCCGTCCAAAGACGACTCGTGGAACCAGCAAGGTTCGAACCGTAAATCTCGAGAAACGATCCTGGTGCAGCCGAGGAGAAGCCTCCATAGGCGCCCGCCGTCGCCACTCCGCCGGAAGCAATCGTCGGGCCCGAATCCAGCACCGTGATCGAACGAACGAGAATTAGATTGGCATCGGTGACATTTCCGCCGCCGTAGCCGATGACGGGCAAGGTGTCGAATGCTGCACCGAGCTGCGTCGTCGCGTTGATTGTTTGCCTCGCCGCGATGTTATCCATAACCGCAAGGCTGGCAGCCGTTGTAATTCGTCCGAATACCGTGAACCCACCATTATTGAAATTGAGATTCGAGGCGTTGTTCGCAGTATTAAAGAACCACTGATTGGTAGCGCTGTCGGGATCGCCACCCAGCTTAGCCATAGCGAGTGTCCCGCGAGTGTTCGACACATTGAACTCGTTCTTGATCGGCTTGTCCTGTGGAATCGATTTCGCAGTCCCGTCTGCCCACGTGAACCCTCCGCCCTGAATCACGAACCCGCTCACGGAACGGTGGAAGAGGGAATTGTTATACGCGCCCTTGTTCACGTAATTCAAAAAGTTCTGAACCGTGTTCGGAGCCGAGTTAGGAAGCAGCTGTACATCGATGTTGCCGAGATTCGTGTCAAACCGAACCGTCTGCGCAGACGCGCTCAGACACACCAAAGCCGCAGAAACACACAGGGGAAAACGCATTAGAGATACTTCGAATGACCTTTGCGACAAGTGTAGCGCCAGTACAATAGTGAATTGCCCGCAATACCCGTTGATCAACAAATCACGTTTCTTAAGAAGGGCCTGTCCGAACTCATCCGCGAAGAAGATCTGCGGGCCCGTCTTCAGGCAGCCGCTGCCGAAGGTCGTCCGCTTCGCGTAAAAGCCGGGTTCGATCCAACCGCGCCCGACCTGCACCTTGGCCATACAGTCCTGCTTCGCAAGATGAAGCATTTCCAGGACCTCGGGCATCAGGTCATCTTTCTCATAGGCGATATGACAGGGCTCATCGGCGACCCCACCGGTCGTAACATCACTCGCCCGCCGATGACGCGCGAAGAAGTCCTTCAGAACGCCGAAACCTACAAAACCCAGGTATTCAAAATCCTCGATCCGCAAAAGACCGAGATCCGCTTCAACAGCGAGTGGTTCGACTCCATGGAGTTCGCGGACGTAATACGACTCTGCGGGAAGTACACCCTCGCTCGGCTGCTGGAAAGGGATGATTTTTCAAAACGGTTCCGCGAAAACGTCCCCATCTCGATGCATGAACTCATGTATCCCCTGGCTCAGGGCTACGACTCGGTTGCTCTTAAGTGCGATGTGGAACTCGGCGGATCGGATCAGAAGTTCAATCTGCTGGTTGGTCGGGAACTGCAGCGCGACTATGACGTCGCACCGCAGATCGTCGGAACCGTGCCTCTGCTCGAAGGCCTCGACGGTGTCGAGAAAATGTCCAAGTCAAAGGGCAACTACGTCGGTATTACCGAGCCGCCGGCGGACATGTTCCGCAAGCTGATGAACATGGATGACTCGCTCATCTGGAAGTACTACGAGCTTCTCACTGACCTCTCGCTCGAAGACATCCAGCGCATTCGGCAAACCACGCAGCCGCTCGAAGCCAAGAAGGACCTCGCAGGCCGCATCGTCGCCGAATTTCATTCACGCGAGGACGCCGCGCGCGTGGCGTCAGCATGGGGCGGCC
Source organism: Bryobacteraceae bacterium (assembly GCA_963794765.1). Lineage (GTDB taxonomy): Bacteria > Acidobacteriota > Terriglobia > Bryobacterales > Bryobacteraceae > JAWXCM01. Next base: position 107,218 of record CAWCGC010000041.1, on the reverse strand, counting down.
TTCCGCCGATCGATTCGCTCGAACACTACGCCATCAGCGACCCGCGTCTCAACCGTGCACTGGTACAGGCAAAATTTGTGAACTCCAACACGGAAGCCGACAAACTCATTAAAGCTGGGAATTCGGTAACCATCTACCAGGCCGCCACCCAAAACGAAACGCCATTCGAAGGCCCCGCCCACAAGCTCGACGCGGGCGAGTACATTGTGCGCGTCGGCAGGAAATATAAGCACCTGACAGTGACGTCGGCATAACGGGGTCAGTTCAGCGGCGGTTGCTGGGTTACTCTTAGGTCAGCTTCTCCCTGCAGCGCTATTAAAATGACCCGCAAGAAACGCCAATGGAAGTTTCGGGACCATGTACTCGAACTCGGTCCCTCAACCCTCGTCATCGGTATCCTGAACGTCACGCCCGACTCATTCTCCGATGGTGGCAGCTTCAGCGAGCCGGCAGCCGCCGTCGCTCGGGCACTCGAACTGCAGGAACAAGGCGCGGACATCATCGACATCGGAGCTGAAAGCACAAAACCAGGGTCCGAACGGGTCTCTGAAGCCGAAGAGCTCCGCCGTCTCATCCCGGTCCTCAAAGCGCTGAAAGGCAAGCTTGAGATCCCCATCTCGGTCGACACGTATAAGGTCGCCGTTGCCGAAGCTGCCCTCGAACACGGTGCACACATCATCAACGATGTGTCAGGCCTGACATGGGAGCCTGAACTGGCGAAGACCGTCCTGCATTACGATGCCGGTCTCATCATCAATCACATGCGCGGCACGCCGGAAACGTGGGCGAAGCTGCCCCCAATGCGCGACGTCATGGGTGAGATCGCAAGCGAACTGACCGCATCGCTTCATCGTGCCACCCGAGCAGGGATCGCGACCGACCACATCGTCATCGACCCCGGCATTGGTTTCGGCAAACGCAAAGAGCAAAACTCCGAAATCCTCGCACGTGTCGGCGAACTCGTCGGTGCTCCTGTTCCAGTCCTCGTCGGACCTTCGCGGAAAGCGTTCCTCGCCCAGGACTCGCCGGAAGCAACCGAATACGCCACCGCCGCCGCTGTAACGACAGCAATCCTGAACGGAGCATCGCTGGTGCGAGTGCACGACGTCGCTGCCATGCAACCGGTCATCCGGGTAGCCGACGCAATCGTCGCAGCAATTCCCGATCGTGCCGAAGCGGTGCCGCAGAATACCCGAGTCGCACGCAGAAATGAGGAAGGCGAGCTGAAAGAGGTTGCCTTCGGGGACGACCCTCCAAAACGTCCGGTGGTACCGCCGGCATTAGCTGCCAAAAAGAAAGCCGCAGCGGACGCAAAAGACCTGCCGCTGCTCCGTGACAAAGAAGAGACCTCGGAAGCCCGGCAGCGAACGTGGGAGCAGGAACCACCCGCTCGCGACACTCGGGAGAGCCGCCCCCCGGATCGTCCACGTGACCGGACAGGCGACCGCCCGGCCTTCACCCGTGGACGGCCCGCCGCAGGCAACCGTCCGCCGGGTGAACGGGATGACCGTCGTGGAGGCGACCGCCGGAGCAGTGGAGATGACCGTCCACCAGCCCGGTACGGCCCAAACGTCCATACGGTCGAGATGACAGTCGCGATAACCGCGGAGACGACCGCCGCACAGGCGAGCGAGAAGCGGTAGCGACGATCGCCCGCCAGCCCGCTACGGTCCCAAACGCCCGTACGTTCGAGACGACAGTCGCGATAACCGCGGAGACGACCGCCGCACAGGCGAGCGGAGAAGCGGTAGTGACGATCGTCCGCCCGCCCGCTACGGTCCGAAGCGCCCATCCAATCGGTTCGATGACCGCGAAGGCAACAAACGCGGAGGTGGAGGAACTCCAACCAAACGTCCATTCCGTGCCGGGCCCCGAGACGATGACCGTCGAGGCGGACCCCCGCGTCCAGGCGGTGGTGGGCGCGGACCTGCGCGTGGTGGCCCGCCTTCTCGTGGTGGCGGAGGAGGCCCGCGCCGCGGCCCCTCGACTCCACCCAGAAAACGACCGTAAAGCAAGGGGGCGGGCAATTCTGCCCGCAGCCGACTTTCAGTCGGCTGGATCTTAACTGTCACCAGGAACACTATACTAGCTTTGGATCGCCGCCATCGCCGCCGAGATCTCCTCTGGCGCGACATAAAAATGCGGCGACACACGCACCCAGCCCTGTCGGGGCGCGGCAATCACACCCCGCTCCTTCCAGCGCTGCACAATCAAACGGCTGTCCACCCGCGGATTCCGGAAACTCACAATCCCCGGCCGCCGACGACGGCGTTCGCGCACTCATCAGGTCGAACCCTCGCCGCGACGCCTCCGACGCAACCAAATCCGCCAGCTCCAGAACCGCGGTCGAAATCTGTTCCACCCCGATCTCGAGCAAAAACTCGATAGCCGCCCGCAGCCCAAAAATGCCAACCGTGTTCAGCGTTCCGCACTCATACCGGCCCGCATCCTCGCGAAGCGTCAGGTCGCGGCAGGCGTAATCCTTGTAACCGGCAATATTCGTCCACCCAAACTCGACCGGCTCGATCTCATCCAGCCGCTCCCGCCGGACATAAAGGATGCCGCATCCCTCTGGCCCGGTCAGCCACTTGTGCCCGTCGGCCGCAAGCGCATCGATCCGCATCCTGTCCACATCGAGCGGACACACCCCGAGCCCCTGAATCGCATCCACGAAAAAGAACGCGCCGCGCCGCCGGCAGATCTCCCCGATCGCTTCCAGATCCGCCCGGAACCCGCTCATAAACTGAACAAACGAAATTGAAAGCAGGCGAGCCCCTCGCGCCGCCTCATCGATCCGATCGAGAGGATCGAAGCACGACAGCCACTCAATATCAACCCCGAGCTTCTCCAGCCGCAGCCATGGGAGATAGTTCGCCGGAAACTCCTCCCGGAACGCCACAATCTTGTCTCCCGGCTTCCACTCGAGCCCAAGGGCGACCGTCGCAATCCCCTCCGACGTATTCTTGACTACAGCTATTTCATCTCGATGCGCCCCGATCAGCCGAGCAGTTGCGACACGTAACCCTTCGTATGCATCTAACCAGCGGTCATAGTGCATCGATCCGTAAAGTAGTGCGTCTTCTGTGAGCGACCTCATCGCTTCGGCGGCGGGTCGACAAAGCGGGGAAACAGCGGCATGATTAAGATAGGTCAGCCGCTCGGTGACAGGAAACTGGGAACGGTAAGTCTCTCGTAAAATTGCTGTTGGGGAGATGAACGTCTCGTAACCCATCTCCTACACTGTACGTTAAACGGATAGGCCCTGACTTAGGAGTACGCATGAAACGCTTGTTCGCCGCCCATCTCGCCCTCGTCTCCGTCTTCACTTTGGCGGTAGCCCCGCTGCAAACCTTCGCCAAAGACAAAAAGAAAGATCCGGACGAGATCGGGAATCGCGACGTCGGCAAGGGCGTCAATCTTTACTCGATCGAAAAAGAAATCGCGATGGGCAAGTCCTACGCCCAGGAAATCGAGCGTCAGGCCCGGATCATCGATGACCCGGTAATTGCCGAGTACGTGAATCGCGTCGGCCAGAACCTGGTCCGTAACTCGGATGTGAAGGTTCCGGTCACTATCAAGGTCCTCGATGCCGAAGAAGTGAACGCGATGGCGCTGCCGGGCGGGTTCTTCTTTGTCAACTCCGGTCTCATCATGAAGGCCGAGAATGAAGCCGAACTCGCGGGCGTCATGGCGCACGAGATCGCGCACATCGCCGCCCGTCACGGTACGCGCCAGGCCAGCCGCGGACAAATCATCAACATGGCCTCCATTCCGCTGATCTTCATGGGCGGCTGGACCGGCTACGGCATCCGTCAGGCCGCGAGCATCCTCGTACCCGTAACGTTCCTGACGTTTTCTCGCGGATTTGAGCGGGAAGCGGACATGCTCGGCCTCCAGTACCTGTACAAGGCTGGCTATGACCCGACCTCGTTCGTCGACTTCTTCGAAAAGATCCAGTCCATGGAGAAGAAGAAGCCCGGAACCATGAGCAAGATCTTCTCGACGCACCCGATGACGGACGACCGCATCAAGGACGCCCAGAAGAACATACAGGAAATGCTGCAAGCGCGCCCCGAGTACGTCGTGACCACCTCCGAGTTCAACGATGTTAAAGGTCGGCTCCTGGCGATGCATAATCGCCGCAAGATCGACGACAAGGACGACAATCGTCCCCGCCTGAAGAAGGCGCCCGGCGGCAGCACCAGGCCCGTCGACGGTGCGGACTCAAAGGACAAGAAGAGCGGCGACGATGAGGACGAGCGTCCGACGCTCAAACGCCGCTAAAGGCAGGCTCCAACCCTCCCGCAAGCTTGGGTTGTACAACGGCAGGATCGGACCTTCACCAGGTTCGCTCCTGCCGTTCGTTCTTTGCCCGGCTCCAAAGAAGGTCGTCTTGACGAACACTGTTGCAACAACTATAATGAAAGAAGGATGAACGAGACAACGAGCGGCGAAATTTCCAGCAAACGCAAACCCCTGCCGGAAGAAGCTGCATTCCTCGACCTCGTCCGCACAACGGAAGCGCTCTCCCGTCCGGTGGCCCAGCTCCTCAAAACTGAGGACCTCTCGTCAGCCCAATACAACGTACTCCGCATACTGCGAGGCTGCCCCGAAGGGCTCACCTGTGGAGAAATCGGTGACCGCATGATTTCCCGTGATCCCGACATCACACGCCTGCTCGACCGTATGGAAAAGCGCCACCTCATTTCCCGCGGCCGCGACGGGAAAGACCGTCGGGTAGTCCTGACACGAATCGCACCGGAAGGGCTGGCGCTGCTTGCCCAACTCGACGAACCGGTTCGTGACCTCCACCAGCGCCTCTTAGGCCACCTCGGCAAAGAGCGCCTCCGTACGCTTCGGGAACTGCTCGAGGTCTGCCGGGGCGAAATGGCAAATCTCTAAACTCGCCAGAAATACTTGTTGCAACGGATATCGTTTCAACGCATCAAAGCAATGGAAAGGATCGAAACTGATGAGCACAACGCAAGGTACACCCCAGACAACAACCGCCACCACCACCTGGAATCTCGACCCGGTTCACTCTGTTGCCGAGTTCAAGGTGAAACACATGATGATCTCGAACGTGAAAGGGCAGTTCACGCAATCACAGGCGTCCTCACGCTCGACGAAAACGACATCACCAAATCGCACGTCGAGGCCACCATCGACGCCGCTTCCATTAATACTCGCGACGCCCAGCGCGACGCACACCTGAAGAGCGCGGACTTCTTCGATGCCGAGCAGTTCCCTGCACTCACCTTCAGCTCGAAGGCAGTGAAACGGACCGGCGACGACGAACTGGCCGTAACCGGCGATCTCACCATCCACGGCGTTACGCGCGAAGTAGTGTTCAACGTCGAAGGCCCGACTGCACCCGGCAAAGATCCCTGGGGCAATACCCGCATCGGCCTTTCGGCAACGACGAAGATCAATCGCAAGGACTTCGGCCTCACCTGGAACGCGGCCCTCGAAACCGGCGGCATTCTCGTCGGCGACGACAGTCACCATCACTCTCGACGTTCAATTCGTAAAAGCCTAGAATCGACGCCCGATAACGAGCGCGGCGCAAGGAGGAAACTATGTCACTACGTCCCGTAAGACAAGTCATTCAAACCCAAGCCGACGATCGAGGGAGCCGGAGTCAAACTCCAGCGAGCATTCGGCTTCGGCAAAACGAAGGACTTCGATCCCTTCCTGCTCGCTCGATGACTTTCGTAACGACAATCCGTACGATTACCTCGCCGGATTCCCCTGGCACCCGCACCGCGGAATCGAGACCATCACCTACGTGCTGGCTGGTTCCGTCGAACACGGCGACAGCCTCGGAAATAAAGGCAAGATGTCAGCCGGGCGACGTCCAGTGGATGACCGCAGGCAGCGGCATCCTGCACCAGGAAATGCCCAAGGGCGACCCGCAGGGCCGCATGCACGGCTTTCAGCTCTGGGCAAATCTGCCGTCACATCAGAAGATGACAGATCCGCGTTACCAGGACATCCCGTCGTCAGCAATCCCGGAAGTGACCGATGACGACGGCACACGCGTCCGCATCATCTGCGGAGAGTTCTGGGGCCAGCGAGGCCCGGTCGAAGGAGTTGCGGCGGACCCGAATTACCTCGACATCTCCGTCCCGCCCGGAAAGAAAAAGCGCCTGAAAGTAGAGACCACTCGCAACGCATTTGCCTATGTGTTCGCGGGCGCAGGAACGTTCCGCGACTCATCCGGTCCGCAGGCGGTACTCACCGAAAACGTGATGAAGCCTGACGCCGCGCCCACGTATGACGTCGGAAACCACTCGCTCGTCCTGTTCGATCGTGGCGATGAGGTCGTTGTGCAGGCCGGGCCGGAAGGAATTCGATTCCTGCTCGTATCCGGCAAGCCGCTCGAAGAGCCCGTAGCGTGGCACGGTCCCATCGTGATGAACACTCAGGACCAGTTGCGCGAGGCCATCCGCGAACTGAACCAGGGAACATTCATCAAACATCAGTGACCAGCGAGGGTCCTGTCCCCGCAATTCTTCACAGAGTGCGTGGGGCGGGGAATCCTCCCCGCAGCCGACTTTCAGTCGGCCGATTTTCCGACGGCACCAGCACGCCATTTCGAGCTCCGCCGACGAACCCGGCCCTGACCGACGACGACCGTCAGGGTTGCGGTTCCCGCCGCTTCAAACCTTCATTCTCGGAATCGCGGGTCTTCAGCTGCTTCTGCTCGTGAATGCTTTCAACCGCAGCGGCGACTCTCTTCGCAACCTCAGGCACCGGAGCGGTGCCGTCGACCTTGGCCGTTCGCTGAGCGCCATACCAGCCTTCAACAACCCGGCCGACATCCTTATACTCCTGGAGTCGGCGAGCTATGTTTGCGGGCGTATCGTCGGCGCGATGCCTCTTTAGCAGTCGGGTCCGTGAAATATCGTCGGGAACATCAATAATGATGACCGCCGGTTTCGGCAAGCCGTTTTCAACAAGCCATGCGTCGAGCACTTTAGCTTGACCTGGACTTACCGGATAGCCATCAAGAATGAAGCCCCGGCCCGCGTCCGCCTGCAGAAGGCGTGAGTGCATGACTTCGTTTGCGGAATCGTCGCTCAGCAGTTCTCCCGACGCGAGCGATGATGCGAGCGACCGGCCCGTTGCCGATTTGCGATTGACCTCGTGTTCGAGTAGCTGCGCCATGGAAATCGCCGGTATCTTGTACCGTTTGCGCAGGTAGTCGGCCTGAACCGTTTTCCCGCTACCCGGAGGACCGATCAGTATGATCGTCCGAGCAGGCTGCAGCTGAGCGGTGCAGGGAAGTCCTGCGAGGATCAGGCCGGCAACCGCCAGGCTGAATCCGCCGTTTCGATTCATCTCATCTCGGCGCGGCATAACATCCCCAAGATGCAAACTAGCTCATGGGAGCTTCAACATTCGCTGCCATCCGATCTGCACGGTAATCGCCGGCTCCTTGTCCCCTGAGGTCGTGCAGGCGAACACAAACCGCTGGCCATCGGCCGAAACATCATACGGGCTCTCTCTGCCGCGCAGACTGTGCGCTCCCGAACAGGCTCGAAACAAAGCATGCTGGTTTCCGACCTCGACTCCGCCGGCCCTGTCGACTGCTGCGGCCATCAGCTCTCCGGCAGTGTTCACGTAGAAGAGTTCTCTTCCGTCCTGGCTCCACTCAGGATGCTCACCCCCAGCCATGGATACGCGAACCTTCGTCGAACCGTCCTGCGGTTTCACATACACTTCATCTGTGCCCGACTCATTCGACACGTACGTTACGAACTTCCCGTCAGGCGAAAGCCGTCCATCCCGTTGATCGAAGGAGTTACTGGCCACCGCACGCGCCGTTGAACTGCCGGTCAGTGGCTTCAGCCAGATCCCGAGTCGTATGTTGAGCACTGTTGTCCTGGTGATACAGCAAACCGGAGCCATCCTTGGCGTAATCGAGAGGGAACACATTTTCATCACCGCTCACAAGCGAGCGATTCCTGGTCATTTCCATGTACCGCCTTCCGATAGATGCTCGAATGCGGCGTCCTGTCGGATGCGAACGCAGGAATGCTCCGTCGGGCGACCACACCGGATACCAGTCGTTCGCGGGATTGGAAGTAAAGCGAGTTAGCTCGCCTGTAATCAGGTTCTTCAACCAGATATCCCGATTTCCGCTGTCCGGATCCGGAACCACGATAGCCAGCAGCTTGCCATCTGGTGACAGCCGTGGCTGGATGTAGTCGCGACCCGAAAGTATAGGTGCGATCTTCCTTCCGGTACGGTCGAACCAGGCCAGTTCCGCTTTGGTGCTGATAGCCTCGAGGTAGGAAAGGACAGTCCCGTCCGCAGAGACGGAGAACATCGCCGACGCACTCGCGGTGGCGTGTTCCAGGCCGCCCGTCACGGCTACCGGCTCACCCGTAAGTTCGAGCTTTGCCTGGTCGAATCGCTGCACCATCAACGTGCCTTCTCGCGCAAACAGCAGATAACCCGGAGGCGCATACATCGCCTGCGATTGCGCGAGTACAATCTGCTTCACTTCATGCGAATCAGGGGATCCTGCGTAAATGGCCGTGTTCTCCCTGACACTGCTGCGTGCCGTGAACAGAAAATGACGGCCGTCCGGAAGAAACTGCGGCCACCGGTGCGAATTCTCCTGCCGTTCGTGGTTCAGCACCGTAATCGGCTGAGGCGTTCCACCCGACGCAGGAACCCTGTGTAGCACCGTTCGATTCCAGGGAGCCAGAACGATATCTCCTGACGTACTCCAGGTAGCGCCGAGGTCAGACGCGATAGAACAGATGTTCTGAACGGGACCTCCGCCCGCAGGAATCCTCTTTAACTTCGTGTCTGCGAAGAAACCAATGAAAGTCCCGTCTGGTGACCAAAACGGTCCCGACGCCCCCTGAGTATCCGCGAGCAGCCGTGGCGCCGCTGTTTCCAGCGACCGTACCCACAAATGACTTACACCGGAGCTGTCAAGCGCGAGAAAAGCGATCTGCCTGCCGTCCGGTGCCAGCGCACCCCGAAATGGGACGAGCGAAGTACCCGGCGCAGCTGTGAACGAAAACGTCACGGGCCCTTTTTCGGGCGGCGACCTGCGGCCGAACCACCACATTGCCGCGCCGGCAACACCCACCAGCACCGCCACCCCAACCGCAATCGCTGGAAACGTTGTTTTCCGGGTTGTCGAAACCGCTTCAGGGACACGTGTGGCGAGGTCGAGACCCGCGCGTACGTCGCCAGCCGATTGCCATCGGCTCTCAGGGTCACGCTCAAGGCATCTCGCTACGACGGCATTCACCGCGTCCGTCGGGCTTGGAAGCATCTCGCGAAGCACAAGCCCCAGAGCGTAGATGTCCGACCTCACATCCGCCCCTTTACCCTGAAGCTGTTCCGGCGCCATATACAGCGGCGTTCCCACCACCGCACCCACTTCAGTGAGCGCAAGTGTAACGGACTCGTCCGCGGGCCCTGTGGCTTTGGCTAATCCGAAATCGAGCAGCTTGGAGACAGTGCGACCGGCCGACTTCACCAGCATGATATTGCCGGGCTTGAGATCGCGGTGAATCAGACCGTGCCGGTGCGCCTGCTCAAGAGCATGCGTGATCTCGCGGCCGAACTGAAGCGCTTCGTCGGAAGATAGTCGCCCTCGTTTGAGACGATCCGCAAGCGTCTCGCCGTCGAGGTATTCCATCACCAGGAACTCGGAGCCCTCCTGCTCGCCAATATCGTAAAGAGTACAGATATTCGGGTGATTTAATGCCGAAATGGCGCGAGCTTCGTGTCGTAACCTCCGGGCATCCACGTCGGCCGAAAGAACTTTGATCGCGACAGTTCGCCCGAGTCGCGAGTCTCTGGCACGAAACACCTGGCCCATGCCGCCGGCGCCCACACGCGCAACAATGTCGTACGGCCCGAAGGCGGGTCGGTACTGCGCCGACTGCCATCAGATAAATGCTACGACATTTATGGAACGGCCAATTCCCGAACAGCGGAGACAATAGCGTCCGGACGATCCGCAGGCATGTCGTGTCCGCTGTCGCTCACCAGAACACGTTTGCCCCTGGCAGACAGACGAGCAAGCCGAAGCTGCAGATCATCAACCCACGTCGCCGCATACGCTCTCTGGTCTGCGTCACTCAGCGCACTCTTCAGGCTCGCATCAATCGCCCGGCCGGCTGTCAGCACAATCAGCGGTTTATCAGAGATGTGGCCCGCCGCCCGCGCCTGCTCCGCGCTGACTTCGATGTTCTCCAATTCACTCGTCCTCGCCTTCAGATACTTCGTCTGAAGAAGCAGCGATGGAACGTGTTGGCCACGCAACAGAAACTCGAGTCGCGCTATGCCCAGATCAACGTAGAGCGGAGCCCAAAAAACCTGCCGTCCAGCGCGCCGGCTCATGGCTGCGCCTACATCCCGCCAGCCCTGCGGTAATAAACGATACTGATCTTCCTCCGTCGAATCCACCAGAACAATGCCGGCAACGTGCTCCGGGTACTTCCCGTTGAATACACGCACGCAGAAGCCGCCGAAAGAATGCCCAACGAGAAGAAACGGAGGCTTCTCCCCCGCCGATTGCAGTGCTGCGTGCAGTTCTGTCGCGATTCGCTCGCTCGTCCGCGGCATCGGCCCCGGATCGCTGGTGCCATAGCCGGCTCTGTCATAAGAACAAACGCGCGCAAAGTTAGCCATCACCGGCTGCAACCGCTGCCACGACTCAAGCGAATCAGCGAGTCCGGCTTCCAGTACGACCGTCAACCTCCCCTGTCCGGTGCAGTACAAATTGAGCCGCAACGTCCCTGCCTGATACAGCCTCCCGGGATGAAGACGTGCCGCAGCGCCTGCGCGACTCGCGAGCGCTTGCCATGAAGCGCCTGCGACCGCGAGCAGCGCCAGCAGACACGCCCCAGTCAACAAGAAATAGCGACCTCGCCCCATTCACACGAACTCACAAAACAGCAGGACCTCCGCGAGTTCTGCCCACGCGGAGCCGCTTCAAGCCCTCACAGACGTATCGTGCGAATGAAACGCAGGCATGCCGAGCCGGCTCGTAGTCTCTCGTTCGAAATCGAACTCAATCACAACTGCAGGCTCGTCTCCCACTACCCAGCCGTCATGACCAGGTTCGATAACCATCACCTGAGGCGCAGCAAACTCCAGAGTGCAACCATCCTGATAAGCGATATGGATCTGGCCCCGCGCGAGAAAGCCAACATGAGCGTGCATGCACCACTCCGTACCGACAATCGCCTTCATGTCTCCGACCATCGAAAGCCCGGAGGATAGATCATGCGTTTCACGCGGCTCGCGCCGGCTTTCACGATATCGATCCGAACACCACCGCTTTCCTTTTCTTCAGCGTTCGGAATCGCGGACAGGAGTACATCAGCGTTGCTCATTGAACCTTCCTGTAACCTCGGATATTTTGACCTGAACGAAATTTCGGAAGCGGCGATTCTGGTTACCGCCAGTTTCCGAAGACCAGATTAACAGCGAACGCTCTCTCGAATCCCGACGTAAACTGGAATGAATCAAAAAGCATAGGTCTTTCGGTCGGCGGCAAACGTGGGCCGTACGAGACTGTGGGCCTCCCTGGCGCTGGTTTCATGGGAGAGGAAGGCCCGCGACACTCGCGTCGATCGTATCGTCGTCATCAGGATTTTCCAGGCAAAGTTCACAGAACGGCGCGAACGGGAAGCACGGGCCATCGCCGCGCTGAATCACCCTGGCATTTGCCAGCTCTACGATGTCGGCCCGGCATAAACAGAAGGACAGCTCATTCATGTGAGGGAAAGTCCTGTCACACTGTCAGGAACGATGTCGCGATTAAACGAGCGAGCCGAAAATGTGAGCTTGTACGACGCACTCCACATTCGCCCTCCCGTTCCCGTCGCGCGCTGAGATCCAGTTCCAAACAGGAACTACCGCGAAAATGAGGCGAGTAAATTCGAGCGTCAGGATTTTTTGGCAATTTATTTCTTTTAGAATCATCGCGAATTGTTCGAATGGCCGGAAAAGCCGTACACCCCGCCTGTATAGTCGAGTCCAGGAAGAAATACCGAAAAATGACTCGATCCGAAGCCGCCATCACCAACGGTCGCCTCTCGAAGGGACCCGTCACGTCCGAAGGAAAAGCCCGCTCCTCACAGAATGCAAGGAAGCACGGACTAAACTCGTCAATCGCCGTAATCGATGGCGAAAACCAGGCCGAGTTTGACCTGCTGCTCGACTCCATCATCGCGTCGCATCTCCCCGAAACACCGGAAGAAAGTGATCTGATCCTCGAACTCGCTGCCAGCCGGTGGCGCCTCCGTCGCTGCATCGAGATGGAGAAGGCGCTGTTTGAAGAAGCGAAGGATCGCCTCCGGACTGACAAGGAAAATCCCATAATCGATGAGCGAATTGTTCACCGCAAAGCGCTCGTGAACGTTACCGACAGCTCCGCCATGAAGCAACTCCATCGCTATAACCTCCGGCTCCGCCGAGCAGCCGAGAAAGCCGAAAAGGAGTTCCAGGCGCTCAAGTACGAACGCCTCCGGATCGAGCTCATGTGGCAAAAAGAATGCGCTGACCGCGAGCGTTACGAGACAGATAGCGCTGCAATCCTCTCCGAAGCGTCAGCGGCGGGCATAACGCCGCCGAACGCAGGGCCAGGGGAAACAGAGCCAACAGAGATCGCGACCATCGCCAGCATCACGCCCGACGGCAAGATCGTGTATCGATACGTAGAAATGCCTGTATCGGAGATCCGCGAGCTTCAGGCATTGGCCCACGCCAACGAAGCCGCCGAACTCGATGTGGAGCCCGCGGCGGCAGCCCTCGCAGCCGCGGCCTGATCGCATCGGAGCCGCCGCCGCGAGTCACGCAGCCGCCGTGACGAGGGGGAGAGACAAAACGAACCGATCCTGTATGATTTTCACAGTGATGAGGTAGGCTTGGGCTGTTTCTGGGCTGGTCGCGGCCCTGTCTCTGGGGTACGCAGCGGAGTGGACGCAGGTGTCCTCTCCGAATTTTGAACTGCTCACCACAGCCGGATCCTCCGACGCTCGCCGCACGGTCGAATACTTCGAACAGGTACGCGGCTTCTTCGTTCAGGGCCGGGATGTCAAAGTCGATACAAAGCTGCCGGTCACCATCGTTCTGTTCCGGAATGAGAAAGAATTCAAGCCTTATTCGACGAATGAAGTAGCAATTGCTTATTACGTCGGCGACAACTCGCGCGATTACATCGTTATGGGTCACACCGGCAATCAGGTTCGGCCGACGGCTGTTCATGAATACATACACTTACTCCTGCGCCGGCTCGATATTAACGTCCCGATCTGGCTGAATGAAGGCATGGCCGAGGTGTATTCCACAATCAGCCCGCTCGCAAATAAAATCGCAGTCGGAGCCGTGCCCGAGGGACGTGCGTGGGCACTCCAGGATAAGTGGCTGCCGCTCACCACCGTTCTCTCCGTCGGTTACAAGTCGCCGGAGTACAACAAAAAACAGCACGCTGGGATGTTTTACGCCCAGAGCTGGATGCTCGTGCATATGTTAATGCTCGGCCATGACTATCGGTCTGGCTTTTCCAAATTCTTGGCAATGGTCATCGAGGATGGAACGGCGGAGGGCTGCGCATCGGCTTTTGAAAAGGTGTACGGCAAGAGTCCTGGCGAAGTCGAAAAAGATTTGGCGGCGTATTACCGCTCCGGCGCGCGTAAAGTCGCCGTCTTCGATACGCGATTCGAGAAAATTGGCGGTCTCGAACCCGCGTCCGCGGAAGAATTCACAGTCGATCTGCATCTGGCACGCATTCTCGCGGCCAGCGGACGTGCGAAGAAGCTGCGAGTCGTCTCGAACGCCTTGTTACACAATTCCCAAACCGGTGGGAAGCCCACGACGCTCTCGCCCATGTGCACTGGCGCAGAGGTCGTGTGGAGCAGGCGCGAGATGAGCTCCGCCAGGCTGTCAGGCTGAAACCAGCGGCATGGTCGCCCAGGTGGGACTACGCCCGTTTGGCACAAAACGAACCCGGCGAGCGTAACGAAGTCCTCACGGCTTTGCACGAAGTGGTGCGTCTGAACCCGAAGAACCTCGATGCGCAGTTGTTGCTCGGCCACCATCTGGTAGCAACAGACAAACCTAAGCAGGCTCTCGACATCCTTGATGCTCTTCGAGGCGTGCCGCCTGCGAAAGCCGCCGGGATGTTCGTCACGATGGCATGGGCGCACGCAAAACTAAACGAACCGGAGCCGGCGCGGGTAGCGGTCCTCAACGCCTTGAAGTACGCCAAAGACCCCGCTGATATTGAATCCGCCCGGCGTTTCGTCGATTACCTGAAACGCAGGCGTGACAGTGGAAGCCGCTCATGTACGCCGGGGGCAGCCGGTTCCGGATCCCACGGCCTTGCCCATACCGGCTGCCCCGGTCCATATCAAGGAAGCCGAAACGGAACTCGTTCCCGGTACGGGAGGGCAGGTCTACCGCTTTAAGAACCCAAACGAGCCCGTTCCCTCGAGCATCACCGGGAGTCTCGACCAGGTGGAATGCGACGCCGCTCGGGCCAGACTTCGGCTTTCGACCGAGGGGAAAACAGTGAGGCTCCTCATCGCTGACCCCGACACAATCACGATCACCAACCAGCCCGGCTCCTCCGTGTCGCTGTCCTGTGGCGAACAAAACCCGCCAAAACGCGTGAATATTCAGTATCTTGACAAAGCAGACAGCGGCGGGAACACCGTCGGAGAAGTCCGCGCAATCGAGTTTTTGAATTAACACTTATTGCTTGCCAGATCAGAATTCGTTTGCTAGTCTGGAAAAGTCGTCGCGAGCTGCACAGGCGCTGACAAAAGCCGGACCGAAAGAAACAAATTCCTTAAAAAGGAACTTGCGAAGTGCGGTGTGGTTTGATAAGCTAACAAATGCAGCAAGTGGTTTAGGGAGTCCGCAGAGAAGTCCCAAAGTTCTGTTGGTGTCACCAGCAGCCACCGGGTAGATTGCAGAACCTCCTGAAGTTCTTTAACGATTTTCCTTTTAAGGTAGCGTTGGTCGGCTGAGTTTGATGTAAGTCGGTCGCGCCCTTTCAACGGTTCGCTGGTCCGAAAGGACGAGCGTGAGGCCGTGCTGGTCTCCCTGTCTTTGCTCTGTCAAGGAGTGATCGCAGGTTGGAGGCGGCACAGATCTTTGACAATCTGACTGGATGACCTGATTCTGAGGCGCGAGTCCTGAGAAGGATGAGTGTTGGAGGAATCAGGAGCGAAAACTCGTCAAGCAAACTCTGAGTAAATAAGCTGGAGCGAACTCTACAAGTTAGTCTCGAATCGCAAGGTTTGAGGCTGCAAATTCAAACGAGAGTTTGATCCCGGCTCAGAATCAACGCTGGCGGCGCGCTTAACACATGCAAGTCGAACGAGAAAGGGAGCAATCCTGAGTAAAGTGGCGCACGGGTGAGTAACACGTGGGTAATCTACCCTCTGGTGGGGAATAACTCTGGGAAACCGGAGCTAATACCGCATAAGACCGGGAGGTGAAAGGGCGAAAGTTCGCCGGAGGAGGAGCCCGCGGCTGATTAGCTAGTTGGTAGGGTAAGAGCCTACCAAGGCTGAGATCGGTAGCCGGCCTGAGAGGGCACACGGCCACACTGGCACTGAAACACGGGCCAGACTCCTACGGGAGGCAGCAGTGGGGAATCTTGCACAATGGAGGAAACTCTGATGCAGCGACGCCGCGTGAGTGATGAAGCCCTTCGGGGTGTAAAGCTCTTTCGACCCGGAAGATAATGACGGTACGGGGAGAAGAAGCTGCGGCTAACTACGTGCCAGCAGCCGCGGTAATACGTAGGCAGCGAGCGTTGTTCGGAGTTACTGGGCGTAAAGCGTGCGTAGGCGGTGTCTTAAGTTTGTTGTGAAATCTCCCGGCTTAACCGGGAGGGTGCGGCGAATACTGAGATGCTGGAGTGCCGGAGAGGTAAGCGGAATTCCTGGTGTAGCGGTGAAATGCGTAGATATCAGGAGGAACACCTGCGGTGTAGACGGCTTACTGGACGGTAACTGACGCTGAGGCACGAAAGCGTGGGTAGCAAACAGGATTAGATACCCTGGTAGTCCACGCCCTAAACGATGCATACTTGGTGTGGGCAGTTCAGTCTGTCCGTGCCGAAGCTAACGCGATAAGTATGCCGCCTGGGGAGTACGGTCGCAAGGCTGAAACTCAAAGGAATTGACGGGGGCCCGCACAAGCGGTGGAGCATGTGGTTTAATTCGACGCAACGCGAAGAACCTTACCTGGGCTCGAACGGCTTCGGACCGCCGATAGAAATATTGGCTTTCCCGCAAGGGACTGGAGTCGAGGTGCTGCATGGCTGTCGTCAGCTCGTGTCGTGAGATGTTGGGTTAAGTCCCGCAACGAGCGCAACCCTTGTCCTGTGTTGCAACTAATAGGCACTCTCAGGAGACCGCCAGCGATAAGCTGGAGGAAGGTGGGGATGACGTCAAGTCATCATGGCCTTTATGTCCAGGGCTACACACGTGCTACAATGGACGGTACAAACCGCTGCCAACTCGCGAGAGGGAGCTAATCGGAAAAAACCGTTCTCAGTTCGGATTGCAGGCTGCAACCCGCCTGCATGAAGCTGGAATCGCTAGTAATGGTATATCAGAACGATACCGTGAATACGTTCCCGGGCCTTGTACACACCGCCCGTCACATCACGAAAGTGGGTTGTACTAGAAGTCTGCGCCCTAACCCGCAAGGGGAGGAGCGGCCCAAGGTATGACTCATGATTGGGGTGAAGTCGTAACAAGGTAGCCGTAGGAGAACCTGCGGCTGGATCACCTCCTTTCTAAGAGAGAACTCGATTGTGGATCGCTGAATCAAGTAAGCGAGAAGCAGTCCAAAGGCTGGAAGTCGATATGTACCGGCTTCGCTAACAGCCCGCTTCAGCGTTCTCTGCTCATGAAGTTTCAATACGAGATTCGTTCCGGTGCCTGCTTTATGCGGCATCGGCATCCAGTCGGCCTCTAAATTAGTTTCGACTCAACGGGGCTGTAGCTCAGCTGGGAGAGCGCCTGATTTGCATTCAGGAGGTCGCCGGTTCGATCCCGACCAGCTCCACCAGTTCCGCCAAATTTGGGCCTGTAGCTCAGGTGGTTAGAGCGCACCCCTGATAAGGGTGAGGTCGGTAGTTCGAGTCTACCCAGGCCCACCATGAAGCATAAGGTGGAGTTACGGCGGCCGAACCCTTCTTCAATTGAGCCAGCCGCGAAGCGGCAATGGCGGAAGTTGAGGTCGGGGGTTCGAGTCTACCCAAGCCCACCAAAATAGGCAACCTTTCGCACATGTTATTCATCAGCAAGACTGAGTTAGTAACATGTGCCGAAGGCTGCGCAAGCAGTAACTTCGAAACTGTTTTAGTGATCTTTGACAACTGAATATCTGACGGGTAGCAACAAGTTCGCCCGGGTCTCTTGAGAAAGGGATTCGGCGAAAGGAGTGCCAGAAGAAGTACTTCTCGAAGAGTAGTTGTGTGAGGAGTAAGTTTTATGGTCAAGCTACTAAGGGCATGCGTGTGGATGCCTTGGCGCAAACAGGCGAAGAAGGACGTGGCCAGCTGCGATAAGCCTCGGGGAGATGCAAGCAATCTGTGATCCGGGGATTTCCGAATGGGGGAACCCATCGGGTGTGGACACCCGATATCCTGCGCTGAATATATAGGTGCAGGAAGCGAACCTGGGGAAGTGAACCATCTCAGTACCCAGAGGAAGAGAAAACAACCGTGATTCCGATAGTAGTGGCGAGCGAACTCGGAATAGCCCAAACCTCGTGATTCGCAAGGAGAGCGGGGTGTTGTAGGACCACAATAATTACCAGGGTTCAGGGGTTTTATCAGCAATGATAAGACTGCTGAGGTCTGGTGATTAAACGAGGTACAGTGCGTGTTATGAGAACGGCTTGGAAAGGCCGGCCAAAGAGGGTGACAGCCCCGTATTGAAAAATGCAATCTGACTTCCAGTGGCTCCTGAGTACCGCGGGGCACGTGAAACCCTGCGGGAATCCACCGGGACCATCCGGTAAGGCTAAATACTCGTTTGCGACCGATAGTGAACCAGTACCGTGAGGGAAAGGCGAAAAGAACCCCTGTGAGGGGAGTGAAATAGTACCTGAAACCGCATGCCTACAAGCAGTGGGAGGGCCATGTCGCAAGACAAGCCTGACCTCGTGCCTATTGAATAATGAGCTGGCTAGTTTTTTTCAGTGGCAAGGTTAAGCGTAAAGCGAGCCGAAGCGAAAGCGAGTCTGAACAGGGCGTTTAGTCGCTGGGAAAAGACGCGAAGCGGGATGATCTACCCTTGGCCAGGATGAAGGCCGTGTAACAGCGGCTGGAGGTCCGAACCAGTGTTGGTTGAAAACAGCTTGGATGAGCTGAGGGTAGGGGTGAAAGGCTAATCAAATTCCGTGATAGCTCGTTCTCTCCGAAATAGCTTTAGGGCTAGCCTTGTGTGGTCCGTCGCGGAGGTAGAGAACTGAATGGACTAGGGGCCTTCCCAGGTTACCGAATCCAATCAAACTTCGAATGCCGTGAACGATCCAGCACAGGAGTCAGACTGCGAGGGCTAAGCTTCGTAGTCAAAAGGGGAAGAGCCCAGACCGCCAGCTAAGGTCCCTAAATTCATGCTAAGTGGGAAAGGAAGTCGGGAGCCTCAGACAGCCAGGAGGTTGGCTTAGAAGCAGCCATCCTTTAAAGAAAGCGTAATAGCTCACTGGTCGAGGACCCCGGTGCCGACAATCCAACGGGGCTAAAGCATGATACCGAAGCTGCGGGGCCGCGACCTTCATCGGGTCCGGTCGGTAGGAGAGCATTCTTGTCTGCGACGAAGGTGTACCGAGAGGAGCGCTGGAGCGACAAGAAGAGACTCTGCCAGCATAAGTAGCGACAAAACAGGTGAGAACCCTGTTCGCCGTAAGACTAAGGATTCCTGAGCAAGGTTAATCCGCTCAGGGTGAGCCGGAGCCTAAGGTGAGGCCGAAAGGCGTAGCCGATGGACATACGGTTAATATTCCGTAGCTACTTCCGAAGGTTGACGATGCGGGGACGCAGACGGTAAGCACTGGAGAGGAATGGTTTCGAACCAGTGTGAACGGAGATCGGGGAAGGCAAATCCACCCGGTCGACTGCCAGGAAAAGCCGCTAAGGACGACGGAAGTATCCGTACCACAAACCGACACAGGTAGTCGAGATGAGTATTCTAAGGCGCTCGGGTGATGGTCTGTTCAGGAACTAGGCAAATTAACCCCGTAACTTCGGGAGAAGGGGTACCTCCAGCGATGGAGGTCGCAGCAAAGCGCATCAGGCGACTGTTTAACAAAAACACAGGTCTCTGCAAAGTCGTGAAAACGATGTATAGGGGCTGACGCCTGCCCGGTGCCGGAAGGTTAAAGGGAGGGGTTAGCCGCAAGGCGAAGCTCTGAACTGAAGCCCCGGTGAACGGCGGCCGTAACTATAACGGTCCTAAGGTAGCGAAATTCCTTGTCGGGTAAGTTCCGACCTGCACGAATGGCGTAACGATCTGATGACTGTCTTAACAGGCCGCCCGGCGAACTTGTGGTTCCGGTGAAGACGCCGGATGCCCGCCGCTAGACGGAAAGACCCCGTGCACCTTTACTATACCCTTTCATGGAATTATGGGATGTTCTGCGCAGGATAGGTGGGAGGCTTTGAACCCGGATTCTCGGATTCGGGGGAGCCAACGGTGAGATACCACCCTGAGCATTCTGTGATTCTAACTTCCTTCCCTGATCGGGAAGAAGGACAGTGGAAGGCGGGTAGTTTGACTGGGGCGGTCGCCTCCTAAATTGTAACGGAGGCGCTCGAAGCCTGGTTCAGGTCGTTTGGAAATCGACCGACGAGTGTAAACGCAGAAACCAGGTTGACTGCGAGACCTACAAGTCAAGCAGGTGCGAAAGCAGGAGTTAGTGATCCGGTGGTTCTGTATGGAAGGGCCATCGCTCAACGGATAAAAGGTACGCCGGGGATAACAGGCTGATCGGAGTCAAGAGTTCACATCGACGCTCCGGTTTGGCACCTCGATGTCGGCTCATCGCATCCTGGGGGTGTAGAAGCTCCCAAGGGTTAGGCTGTTCGCCTATTAAAGCGGTACGTGAGCTGGGTTCAGAACGTCGCGAGACAGTTCGGTCCCTATCTGCGGTGGGCGGAGGAAGTTTGAGAGGGCCTGGCTCTAGTACGAGAGGACCGAGCTGGACGAACCTCTTGTGATCCAGTTGTTCCACCAGGAGCACCGCTGGGTAGCGAAGTTCGGTCAGGATAAGCGCTGAATGCATATAAGCGCGAAACCTTCCTCAAGATGAGACTTCCCAAGGTTTATACCTTCTGAAGGGCCGTTGAAGACGACAACGTTGATAGGCCGGATGTGTAAGCACAGTAATGTGTTGAGCTGACCGGTACTAATAGCCCGTTCGGCTTGACCATAAAATCTTACTCATCACATCAACTCACTCCTTCGAAGAAGTTTCTGGTTACTCCAATAACTTGTAGCCGCTCGTCAGATACTCAGTTGCCAAAGCAACCAAGGTTTACTGCAGCTGGTTCGCCCCGCTCGCGAAGCGAGTCCCGGGGCGGCAATGCCAGCGCGGTACGCGCCTTTGGGTGATTGTAGCGAGAGGGTTCCACCCGTTCCCATTCCGAACACGGAAGTTAAGCCTCTCAGCCCCGATGGTACTGCGCGCGCGAGTGCGTGGGAGAGTAGGACGTCGCCCAATTAATTTAAACGCAAAAGCCCACCGTGTACCGGTGGGCTTTTTGTATTTATGCCGCTACCGCGAAGATCTCACGTGTATGGCGACGAAGAGCAACCGCTGCTGGCCCGGCTACGAACCAGTCCCCGGCAAAGAGGAACACGAACAAGGCAGCTGCCGGAAGAAGGCAGCCAGCAAATCCAGCCCGAGTGAAAAGGCCTTCCAGGACAAACGGAAACGCCAGCTCGATAAGTGGCAGGAAGAGCACAAAGAAACTAGTCGCGGTGCCGCCCAGCATCTCGGAGCGCCAAAGACGGCAAAAAAGAA
Organism: Bryobacteraceae bacterium; assembly: GCA_963794765.1. Lineage (GTDB taxonomy): Bacteria > Acidobacteriota > Terriglobia > Bryobacterales > Bryobacteraceae > JAWXCM01. Next base: position 86,179 of record CAWCGC010000041.1, on the reverse strand, counting down.
GACGACCAGGCGGGCCGCCGCGAAGAAGCGCAAGCCACAGTCGTGACACCCCGGCACACTGCCACAATCGGCTAAGTGGCTGCCTGCTATAGGATTTAGACATGGCACTTTGCGTGCTCGTGCGGACTGCAAATGAAGTTGGTCAGCGCCCTGATCTTAACGGCATTCATGGCCTTCTCGCAGCAACCGGCCCCTACCGAAGAGCCCGCAGCCGCGCCATCGGATCCACAGCAGCAGAACGTCAACTCGCAATACACCGTGGAGAGCGTTAGGCTCGCTGGACGTCTGCAGAAGAAGCTTAGCCGCAACCTCCGCCGCGATGTCGAATCGCTGGTAGGCCAGCGCTTCGACCCACAGCTTGTCCAGAAGCTGGCCGAGCGGATGGGACGCCAGGTCCATGTGGTGGTAGCGCATCGCCTCGAAAAAGGAAATGCGCCCGAACAGGTCCGCGTCGTCTACGAACCTGAACAGAAGCCGTGGCAGGACGACCAGACCCGGGTAACGAAACTCGCTTACCACCAGAAACAGGGAGTCTCAGGCGGCGTTCAGGTCGGCTTCGAAGTGGCAGGAACGCGATTCGACGGCGGAGTCCTCAGTGATGCCGACACCCTGCTCGAGCGGGAAGCTGGCTTCAACGTAGGCGTCTCCCGCCGGATCGGCGATCGGGTAAAAATCAGGTTTGAGTTCGAGGGTCTCCACCAGCAGTGGAACCCGGCGACCGAAACCGCACTGCTGGCTCACCCCGGCGTGCCTGGAATCTATCGCGAGCGCTACCATGCGGACCCGAGCATCGTTATTTATCTGACGCCTGGACTTTCGCTGATCAGTGGTCTAAGCTTTGAGCAATTCCAGACTCAATACCCTGCCACTATCCATCAGGCGGCAAACGCCATCACGACTTCCATTCGCTACCGCCGGCGGCTGCACGCTTACGGCTCTGCCTCAGGACAGGAATGGGACACTGGGTATAGTTTGCGGGCCGCCACCAGCGTTCTCGGATCTGACTTCGCTTACCTTCGGCATCAGTGGGACGTTCGCTATGCACTCCACTACGGACCGAACACCATAAGCGTTCGCGGACTCGGCGGAGTGACCGGAGACGACTCACCTCTGTTCGAACGCTTTACTTTGGGCGATTCCAGGAACCTGCGAGGATGGAATAAGTTCGATGTAGCGCCGATTGGCGGAACGCGACTGGCTTATGCGAGCGTCCAGTATAGCTGGAAACAAGTTGGCGTCTTTTACGACACGGGTTCCGTCTGGGACCGTTCGACGCCCGCCCGGATACGGCATTCTGCCGGGTTTCTGATTGCATTCGATCGTGAGCAGGAGGGACCGTATCTCGCTGTGGGCTTCCCCATTCACGGCGGAAGTATCGTGCCGATCTTCATGCTCGGAATGAACTTTTGAATCAAACGAGGCGCACACGATTGGCAGCCTCACTCGTTCTGTTATCTGGCTTCCTGCTGATCAGCCAGGCTTCCCTTGGAGCATCACAGGAGGTCGACCTTCGCATCGTCAGCGACCATCTTCAGGTCTCCGCCCCGGGTTTGCATTTTCTCACCGGTAAGCCGCTGGAACAGCTTCGCAACGGCGCGAGCGTCGCGTTCGATATTCAAATCAGCATTCTGGGCGATTCCCGGCAAAGCGTCCTCCATCGATCTTTCGACCGGTTCGTGCTTAGTTACGATATTTGGGAGGAGAAGTTTTCAATAGCGCGTATGCGCTCCAGCGCCGGTTCGGCATCGCATCTTTCCGCCAGTGCCGCCGAAGCCTGGTGCGTCAGCCGTTTTGCTCTGCCGCTCGCGGGACTTCCGCACGACCTGCCGTTGTGGGTACGAATTGATGTGCGTGCGAACGAAGGCCGCGAACGCCGTCCCGCCGGCGACACCGACGATCAGACGTTCAGTCTGAGCAATCTCATCGACATCTTCAGTCGGCCCGCCCGTGGAAGATCCGGTTCGCAATCACAGTGGCGTGCAGAGTCAAGCTCGTTCCTGCTCGCAAATCTGGAGAAGGGTGTCAGATGAACCGTCTTCGCACCCGACTGCTTGCGTTGTTTCTGGCGGCGACACTGGTGCCGCTCGCTGTCACCCTGTTGCTCAGCTGGCGGCTTCTCGACCTCAGCATCTCAACCAGCCCTGCGCATGATCTCGACGTAACCTCGCAGGCACTGGAGCAAACTGGCCGAGCCCTGTATGCCACCGCCTGCGACGCTTTGCGAGCAGACGTCGGCTTGCATCGCGTTCGACCCTCAGCCGTATACGCCAGCGCCAGCGATCCTCCGCAGGAAGTGCGGGACTTCTTTGACAGCGGGGATCGGGAAGCGTTCCACCTCGCGGGCGACAAACAAGACAGGGTGATGTATTACGTCCGTGACGGCAGTAGTGTGCTGGAGTACACCCGCACTCTCGGTGGTCCCGACATGCGGCAGCTTGCCGATCAGCTCGCTCGCAACCGTTCCCGGCTCGCAAGGGCGGACACGGCGAACCTCAGGCGAGGCTACTCTCTCACTCTCATCCTTATAGCGATACTGGTCTGGCTGATCTCCGTCTCGCTGGTGTCGACCGTTGGCAGCCGTGTCACCAAACCGATTGAAACGTTGACTGCAGGACTTGGCCGGCTCGCAGCCGGGGACCTCGACGCTCGCGTGCCCGAATCCGCAGGGTCGGACGAGGTGGCCCGCGCCACTCGAGCGTTCAATCAGACGGCGGCGCAACTCCGTGAGAGCCAGCAGAAGCTGGTCCATGTCACGCGGCTGTCGAGCTGGCAGACTCTGGCGCGCAAAATGGCCCACGAGGTCAAGAACTCACTCACGCCGATTCGACTGACCGTCGAAGAGATCGTGGCCCGCAGGTCCGACCGCGATCAGGCCTTCTTCGAGCAGGCGGCGCAGATCGTTGTCGACGAGGTCAGCACGCTCGAACGGCGCGTCCGCGCATTCAGTCAGTTCGCAGCTGAGCCGCCGGTACAGCCCGGAAACATAGACCTCAATACTCTGTTCGAAGAGCGTCTCGCCCTGCTCAGGTCCGCATACCCAGATGTCGTCTTCGATGCCCGTTTAGCGCCGGAGCCAGCCACGGCGCATGCTGATCCGGACCTGGTCAAAGGTGTCCTGACGAACCTGCTGGATAACGCGGCACACGCGGCAGGCGCCGGAGGCGTCATCCTGGGCAGGACGTTCGTCGAAGACGGCAAGGTGGGCGTGGAGATACACGACTCCGGACCCGGCCTCAGTGCTCAGGTGAAGGAGACGCTCTTTGAGCCTGCCATCTCCTTCAAGAAGACGGGCATGGGACTCGGGTTGTCTATCGCCAAGCGCAGCGCTCTGCTCACGGGCGGAGACCTGCAACTCGTAGAAGGAGAACTCGGCGGCGCAGCGTTTCGAGTGTTGCTGCCGCGATCCATCCCGAATGGCCACTCGTAAGATCCTCGTCCTCGATGACGAGGAAAACATTGGGAGATCCCTGCGCCTGATCCTTGAGCGCGAGGGCTACGGAGTCGTGCTGTGCAACTCAGTGGCACAGTTCAACGCTGTCGGCGGCCGCGCTGACGTTTACCTGCTGGATGTTCGGCTGCCGGATGGAAGCGGCATTGACGTCCTGCGCACGATCAAGGTAAACGAGCCGGCGGCACCTGTTGTCATGATCTCGGGCCACGGCACCATTGCCGATGCAGTGGAAGCAACCCGCGCCGGCGCATGGGACTTCCTCGAAAAACCGCTCAGTCGGGAACGCGTGCTGGTGTCGCTGCGCAACGCGCTGGAGCAGTCGAACCTCCGCGTTGAGAACGAGCGCCTCAAAGAACTCGTAGGCACCGGACCGAAGATGATCGGTTCAAGTCCGGCATGGACCCGCGTTGTGGAACAAGTCACAATGGCCGCCCGGTCCGACGCACGTGTTCTGCTCAACGGCGAATCAGGAACCGGCAAGGAACTGCTCGCTGCACACATTCACGAGAGCAGCCCATTCTCATCCGGGCCCTTCGTGAAGGTAAACTGCGCAGCCATTCCGACGGAGCTTATTGAAGCCGAGCTGTTCGGTCACGAGAAGGGCGCGTATACAGGAGCGGTCAATGCCAGGCGCGGGAAGTTCGAACTCGCCGATGGCGGCACGATCTTTCTCGATGAAGTGGGAGACCTGCACGCGAATTCACAGGCCAAACTGCTCAGGATTCTTCAGGAAGGCGAGTTCCACAGGGTTGGTGGCGAGCAACCCGTGAGAGTGAATGTCCGCGTCCTCTCAGCGACGAATCGGGACCTCGGCGAGATGATTCGGGAAGGGAAGTTCCGCGAGGATCTCTTCTATCGTCTCTGCGTGGTTCCGGTACGAGTGCCCGGATTGCGAGAACGGCCAGGTGATATCCCCGCGCTGGCGGAGTACTTCCTCACAGAGTTCTGCACCCGAAACAACTTCCGGGCGAAGACGTTCAACGAATCCGTCTTTGAGACGCTGCAGTCCTACGCATGGCCGGGAAATGTCAGGGAGCTAAAGAATGTGGTGGAGCGAATGGCTATCCTGACACCTGAGCAGGAGATCGGGCACGAAGCGATTCCAGCCGAGATCCGGAGATTCCGCGAATCCGGCCCGGGCAAGTCCTCCGTGCAGGAGGCAAGAGAATCCGCCGAACGCGATCATATCCTCAGAGCCCTCGATGCCGCAGACTGGAACGTATCCAGCGCCGCGCGCGCACTTGGTCTGGAGCGGACCAATCTGCACAAGCGCATGCGGGCACTCGGCGTCACTCGTGAACAGGTAAACCTTAGCGATTGTGGATCGCGCGGCGCATCGCGGCGAGACAGAGCTGGTTCGCTTCGTCGGTCCCTACTGATATCCGAATGCAGTGAGGCAGGCCGAAGGCAGTGAGCGGCCGAATGATAACCCCTTCCCGGAGCATCGACTCGTTCACACTGCGCGCCTGCTCAGCGTCACTCAGAACAACGGTCACAAAGTTGGCCCACGAATCGATGACGTCAAGACCCATCTCGCGAAGGCCATCGGTCAGCATCCGCAGCCCCCGCACATTCAGCTCAAGAGTTCGATAGAGGAACGCCGTGTCGCCCAGCGCGCCGACTGCCGCGGCCGCGGCCAGTGTACCCGGCTCGAAGGGCAGCTTCACTTTCAGCAGGTTCCGAATCAGCTCCTCGTGAGCAAAGCCGTATCCGATACGAAGGCCGGCGAGGCCATACGCCTTCGAAAACGTCCGCAGCGTGATGACGTTGTCGTGACGGTAGAACATCGAGTCGGGGTATCGAGGGTCGGTACGAGCGTACTCGAAGTATGCCTCGTCCAGAATGATCAGTACCCGCTCGGGCACATGCCTGTAAAAGTCATCGAACTGGTGCCGCGTAAAGATCGTGCCGGTCGGATTGTTAGGATTCGCGAGATAAATGATCTTGGTGTGTTCGGTGATTGCGGCAGCGAGTGCCGGGAGATCATATCGCCAGTTGTCGTAAGGAACAGTCCGGTACGCGACGCCGCGAGATCTCGCGAGAACCTGAAAGCCGATGAAAGCCGACTCCGTCGTCAGGACCTCGTCATCATCGCACAGGAATGTTCGCACGATGTTGGCCATGATCGAGTCCGAGCCGCTGCCGACGATGACGTTATCCGGCTTGACCTCATATTTCTCTGCCAGCACACGCCGCAGTTCTTCGCCGGCTGCGGGATACATGTGCAGGGCGCCGAGGGAGTTCCGAATCGCCTCCAGTGCCATCGGGGAAGCGCCGAGCGGGTTCTCGTTTGAAGCGAGCTTGAATACCCGCGAGAGGCCGTATTTGCGCGCAATCTCGTCAGGGTTTCGCCCGGGAACATACGGATGAAGGCGATCGATATAGGGCGGAACCAGCGGCATGACGGTCTGTGAGATAGATGCTCAGCGAACCCGATTGAGTTCCATGACGAGGATGTCGCTGCCGCTCTGGTCGACTTGGGTGTACAACAGCGTCTTGCCGTCGGGTGAGGCGGTCATCCCCTGATCTGCGGGAATGATTGGTCTGTCGAAGTAGATCAGGCGCACCGGTTCGCGGCCCTGCTGGGCCTGAAGAAACAGGGCGTACATCTGGCGGTCAGGGTCGCGATCGATGAAGTACAATCCCGCACGTGTGATCACCCAATACGCCCACAAACCGGGTTTCAACCGATCGAGAACAGGCTGCTCACCCGAGCCGTCCGGGCGAACTCGCCACAGTCCCGGGATGCTTCGCCCGCGGGCATAATAGACCCATTGCCCATCCGGAGATTCACGCGCGGCAAACCCGCCGCCGTGTGTCACCTGCTCCGGAACGCCGCCGGTCGACAGAACTCTCCAGATCTGCCAGGTACCGCTGCGATTCGACCCGAAGTAGATCCACCGCCCATCGGCTGACCAGGCGGGAACGACATCTTCAGCCGGATCGCTGGTGATACGTGTCAGGCCGCTGCCGTCAACATTAATCGCAAAAATCTCAGGCTGACCTTCTGGTCGGGAGTCAAAGGCGATACGCTTCCCGTCAGGCGAGATCTTCGGTGATCCGCTGAGCGTATTCCCCATGTGGGTCACCTGACGCTGATGTGTGCCGTCGGCGTCCGCCGCCCAGATTTCCTGGGTACCACTTCGCGAAGACCTGAAGGTGATGACTGATCCATCGCGCGACCAATGCGCGCTCGAATCGTACTGAGTCGAAACGATAAACTTACGGCGCGCGAGCGTGTCCACATCGAGTGCCCAGATGTTCGTGTCCTGGTAGAACCGGGAATACGCCAGATACCGGCCATCGCGCGAGACTGTGGCATCTGACACATTCTCGCCGACCCACGTCAGACGTTCCGGGGTGCCGCCGGTAATCGGGACTCGCCACAGAAAGTGTCCGCCGGACCGGTTGGATGAGAAGTACAGCATTTTGCTGTCGGCAGCCCATGTAAGAGAAATGATGTAGCGATGGTCGTTCGTGACACGCTGGGTGGGCCCTCCGTCCAGCGGCTGAATAAAAATGTCATCGACTCCGCTGCTGACGCCCCGGATGAAAGCGATGTATTTGCCATCGGGCGAGTATACGGGGTTGCTGTCGCCGACGCTGCCTGGCGGCGGCGTCGTGAGCTGTCTTTTCTGACCGGTGGCGACCTCGATCGTCACGATTCGAAATGGTTCATCTTCGGAGGACCGGTCGCCTGCCGCTACAAAACTACCGTCTGGTGACCAGTCCAGGTGCCGGCCTACAGCCTCTATCCGGTTCGGCGACACGGAGGCGATGTTTCGATGAAAGTCTCCCGGTTGCGCCGCCGAAACGAAGACTCCGGTTTCGTCCTCGCGTACACGAAGCCACGCAATGCGTTTTCCGTCTGGCGACCATGAAGGGCTCAGGTCTTCTGCACGATCGGTCGTAATTCTTTCCAGCCCGAGGCCATTCACCGGCTTGATGTAGATATCGGAGTTGTCGCTGTTTTCGCCCTGCCATACAAATGCGACCCGGCTGCTGTCCGGAGAGAACGCAGCCTGAGTCTCATCCCCGGGAAAATTCGTCAGCGGAATCGTTTTCGGGACACCTGACGATGCATTCAGCGAGCTTTGGATCCGTTCTGCAGTCTTGATGAGAGCAACGGTTATCACCAGAAGCAAAACCACGCCGGCAATTAATGCGAATCTCTGGTGGTGGCGAACGGTCCGAGCCGCCTGATGGAACAGTGTCTCCGGTCTGGCGGCGACAGTCTCGCCTGTCAGGAACCGCTCGATATCAGCGCCCAGTTCGTCCGCTGTTGTGTAGCGACGATCCGGCTGTTTCCGCATTGCCATCAGGACAATGTTGTCCAGATGACCTGCCAGCGTACGCCGCAATTCGGAAGGTTCTGTTTGCCGGACGCCGCTGACCTTCAACGGATCTACGGTGATCGCGGTATCACCGCGAGTGACGATCTCCGTACGTCCGACCACCGTGCTGGGACGCTCGGGATCTTCCTCACAGATTACGGCTGCAATCTCGTGAGGAATTTTGGTTTTCAGGCGGTAAGGCCGATGTCCGGTCAGCAGTTCGTACAACAGGACACCAAGTGAGTAAACGTCGCTCGCGGGGGTAATTTCCTGTCCACGCACCTGCTCCGGACTGGCGTATTCCGGAGTCATCATGCGAAGAATGGTGGCCGTCACGTCGATCGTCTGGGACGTGAAATCAGGGTCGAGAATCTTGGCGATACCGAAATCCAGGAGCTTCAGTTCGCCGTGCACATCGATGAGCACATTGCCAGGCTTGATGTCGCGATGAATGATCCTGCGCTCGTGTGCACAGCCAACCGCCGAACAGAGTTTGACGAATAAACGGAGGCGATCTTCGGTACTCAGACGGTTACTGTCGGAGTAGTCGACAATGCTGCGGCCTCCCTCGACGTACTCCATGACGAAGTAAGGAACTCCGTCATCCGTTGCACCAGCGTCAATAAGCCGCGCGATGTTGGGGTGATCCAGCGCCGCGAGGATGGCTCGCTCCGTTCGAAAGCGTCGCAGTATAAACTCATGGTCCATTCCGCGACGAACAATCTTGATCGCCACCGGTTGCCGCAGCGGGTCATCGGCCCGATGCACCTTGTAGACGGTGCCCATGCCGCCGCGGCCGATTTCGCTGTTGACAGCATAAGGGCCGATCCGCAGATCCTCGGTGGGTGCGGTATCCGGCGTCAGCGTGAACCCAAGCTGACCATCCGGCTCCATGAAGTCATCGGCTTCATCGAACGACGACAGCAGAGAATCGACTTCGGCGCGCATTTCCGGGTCGCCGGCACAGTGTTCGGCCAGGAACGCATCTCGCTGGCCAGATGGACGCTCGAGAGCGGCGTTGAGTAGTTCTTTTACTCGCTGCCAGCGCTCAGCCTGCGTCATCGGTGTTGCTGGCGGGCAACGAACCGGCTCCGGTAGCGCGGCTGATGTCACGGTAGAGCCAGGCTTTTGCGGTGACCCAATCCCGCTTTACGGTCGCCGGCGAGATGCCCAGAACCTCGGCCGTCTCTTCCACGGTCAGACCCGTAAAGAACCGAAGCTCGACAATGCGCGACTGCTGCGGGTCGATCTTCGCGAGACTGTTCAGCGCGTCATCGAGTGCTACGAGATCCAGATCCTTCCGATCGGGCAGCGCGATCGCTTCATCGAGAGAGAGCTTCGGGGCTCCCGAGCCCCGCTTGGATGCGTATCGGGACCGCGCATGATCGACGAGAATTCGTCGGATCATCTGCGCCGCCACGCCGAAGAAATGAGCTCGATTCTGCCACCGAACGCTTCGCTGATCAATCATCCGCAGAAAGGCTTCATGCACGAGTGCGGTGCTCTGCAACGTGTGATCCGACCGCTCCTTGCGGAGATAGCGGCCAGCAAGCCGACGCAACTCGCTGTAGACAAGGGGCGTAAGCTGCTCTAATGCGTTCTGATCCCCGTTGCTCCAGTCCATCAGCAGCCGGGTAACCTGCTGAGTTGAGGTTTCACTCATACGGTCACTTGGGATAACCCGGATTATATCAGTGAGCGGCGTTACGGAGCAGTACTAAGGGGCAACCCGACCCCAGTACGTGATGACCTCGAAGTTATTTGTCAGGTTCTCGATGTAGTCCGCAGGCGCATTGGTCGTCTTCCGTTCGCCGGTCAGGACCTTGACGTAACCTTGTCCGTCACTCTGGACGAAGTACGTGAAACCAGGTTTGTCTATGCGGATCATCGGAACGTTGTTGCGCGACTGCCAGAAGTATTTCTTGCCTCGCTGAACGATGATGCACTCAGATTTACTGGCCGCTTCCCCTTCGAGGACCTGTCGGTCGTCTGTTTTCGTCGAAGAGATCACGCGAAGTGTCGGGACACCTCGAAAGACGATTTCATCCGCGAGCGCGGGCAATGCATATAACAGCAAAATAACGAAAGTAAGCTTCATCATCTGTCTGACGTCGCGCTCCTGGCAGTGAAGATTTCTTCACCGTAAACTGTCCTGAAGTGTGCCAACTCGCAATCTTACCAGGTGAATGGCATATCAGCCCATAAGCTCCTATGGCGTGATCGGAGACATGCACTCGATCGCTCTGGTTGGCAGTGACGGCTCGATTGACTGGCTTTGCCTGCCCCGCTTCGATTCGCCCAGTGTCTTTGCACGCATCCTTGACGACGAGAAGGGCGGATTTTTCCGTATCCAGCCGGTCGGGGATGGCAAGCAGAAACAGATGTACCTCACTGACACTAACGTTCTGGTTACGCGTTTTCTTTCAGCAGAAGGCATGGCCGAGATCATCGACTTCATGCCAATTGGGCAGAAAGGACGACAAATTGTTCGAATGGCAAAGGCCGTCAACCGACCCGTCAGTTTCCGAATGGAGTGCCGTCCGGCTTTCGATTATGCACGTTCCCGCCATACGCTGCGGGTGATCGATCGCGGCGTTGTCTTCGAAAGTAACGGACTGACGCTCGCGCTGCTTTCGCCCAAACCTGTGGTGGTTGACAACAATGGCATCGTTTGTGAGTTCACACTGCAACCGGGAGAGACGGCGACGTTCGGACTGCGCCAACAGCTTAACTCGGCACCTCGCGATGTGATCGAAGCACCGCTGGATGGCGAACTGCTTCAACAACAGACTGTCAGGTTCTGGCGACACTGGATGTCCAGGTGTCAGTACAAAGGCCGCTGGCGCGAGATGGTAAACCGCTCCGCACTGGTTCTGAAACTGCTTACATATGAACCGACAGGCGCGATGCTGGCTGCGGCGACAACCAGTCTTCCCGAGTCGATTGGCGGTGTCCGCAACTGGGATTACCGCTACACGTGGGTTCGTGATGCAGCCTTCTCGGTGTACGCACTGATGCGGCTTGGTTACACCGAAGAGGCTGGTGCGTTTACCCATTTCATGCATCAGCGCGCGATGGAGGAAGAGGCGGACGGCGGACCGCTCAACGTAATGTACGGAGTCGATGGCCGCCATGAGCTCGATGAGACAGAACTGCATCATCTGGACGGCTACATGGGTTCAAAACCGGTGCGAATCGGCAATGCCGCCTGGAAACACCTTCAGCTTGATATCTACGGCGAGCTGATGGACTCGATTTACCTGCACGACAAGTACGGCACACGCGTGTCATGGGAGGTTTGGCTCCAGATCGAGCGCATGCTTGACTGGCTGGCCGATAACTGGAATCAGCCGGATCAGAGTATCTGGGAGGTACGCGGCCCGAAGCAGTGCTTCACTTACTCGCAGCTGCAGTGCTGGGTCGCGTTTGATCGCGGGGTTCGTCTGGCGAGCAAACGTTCGCTGCCGATCTCCGGCCGCCGATGGGCCGAGCAGCGGGACACGATATACCGGATGATCATGGACCGTGCCTGGAACGATAAGCTCCAGAGTTTCGTGCAGTACTACGGGTCCGATTCGGTCGATGCCAGTGCTCTTGTGCTGCCGTTGATGCTGTTCGTCGGGCCCCGCGACCCGCGCATGCTCTCAACGATCGACCGCATCAGCAAGGACCTGACTGCGGATGCGCTGGTGTATCGGTACCGGATCGGCGATGCTGCGTCAGATGGTCTGCCCGGCTCCGAAGGAACGTTCAGCATTTGTTCATTTTGGATGGTCGAAGCTCTGACCCGAGCCGGGCGGCTGGAGGAAGCCCAAATGGTGTTTGAAAAGATGCTGACGTACGCCAACCATCTTGGCTTGTACTCCGAGCAGATCGGTCCCGCCGGAGAGTCGTTGGGGAACTTCCCGCAGGCGTTCACGCATCTAGGATTGATCAGTGCTGCCTACAACCTGAATCGCGCGCTGGGAGGGGACGTGCAGAGTGCGGGACCGCCATCAAGCGTGAACACCTGAGGCTACGCAAGCCGGGAGACTCGTGACTCGCCGGTTGGGCTATCAAAATCTGGCGTCAGCGCGCTTTGGGGCGCCTCAACCTCCGCGGCAAGGGAGCATGATCCCACCCAACTTTTCGCTCGCGTATAACTCGGACCTTTCATCCGGCCCGGGACTAAGCAGATCTGGGCAATGACGGAAGAAAGCACCATGAACGAAAGCTTACCTCTGCAACATCTCTCGACACTTTAAGACGAGAAGCGGGGCGCTGGCTCAAGGCACTGTGTGAAAACTCTGCCCGACGTCGGCGAAGGTTGTGATTGTTAATAGCGCACTGGTCAAGCGGTGCTTCGACGGACGAGATCCGGTCGGCGAACTTTTCGTTACTCGTCTGATCCGCCCGGGCAGGAGCTGGATATTGTGGGTGTTGTCAACGATGCCCGGCCAGCCGGGCCGCGGAGTCCGTCAGTTCCCATGCTTTGCAGCGTGCGGGGCAGAGACAATTATCACGGGTCCGAGTCTGCGGTGGGCGTGGATCGGGAATCTTCACAGATCAAGGCTGATCCGCGGCGAGCCATTGGGGAACTCGACAAATTGGGGACGAGTTTCGAACCTGATGACCGTGCGCGAGCAGATTGGGTTGTCTCTCTGGCGCGAGTACATGCTGACTGGATTCACCGCAACATTCGGCATTGTGGCTCTCTTTCTGGCCTGTTTTGGGCTGTACGGAGTGTGTCGTATGCTGTTTCGCGCCGGACGGCCGAACTGGGGCTTCGGCATGCACTGAGCGCTCACCCGCGGGTGGTGTTGTGGCAGACTCTGCGTGACTCGTTGGCCGTGGTCGCGCTGGGTCTTTCGGTTGGATTACCGCTGTCGCTCAGGGCCGGAGCGACTGATTGACGATCTTCTGTTTGATGTGGTTGCCAGCGATCCAGTGCATCCCGGGTCGATCCTGTGGTTGGGTTGCGGTACGAATAGAACCCGCGGGAAGGCTTGACCGCCAACCTAGTCGATGCTAACCTAGCAAAGGTTAGCCTAGTATTCACTAAATGCCTACGAAGATTGCGACGCGGTGCGCCCGAATGTCGTCCGACGACCGTCGCGCCCAGATCCTTACGACTGCCTGTGAGCTATTTGCGCAGAAAGGATTCCGAGGGACCACGACGCGCGAACTCGCCGCCGCAGCCGGTGTGACCGAACCCGTGCTTTACGAGCACTTCAAGACCAAGCGCGACCTGTATAGCGCCATCATCGAGAACGAAGCATGCGGCGGAATCGAGGTGTTGTCGGAACTTCGGGCACGGTTCGAATCCGTGAAAGATGATTTCGGCTTCTTTCAGGCGCTGGCAGACGCGATGGTTACCTGGTACACCGAGGATCAGGCATTCATACGGCTGCTTCTGTTCAGCAACCTCGAAGGACACGAGCTGAAGGACTTGTTCCATGAGCGCAGCATCGAGTGTTTCCAGATTGTTGAAGGATATATTCGACAACGCCAGAAAGAGGGTGCGTTTCGAGTCGACCTCGACCCCGCGATCGCCGCGCGGGGATTCTTCTGCATGGTGGCTCACTACGCAATGACCGCAGTTCTTTTCGGAGTACAACCTCTTCCACTGCCTCCGGTGGAAGCGGTCGGAGAAATGGCCAGGATATTTGTGCGCGGGATGTGCACAAAGGACGACAAACATGAAGAATAAAGGCGCTGCTGTATTCCTGTCCGTGTGTGTTCTCGGACTCGCCGGCTGTGGTCGGACGGAAAAGAAAGCCGAAGCCGCATCTCCGAAAACTGTTGAAGCAATATCTGTTCAAACGGTCGCTGCTCAGTCGCGCCTGCTGGAGCGGACATTGTCAGTTACCGGATCGCTGAATCCCGACGAGACCGTGTCCGTCAGCGCCGAAGTACCTGGCCGCGTGCTCGCAATCTACGCTGATTTCGGTCAGAACGTTCGTAAAGGACAGGTACTTGCCGAGCTGGATAAACAGGAGCTGAACCTCGGTGTGGAGCGCAGTAAAGCTTCACTGGCGCAGGCGCTTGCACGTTTGGGACTCGACGCCGAGCAGGAGAACGTTCGTCCGGAGACCACACCGGCGATCCGACAGGCTCAGGCGCAGCTGGAAGACGCAAAGAGCAAGTACGACAATGCGGCGCGCCTGGTGAAGAGCGGCGACATTTCGCAGGAACGGTTTACGGAGATCCAGAAGCAATATCAGGCTCGTCAGGCTCTGTATGAAGCTTCGCGAGACGAAGCGCGAACGCTGCTGGCGCAGGTGCAGGCTCTGAAGACCGAAGTGAGTCTGGCGCGCAAGCGCCTGAATGATGCGACTGTGCGCGCGCCCTTCGATGGAGCCGTGGGTCAGAAGATGGTTTCTTCGGGTCAGTACATCAAGGAAAACACTCCGATTATCACGCTCGTTAAGACGACACCGCTGCGCCTCCGCATGGACGTACCTGAAGGCGCGGCCGGAACGATACCCGTCGGGACGATGCTTTCGTTCACAACTGACGCGGCTCCGGGAGCACAGTTCAACGCTGTGGTTCGCGAATTAAATCCTTCGCTTGATGCCAAGTCTCGTACTTTGACCGCGGAAGCCAGGATGACGAGCAATGATTCGCGTCTCCGGCCGGGTATGTTCGTCCAGGTTCAGCTGAAACTGTCGAAAGGAAGCGAAGGCGTGGTTGTGCCCAAGCGCGCCATTTACAACGTCGCTGGTCTGAATAAGCTGTTCGTGATTCAAAACGGCAAGGCAAACGAAAGACGCATCACGCCCGGTCAGGATCTTGGTGAGTGGGTCGAGGTACCTGTTGACGCCGTTCGTCCGGGCGATTCGGTGGCGATCAGCAGTCTCGATCAGCTGGTAACGGGAACGCCGGTGAGGAGCACGCCCAAGGGCTGAGGACCACATGCAGAAATTAGCCGAAATCTGTATCAAACGGCCGGTCTTCGCCACCATGCTCATCATGATGCTGGTGGTGCTGGGGCTCGATTCGTACCGCAAACTCGGGGTCGATCTGTTCCCAAAGATCGACTTTCCGGTGGTTACCGATTACCACCACGCTGCGCGGGGCGGCGCCCGAAGAAGTCGAGACACAGGTCACCAAGCGCATCGAAGAAGCAGTCAACACCGTCAGCGGCATCGACGACCTTCGATCCACGTCGGCTGAAGGCATCTCGCATTGTTGCCGTTCAGTTCGTTCTGGAGAAGGACCCGGATGTAGCTGCGCAGGAAGTCCGCGACAAGATCAATCGAGTGCTTCCGGATCTGCCCAAGGATGCCGATCCGCCGACGATCGAGAAGGTCGCGACCGATGCGTCGCCGATCCTGAATGTTGCGGTGTCGTCGAGCCGCGATCTTCGGGAGACCACCAAGCTGGTCGACGACCGGATCAAAAAGAACATCGAGTCGCTCTCCGGCGTTGGCCAGGTGCGGTTCGTCGGCGACCGGCAGCGGCAGATTCAGGTCTCGCTCGACGGCGAAAAACTCTATTCGTATAACCTCAATGTCGACCAGGTGCGTGCGGCTCTCGTCTCGCAGAACGTCGAGATCCCGGGCGGTCGCATCGATCAGGGAGCGCGCGAGCTTTCGCTGCGCACGCTGGGACGCATCGACGATCCTCGCGATTTCGGCCGCATCATCGTCGCGGACGGTTGCGGGTTCACCGATCCGCGTCAACGATATCGGCTACGTGGTGGACGGCTTTGAGGAACCGCGCTCGCTCGCGCGTCTCGATGGCCAGGACAGCCGTCGTCCTCGAGGTTCGCAAACAGGCCGGCACCAACACGCTCGACGTTATTAACGCGGTCAAGGAGCGGATCGCAGAGCTGCAGAAAACACTGCCGCGTGACATCAAGATCAGCTATACGCGCGATCAGTCCGGCTTCATCAGCGAGTCGTTTCAATGCCGTGCAGGAGCACCTGATTCTGGGCGGATTCTTCGCCGCCGTGATCGTCTTTGCTGTTCATCCGGAACTGGCGATCCACCTCATCTGCCGCCATCGCGATCCCGACGTCGATCATTCGACCTACACGCTGATGAACGCTGATGGGCTTCACGCTGAACCAGATCACGATGCTGGCGCTTGTGCTGATGGTCGGCATCGTGATTGACGACGCGATCGTCGTGCTCGAGAATATCTTCCGGTTCATGGAAGAGAAACACATGAGCCCGATGGAGGCGGCGATCGCACGGGACACGCGGATATCGGTCTCGCGGTGCTTGCCACCACCCTCAGCCTGGTCGATCATCTTCCTGCCGGTCGCGATGATGGGCGGCATCGTCGGGCAAGTTCATGTCGAGCTTCGGCTACACGGCGGCGTTCGCCATTATGGTTTCGCTGCTGGTCAGCTTCACGCTGACGCCGATGCTCTGCGTCGCGTTCCTGAAGGCCGTCCGAAGCGCGATCAGGACACGAAGGATTCCTGGCTGTTCCGCGTGGTTTCGCACGCCTTACGAGCGAATGCTGCGCTGGTCCATGCGTCATCGCTGGGTCATTGTGGGCGTTTGCGTGCTGAGTCTTTCCACTGTGCCGCTGTTCATGACAGTCGGCAAGAACTTTCTCCCGCAGGCAGACCAGAGCGAGTTCGAAGTCACCGTCCGGCTGCCGCCCGGCTCGTCGCTCGAAGGTCTTCAGAAGTTGCTGAAGCAACTGGAGGCTGATCTGAAGACGCTGCCCGGCATCAGGAACATGCTGACCACGGTCGGCGCCGATCAGCGGAAGCAGGTCGACCGCGGATCGATCCTCGTGGAACTGGTCGATGTCGAACAGCGCAAGGAGTCTCAGCAGGACCTGATGCTGACTGGCGCGAGATCGTATTCGGAAGTATCGCGATTTGACGATCGGTGTGCAGCCGCCGGCGCAATTCAGGGTGCCGGTTCGACCGCGGAACTTCAGTTCTTCCTGCAGGGCCCGGATCTGCAGCAGCTGGACAAGTACGCGCACGCAGATCAAGGCCAAGCTGGCAGTCCGACCCCGGAGTCGCCGACCTCGACAGCTCGTATGAAGCCGGCAAGCCCGAAATCCGCGTCGACGTCAATCGCGACAAGGCGGCCGATCTGAACGTCAACGTCGCCTCCATCGCCACTGCGATGCGCACGCTGGTCGGCGGCGATGAGCAGGTCACCACCTACCGCGAAGGTGACGACCGGTACGACGTGCAGCTTCGCGTCGACAAGCAATTCCGAAACTCCCCGCAGGCGCTTGACCGCCTCTTTGTGCCGTCCGCAACGCTGGGCAACGTGCCGGTTTCGAACGTGGCGATCTTGTCAGCCTGCCACCGGCCCGACGCAGATCGAACGCTACAACCGCCAGCGGCAGATCCTGATCACCGGCAAACCTCGTGAAAGGCCGCGCACTCAGTGACGTTCTCACAAAACTGAACAACACGATCGACGAGATGAACCTGCCGCCCGAATATAGCACCGGCCTGGTCGGACGCCGAAAGAGTTCGGCGCGCCGCCGCGAGCTTCGTCATGGCATTCGTGCTCTCCTTCGTGTTCATGTACATGGTGCTGGCGGCGCAGTTCGAAAGCTTCATCGACCCGATCACGATCCTGATCAGCCTTGCCGCTATCGGTTCCGTTCGCGCTGGTGTCGCTGCTGCTGTCGCACGAGAACTTCTCGATCATCTACTCGTCGGTCGGCATCCTCGTGCTCTTCGGAATCGTGAAGAAGAACTCGATTCTTCAGATCGATCACATCAAGTCGCTTCGGGCGGAGGGCATGCCACGGCTGGAGGCCATCATGCACGGATGCGACGACCGCCTGCGGCCGATTCTGATGACGACCGCCGCCCTTGTCGCCGGTATGATTCCGCTGGCGGTGGGAAGCGGCGCGGGATCCGCATCGCGACGAACGGTCGCGATCGTCGTCATCGGCGGCCAGACGCTTTGCCTGCTGCTGACGCTGCTGGTTACGCCGGTTGCTTATTCGATGTTTGACGACCTGGCGCGTGTTCGCGTATGGAGCCGGGTCCGAGGGCTGTTCGGGAGACAGCCTGCTCCGGTGCCGCAGGTGCGGGCCCAGGCCGGGGATTAGTTCACAGGAGCCTCGAAAATGAAACGTTATTCCATCATTGCTGCTCTTAGTGTGCTCGCGGTTGCGGCGCAGCCGGCGCGCGTGGGGGTCGGACTGACGCAGCGACAGCTAACGCTGGACGACGCTATCAGGATGGCGCTCGAAAACAATCTGGATATTGACGTCGAGCGCACCACCCGCGACACTGCTGCGCAGAACGTGCTCGCAGCCCACGGCTTCTTCGACCCGGCGTTTCGGTGGGCTCCGCTGTACACGTCGGACAATACACCGGTAGCCAGCGTGCTTCAGGGTGCCGGCGGGAAGCTTACGAACAAGAACTTCGTCAGCAACTTCAGTTTTCATCAGCAGCTGCCGGAACACGGTACTACGGGTTATATCGATTTCAATAATCTGAGAACGACCACGACAAATCCCTTCGCCAGTTTCAACCCGGCGCTTACCTCATCGCTTGTGATGGGTGTTCAGCAGCCGCTGCTGCGAGGCTTTCGCACAGACCGCCCGCGAGCAGAACTTAAGATCCGCCGTAAGCAAGTGGATCAGGCAGGCATTGACCTGGAAACACGTGTTATCGATGTGGTTGCGCGGACCGAACAGGCCTACTACGATCTGGTTGCCGCTCGCGACGCGATCAAGCTCGCACAGGATCAGGTTGCGTGGGGCAGGGAACAGCTAGCGATCAATGAGCGCTTCGTCCGTACTGGCACTCTTGCTCCGATTGAGATTTCTGCCGCTGAAGCTGAGCTGCAACGACGAATCGACACGTTGTACTCGACGGTCGCCGTGCTTACGGAATCCGAGAACAACCTGAAGGCTCTGATTGCGCCGGAACGCGCAGCATCGATCTGGAGTGACGAACTCATTCCGCTGGATACGGCACTGCTGCAGCCGCCGACTGACGATCTGCACGAAGCCGTACGGACCGCGATCGAACGCCGGACTGAGCTTCGTTCGATTGCCGTGCGCAGCAATATCAATGACATTCAGAAGGATCTGAATGCCAATCTTCGGAAGCCTCAGGTGGATGCAATCGCACAGTATTCGATGAACGGACTTGCAGGAAGTGTTAGCAGTATTGCGAACCCGTTCGCGAATTTGAACGGGCCGATTTATGATCGCCTGAATCAGTTGTCCGCGGCGCAGGGCCTTAAGCCTCTTGTCCCGACCGACATGGGCAGCCTGCCGTCGAACCTGATCGGAAGCTATGGATCGACGCTGGGAAACCTCTTCGGCGGCAACTATCAGTCGTTCCAGGTTGGCGTCAGTATCGACCTTAATCTGCGGAATCGTACTGCTGACGCAAATTATGGACAGTCGCTGATTAACGAGAAGCGGCTCCGTCTGGAGAAAGCCCGGGCCGAGCAAACGATAGAAACTCAGGTCCGCAATGCTCTGCAGGGAATCGAAAGCTCGAGACAGCGCATCACGGCTGCTGAGGCCAGTGCTACGGCAGCGAAGGAGAAGCTGGAAAGCGAACGGCGTCTGTACAACACGGGCGAGTCCACGAACTTCCTTGTGCTGACGCGTGAAAACGAGTACGCGGATTCACGGCGCCGGGCCCTGCTTGCCCGGCTGGATTTCAACAAGAGCATCGTTCGACTGGAACAGGCGCTTGGAACCACTCTTTCGTCGCGGAAGATTACGGTTCAGTAATTCTCAAGAGAATTTTTCTATAGGGGTTGGCAGGCAATCTTATTTGTCATGCCTGCCCCAATCTCGTACACTGAGAGTGGGTTTCGTACCCTCCACGTCGTTTAAATTGCCTCCCCGATGAAGCAAACCACCAATACGGAGGTTTGTAACCATGAACATAATGCTGATCGGAGTGAATGATGAACTCCGAAATTCGCTCGAGCCCGTTTTGCATTCTCTGGATGCTGTCCCCGGGAGAGAAAACGCGTTCGATGTAATTTTCTGCGGAGACGAGGCCGGATTGATCGGGCGCGTGCGCCGCTCTAATCCGGAAGCTCGTATCGTTGCAGTAAGCCGTCTCGCCGAAACCGACCGCTGGCTGGATGCGATCGAAGCCGGCGCCGATGATTATTGTTCGGCTCCCTTCGAAGCGTTTCATCTCCGGTGGACACTTGACGGTTTCGCCCAGACGGTCCAACACTAGCCGTCCAGACTCTGGAAAACAAATTGCATCCCGTCTCAAACAGGCGGGACGAGCGGCCGCCAGAAGGGAGAATCCACGACCCGGATTCTCCTTTGCTGGGATTCAGAACTCCGTCGTTTACCCGAAAAAATCAAAAAACAAGAAAAAGGGTGACAGCAATGTCCGAAGTGCGTTCGTGTGTTTTAGTGGCCGTTCTCCTTACGAGCTCGGCCTTAAGTGTTCATGCATTTGGGGAAATTAACAGCATTCGGGGAGAGCTTTCCTGCTCATGGTGTAGTTCGTACAGCGATCTCGTTATTGAAGTTCAGGATTCGGCCAGCAACGCTCCAGTCGGGTCGTTCTATGTTAATTCGACCGGTGGGTTTGAGATGCACGGTATCCAGTCCGGGAACCTACGTCGTCACTGTCCGGAATTCCAGCGGTACCCTCAGCAAACAGATGGTCAGTCTGAACAGTCGTTCCGGTGTGGTGAGCATCGTCGTTGACCAGAACCAAACCCAGCCGAAAAGCTCTTCGGATGCAGTGGTTTCCGTCCATCGTCTGACCCACAAAGTGCCCAAGGCTGCGAAGAAACAATATGACAAGGCGCTGGCAGCGGGCGATGACAATGAGACTGTCATCGCGCGTCTGAAGCGGGCGACGGACATCGATCCCGAGTACGTAGAAGCACTTAACAATCTCGGGTCGCGTTATATCCTGACCCATCAATTCGACAAAAGCATCGAGGTGTTGAAGCAGGCGGCCAGGATCGACCCGTCCAGCCCGTTCGTCCATACCAATTTGGCGGTGGCGCTGATTGCGACGAATCACAACGCTGAAGCCGAGGAGGTCGCACGACGCGCGCTGCAGCTGTCCTCCAACAGCGACAACGCCCGGTACATGTTGGGCCTGGCGCTCTACAACGAGAAGAAGTTCACGGATGAGGCAATAACGATGCTTCGCAGCGCTCTGTCCCAATTCCCGCACGCCGGACTGGCCCTGGCGGTGATCACGGCCCGCCGAGGAGACCGGTCGACCGCCCTGTCGTTAGTTGAGGGGTACTTGGCCAGCGGCCGGCCGGAACGGCGCGCCCAAGCCATGCAAATGCTCGCTGTCCTCAAGAAATCCAACTAGTTAGCGACGAACACGGACTCTCCTGCATCCTAAACAGTACACCTTGCCGGTATACTGTAACTATCAGGAGATTCTCCGTTTGTACCTGAAAACACTGGCTCGTCTTGCCGTCCACACCCAATTACTGCCCGTACTTGAAAGCGGCGAGGAAACCCTCGTCGGCGGGCAGGCCGTTATGGAGGGCGTAATGATGCGAGCGCCCCACAGCTATTGCGTTGCTGTCCGAAAGCCCGACGGCGAAGTCGTTACTGAAGAAGCACCGCTGGGACGGGTTTCCGACAAGTATCCGATCTTTAAGCTCCCAGTTTTGCGTGGCATCGGGACGCTTGGCCAGGCGATGTGGCTTGGCATGCAGGCTCTGAAGTTCTCCGCCGACGCGGCGCTTTCGGAAGAAGAAACGAAGGACGGAAAGAAGGTCGAGATCAGCTCGAAGATGATGGGGGTCAACCTCGCCATCTCGGTGCTGTTCTTTATCTTCATGTACAAGTTCGTTCCCCTGTTCCTGACGACGCAGCTCGAGAAGGTTTATCCCACGCTTCACGGTCGTGTGGCGTTCAACCTCGTCGATGGCCTGATTCGGATGGCGATCTTCCTGGGTTTCCTGTACCTGATTTCGCGGCTTGACGACATCCGCCGTGTGTTCATGTATCACGGCGCCGAGCATAAGGTCGTGTTTAATTTCGAATCTGGCAAGCCGGTGAACGTTGAGAACTCGCAGCAGTTCGTCACCTGGCATCCCCGTTGCGGCACAAGCTTCCTGCTGGTCGTGATGGTCATCTCGATGATCGTCTACGCGTTCCTGCCGATCGACAGCTTCCTTGGAAAATTTGTCGCTCGTATTGCACTTTTACCGGTCATCGTTGGCGTCAGCTACGAGCTGATCCGATATGCTGCTCGGAAGCGTAACGGTTTGATGGCGCTGTTGACGGCGCCAGGACTATGGCTGCAGAGGATTACGACGAAGGAGCCGACCGACGATCAGGCCGCTGTCGCCATCCACGCGCTGAACGGTGCGATGTTGCTTGAAGAGAAGCAGGGCGGAGAACTGGTGATCGCCTGATATGCAGTATCTGGACAAGCTTGCTGACATCGAGCAGCGCTTTGAAGACCTGACCCGGCAGATGGCCGATCCGGAACTGATCGGCGATCCCGAGACCTACCGGAAGACTGCGCGTCAGCAGAGCGAGTTGCAGGAAGTCGTTGAAAAGTACCGCGAGTGGAAGAAGGTCGCGTCTGACCTTGAAGGCGCACGCCTGATGCTGGCTGAAGACGATCCTGAGATTCAGGAAATGGCGCAGGCAGATATCGGCTCACTCGAGCCTCGCATCGAACAGCTGGAAGACGAACTGAAACTCCTGCTGCTGCCGCGCGATCCGAATGATGAGAAGAACGTCGTTCTGGAAATCCGCAAGGGCACCGGGGGCGATGAGGCATCGCTATTTGCCGGCGATCTGTTTCGGATGTACCTGAGGTTTGCCGAATCACGACACTGGAAGGTGGATGTGGTCAGCATCAGCGAGTCCGAAGCTGGCGGCATCAATGAAGTCGTCGCGACCGTATCGGGCAAGAAGGTCTACAGCCTGCTGAAGTATGAGAGCGGCGTGCACCGAGTGCAGCGTGTTCCGGCAACAGAGCAGCAGGGACGAATTCATACGTCAACAGCGACCGTCGCAGTCATGCCTGAAGCCGATGAGATTGACGTCAAGATCGATCCGAAAGAGGTTCGCGTTGACACGTTTTGTTCCTCGGGGCCGGGCGGACAATCGGTGAACACGACGTATTCTGCCGTGCGGTTGACGCACCTCCCCACTGGTCTCGTCGTATCGTGCCAGGACGAGAAGTCGCAGATCAAGAACCGCGCCAAGGCGGAACGCGTCCTTCGCAGTCGCATTTACGAAATAGAACTTGAGAAGCAGCGGGCCGAGCAGTCTGCCGACCGCAAGAGCCAGGTCGGCAGCGGCGATCGAAGCGAAAAGATCCGGACCTACAACTTCAAAGAGAACCGGATTACAGACCATCGAATTGGCCTGACGCTGTATCAGCTCGAGTCGGTTCTGGAAGGCAATCTCGATCCAGTGCTCGGCGCAGTGACCACTTACTTCCAGGCGGAAAAGCTCAAGCAGGAAGCGGCGTGACATCCGTCGATTAAGTGACGCTTCGGACTGCACTCGACCAAGGCACCGAAATTCTCACTGACGGCGGTATCGCCGTCCCTCGGCTGACTGCGGAGGTATTGTTATCACACGCGATCCGAAAGGATCGCGTTTATCTTTTCACACATCCCGAAGCAGAGCTGAGCGAGCTTGGCTGGATTCATTACGGCCGTTATCTTCACCAGCGACTGAAGGGTGTGCCGACGCAATACATCACCAGGAGGCAGGAGTTTTACGGACGTGATTTCCGCGTCACCCCAGCCGTGCTGATACCGCGTCCGGAAACCGAGCATCTCGTGGCCGCAGTGCTGGCGCGAGCGGACCGGAACTCCCGAATCGTCGACGTGGGTACGGGCTCCGGCGCAATTGCTGTGTCGGTTCAACTGGAGTCGCAGGCACAAGTTGTGGCGGGCGATATCTCGGCAGATGCACTCGCCGTAGCCAAGCAGAATGCAGCTGCCCACAACTCGCGTGTCACCTTCTGCCATGCCGATCTGCTGCAGCCGTTTCGCGCAGCGAGTTTCGATATCATCGCTTCAAATCCACCGTACGTAGCGCTCGATGACCTCAACTCGCTGCAGCGTGAGGTGCGAGAACATGAGCCGCATACGGCGCTGTTCGCAGGCACTGACGGCAACGCGATTTATCGGAGGCTCATCGAACAGGCCGCGTGTGCGCTGAAGTCCGGAGGGTGGCTCGTGCTGGAACTGGGCTTCCGTTCGCTCGACGCGGTGCGAGATATGCTGTCGGCGGCCACGTGGACGGAAACAGAATCTATCCCGGATCTCGCCGGTATCCCGAGAGTTCTCGCCACCCGTCGACAATAGGACCATGGGTGAGGGTGTCCATGTTCGGACGGTGTTTCACGTCGATATGGACGCGTTCTTCGTATCAGTCGAGGAACTGTTCAACCCTGAACTCAAAGGCAAGCCGGTTGTCGTCGGCGGCAAGGCAACAGAACGCGGCGTCGTCTCTGCTGCTTCTTATCCGGCGCGGAAGTACGGCGTGCACTCGGCGATGCCTCTGCGGACGGCGGCACGGCTTTGTCCCCATGCGATTTTCGTCGATGGTCACCCGACACGGTATCGCGAGTACTCGGGGAAGGTCTACGACGTTCTGCGCCGATTCTCGCCGAAAGTTGAGATGGCTTCCATCGATGAGGCCTATCTGGATGTCACCGGGACGGAGCGGCTGCTGGGGCCGCCACTGAAATCGGCTCAGGCCTTGCACGACTCGGTGAAGGCGGCTACTGGTCTGAATTGTTCGATTGGGATCGCTGGGTCGCGACTGGTGGCGAAGATTGCGTCCGATCAGGCAAAACCCAACGGCATGCTCTGGATCCCGTCCGGACAGGAGCAAGACTTTCTGGCACCGCTGGAGATTCGTAAGGTTCCGGGTGTGGGTGCCAAGACAGAGGCGCATTTGCATCAGTATGGGATTCGATACATTGGGGACCTCACGAAGCTGGACGAGGAGTATCTGGAGCAGCTGATGGGAAAGTGGGGCCTGGCGCTAGCCGGTAAGGCGAAGGGACTTGATGCAGGCGCCTACTTTCAGGCGGACATTGCCCAGGAGACCGACCCAAAATCAATCAGCCATGAACACACATTCAACCAGGACACATTGGATGGCGATCTGCTCGACTCAACGCTGGCGCGTTTGTCGCAGATGGTTGGACGAAGGCTGCGTGAGCATGATCTGCATGCGCGAACGGTTCAGATAAAGCTGAGATACTCCGACTTCTCAACCTTCACTCGTGCGCACACGCTCGATCATGCGACACAACTCGATATCGACCTGATCGAGCACTCTCGGCTGTTGTTTCGGCGGAACTGGACTGGTGGTGCTATCCGGCTGGTTGGAGTGTACGCATCGCAGATGACGTCCAGCGAAGGCCAGCTGAATCTGCTGGAGCCGGAAAAGTCGCGCAAGTGGCGAACGGCGCTGACCGCGGTTGACAAGCTGCGCGACAAATTCGGCGAGAAGTCGGTGTCTGTGGCGTCGGGTCTCAAAGGGTCATACGTAGAGCGCGTTCATGAGAATCCGGCCAGCCTGCCGGGAAAGAGGCAATCGCCCAGGCGCGATGAAGAGTAGAGACGAACAACTCAGAGCAGATGCCTGGATCGGCGATGCCGTCCTGAGCCTATACGCACGGTCGCGGATTCTTCGGGAGGACGGCGCGATCGATGCGGAAAAGAGCCATCGGCTAACGTCGAACCACTTCTTGTCGGCCTTCGGAGAGCCGACCGCCGTCGAAGCCGACATTGGGCGAATCTACGAACAGCAAGGCCTCGATGCTGCTTTCGCTCACATCGAGGCCCTGTTGCTTCCAGCCTTTGAAAAGCGAGAAGAAAGACGAAATCAGAATCCGCCCCGGGGCCGGTAACCGGGCCGGCACTGCACGCGGTATTTCTTGCCCACATCCGAAGCGATCTCCACGGAGATCTTGCGGAAGCCCTCGTTCGGATTCGGCTGCGGGTAATAGGTGATGGTGTACGAGTTGCCGAGATCTTCGCGGATGCTTTCGAATGCTTCCACCTGCTTCTGCCAGGTCTTGGCGAAATAAGCCTTGCCGCCGGTGCGAGTCGAGATGCGTTTGAACACGCCGCTCGAGATCGGGTCCTTGTTGACCTCATTGGTCGAGATCACGTAAATCGGGATGCCCTCATCTTCGGCGACCGCCCGAACGTCGTCGGGTGCGACCATGCTCGCGTTATCGGGACCGTTCGAGAAGACAATGACGACCTTCCGCCCCGGTACCTTGGCGGCGTCTCTCAGGGTCAACAAGAGAGCGTTATAGAGAGCGGAGTCGTCGCCAGCGACTGCCTTACGAAGACCGAGAATTGCGTCGTTGCGGTCGCGGCTCAAGTTTGCTGCACGCGACAGATTTCGACTGTATGTGTACACCGCGACAGAGTCCGCGCGATCGAGTCCCCGAACAAAGTCCGCGATCGCATCGGAAGCGTACACAAAGCCTCGGTACATGTAGTTACTGGTATCGAAGAGTACGAAGACGTTGGTTCCCACGAACGCATCGGACAGACGCTCTTCGCCGCTCTTCGTAGCGATCACGGGTTCTGTGGACCCGTTTTCCGCTACATGCAGAGGAGCTTTATTTCCTTCTGCAAAGGTAGAGAGCTTCTGCTGAATGCCGTCTTCGAGGATTCGGAAATCCTTCGGCTTCAGCCCGTTCACGTAACGACCTTTATTGTCGGTGACGGTGAACCCAAGCACCACCATGTCGACTTTAACGCGGAATATGGGCCGGTCCTGAGCGAGCAGGAACCATCCTGCTCCCATCAGCGCGCTCAGTGCAACCACTCCAGTTCCGATTCGAACGAACGATCTCACGTATACGCTCCTTCAGCTACTGCAAAGACGCTTTCTGATCCGTTGCGGCGGCCATTTGGCGACGGGTCCGCGTCCGTACATCTTCTCCGACCAGGCGCAGTGAACGCAAGAGGGCCGGCCAGTCTTCGAGGTGGGTAGCGAAGATCTTCTCCACAGTCTGCTGGGTCCATTCCGGGACAACGACATTCAGCTGAGAAGGTGTCACGCCGCAGTCCCACGCCAGTGCCGCATAGAACAGCATATTCGATTCCCAACTCTCCGCCATTAGCCGGCTCGAGTATCCCATCAGAGTCGGAAAGCTGCGAATGGCAAGAATTTCCGGTCCATAGGAACCTGAGAGTGTCGGCTTGGGAGTTCCGAAGGCCCGCGAGATTGCTGCCATTGAAGTTTGTTTGGGGAATTCTGTGCGGAGGCCATGAATTTCCACGGCCAGTTCCGTCGAGTTGTCGTCAGGATGTTTCTCGAGCCAGTCTGAAGCGACGAAGAACAACTCGCAAGGAGTGATCAAGTCAAGAGCTTGCGGGATTTCTCCGTCAGCGATGTGATCGGCAACCTGCCGGACCCGAACAGGCGGAGCGTGCCGGTTGAGGTATGTCACGAACTCAGCCCTTCTGTCCTTATCCAGAGCGGCTTCGGCGGCGAGTGTCTGTCCCAGATTCAGCATCATCGAGACCCACTGCGTCTGGACGGGCGCTACGGTCCAGAACCTCGGGACCTTCGCGGACAGGATCATCTGCGGCACGAGGTCACCCCAGATCAGGGCCTGCTCGCGGGAAGGAATCAGGAAGTTCTGTTCTGCTTCGGCAAGTGCGTAGGGCAGAGAACTTAATGAACCAACCAGCCTGCCCCCAGCGCTGGAAGGCCAGCCGCTTCCGAACACTTCCGTCATTTTCCAGGTCTGTTGCGCTCCCTGAAGTCCAAGGAAATCGTGCGATCGGACAAACAGCGGGTTTGTTTGCAGGATCTGGGCTCCCGGCGGAGCGTAGTGGGCGTAGTTAAACCCGACGAGAGTATCGCGCAAGAACGGGGTCAGCATGCCGCGCAAATCTCGCAACTTCTCCGGATCATTCGCAGCGTGGTCGATAGCAGCGCGGAGATTGGTCCGGCGCTCCTGTTCGATGTGCTTTTCCGACCAGTACCCGAATGCGAGCGTGTTCTTCTCAACATTGGACAGGGAGGCGCGAGGCAACTGAATCTCGGAGACACGAGACGCAAGCTTCTGCAGCAGCGCGGTGTTCAGCCGTTCGCCTTTTGTGACGTTCTCGAGATTGTCAGCAAGCTCGAAGATGGCGTCGACAGAGATCAGCCTCTGGGCCTCGAGTACCCGGATCATCCCCTCGACCACCTGACGGTGCGAGTCGGCGTCGGGATGAGTTCCGATTCCAGCAAGAAGATCTACCAGCCGGTCCTGAGGCGAGCCCTGGTTTGACTTCGCCGCAGTGAGCAGGATCTTCACACCGCCGCGGGCGGCATCGAAGACTTCCCGCGAGTTGCGGATCTTCGCAAATGGCGCAATCAGTGTGCTGAGGGTCGCGTCTGCCTGCTCGGCGGGGATTGAACCCTGGCGGGTAAAGATCTGCCAGAGCCCGGCCAACCCCTGCACCGTACCGGCGGTGTCCGCCCGAAGTGACATATCGCTGATTTGCGCGATGGATTTTGCCGTATCAATCATCGCGAGGATCGTCGCGTCGGAAATAGTCGCTGACTCTGCGAACAGTGGATATTGTGCGCCGTACGAGCGGTAATCGCGAGCAAGCCGGTCAACCGTTGCGGGCTGAAGCGGCGTCGTCCGATTGCGGTTTATGTCGGACAGCGTCATGTAGATCTTCAGCGGCTCATTTTCGACGGCCTTGCGGCACAGAGCAAACAGAGCCTCGATCAGTTCATCCGGTTCCTTCCAGTTGCTGGCCGCCTTCGTGAGCTTGCCATCATATTTCCCGTGGGGATGCTCTACGAAGAGGTGCTTCCAAACGTCCAGGTTGCCCGGTATGTGAGGTTTGCCGTCGGGCTCGATTCGAAGCCGCTGTGTTAACAGCATCAGATCGGTACTGGCCCTGAAGACCGGTCTTGCAGGACCAGGACTGGTAATTCTTCCGCGCATTGCCGTGTAGAACCGTACCATGCGCTTCGGTTCGAGGAGGTACTGCTGGGTCGGCCCGTGGATGCGCGCAATCGCGTCCCAGTAGCTGGCCATCCAGCCGTCATCACGAGTCAACAGACGTTCGAAGAACGCCGGACCGTCTTTGGGCGACTTACCAGTGAGCGTTTCCCAGGCGGGCCAGGCTTTCTCACCGCCAGGTGCCACGGCAACGCCATTACGAATCTCAAACATCCCACCGTAGAAGTCGAGGACGTGTGCGAAGGCCTTCAACCTCGTCGCGGGCATCAGCTTCTTCATCGCGTCGGCGGTATCGGGATCAAGTTTTGAGAGACCAAGGTACAGGCGACAGATCTGCGGATCCGACAGGAATGTATCAATGAAGTCGCCGTTTGTCTTGTCCAGAGCTGCGGTCCAATATTGCGTTCCATAAAGGACCGCGACTTTGGTCGGCGAGAAATCATAGGTAAAAGGCCGATTAGTGCGGAGAGCCTGCTCTAAATTTGCGAGCGGAAAACCAGAATCGATGGTGAGGAAGGCGCGCGTCGCGTTTACCGTCTCCAGCACCACGTCACTGCCACAGCCGCCGCGCATGCGATAGCCCAGAACTCGAAGCAGGTCGGCCGTCTGGCTCGATTCGCATGTTTCGATCTTTAGCATTCCTTTGTTCGGCGCAGCCAGCTTTTCGAGTTCTCTGGCCTGCGACAGATACCGAACAACCAATTTCAGGTATTCGGTTTGCTCAAGGGATTCCGCACCCGACGACGCCTGATAGCCGTTTGTCACGACGTTGCGAGCGAGTGCCGGGAGCAGCTCCGACGGATCCAGGTCGGGGGAAAGAGCTGCCATTCGGGCAAAGGAGCGAAGAGGCCCGGGAACAGATGTGACCGCAATTTCCTTTTTGGAGCCGGTGTGCATCGGCTGCAGGGCCGACGCAGTGATGTCGCCACCCCCGGAGGCCTTGTAGGTCTCATAGTGCGTCGAAGCTGCCGTGTGATCTCCGGCAACAAGGTCGAGCTCGATCAACCTCCGGGCGACGCGATTTGCCTGTTGACCGGAGAGCTTCGGCAGCACGCTTTCATAGACTTTGCGTGCTTCGGGTTCACGGTGACGGTCAAGGAACTCCGCGAAAGCGATCACTCCTTTTGGGTCGGTTGCCACTGCTGACTTTTGCAGAACCTGTCGCGCTCCGAGCGAATCGCCCTCGCGCTCGAGGAGACGTGCCTTCGCGATATCGGTATCGTTGGCAATGACGGAAGGCGCCACAGTTGTGATCGCCACGAAAAGAGATAAAAGGACTCGCATGTAATGCCTCGACTGCTGGCCTAACACTTTAGCACTTGCGCTCAATGAGATGCCAGGTCCAGATCCGGATTTAGTATTTTCTCTCACGATCGCGTCCAGTGGGATAATCCCGAGTAATGTCGGAACCACAACGTCAACTGGCTCTCGACATAGTACGAAATTTGCGGAGTCAAGGGTTTGAAGCTTGGTTGGTGGGTGGGTGTGTGCGCGACATCCTCCTCGGGATTTCACCAAATGATTACGACGTTTGTACAAATGCGACGCCAAACCAGGTACTTGCGATCTGGCCTGACTCTCAGATCGTAGGTGCCCACTTCGGCGTGGTTCTAGTACATCGAGAAAGCGTTCACGTCGAGGTAGCGACTTACAGAAGTGACGGTACTTATTCGGATGGCAGGCGGCCTTCTGAGGTCCGATTCGAAACCGATGTTCGGCTGGATGTTACGCGTCGCGACTTTACCATCAATGCTCTCCTGCTGGACCCCGAGACGGGAGATGTCGAGGATTTCGTCGGCGGGAAAGCCGATCTGGAAAACCAAGTCATCCGGGCAATTGGTGTTCCCGAGCGGCGTTTTCGTGAGGATCACCTGCGGATGCTGCGCGCAGTCCGATTTGCAGCCCGGCTCGGGTTTGACATTCACCCGGAGACAGAGGCCGCGATTGTACGCCTGCATCCCCTGATTGCCGATGTGTCAGCCGAACGTATAAGAGACGAGATCGTTCGGATCCTGACCGAAGGTCACGCGAGACGCGGATTTCAGCTGCTGAGCAAGACTCACTTGCTGCACAGCATTCTGCCAGAAGTCGAGGCGATGCAGGGTGTCGAGCAGCCGCCGGAGTATCATCCGGAGGGTGACGTGTGGACCCACACGATGCTGATGCTGGAAGGGCTGCCGGCCAACGTGAGCGCCGAACTCGCGATGGGGGTGCTGCTGCACGATGTTGGAAAACCAGGTACTTTTCGTGTTGCGGAACGGATTCGGTTCGACGGGCACGTGGAACTCGGGGTAAAAATCGCACACCAGATTCTCACGCGTCTGCGGTTTTCTTCCGACGAGATTCGTCAGATACTGGCGCTGATTGAGAATCATATGAGGTTCAAAGACGCTCCGAAGATGAAGGACAGCACTCTGAAGCGCTTTCTTCGTCTGCCGCAGTTTGACGAGCACCTGGAGCTTCACCGACTTGATTGTCGTTCGAGCCACGGCTCGCTGGAGAACTATGACTACGTTCGTGAGCGGCTCGGGCAACTTGGTGAAGAGCAGATTCAACCGGCGCGTCTGGTGACGGGGCGTGACTTGATCGCCCTTGGGGTTCAGCCTGGACCTGGGATGGGTGAATTGCTCGAGCTACTGGAGGATGCTCAGCTGGAAGGCCGAGTTCAGAGCAAGGAGCAGGGACTTGCGCTTGCTTCTGAACTGATTCGCAGCGGTACTGTTTCCCGCTGATTGAGTTGGACTCACACGAGCCTCTTCCGGCGGCCTGCACTTCCATCAGTCGATGCGCGAGCTGATGCCCCGAGTCACCGGACAGGCATCCACAAAGGCGGCCCCGGCTTCCTCGACGCTCCACTTCAAGAGAACTCCGCTTGCACCCCCTCGTTCGGCAGGTTGATGGACCTTCAGACCTAATTCAGAAAAGCCAGCGTCCGCCACGAGAGCGGGGAGCATGTTCGCTACGGAACAGTCCACGCCGCGGATTGGAGCGAAGCGGCCAAACAGGTCGGCGAATGCGTCCAGTGCCGTTTAGGGATGCTTCCGACCGACGCCAGATCCCCGTCCTCAACGGCGACAGTCCTCCAAGGCTTAAAGACGCTCCACATCTCCCTGTTTCAGCTGAGCTTCGTGCACGTCGATTCCGGTAACACTGCCCGAGGGACCAACCTGTGACGCGAGTGTGCGAGTCATGGTGCCGGTGCCGCATCGAAATCGGCGACGTGCATACCTGCAGTCAGCCCGTGACTCCCCAAGAACATGGCGACCGCTGGTGAGTACTTGCTGTGAAACAGATCAAGCCGGCCCACACAGAAGGAGCTCAGGGAATTTGCTGTTCGATAAGGCGTCAGGAATTGCGAACAGGCTTCTTTTTGCAGTGTTTTTGGCTGCTTGGTGTCGACTAAAACTGCGAGCCGGCCGCGTTTCTTTTCGTCAACGGCCATGTCGTGCAGTGCCCTGATGTAGCCGATGCTGTAGGCCCATCCGGTGCGCCGGTCGCCGACCATGGTCGGCACGTGGTCGGCAATCAGAATACCACGGAAGTCGACGTCCACGAGCGTCCGCATGAGCTTCTTCATGTCGGTGTACCCGTCGTCTACGTAGGTCTCGGTGAAGTTCGGTATTGGACCGGAGACGTTTCGGAAATGAATCTTCCAGAGCTTGCCCATCTTCGCGAACTCGCGCGCTGCATCGAAGACGTTCTTACCCATGTAGTCCCCGCCTTCCATCCAGGTGCCGCAGCAGAGACAGACACCGATGTTCGGGCTGTTCGCGATCTCGAGTGCCCTGACGTACCCGTCGAAATTGCCGAAGATACAGCGCGGCACCCCGCCAAGCTCGGGCACTGGCGGATCGTCGGGATGAATGCCGATACGCACTCCGGCTTCTTCGGCGACCGGCACCACCTGCTTAATGAAGTAGGTGTAGTTGTCCCAGATCTCTTCCTTGGTGAACTTGCGGCCCTGAGTCAGCGGCACCTTCAAAGACCTTGCCGACCCAGTAGCCCTTTGCGCATCGGCCTGATGGAACGATCGAGCAGGCGCGCCGCCGCGGGTGGTTCCCCGTGTCGGACTCCAGATGCCGTTGCCCATATGGGCGTAGGTGGTGTAGTAGATTCCCGCGCGCGCCAGGTTGCGCAGATACTGCTTGTACTCCTCGATCTTCTGATCGCGGCCGGGCAGGTTCAGCGTGACTTCCGGCATGTTGTGGACATTCGTGTTGCCGATGTTCGACAGCTTCAGACCGGCGGCCTCGACGCGGCGCTTAATATCCGCAAATGTCTCGTATGTGCCGCCCGTTGTCCCGGTGTTCACGTACGCAACGCCGATCTGCTTTGCAAACTTCAGGTCGTCATCGTTAAAGTCTGTCGGCATCTGAAGCGTGATTTTGATTCCGGGAGTCAGCGGCTCCAGCGGCCGCTTTGCTGCCCATGCCGGCACGGCTGCAGCTGCGCCCAGTGCGGTTAACATCTGACGTCGATTGATCATGCGGATTTCACCTTCTTCACTTCCTCGGTCAGCGCGGGAACGACTTCGAACAGATCACCGACAATTCCATAGTCGGCAACTTCGAAGATCGGCGCTTCAGGATCCTTGTTAATGGCCACAATAGTTTTCGCAGCTTTCATCCCGACCAGATGCTGAATCGCGCCCGAGATGCCGACCGCCATGTAGACCTTCGGCGAGACCGTCTGCCCTGAGCTTCCAACCTGACGTTCCATTGGAAGCCAGCCGTTATCACAGATCGGACGCGAGGCGGCCAGCTCTGCCCCAAGCGCGTCAGCCAGTTCCTGAACCAGCGCTATGTTCTCCTGCTCGCGAATGCCACGACCCACCGATACTATCAACTCGGCCGCCGTAAGGTCGAGCGCTCGCGCGCTTTCCTGGAAGGGTTGGTCAGGTTTGCTCCAAAGATCTCCCGGATCGGCGTTAACGATCTCAACCGGGGCGGCATCGGCGGAGGGATTCAGCTGATCGGCACGATAAGATCCGGCCTGAATGGAGACGAACCACGGCTTAGGCCCGGTGAACTCCGCGTCGGCGTTCAGTTTGCCCTGAAACAGCTGGCGCACGAAAACCGGGGTCCCGCCCTTGCTGCATCGAATCTCGATGACATCCGAAATCAATGCCGAGCCAAAGCGCGTCGCGAGGCGTGGGGCGAAATCGCGAACCTGGTAGGTATGCGGGAACAGCACGTAATCGGGCTGCACTCGGCGGATCAGGGATTCGAGTGCTGCAGTGTAGCCGTCGGGAGTGTATTGCGCCAACTCCGGGTTTTCCAGCGCGTACACATGCTCCAGCTCATAGACGGCGACCTTCGATGCCAGCGGTTCTACCCCGCTTCCGACGACGACCGCGCTGAGGGGAAGCTCGAGCGTATTCGCCATGCCCTGGGCGGCAACAAGGGCTTCGAAAGACATGCGATGGAATTGTCCGTTCGCCTGCTCGAGAACAACGAGGATACTCACAGGACTCGCACCTCGAAACGAAGCTTCTCTACGAGTTTGGCCGCCTGCTCTTTCGGGCTACCCTCAAGCATCTGTGTTGTTTTCGCTTTCTGCGGCATGTAAACGCGGGCAATTCGCATAACCGGTTCGGTGGCAACTGCCAGTTCTGACAGACTCACCGCGCGAATCTCCTTGTTTTTCGCCTTCTTGATACCCATGAGCGTGGCGTACCGAAGTTTGCTGCTGCCGGACTGGATGGTCAGCACGGCTGGCAGCGGCAGTGTGAGGTTCTGATACCAGCCTGACTCCAGTTCTCGTTTCACTCGTATCGCAGAGCCAGCTTGCGGCTCGATGCTCATGATGATTGTGGAGTGCGCGAAACCGAGCAGTTCGGCGAGAACAACACCTGTCTGCCCATACCCGAGATCGTCCGACTGCAGACCCGTGAGGATCAGGTCCGGGCTCTCGGCGCGAACCGCCGCGGCCAGGACACGGGCGATCCCAAGAGTGTCGAGTTTGTCAACGTTGTCATCCTCGACGTGAATTGCACGGTCCGCGCCTTTTGCGAGTGCTTCGCGGATCGTCTGAGTCGCACGGTCCGGCCCCGCACAGACAACGATGACCTCGCCTCCGGCCTTGTCTCTGAGTTGCAGCGCGGACTCGAGCGCGTATGCATCCGGCTCGTTAATCTCCCACGTCAGGTCCTCTTCTTCAATCCACGAAGAAGACGAGTCTACACGCAGAAGAGAGTCGCGCGCCGGAACCTGTTTAATGGCAACGACGATCTTCACAGGCGCATCATAGCGCGAGCGTCGCCCTTCGGCTGTGGGTTGTGTTGAGCAGCACGATATGACCCAACTGCATGCTACGTTCGTGAGAAGTCTGTCATGGAAGGTTCAGTGCGAAGCGAGAACAAAGGCGCATCTGCGAATGCTTCCGGAAGGCCGCTGGATTTGCAATTTAGCGGCATCCGAATTCCGGCGGCACTTGCGTTTGGGCTGA
Organism: Bryobacteraceae bacterium; assembly: GCA_963794765.1. GTDB lineage: Bacteria > Acidobacteriota > Terriglobia > Bryobacterales > Bryobacteraceae > JAWXCM01. Next base: position 51,071 of record CAWCGC010000041.1, on the reverse strand, counting down.
TTCTGGTTTGGCAGATCTGTGTTGTTTGCCTGTCCGCCAGGGCACACGCGTTCTGGTATGACGAACTCATTACGGACTTTCTGTCTGCGTTGCCGTCATTTTCCCGGAATGTGGACGCGCTTCGGGCAAGTGCCGATGGAATGCCGCCCGTTTATTACGTTGCGGTCCGGTTGGCAAGGCTTGTTCCCGTCGACGAGCATATTGCTGTTCGAATCCCGTCGATTCTGGGGTATGTTGTTACGCTCACCGGCATTCTGCTGTTCATACGGAAGCGACTCGGGCTGGTTGCGGGGCTGGTCGGAGTACTTTTTGTCTCGCTGACGCCGTTCCGAGCGTACGCGTTCGAGGCGCGCAGTTACGCTCTTCTGACCGGCTCGATTGCGATCGCGATGGTTTTGTGGCAGCGAGTTGATGAGAAAAAGTGGTTTGCCGTGTTGCTGTGTGCGTCACTTGCGCTTGCTGCTACTTTGCATTACTTTGCCGTCCTTGCTGTCGCTGTGTTTTCGTTTGCGGAACTGGGCTACAGTTATCTGACCGGAAGAGTTCGGTGGAAGGTCTGGTTTGCGTACGTTGGTGCAGCCGTTGCCTGGCTCGCTCTGGCTGTGCCGTTTCTGCTGCATTTCAGATCGGCATACAGCAGATACTTCTGGTCGCCGCCGTTCTGGGCATCGGCTTTCGATTGCTACGCGACGTACCTGGGAGTGCCGCCGGAGTTCGCTGTCGCTCTGGTTATTGTTTTCCTGGCATTGGTCGTAGTTCTGATTCGGACGGGAAGGTCTGCTGTTTCGGAAGTTCCGGCGAAGGACGGTTTTGAGCGACACGAACTGATTCTGATCGGCGCGCTCTGCCTGTACCCGGCGATGCTGGGTGTGCTCGCAAAGGTCTTTTACTCTTTGTATGCGCCGAGGTATGGCTGGCCGGGAATTTTGGGAATGGTTTGTGCGTTCGTGTTTTTGGTCTGCAGAGCACGGCTTGACGTGAGGTATATCTTAGCGGCCCTTCTGCTGCCGGCGTTTTATCAGGATGCACGCCTCGTTCGTAATTTCTTTGCTGAGCCGGTAGCTGAGAATCGGGCCAACTGGTCCGACATTGCAGAGAAGGTACGACAGCGGCCAGGTGTTCCTGTTGTGGTCGCGAGTGCAACGAAATACCTGGTCGCGCTGAAGTATGCTCCCTCCGATATTCGTGATCGACTGGTTAACGTGTCAGATACGGCGTTGTCGATCAAATATCAGAAGTTCGATTCCGTCGATCGCGGGAACGAGTTGCTTTCGGGTTTTTTGCCGTTTAAGCTTGAGTCGCCTTCGGAGTTCGAACGCAAATACAGGTCGTTTTTTCTGCTGGTGGGCGGCGATGCTGACTGGTTCACTTCGTACGTGATCGACAATCACTATGACATGCGGTTCGTCGCTCGTGGAGAGGGAACTCTCTATGCGGTGGATGCGCCGCACTAGTCTGACGTACCTGAAGCTGGCAGCTTCAGTCCGACATGATGGGCAAGGAACGCGAGGATGTCTGCGCGCTCATCGATCTCCATTGACTGAGGTTTGCCGGCACCGTGCCCGGCTTCGGTCTGAATGCGTATCAAAACGGGTGCATCACCGCCCTGCGCGGCCTGTAATGCCGAGATGAATTTGAAGCTGTGCGCCGGAACAACGCGGTCGTCATGGTCCGCGGTAGTCACGAGCGTGGCCGGATACTTCACGCCGGGCTTGATGTTGTGATACGGCGAGTACGCGTAGAGAGCCTTGAAGTCCTCGGGATTATCGGGCGAACCGTAATCCGACCGCCAGCCCCAGCCAATCGTGAACTTGTGGAAGCGCAGCATATCGAGGACACCCACTGCCGGTGCGGCGGCGGCAAACAGGTCGGGACGCTGTAATTCGCAGGCGCCGACCAGCAGTCCTCCATTGCTTCCGCCCATAATCGCAAGATGCTGCGGGCTGGTGTACTTTTCCCGTGCAAGGAATTCAGCTGCCGCGATGAAATCGTCGAATACGTTTTGCTTATGCGATTTGGTACCGGCTATGTGCCATTCGTGCCCGTACTCGCCGCCGCCGCGAATTCCCGGGGTTCGCAACGATGCCTCCCATTTCCAGCCAGGCGATCCATGATGGGCTGTACTGTGGCGTCATCGGTATGTTGAAACCGCCGTAGCCGTACAACAAGGCCGGATTTGTGCCATCGCGCTTCGCGTCTTTGCGCATTGTGATGAACATCGGTACGCGCGTGCCGTCCTTGCTGTTGTAAAAAACGAGATCGGTTCGGTATTTTGACAAATCGACGGGCACGGTGGGCCGTTTGAACACGGTGCTGGTGTGCGATTTCAGGTCGTACCGGTACACAACGGATGGGAATGTGTAGCTGGTGAAAATGTAGAAAGTCTCGGTATCGCTCTGCCGTCCGTAGAATCCGCTGGCTGTGCCGATTCCAGGAAGTCCGACTTCTCCTGCAGGCTTTCCGTTCTGATCAAACCGCCGGAGGATGGTATGCGCGTCCTCGAGGTAAGTCGCAATGAACTGGCCGGTGAAGTACGCTACCAGGTTGAGGGAATCCTTAGATTCCGGAACGAGTTCCTTCCAATTCGACTTTTCCGGTTGCTCCGCACTGATTTCGATCAGACGCCCGCGAGGTGCTCCAGCGGTAGTCCGGAAAAAGAGACGGTTGCCTTCGTTACCGACGTAGTCAAATTCGGCTTCGAAATCGGGAATGAGGGGTTTGAAGTCCTGTTCTCCGGATTTTCGTATGAAATACACGTCGCTTGGATCTGAGCCTCGTCGGACGTGTACGAGCGTGTACTGAGCGCCCTCGGTTTCAAAGGCGTCATACATCCACTCCTTATGTTCCGGACGAAAGAAGATCAGCTTGTCGTCAGCCTGTGGTGTTCCAATCCGGTGATAGAACAGCTTCTGGTTGAAGTTCGCATTTTGCAGCTTGTTCTTTTCGTCCGGTTCATCGTACCGGCTGTAGAAGATGCCTTTGCCGTCTTCCGACCACTGCGCTCCCGAGAACTTGACCCACTGAAGACGATCGGGCAGATTCGTCTTGCTCGCGACATCCATGAACGCGACTTCCATCCAGTCCGAGCCTGATTTCTGCAGCATATAGGCCAGCAGGCTGCCATCCCGGCTGTGCGTGGTTCCGGCAAGTGCCACCGTCTTATCGGGGAACCGATTTGGATCAATCAGCACTTCACCGCTGCCGGTGAGCGTCCTCGATACGTACAGTACGGCTCTGTCCTGCTTGCCGTCATGCCGGTTCCAGAAGTAGAAGCCCCCCGCTTTCTCGACGGCGGTGTAACGCTCATAGTTGTAAACCTGAGCCAGTTTCGAGCGAAAGGGGGCGCGCTCAGGAAGTGAAGCGAGGTACGGCCCGGTCACGGCGTTCTGAGCCTTCACCCATGCGGCGGTTTCGGGCGAGTTCGCATCCTCAAGCCACCGGTATGGGTCGGCGACTCTGACACCATGCAGCACATCGACCTGGTCGACCTTGCGGGTGTTCGGATATGTGAGCTTTTGGGCGGCGGAGACAGACAAGACGGTCATTAGCAAGCAACTGATACTACGCATGCGGAATACAACAGTTTACCTGTTGGACGCGCGGCGGCACCCGCCGGGTTCATGGGACCATAGTATTTGAACCTTCGCTACGAACTCGTCATTTTCGATCTGGACGGCACCCTTATCGATTCGAAACTGGACCTGGCGCATGCTGTGAACGCGACGATGGTGTTCATGGGTCTGGAACCGCTCACACACGAGCGGGTTTACTCGTATGTCGGAAACGGTGCGCCGGTGCTCATGCGCCGCGCCCTGGGCCCGGCGGCGAGTGACAGCGACGTCGAGCGTGCGCTGGACTTCTTCCTCGCGTATTACCGCGACCACAAGCTCGACTACACCGTCCTGTATCCAGGCGTCTGTGAAGCGCTGGATGAGTTGGGAAGGGCCGGGGCCAGAATGGCGGTTCTGACGAACAAGCCCTTCAGAATGAGCCGCGAGATCATCGAAGGACTGGGCGTGTCATCCCACTTTTTCCAGGTTTATGGCGGCAACAGCTTCGACCAGAAGAAGCCGGACCCGGCGGGTGTTCATGCGCTGCTGCGCGAGTCCGGGATCGACGCCAGCCGGGCGGTGATGGTGGGCGACAGTGCCGTTGACGTCCAGACGGCACGAAACGGTCAGATCGCTGCAGTCGGCTGCACCTGGGGTTTCCAACCGGAGACCCTTGTACCCAATCCACCGGACTATCTCATCGAAAGTATGGGAGATCTTCCCGCAATTGTTACGGCCCGGCAGGAACAAGACGCCGGGGCTATTATATAAATTCACCCTCGATGCGTACATTCGAAGTCCTGCAGTATTCCGTTGTTGCAGGTTGTTTGCTTTTTGCCGGTTGCAGGTCAGCACCCCCGGCTGACGTTGCGGCGCAGGTCAATGGCCGCAGCGTGGTCTACAAGGATATTGACCGAGCACTCGAGTTGCAGAGCGCGGGATCACAAGAAAAGCCGGTCGGTGACGAGCTAACGATTCGAAAACTTGAGATGCTGCGGACTCTGGTCGATCAGGAAATCATGCTTCAGCGGGCTGAGAAGCTGAGCCTGATGGCGACTGACGCGGATATCGAGGCCAAGCTCAACGAACTCAAGGCGCCTTATACCAAAGAAGAGTTCCAGAACCAGCTCGACATGCGCAAGATGACGCTTGATGACCTGAAGACCCAGATTCGGCGCGACCTGAGCATCAACAAGCTGTTCAACAAGGAGATCACCTCGAAGATCTCGATCAGCGATCAGGAGATCTCGGAGTACTACAACCGCAATAAAGGCAGCTTCAACCTGCCCGAGCCTCAGATGCACCTCGCTCAGATTGTGGTGACGCCGGCTGCGGAAACAAACATCCGGAATCTGAAAAACGACGACGCCAAGACGGAACAAGCTGCCGTCCAGAAGATCCAGACGCTGCAGGCGAGAATCCGGCAGAACGAGGATTTTTCGATGCTTGCGCAGAACTTCTCCGAAGACGCCAACAGCGCGCCTAATGGCGGAGATTTGGGCTGGATTCCGCAATCGGCGCTGAATAAGGATTCGAATTTGAAGGCGCTACTGGACTCGCTGCAGCCGGGTCAGACGACAGGTATCCTCCACACGCCTGACGGATACCGCATTTTCAAGCTGATCGTGCGGGAGCCGGCCGGCCAGCGCGAGCTGCAGGATCCAAAAGTTCAGCAGAACATCCGTGAAACACTGATGAACCGGAAGGATCAACTGTTGCGTGCGGCCTACTACGAGGTGGCACGCAATGACGCCAAAGTCACCAACTACTACGCGGAGACTGTATTCCAGAATAAGGGCCAGTAGGCGCCTCCTTATTCTCGTACTCGCGGTCTTTGTTCTCGCCGGCTCTGTCCTGTTCATCGGAAGTTCGCTTTCGACTCCCGATACCGCACTTGCCGCAGCCGTTCCCCACAGCGTTGGTTCGCCGTCGGTTGTTGTTGCTTCCCTGAATATTGCGATGGTGACCGATGTCGACTCGATCGTACGCGAGCTATCCGCGCATCCTCCTCTGAAGGACGCGGACGTGTTTCTGATGCAGGAGGTTGTCGAATCCGCAGGAACGAGCGTCGCGGAGAGAGTCGCGGCCCGGTTACAGCGATCAGCCGTGTTTGCGTCGCCTGAAGATATTGGCGGCCCGCCGACTTTCAGCGGGATCGCGATCCTGAGCAAGACCTCGATCAGTGACAAGGTAATTCGGACGTTGCCGAGACAAAACCTGCTTTTCCGTTCCCGGAAACGGATTGCGCTGGCCGGCTCCACGGAGACTCCGATTGGACGCCTTCGCGCGGTTACGGCACACCTTGACACTCGAATCAACCCCGGTCAGCGTGTCAGGCAACTCGAACCGGCACTCGAAGAAGCGCGGCGGACATCACCGGCGATACTCGGAGGCGATCTGAACACGAACGACATGGAGTGGGTGTCGAACGTCGTGCCTGTGCCGTTTCCCGGATGGCAGGCATCGCACGTGCGCAGTCTCATGGAGTCGCGCGGCTTTCATACACCCTTCACGCAGCGCCACCCAACATTTGACCATCTCGGAATGCAACTCGACTGGATTTACACTGATTCACTGCGGGTCGTGAGCTACGGGATTATTCCGTTGCAGTTCTCGGACCATCACGCGATTTGGGTGCAGTTCTCACGCTGACTGAAGGGTGTGGCAGACTTGAAAGTTCGACAACGCATGTCATCTACTCGGCCATGTTTCGACATCCCACGGCGATAGTCGAAACCGATGCAGTTGGGGAAGGTACGCGAATTCTTGCGTTTGCGCACATAGCCGCGGGCGCAAGGATCGGTCGCGACTGCAACGTTTGCGACCATGCATTGGTCGAGAGTGATGTCCTGATCGGGGATCGCGTGACCGTCAGGTCCGGTGTCCAGCTTTCGTCCGGCATCACGATTGAGGATGACGTCATCATCGGCCCGAATGCGACGTTAGCCAACGATCAGTTTCCACACACCAATCAGTTCGGTTCAAACGGTGGACGCCCCAGGACGCTTGTGAAGGCAGGCGCTTCCATCGGTGCGAACGCGACCATTCTCCCCGGTGTTGCGATCGGGGAACGATCGATGGTGGGTGCGGGCTCGGTAGTCACGCACGATGTCCCGCCGGGATCGGTCGTGTTTGGGAATCCGGCAAACATCGTGAGTTATGTCGACGGGCTGTCTGCGGCCGCGCCGATCATTGCTCCTTCGGTTCCTGCAAAGAAGAGTCCCGGAGTGATCGACACGTGTGTCCGAGGCGTTCGGCTGTATTCTCTCCCGCTTGTTGAGGACCTGCGCGGCTGGCTGACATTTGCTGAGATTCACCGGCACTTACCGTTTGATATAAAGCGCTACTTTCTCGTGTTTGACGTGCCGGGAAAGCATATTCGCGGGGAGCACGCTCACCACCGGCTGGAACAGTTTCTGGTCTGTGTGCACGGCTCGTGCAGCGTCATCGCCGATGACGGATACAATCGCGAGGAGTTCATTCTCGATCAGCCCTCGCTCGGCTTATACCTTCCCCCAATGACGTGGGGAGTTCAGCACAAATACACGGAAGACGCTGTCCTGCTAGTTCTGACTTCCGATTTCTACGATCCCGCGGATTACATCCGGAACTACGACATTTTTAAACGACTGGCCCGCGCCTCATCGTGATCGCTGCTAATGACTTCCAGCGGCAGTGGGACGAAATCCGCGTTGACGTGCATCTCGCGGTCGACAGTGTTGGTGAAAGCGGGTGGTACATCCTGGGACGCGAGGGGGCCGCGTTCGAGTCCGCACTGGCGTCATTGTGGCAAAGAAAATTCGCTGTTGGCGTCGCGAATGGCTCCGATGCGCTGGAGATCGCACTCCGGGCGACTGGCTGCAAGTCGGGTGACAAGGTTGTCACGACTCCGTTGAGTGCATTTGCCACCACGATGGCGATCGTGAGGATCGGCGGGGTGCCTGTATTCGTGGATTGCGATCAATACGGGTTGATTGATCTGGAGCAGTGTGAAACTGCCCTGCAACGCGATCGGACGATCCGGTTTCTCGTTCCTGTTCATCTGTATGGACACAGTCTGGATCTCGAGCGCCTTGGCCAGCTTCGCGAGCGCTATGGCCTGCGTGTTGTAGAGGATTGTGCGCAATCGATCCTCGCGACGTTTGGCCCAAACCGACGCCTCACAGGAACCGTCGGCGATGTGGCTGCAACGAGCTTTTATCCGACGAAAAACCTCGGAGCCCTGGGGGATGCCGGCGCGATTCTGACGGACGACGAGGAAGTTGCGCGCACTGCACGGATGCTCCGCGACTACGGTCAGACCTCGAAATATGAGCACGCGACGATGGGATATAACAGCCGGCTCGACGAGTTGCATGCCGCGATTCTGCGGATTGCTCAACTCCCGAGATTACAGGCGTGGACGCAAGCGCGCCGGGATACGGCGAGATTGTACGCAGCAAGAATCTCGCACAGCGGAATTCGACACGCCGGAGCACCGTCGCAGTCGGATTCGTGCTGGCATCTTTATCCGATCCTTGTCAGTCCGGAGCTTAAGTCGGACTTGATGGCGCACCTCCGCAAAACTGGTATCGCGTCTTCCGAGCACTATCCCAAGCTGATTCCCGACCAGGACGCGATGTCGTCGGTACTGACGGAGCAGGCTGACGGACTCACGATTGCCCGCCGGTTCTGCCAGTCAGAGGTGTCTCTACCGATTCATCCTCATCTGACTCAGGATGAGGTGAACACTGTAATTGACGCCTGCAACTCATGGAAGCCGTGATTCGCTTACGGCTGAAACGTCTTCATTCGACGCGCATGATAGAGTGTGGTCAGCCCCGCGATGACGCGGGAAATCCTGATGCCTTCATTGGAACGTAAAGAAAATTTCTACGGCTGGTGGATCACCCTTTGGGCGTTTTTCACCTTCGGTATTGCAGTCGGTATTCCGTACTACGGCGGACCGTTTTTCTACGACTACTACATGAAGGAATTCGGCTGGTCCCGGCCGGATGTCACGCTTGGGTTTCCACTTGCCGCCACGCTGACCCTGTGGGTCGGGCCCGTGCTCGTTCACCGATTCAGTCCCCGAAAGATGATTCTCGTCGGGACGGGCCTGACGGCGATGGCCTTTATCGGCTTCGGCATGATGAAGGGTTCGCTGATCACGTACTACTTCTTCTGGTTCCTGTACGTTGTCGGGTACATCTTCTCGGGTCCGATCGCCCATCAAGTGATCGTGTCGCAGTGGTTCCGGCGGAACCGCGGGACAGCGATGGCACTTGTCTATCTTGGCGTCGGGGTGTTTGGGGGCATATCGGCCAAACTGATTGCTCAGCCGCTTACCCGAGCGCTGGGATTTCAAAACGCCCTGATGGCGATCGGGTTCATCATGTTCGCGGCCTGGCCGCTGACGATCTTCCTGATGAAAGATCGGCCGGTGGACATGGGGCAGTATCCTGACGGTGATCCGACGCCCGCAGCGGAAGTAAACGCTGCTCCGCAGTCCTTCGGGTACTTGCTGCGCCAGCCCGCGTTTTGGCTGCTGGTCCTCGGAAGCTTCTGCTCGATCGGATCCATCGGCTCCATCAACCAGCACATGAAGCTTGTATTCAAGGAGCAGGGGTTCACGGGACAGCAGGCACTGGATGACTTGTTCAGCAACGCGACCCTTTGCATTCTGTTCTCGAGCATTGGCGGTCGGATATTTATGGGCTGGCTGGCGGACCGGTACAGCAAAAAGCTTGTGATGACTGCGACTTACATTCTGGTCGCTGCCACGATCCCGCTGTTGTTTCTGGTCCGGCCGGAATCACCGGGAATGGTGTATACCTTTGCCGTGCTGTTTGGTTTCGGGATGGGCGCGGATTACATGCTGATCCCACTGATGGCCGCGGAACAATTTGGCGTCAACACACTTGCTCGTGCGATGGCGATCATCCTGCCGACGGATACGATAGGCCAGACCTGGTTTCCTTACCTTGTCTCGATGCTTCGCGAAAAGTTCGGGAGCTACACACTGCCACTGGAAACCGTCTTCATCTTGTCGTTCGTTGGCGCGGTGTCAGTTGCACTCCTGCCACGGTCGAAAAAGCCCGAGACTGTCCTGCGCGGTGTGGACGCTCGTAACGTTGCCGCACACTGATTGCGCTGGTCCCTCATGCCGCAGGCTTTACGACGTGAGGCAGGGTAAGCCCTCGGTCGACAGGGTCATGCGTCTCCGGAACTGGCGAAGGTGAAACTCGCGGACTAGCGTCCCGTGAGTCCGCCTGGCGGAAAACCGTGGGTTGCTTCCCATGGGCGCGTAAACAGAGCTCTCGATCAGATGCGGAGGATGCGATCCGCTTTCGTCACGATTACGGCGAGGTCATTGAACTTTATCTGTAACCTGAGTGGCGTATAAACCAACGCGAAAAACGACCGATATACATACAGTCACGCGAATGCGCATTGCTTCAAGGTACCGACCTGACTCGCGTGTCCGGGCAGCGAACAATCCCGCGTTCGAGTCTATGAAGAGATGTCAACCATACCCAGGGAGGCGGTGACCTCCAAATGAATAACTCGAATTGTGTGTTCTGCAAGATAGCGGCTGGGGAGACAAAAGCAGCGATCGTGTACCAAGACGATGAGATCATCGTGTTTCTCGATCACGGTCCATTGTTTCCGGGCCACTGCCTTGTGTCGCCGAGGCAGCATTATGATACGCTTCCCGACGTTCCGGTCGATCTGCTCACCAGGCTGTTTGAGATTGTTCAGGGGACGTGCCGGGCAGTAGAGAGCAGTATGGAGGCCGAAGGCACGTTCGTGGCTGTAAACAACAAAGTGAGTCAAAGCGTTCCGCATTTACACATTCACGTCGTTCCTCGCAGGCGAGGCGACGGGCTGAAAGGATTCTTTTGGCCGAGGCGGCCGTACCGAGATGCCGAGCACCTCGAAAGCACGCGAAGCCGGATCGCGTCTGCGCTAACATTATTGCCGTCATAGTGTCTGAAGAATCACAGCAAATGCCAGCAAGACTTCGACGCCGAGCACTGTTTTCGGGACTGATACTGGTCTTTTGTCTGGGACCCCAGATCGTTTCAGCGCAGTATGGTGGGCCTTCGATACTAAGTCGAGGCGGCAACCAGCCTGGGCGTCGCGGCCGAGCTCCGGTGAGTTTTACGGGATACCTTGGTGCCGGATATCACTACGAAACGGGCCTGCTCCAGCCCGTTCCCGACGCAAACGGACACGTCTCCGGAGTCGATGACTATGGCTATAACGCCGACTGGGGTCTTTACGGCGGACATGACTGGCAGAACATCTCGACCGGCCTCGATTACCGCGGTAATTACAACTGGCAGGCCAGCCAGAAGCAGTTTGCGGGTATAAATCACGCCGTCGCTTCGGACACGGTCATACAACTCTCAAAGAGAACTGCCTTACTCCTCATAGGAACGGGCGGCACCACCAACAGGGCATTCGGTGGCTTCGTCGCCCCGGCATTCGCAGACCAGGACAGGTACGGCGTTCCAATTGGTGAATTATTTGATGTCAGAACATACTTCATGCAATTCGGCGCCCAAGTTAGCTATAGCGCGACAGCCCGGACCAGCTACAACATTGGAAGCGATGTCTTCTTCGTAAAGCGTACCCACTTCGGATTAACCAATGAGCAGGGTGTATCGGGCCATGGGGGCCTCCGTCACAGAATCAATCGTTCGGACACCATAGGTGCTGACTTTGCGTATACCGTATTCGAAGCTCCGCACGCGTACGCCCGATCAGTTGCGCAGACGGTCACCGCGAACTGGTCGCGCCGCTTCAATCGTGCTGTCAGCATAAGCGCCAGCGGCGGGATCGTGCACATTGGCGTAAGCGGTGTGACCACAATCCAGCTTAGTCCTGAGGTGGCGGAGATTCTCGGCCGGCCAACGACGAACGCCAGGTTTTCTTCAGCTGACCTGGCTCCAGCAGGAGGTTTCAGGGCGCAATACTCGTTGCGTCGCTCGTCGCTTTTCGGAGGATTCAACTCGGGAGCGACGGGCGGCAACGGTGTATTCGTTGCTACACGGACAGTAACGGCAAATGGTGGTTATAGCTACGCCGGAATCCGGAGAATGTCGATCGGATTATCGACAGGCTGGTACAGAACAACCAGTGTGGGCTTCGATCTGGGCGACATCTCCGGTTTTCAGGCTGGACTTGGGGCGTCGTATCACCTGGGTGAAGGAGCGAATATAACGATGCAGCTCGACTATCGGACCTTCGCTACTCCCAGTAGCGTGACTCCCGGTAATGCGACTCCCAGCAATTTGCCGGCACGAAGTGGTGTGGCATTCAGCACGACGCTGTCGTGGTCAACTTCTCGCCTGCCGCTGGCGATCTGGTGAGGTGTGGATACGCCCCGAACAATCCTGATTGTTGATGACGAGCCGCAACTGTGCAGTCTTATGCAGGCGTTTCTGGAGCGGAGCGGTTATCGGGTGATCGCTTTCACCTCGGCCACCGAGGCGCTTGAGTTCTTGCAGAGCGATCCTGAGTCAGCTGAGCTCGCGGTAGTCGATCTCACTCTGCCCGATATGGAAGGAGACAAGGCCGGGATCGAGATGAGACAGCTGAATCCGGGTCTGCGGGTCCTGATCTGCAGTGGCTACCCTTTTGAAGTGGAAGCCCTTCCGGAGGAGCACCGCGACGCGTTCGCACATCTTCAGAAACCCTTTATCCCGAAGATGCTGATCGCGTCGGTGGAATCACTGCTCGCCCGCTGACTCTTCGAGCGCTTGCTGCAGTCGCTGCGCGAAATTCTCGCCCGACTCTGTCCAAAGAGTTCGAACAGCGTTCGGAAAAGCGGCGTCGAGTTCATGAACAAGGTGAAGCAGGCTTCGAATGTTCGACTGCGCCATGTAGGCGTGATTCGGCAGATCAGGCTGGGGCAGGAAGTGTGTGTCGATACCAAACTCGATCCGGAGATCATCTTCCTGGCCGGATTCGAATCCCGGTCCGAAACCCGCGAGAACAACTCGGGACGGCATCAGTTCCCAGTCTTGCTTCGCCTCGAATTGCCACAGATCCCACGCTGTGTCGAAGAAATACGCCACGTCCGCAGCCGCGAACTCTCGCAAGGCGGCCAGCACAGAATCGATGTCAACTGCCCCGTCGAAGCTTTCCTCGTAAAGTGGAGGCTCGCCCGTTTCCACCGCGACCATACGCAGCGTCGAGGGTGCTTTGCTGAGCTTCGACGTCGGAAATGTTCTCAGGAGTTTCTCGTAACCGCGAAGAATCTGCTGCCCCGTCGGCGACTGAAGCTTGTAAGAGAGGTAAAGCTGATCCGCCACAGTCCCATCCTATACGCTGGAAGAGTGGTAACAGATCTGGTGCAGATTGAACGCCTCGGCGAGAAAAAGCGCGCCGAGAACGAGCGATTCCGCAAGCATCTTAAGCGGCATCCTATCGCGGACCGGCGCGTCAGGAGGCTCGCGGAAGAGATCGAGTCGCAGTTCGACTGCTCCGTTTGTGCCAATTGCTGCAAGGTCGCGACAGCTCGCGTCACCGACCGTGATGTTGCGAAACTCTCGAAGTACCTGAGAATTTCGCTCGCCCAGTTTGTTCGGGACTACACGGTCGAGACAGCCGACGAAGGTCTGGTGCTTCGGCGCACGGACGCCGGCTGTGTATTTCTCAAGGAGAATCTCTGCACCGTTTATGATGCCCGACCGCACACCTGCCAGGACTTTCCGCACACGGTTCGGGGCGACGGCAGCTTTGTCGCTCGTATGTGGGACTTCACCGATCGGGCCTGTTACTGTCCCATCGTCTACAACACTCTCGAGGCAATCAAGATCGAGACTCGGTTTCAGGGCTGACGCCGATGCTGATCGACTTTAGCGGCAAGTCGGCCTTTGTTACCGGCGGCAGCAACGGTATTGGCCTTGCTTGCGCGAAACGCCTTTCAGCGAGCGGAGCTGTGGTCACGATCTTCGACCGCGAAGCCGATACGGGAACCATCGCCAGGAGCTTCCAAGGTCATGGAATTTCGGGTGACGTCCGCGACATCGCCGCCCTTGGCGATGCCATCGGAGAGGCGCGGCCGGATGTGGTCGTTATCAACGCAGGGATGGTTGCGCCGGCGCCGCTGCTAAAAGTCTCGGATGAGGACTGGCTGAAGACCATCGAGGTAAATCTCACTGGGGCATGGAGGACTCTGCGATGCGCCGCGGAGTTCATGACAAATTCCCGCCGGGAAGGCGCTGTCGTGGTCACTGCTTCGACTAATTCGTTCGATGGTGAAAGTCTGCTGGCGGCGTACAACGCAAGCAAGGCCGGACTGCTCGGCCTGGTACGCACCGCCGCGAATGAGCTGGGTCCTTACGGGATCCGGGTGAACGCGGTCTGTCCGGGTCTGATTCGGACTCGACTAACTGCGGCGCACTTCGAGAGTACAGACGTCACGCGTCCGTACTTTCGGGAAATTCCACTTGGCCGGGGTGGCGAACCGGGCGAGGTTGCGACTGCGGTTGCGTTTCTTGCCTCGGGTGCTGCATCGTTCATCACCGGAACGACGCTGGTGGTCGACGGAGGCCAGATGGCGACCAAGTACGGACCCTGGAACGACGAAATCGGCACGTTCAACGGCAACTGCTGGAAGTTGCGCTAGAACGGACAGTTTACAACTTGTTTCGGCGTAAGTTATACTGAAGTTTCTGCGGTTCCGATTGTTCTGACCGTCCGAACTGCCCCCGGGGCAGCAGGATTTCCCCAGACAGTCACGTCACATTGGGAGGCAGAGGGCCTCGGATTTAAATCCGTACGCCTGAAGCCGTTTGGACCAGTAGAGGTTTCTACATGAGTCAAAAATCAGGAAAGAAGTTCGCGGCTGCGGCTGCGCAGGTGGAAGCCCGTCCCTACGCAGTCGAGGAAGCCGTAACCCTCGTTCAGAAGATTAAGTTTGCAAAATTCGACGAGACCGTCGAGGTTCACATGCGACTCGGCGTGGACCCCAAGCATGCGGACCAGATGGTCCGCGGCACAGTGGTTCTTCCGCATGGTCTCGGTAAGAGCAAGCGAGTTCTGGTTATCGCCACCGGCGATAAATTGCGTGAAGCCGAAGCCGCGGGCGCGGATATCTTCGGCGGCGAGGAAATGGTAACCCGCATCCAGTCCGAAGGCTGGACCGATTTCGATGCTGTGATCGCGACACCGGACATGATGCGTTCGGTCGGACGTCTCGGCAAAATTCTCGGTCCACGCGGTCTGATGCCAAACCCGAAGACCGGAACGGTTACGACCGACATCGCGAAAGCGGTCGAGGAAACCAAGGCTGGCAAGGTCGAGTTCCGTGTCGATAAGACCGGCGTCATTCACGCTCCGGTGGGCAAGGTGAGTTTCGAGAACGCCAAGCTTCTGGAAAATACGCAGACGCTCATCACGGCTGTTGTGAAAGCAAAGCCGTCTGCTGCCAAGGGCAAGTACGTAAAGAGCGCGACTCTGTGCTCGACTATGGGCCCTGGCGTCTCGCTGGACACGCTGGCGATGAACTCGGCGAAGTAGGAGGAGAGCAGATGAAGAGCAGAGAACAAAAGCAAAAGGAACTGGAAGCTCTCCGGGCGGAACTCGAGAAGTCTCCCTCGCTTTTCGTTACCGGCTACGAGAAGATGACGGTCCAGCAGGACTACGAACTTCGCAAAACCATTCGTGGTGCTGGTGGCGACTACCAGGTAGTCAAGAACAATATCGCAAACAAGGCTTCGGAAAACCTGCCGTCAAGTGAAGTTCTCGGGAACCTGACCGGGATGACTTCGGTTGCATTCACCACGGAAGATCCGGTAGCCCTTGCCAAAGCTCTGATCGGGTACGCCAAAGCTAATCCGGCGTTTACCTTCAAATCCGGCTTCGTCGAGGGCAGAGCCATCGACATCAAGAGTATCAATGACCTCGCGACGATGCCTTCGAAGGAAGAGCTGGTGGCGAAGGTGATGTTCCTGATCAACTCATCCGCACAGCGTCTGGCCGTCTCCCTGAACGGAGTCGCCCGAAACCTCGCGGTAGCACTGAATGAGGCGATCAAGGAAGAAAAGTTCCCGCAAGGGTAGGGTTCCGTCGCGCGGCGATGCGAGTCGCCGGGCCGGGCTGGTGTAAATGTAGCGCTCGCGCGCGACAACTGATTTCAAAACTGAGGATTGAGGAAATAAAATGGCGGACGTTAACGCGATTCTGGACCAGATTAAGTCGCTGACGCTGCTCGAAGCGTCGCAGCTCGTTAAGGGAATTGAAGAGGCTTTCGGCGTGTCGGCGGCGGCAGCAGCAGTTGCAGCTGCTCCTGCGGCGGGCGGCGGCGCTGCAGCAGCCGCTGCACCGGTGGAAGAGAAGACCGAGTTCACGGTCGTCCTCACCGCTGCAGGCGCAAACAAGATCAACGTCATCAAGGTGGTTCGTGAGGTCACCAATCTCGGGCTCAAGGAAGCCAAGGACCTCGTGGACGGCGCTCCCAAGACCATCAAAGAAGGCGTCAACAAGGACGAAGCCGAGTCAATCAAGAAGAAGTTCTCTGATGCCGGCGCAAGTGTCGAAGTAAAGTAGTCACGAGTTTTTCCTCCAGGCGGCGGACATGGGTTACCCATGCTCCGCCGCTTTTTCTTTTGAAGCTTCAGCAGCACCATGCTTTGGCTTGGCAGGCGTCGGGGCTACGTCGCAAATTGGCTGACCCAGCAGTCGGTCCGGGCAACCGGCGGATGTGTGGACCTTCGCGAACTCCCACCCGTTGACGATCATGCGGGCAAGACGACGGGGCATTTAGTCGACGGCTCGGACAGTTAAATGTTCCGCTGACCGGGCTGCATACCTGTCGCGGCCTCTGTAGCCGTATTGTCGCGATGCGTGGACAAGGCCCGCTTACGGTCATCTCGGACGGCAAAAATCGGTAATCCCGGCTCTATTTCGTTGGTGATCCCGGCTCTATTTCGTCGAGGAGGAGACGAACGCGAGAGCCTGGGCTCGGTACCTTGCCACGATGAAGGAAGCCATCGATTCGTCGGGCAGGTCTTTCTGCACCTACATTACCGGTAGACGAGGAAGTCAGGGCTTACCCGTTCAGCACTCGAACGACGTCCAGACGAACGGCGCGCCGGGCCGGAAGCATACACGCCAGCAGCGCAATGATCATCAGCAAAGCCGAAACGGTCGTGAGCATGAGAGGATCAAGCGGTTTTACACCATAAACCTCGCGCGCCAGAACCGACTGCAGGGCAAGTGCTCCTGCACAACCCAGCAGGATACCGATGCTGAGCATCGCGAGCCCGTCGCGCAGGATCAGCCGGACAATACCAGCGCCGGTACTTCCGAGAGCTACGCGAATTCCGATCTCACGCGTCCGCTGCACCACGGTATACGCCAGCACGCCGTATATACCTACTGCAGAGAGCAGCAGGGCGATCCCGCCGAAGCCCGTGGCAAGCAGCATTGCAGTGCGTTTGGCTGCCAAAGCAAGGTCGGTCCTCTCATTCATCGTCTTCACGTCAGAGACGGCCATCTCGGGATCCAGACTGCGCACTTCGGACCGCAGAGCATTGACAACCTGATTGACAGGGGCGTTAGTCAGTACAGCAAACGTCAGCATTCGCGAGGGCTGCTGGGACAGTGGAAAGTAGTATGCGCCGACTGAGTCCCGCATACCGGCAAGATTATCGACACGGATTGTGCGTACAACGCCAACGACGGTCACGAACTTCGTCTTCTCCGTGATCTTCATCAGGTCGTTGGCATTTGAAGGCTGATACATGCGTCTGCCGATCGGATCCTGGTTCGGCCAGAACCGGTTTGCCAGCTGCTCGTCTACGAGAACGACCGGAAGGGACGTCTCAGTGTCATGTTCGGTGAAGTAGCGACCCCGAAGGAGTGGAATCGTCATCGCTTCGAAATAGCCCGGCGTTACGGACATGTTCAACGGCGAGATGACGGACTCACCTGGCCGCATTTGATAACCTTCCGCGAACACGACGCTGTCTGACGTGTTGCCTCCCAGCGGGATCGTGTCCGTCGCGCCTGCGGTGGTGACGCCAGGAATGCGGCGGACCGCTGCAACGGCGTCTCTTGTGAATCTCCTGAGGTCATCGTCCGACTTATAGCGTGTGCGCGGCGCGTGGACAAACGCGGTGAGAACGTGATCGGCGCGGAAGCCCGGGTCGGCCTTGAGAAGGTTCCGAAAACTCGTGAGCAGCAATCCGGCTCCCAGCAGCAGCACGAATGCAAACCCAATCTCCGCCACTACGAGCATGCGGCGGAAAGCCTGTGCCTGTCGTCCGGTCGTGCCACTGCGGTCGCCGCTTTCGCGCAGCATTCCTGCAACACGAACTCGCAGGACACTGGTCACAGGCGCGAGCGCCATTGCCAGCCCGGTAAGCGCAGATAACAGGACCGCCACGCCCATGACAACAGCGTCAATGTGGACCTCATTGGCACGCGGAAAGCTCGTTATTGCTGCCGCCGAAGCAAGCAGACGCAACAACATCCAGCCGGCAATCAATCCCAATACACCACCTGCCAGTGCCACGGCGACGTGTTCGACGACGACAGCGCGCCAAACCTGAGCTGGGCTTGCACCGATCGCAAGCCGGGTTGCAATCTCCCTGGTTCGGGCACTGAACCGAGCCAGCGAGAGGTTTGCCAGATTCAGTCCGCCGATCAGCAGGACGCAAATCGCGCCTCCCCAGAGAAGATACAGCGAGCTCTCAATTTGGCGCACCAGCATCAGTTTGAGCGGCTCAACGGCACTGTGGAAACCAGCATTAATCAGCAACTCACGAAATTGCGGGAACCGGTCCAGATTTCCGGCATTGATCGCATTAACCTGTGCCTGTACCTGGGCGGTGGTGGCACCGGGCCGGAGCCGGCCGATCTGGTAGAAGTTGTTGCTGTGATACCGCTGCTTCACTTCGGAAGATACTGCCAGAGGAATCCACAGACGAGCATCCTTGCCAGGAAACGAAAAGTCGGCAGGCATGACACCCACGACTGAGTGGGTGCGACCGGATATGCGAAGTGTCTGGCCGGAGGCGGCCGACTCAGCCCCAAAGAGCTGCTTTGCAAGACCGGAGCTGAGTATGACCTTGTCGTCTTTCCCCGGCTCTTCCTCACCCGTTTCGAACCCGCGACCGATCGAAGGGCGAACACGCGCGACGTCGAAGAAGGATGCGGTCACCAGCATCCCGGGGATCTGCTCGGGATTTCCGTTGATCTCAAGCGTCTGGTCGCGGTATTGAAACATCGCCAGACTTTCGAGTGCAGGCACACCCTTCAACCGATCCACGTAATCGCCGTAGCTACTCTCGTTCGTAATCTCTGAGACCGCTTTCGGGTACCTGTTCGCGATGAGTACGAGGTCCTCCGCCTCGGGCAGTGGCAGGGGTCGGAGCAGAACGCAATTCACAATGGCAAACGTAGTGGTGTTAGCCATCACACAGATGGCCAGCGTCAGCAGAACCGTGATCGAGAAGCCCTTGTCTCGAACAAGGGCCCGAACCGTATTTCGGAAGGCGCGCATCGTTGACAATTACGGAGTTGCTTCCATACGGGTTCCAAAAAGGGATGCGGACGGCGACCGGTCCGGCGGTCGAGTTGGCGACATTACGATACGTCGAGGCGAGGCTGGGGGGGACGGTCCACCTGCTCTGCGACAGGTTCTTTCCGGTTCGATGCGGCTTCGAAGGGGGGCGGTTGTTTAACGCTTATCAACTTGCTTATGGCGGGAAGGGAACAGGTCCGTTTCCACCCAGAGCGGAACACATTTTCGACGTACGGCTCGCGTTCTGGTTCACCTGGCGCCATTGGCTGAGCATTTTGGGGCAGGGAATCGGTCATGCCCGCGTAAACGCGAGGGTGCCGCCGTCTGCAAGTACGGGCGACGGCAGGTCACGTGACACAGTTCCGAACCGCAACCGCCATAAACCCAGGAGCCTCCCATAGCTGGAGGTGTTGTTATGACATACGTTCATGACGGGCAATGTGGACTTTGCAGTCACTTCGGAGAGCACCACAATAGTGACGGGAAACTGCTGCAAATTCGGCAGATGTCGCAGGCTCCCGAAGACCTGATCGATGAGTGCGGCCACCCCCGTCACGCGTCTCTGCACCTGAAAGTTACACCCATAAGCGGTTGCGACGGCTTTGAGCCTGCGAAACCGGAGATTCATTAGCCTCCGTTCCCGACCGTTTGCACCCAAACGGTCGGGGAACTCGCCGACAAAAAAACGCTAATACTGTCTGCCGTATATCCGAAGAGCAATGCAGAGGTTGCTGCAATGTCCTTTAACGAGCAGAAGAGAAGAGAAACAAGAACTCCTGCGCCGAACGTTGGACTGGTTGAACTGGAGGTGTTGACACGACAGGGTACCAGCAAATCTGTCGGCAAATCATTACTTTACGACCAATCAAAGCACGGGCTTAGCGTCATTCTGGATTTCAGCATACCGCTCGGAACTAAACTGGCTCTCAAAAACCGATACGTTTCCTACCGCGGTGTGGTCCGACATTGCCAGAAACTCGATCTCGGCTATAAGGTTGGGCTGGCGCTACAAAGTTAGACCAAAACACAGGTACTCGCCGCGCCAGGCCTTGCTGCAGGAATCAGCGTGATTCCTCGACGAGCTCTGTCGGCGTGAAATCTTCGCCTGGGTTGATGTACAGATTTCGTTCGAACTGGTACTGGCGATCGTGGAGTTGCCGGTAACGTCCATTCAATTTCATTAGTTCGTCATGACATCCGCGCTCAATAATTTCTCCGGCCTCAAGCACCAGAATCTGATCGGCATTGCGAATGGTGGACAGACGATGAGCGATTACGAAGGACGTTCGGCCCTGACGGAGTTTTCGAAGTCCTTCCTGAATTAGCGCTTCACTTTCACTATCGAGGCTTGATGTCGCTTCGTCGAGCACCAGGATTCGCGGGTTAGCAAGCAGTGCCCGGGCGATCGCAATTCGTTGCCGCTGTCCTCCGGAAAGCCGAACGCCGCGCTCGCCGACCAAAGTCTCGTATCCGTTGGGGAAACTCTCGATGAACTCATGGCAGTTCGCGATCCGGCAAGCCTCAACAATCTGGTCCCGCGTGGCTGCCGCATCTGCGTACGCCACATTCTCGGCAACCGTGCCATCGAACAAGAAATTGTCCTGGAACACTACACCGAGATACTTGCGATAGTCGTGTTTGCGAATCGAGGAGAGGGGAATCCCATCAACAAGAAGTTCTCCGGACTGCGGCTGGTTGAAATCGAGAACGAGACTGATGAGCGTACTCTTGCCCGAACCGCTGGATCCGACCAGAGCCACTGTGGAGCCTGCACTCGCGTAAAGAGAGACACCCTTCAGAACGGGCTTGCCGGGATCGTACTCAAACCAGACATCACGGAATTCCACTTCGCCACGGATGCTGGAAATGTGTGAACGCGTGTCGTCGTCATCGGCTTCGGTAGGCATGTCCAGCACCTCCCGGATGCGATCCAGCCCCGCAAACGCTTCCGTGATTTGTGTCCCTATAGATGCGAGTTCAATTACCGGCATCGCCATCATGCCTGTGAATGCGACATAC
Organism: Bryobacteraceae bacterium; assembly: GCA_963794765.1. GTDB lineage: Bacteria > Acidobacteriota > Terriglobia > Bryobacterales > Bryobacteraceae > JAWXCM01. The sequence goes on along the minus strand of CAWCGC010000041.1, from coordinate 29,978 downwards.
ATAACCAGATCGCCGAGGCTCATACGGCCCGCAATGACAGCCTGGCCGCCCATGATGAAGATGATGAGTCCTATGGTGCCTACTACGATGGACGAGAACGCCATCGTTCCTGAAACACCTGTCATAGACTGAGCGATGTTGCGAAACAGCTTGTGCGCTCCTTTGGCGAACATCAGGTCTTCATGACGTTCGGCAGTGTACGCCTTGACCACGCGCACTCCACCAAGAGATTCGCCGAGGCGCCCCGTCAACTCCGAATTGAGCTGCCCTCGAGTTCGGAACAGAGGTCGAAGGCGTTGAAATGCCCATGCCAGGACTCCGCCGAAGACGGCAAGTACCGAGAGCGTGACGACCGTCATCTGCCAGTCGATCCACAGGAGCACTCCCAGGCACACGAAGGTAGTAACCAGTCCCCCGGCCAACTGCACGAGTCCTGTTCCGACGAGATTGCGAATTCCTTCAGCATCGGTCATCACGCGCGAGATTAGTTGTCCGACTTTGGTCGTATCGTAGTAGCGCACCGGAAGCCGCAACATATGCGAATGCACTCGCTTTCGCATTTCGGTGATGGCACGCTGTGCGGCGACACCGAGCAACTGACTAAGGAAAAACGAAGCCGCTGCCTGCAGCATCGTGGCTCCTGCAGCCGCGATCGCCACCATAGTCAACATTTCTGTCCGGTGTTTCGTAATCACCTCATCGACGACATAGCGCGTCGATGCAGGCAAAACGAGCCCGAGCAGGCGCGAAATCAGCATCAATACGATACCAATCCCCAGCCGCCTTCGATGCTTCGAAACCAGGGAACGCGCTTCGGTCCACGCGCGCGAGTAGTTAACTTTCGGCTTGGTGACGTCAGGCGGCATTGTGGAACACGGACTCGCCCCCAACGATCGTCTCGAGTATTGTGATGTTGCTCGCGTCAGCGTCCCATCGGAACAGGACAAAGTCCGCCCGGTCACCGGCGGCGAGACCACGCTGCCGCCCACCGACGCGGGCAACGCGAGCAGGGTTTCGTGTTGCCATCGTAATCGCTTCAGTGAGCGAGACGCCCGCCATCTGAACTACGTTGCCAATCGCATCATCCATGCGCAATGCGGATCCGGCGAGGCGATCGCCTCCACGTAACACCACTCGGCCGTCCTGTGTAAGCTCGACTTCGACCTCGCCGAGCTGGTAGTAGCCGGGTTCGGCAAGCGCCGGCATTGAAGCATCCGTAACTAGCACTGCTCGGGCCGGGGTTTTTGCTCGCAATGCAACCTTAAGAAAGGCGGCGCCGAGGTGAATACCGTCTGCGATAAAGCCGGCGGCGAGCCGATCTTCTGCAAGCTGGTCCCAAATGTAGTTTGGATGCCTCCGCATCTCACCGTGCGCTCCATTTCCGATGTGGGTCGACATTGTGGCGCCTGCGCTCACGGCATCACTGATTTGCTGCGCGGTTGCTTTCGTGTGGCCGATGCTGGCGACAACTCCGTCCCGAACAATCGTTTCTATGTAATGCGGAGCTTCGGGGTATTCAGGCGAGAGCGTGATCAGTCGAATATTGCCGTCTGCAGCCTCCTGCATGCGTCTGTACTCGTCGAGAGTCGGAGGTCGGACGCAGTGCTTTGGGTGTGCTCCACGCGGCCCGTCGTCGGGGCATATATGCGGTCCCTCGACATGAATCGCTTCGATGGACGGAAGAGATTGTTTCGCACGGCTGAGGTTGCGGAGCGAACCGAGCATGTTCTCCTCCGATCCGGTGATTACCGTGGGAAAGAAGCGTCCGGTGCCGGTCGTGTGCAGAACATTGACGGATTGTGCTATCTGCTCGATCGGCGTAGCGGGGTTATTGTAATCGACACCTGCGTATCCGTTCACCTGGATATCGATCCATGCCGGTGCGATGAACGCCGCATCGGGCACGGGGTTTATCAGCGTGTCAACGATCGAAATAACCGAGTCGAACCGGACCTCGACGAATTGTCCGGACGCAGGATCATACCCGAGTCTGTGCTTCATTGCCGAACAATTTCTCCTGCCGCTGTTTTATTCACACAATACTGACAGACAGCTCAAGCCACAATGCTGAAAACGCGTGTCTTAAAGCTGCGGAAAAGTGCCGTTGGATATTGTTTTCGTACTGGACGTAACGGGGCTGCGCTGATACAAATAGCAAAGATCCCGCGGGCAGGCTGGCGGTACGATCTCGGGGGAGGTATTCCAAGAGCGTGCCCGCGGGACTCATTGCGTAGTTAGTTGCCGACTTCCACCGGCTTCCGTGTTCCTACCGGCGTGAGCCATTCATACCGGTCCGGAAGCACACCATTGACGATGCCAAAGAACTCCCGCTGTATACGTTCCGTGATCGGACCCCGGCGGCCCTCACCGACCTGGATCCGATCCACGGAGCGAATCGGAGTTACTTCGGCCGCAGTGCCAGTAAAGAAAACCTCGTCCGCTATGTACAGCATCTCGCGCGGGATAATCGTTTCGACAACAGGAATGTCCAGATCCTTCGCAATCTGGACAACAGAGTCTCTTGTGATCCCAGGCAGAACCGATGCACCGAGAGGCGGCGTATGAATTTTGCCGTCCCGGATTACGAACATGTTTTCGCCCGAGCCTTCGCTGACGTAACCTTGTGTGTCCAGCGCGATTCCTTCGGCGAACCCATTAATGTCAGCCTCCATTCGAATCAGCTGACTGTTCAGGTAATTGCCACCAGCTTTTGACAGCGCGGGAAGCGTGTTGGGCGCCATTCGGTTCCAACTTGACACGCATACATCCACGCCCTGGGCGAGGCCTTCCTCGCCCAGGTACTTGCCCCAGTCCCAACAGGCAATGTAGGTTTCGGTCGGGTTCTTTACACCAAGTACGCCAATGACACCGTATCCACGAAGCGCGATCGGACGAACGTAGCAGGATTCGAGTCCGCTTGCAGCGACCGTGTTGAGGACGGCGTCACACAGCTCTTCGACACTGTACGGGATTTCCATACGGTAGATCTTCGCCGAGTCGATCATGCGGCGCATGTGCTCGCGCAGGCGGAAAACGGCAGGTCCGTTGCCGGTTTTATAGCAACGAAGCCCTTCGAAAACGCTGCTCCCGTAACTTACAACGTGCGAGAGGACATGGATTTTCGCGTCGTTCCAGGGGATGAGTTGGCCGTTGTGCCAGATCTTTTCAGTAGGTGTCATGGGGCGGGTCTCTCGGCGGAGCGAAGTACTACGGCTCCATTGTATTAGTATACTTTACGACCCTATTAGCAATCCTTTTCGCGCAGGCAACCGCGCCTGTCCATCCTGCTTCCGGGTTATCCTGGTGATTACTCGGGCCGCGTGCTGCCGGGCCGGGGACCTGATCGCGCCTGTGCTTCAGTCGTCTCCGTTGAGTCCGGGTTAGCGGGCAGGATTCGGGACGGCAGAACCAATTCGTTAAACATACTTTAACCACGTAGTTGTAACGCTCCATGTGACCGGGACATCTCCCTTCGGTGAGGAGGCGAAAAGCCATGCGCAGATATCTTTATTTCTTCCTTGCAGTGGCAGTGACATCTGTGCAGGCGGAAGTTCCGACGTTCAAGCCGGGCTTCAATCTCTTTTCGAAAGCAGCAGGACATCCAACTCGGTCGCGAAGCTGCCGCCCAGGTGGAACGCCAGATGCAGGTAGTGCATGACCCGACGCTCGAAGGGGTCGTGCAGCGGATTGGGCAGCAACTCTCCTCCAACCCGAAAGCTGGTGGTTTCCCTTACAGCTTCAAGGTCGTTAACGACAAGAGCATCAATGCATTCGCGCTGCCCGGCGGACCAACTTTCGTGCAGACCGGATTGTTATCGGCGATCGACAACGAAGCGCAGCTTGCCGGTGTAATGGCGCACGAGATCTCGCATGTGGCTCTGCGACACGGAACACACCAGGCATCCAAAGCCAACCTCCTGCAGTTGCCGGCAATGCTGGCTGGGGCTGTTATGGGTGGCAGCTTGCTCGGCCAACTGGCTCAGGTCGGCGTGGGTCTCGGGTTCAACTCGCTGCTGTTGAAGTACTCGCGGGACGCGGAAAAACAGGCGGATTTGCTGGGTGCGCAGCTGATGGCAGACGCAGGATATAACCCGCTGGAACTGGCGAGGTTCTTTGAAAAGCTCCAGTCGCAAGGTGGCGCCCGAAGCTCGACCTTCTTCTCCGATCACCCGGATCCCGGTGACCGTGAGCGGTACATCGAGGCCGAAATCCGGCAGATGCCGCAGCGCAATTACTACAGACGGTGACGCTCGCGAGCTTCAGACGATTCAGTCGCCGCCTGAATAGTCTTCCTGCGGCGCAGCAGGGTATGCGGTCGCGTTATGCGGGCCCGGTCAGCCAAGGCGATCCGAACCCGACTGGTCAATTGCGCGAATACCGGAATCAGGCATTCTCGATAAGCTATCCGTCGAACTGGGAGGTTTTCGGAGATCGTGGCGGCGCTGCTGTGACCATCGCTCCGCGTTCCGGTCTTGTTCAGGATCAAGGTGGGAACGTCGCCGTCGGATATGGTCTCATGATCAGTTTCTACACCGCGCACGGGAACTATAGCCGTCCGAACCTGCGCGACGACACCTATGATCTGGTCGGCAGTTTACAACAGAGCAATCCGACGCTGCAGGTCAGCGGAGGCCAGCGGCAAACCCGCGTCAACGGACAGCCTGCGCTTGTGACGACGCTTAGTAACCAGTCACCAATGGGCGGGCGGGAAACGGACATGCTGGTAACCATCAATCACCCACAGGGGTTGTTATATTTGATTTTCATCAGTCCGGCAAATGAGTTCAGCAAGGTGCAGGGTATTTACGAGCAAATGCTCAGCAGCATGCGATTCTGAGGATTGAATCGCTCATTTGACGCAGTTCTTTTCGACTTCGACGGCGTTCTCGTAGACAGCGAGCCTGTCCACTGGGATTGCTGGAATACGATTCTGCAAACAGAGTTTGGCTATACCGTGCCCTGGGATGACTTCGCTCCGGCATGCGTGGGTGTGCATGAGCAAGGAACGGTGGAGTGGCTGTGTGCGCAACGGAATCCTCCGGTTCCGTTCGATTCGTTGTTTTCACTCTATGGCCGCAAGAAGCAGCTCTTTCGGGAGCGCATGGCACGGCCAGACGTGATAGCGGCGGAAACTGTGGCTCTGGTGCGCGGGCTGCGTGACGCCGGATATCGAATTGCCGTTGTGACTTCCAGCGGTCGCATAGAGGTCGAGCCGATACTGCACACTTCTGGCCTTCTGGAAGTCATCGATACAGCTGTTTATGGCGGCGATGTGAGGAATCTCAAACCCGCTCCCGATCCGTACCTTCTGGCATGTGAGCGGCTCGCCACCCGGAATGCGCTGGTTGTCGAGGATTCTCCGGCGGGCGTTGCTTCCGCGCAGGCAGCGGGGCTTGAAGTGATCCAGCTGAAGTCACAATCCGAATTAATCTGCCGGGTCGATCACGGATTGTCGACTCTGGGTTAATGGGATCTGTGGTGGGCTCTCACGCTGTTGGGCGCAAAAGCTGCTCACGTCAGGGCGTCGAGAGGTGAGTAAAGAGCCGGTGTGTCGTACGACGTACTCGACGTGTGTCCGGCGACGTTTGCAGGCTGATACAGAGTGATACAGTCTGTTCCAGCGGACTGAAGAATGACTCTCTCATGGCGCAGCATCGCCTGGATCGCCGCCTCTATTCTGGCTTGCGCGTGTGGTAATCAGCGCGACCCCGCTGTTCCCGTGAAAGCGGCGACATCCATGAAGGTGCCGATTTACGTGGTTCATCTGATTCCTGACGTCGAGCCGATAGTGGTGGATGTGGACCGATCCGACACGGCTGCTGTTGTCCAGTTGAAGCTGGCGTTGCCGGCCGGCCCGAAATTCTCCACCTATCGGGCGGAGATCAAGGGCGGTATCGCAAGCACAGTCATGATGGTCCCGCCCGGCGGTGGTGATGAACTGGATATCAGTCTTAAGACTCTCCAGTGGCGACCGGGTCTGTATCGGCTCACGCTGAGCGGAGTCACCGCGGGCGGTGCAAGCAAACCCGTAGCCGAATACCGTTTCCGACTCATGTGACGCGAAACGCGTTAGTTCATGCCGGTGTCGGATGAGCAGGCAAAACTGATAGAAAACGCAAAAAGCCCACCGGTTCACGGTGGGCTTTTTGTTTAAATTAATTGGGCGACGTCCTACTCTCCCACGCACTCGCGCGCGCAGTACCATCGGGGCTGAGAGGCTTAACTTCCGTGTTCGGAATGGGAACGGGTGGAACCCTCTCGCTACAATCACCCAAAGGCGCGTACCGCGCTGGCATTGCCGCCCCGGGACTCGCTTCGCGAGCGGGGCGAACCAGCTGCAGTAAACCTTGGTTGCTTTGGCAACTGAGTATCTGACGAGCGGCTACAAGTTATTGGAGTAACCAGAAACTTCTTCGAAGGAGTGAGTTGATGTGATGAGTAAGATTTTATGGTCAAGCCGAACGGGCTATTAGTACCGGTCAGCTCAACACATTACTGTGCTTACACATCCGGCCTATCAACGTTGTCGTCTTCAACGGCCCTTCAGAAGGTATAAACCTTGGGAAGTCTCATCTTGAGGAAGGTTTCGCGCTTATATGCATTCAGCGCTTATCCTGACCGAACTTCGCTACCCAGCGGTGCTCCTGGTGGAACAACTGGATCACAAGAGGTTCGTCCAGCTCGGTCCTCTCGTACTAGAGCCAGGCCCTCTCAAACTTCCTCCGCCCACCGCAGATAGGGACCGAACTGTCTCGCGACGTTCTGAACCCAGCTCACGTACCGCTTTAATAGGCGAACAGCCTAACCCTTGGGAGCTTCTACACCCCCAGGATGCGATGAGCCGACATCGAGGTGCCAAACCGGAGCGTCGATGTGAACTCTTGACTCCGATCAGCCTGTTATCCCCGGCGTACCTTTTATCCGTTGAGCGATGGCCCTTCCATACAGAACCACCGGATCACTAACTCCTGCTTTCGCACCTGCTTGACTTGTAGGTCTCGCAGTCAACCTGGTTTCTGCGTTTACACTCGTCGGTCGATTTCCAAACGACCTGAACCAGGCTTCGAGCGCCTCCGTTACAATTTAGGAGGCGACCGCCCCAGTCAAACTACCCGCCTTCCACTGTCCTTCTTCCCGATCAGGGAAGGAAGTTAGAATCACAGAATGCTCAGGGTGGTATCTCACCGTTGGCTCCCCCGAATCCGAGAATCCGGGTTCAAAGCCTCCCACCTATCCTGCGCAGAACATCCCATAATTCCATGAAAGGGTATAGTAAAGGTGCACGGGGTCTTTCCGTCTAGCGGCGGGCATCCGGCGTCTTCACCGGAACCACAAGTTCGCCGGGCGGCCTGTTAAGACAGTCATCAGATCGTTACGCCATTCGTGCAGGTCGGAACTTACCCGACAAGGAATTTCGCTACCTTAGGACCGTTATAGTTACGGCCGCCGTTCACCGGGGCTTCAGTTCAGAGCTTCGCCTTGCGGCTAACCCCTCCCTTTAACCTTCCGGCACCGGGCAGGCGTCAGCCCCTATACATCGTTTTCACGACTTTGCAGAGACCTGTGTTTTTGTTAAACAGTCGCCTGATGCGCTTTGCTGCGACCTCCATCGCTGGAGGTACCCCTTCTCCCGAAGTTACGGGGTTAATTTGCCTAGTTCCTGAACAGACCATCACCCGAGCGCCTTAGAATACTCATCTCGACTACCTGTGTCGGTTTGTGGTACGGATACTTCCGTCGTCCTTAGCGGCTTTTCCTGGCAGTCGACCGGGTGGATTTGCCTTCCCCGATCTCCGTTCACACTGGTTCGAAACCATTCCTCTCCAGTGCTTACCGTCTGCGTCCCCGCATCGTCAACCTTCGGAAGTAGCTACGGAATATTAACCGTATGTCCATCGGCTACGCCTTTCGGCCTCACCTTAGGCTCCGGCTCACCCTGAGCGGATTAACCTTGCTCAGGAATCCTTAGTCTTACGGCGAACAGGGTTCTCACCTGTTTTGTCGCTACTTATGCTGGCAGAGTCTCTTCTTGTCGCTCCAGCGCTCCTCTCGGTACACCTTCTTCGCAGACAAGAATGCTCTCCTACCGACCGGACCCGATGAAGGTCTCGGCCCCGCAGCTTCGGTATCATGCTTTAGCCCCGTTGGATTGTCGGCACCGGGGTCCTCGACCAGTGAGCTATTACGCTTTCTTTAAAGGATGGCTGCTTCTAAGCCAACCTCCTGGCTGTCTGAGGCTCCCGACTTCCTTTCCCACTTAGCATGAATTTAGGGACCTTAGCTGGCGGTCTGGGCTCTTCCCCTTTTGACTACGAAGCTTAGCCCTCGCAGTCTGACTCCTGTGCTGGATCGTTCACGGCATTCGAAGTTTGATTGGATTCGGTAACCTGGGAAGGCCCCTAGTCCATTCAGTTCTCTACCTCCGCGACGGACCACACAAGGCTAGCCCTAAAGCTATTTCGGAGAGAACGAGCTATCACGGAATTTGATTAGCCTTTCACCCCTACCCTCAGCTCATCCAAGCTGTTTTCAACCAACACTGGTTCGGACCTCCAGCCGCTGTTACACGGCCTTCATCCTGGCCAAGGGTAGATCATCCCGCTTCGCGTCTTTTCCCAGCGACTAAACGCCCTGTTCAGACTCGCTTTCGCTTCGGCTCGCTTTACGCTTAACCTTGCCACTGAAAAAAACTAGCCAGCTCATTATTCAATAGGCACGAGGTCAGGCTTGTCTTGCGACATGGCCCTCCCACTGCTTGTAGGCATGCGGTTTCAGGTACTATTTCACTCCCCTCACAGGGGTTCTTTTCGCCTTTCCCTCACGGTACTGGTTCACTATCGGTCGCAAACGAGTATTTAGCCTTACCGGATGGTCCCGGTGGATTCCCGCAGGGTTTCACGTGCCCCGCGGTACTCAGGAGCCACTGGAAGTCAGATTGCATTTTTCAATACGGGGCTGTCACCCTCTTTGGCCGGCCTTTCCAAGCCGTTCTCATAACACGCTCTGTACCTCGTTTAATCACCAGACCTCAGCAGTCTTATCATTGCTGATAAAACCCCTGAACCCTGGTAATTATTGTGGTCCTACAACACCCCGCTCTCCTTGCGAATCACGAGGTTTGGGCTATTCCGAGTTCGCTCGCCACTACTATCGGAATCACGGTTGTTTTCTCTTCCTCTGGGTACTGAGATGGTTCACTTCCCCAGGTTCGCTTCCTGCACCTATATATTCAGCGCAGGATATCGGGTGTCCACACCCGATGGGTTCCCCCATTCGGAAATCCCCGGATCACAGATTGCTTGCATCTCCCCGAGGCTTATCGCAGCTGGCCACGTCCTTCTTCGCCTGTTTGCGCCAAGGCATCCACACGCATGCCCTTAGTAGCTTGACCATAAAACTTACTCCTCACACAACTACTCTTCGAGAAGTACTTCTTCTGGCACTCCTTTCGCCGAATCCCTCCTTTACAAGAAGATCCGGGCGAACTTGTTGCTACCCGTCAGATATTCAGTTGTCAAAGATCACTAACTTCGTCAAGAATTCAGAAGTCAGGATTTAGAACAGAATGGCGGTTGACCAATTCTGACTTCTAACTCCTGTCTTCTGATATCACTATTACTATTTTGGAAGAAAGGTTTTTGAGGCCGACTGGATGCCGATGCCGCATAGAGCAGGCACCGGAACGAATCTCGTATCGAAACTTCATGAGCAGAGAACGCTGAAGCGGGCTGTTAGCGAAGCCGGTACATATCGACTTCCAGCCTTTGGACTGCTTCTCGCTTACTTGATTCAGCGATCCACAATCGAGTTCTCTCTTAGAAAGGAGGTGATCCAGCCGCAGGTTCTCCTACGGCTACCTTGTTACGACTTCACCCCAATCATGAGTCATACCTTGGGCCGCTCCTCCCCTTGCGGGTTAGGGCGCAGACTTCTAGTACAACCCACTTTCGTGATGTGACGGGCGGTGTGTACAAGGCCCGGGAACGTATTCACGGTATCGTTCTGATATACCATTACTAGCGATTCCAGCTTCATGCAGGCGGGTTGCAGCCTGCAATCCGAACTGAGAACGGTTTTTTCCGATTAGCTCCCTCTCGCGAGTTGGCAGCGGTTTGTACCGTCCATTGTAGCACGTGTGTAGCCCTGGACATAAAGGCCATGATGACTTGACGTCATCCCCACCTTCCTCCAGCTTATCGCTGGCGGTCTCCTGAGAGTGCCTATTAGTTGCAACACAGGACAAGGGTTGCGCTCGTTGCGGGACTTAACCCAACATCTCACGACACGAGCTGACGACAGCCATGCAGCACCTCGACTCCAGTCCCTTGCGGGAAAGCCAATATTTCTATCGGCGGTCCGAAGCCGTTCGAGCCCAGGTAAGGTTCTTCGCGTTGCGTCGAATTAAACCACATGCTCCACCGCTTGTGCGGGCCCCCGTCAATTCCTTTGAGTTTCAGCCTTGCGACCGTACTCCCCAGGCGGCATACTTATCGCGTTAGCTTCGGCACGGACAGACTGAACTGCCCACACCAAGTATGCATCGTTTAGGGCGTGGACTACCAGGGTATCTAATCCTGTTTGCTACCCACGCTTTCGTGCCTCAGCGTCAGTTACCGTCCAGTAAGCCGTCTACACCGCAGGTGTTCCTCCTGATATCTACGCATTTCACCGCTACACCAGGAATTCCGCTTACCTCTCCGGCACTCCAGCATCTCAGTATTCGCCGCACCCTCCCGGTTAAGCCGGGAGATTTCACAACAAACTTAAGACACCGCCTACGCACGCTTTACGCCCAGTAACTCCGAACAACGCTCGCTGCCTACGTATTACCGCGGCTGCTGGCACGTAGTTAGCCGCAGCTTCTTCTCCCCGTACCGTCATTATCTTCCGGGTCGAAAGAGCTTTACACCCCGAAGGGCTTCATCACTCACGCGGCGTCGCTGCATCAGAGTTTCCTCCATTGTGCAAGATTCCCCACTGCTGCCTCCCGTAGGAGTCTGGCCCGTGTTTCAGTGCCAGTGTGGCCGTGTGCCCTCTCAGGCCGGCTACCGATCTCAGCCTTGGTAGGCTCTTACCCTACCAACTAGCTAATCAGCCGCGGGCTCCTCCTCCGGCGAACTTTCGCCCTTTCACCTCCCGGTCTTATGCGGTATTAGCTCCGGTTTCCCAGAGTTATTCCCCACCAGAGGGTAGATTACCCACGTGTTACTCACCCGTGCGCCACTTTACTCAGGATTGCTCCCTTTCTCGTTCGACTTGCATGTGTTAAGCGCGCCGCCAGCGTTGATTCTGAGCCGGGATCAAACTCTCGTTTGAATTTGCAGCCTCAAACCTTGCGATTCGAGACTAACTTGTAGAGTTCGCTCCAGCTTATTTACTCAGAGTTTGCTTGACGAGTTTTCGCTCCTGATTCCTCCAACACTCATCCTTCTCAGGACTCGCGCCTCAGAATCAGGTCATCCAGTCAGATTGTCAAAGATCTGTGCCGCCTCCAACCTGCGATCACTCCTTAAACAGAAGCAAAGACAGGGAGACCAGCACGGCCTCAAACTTACCGGCCGAAGTTTCCTTCGACCGAAGCCGTTGTTGGAGCGTGGCCGGCTTACATTTGCAATCAGCCGGATCGCGTCCAAAGAACTTTTAAGTGTATTGGTTCAGGTGGTCCCCGCCGTTTCCGGCAAGGCGCTTTGGAACTTACACCCTCTCGGATGTGGCCGACTTTCGTCAGGTTGCGGATTTCTGAGTCCGCCTCACATCCTGCACGACTTTTTCTACTCGCAACCGCTGAACGCGTCTGCTTTCGTCTTTGTCGCTGTGTACATCTTCTGAGATGCTGTCAGCTTGGCGCTGGTTGCATCCACCGGTCAACTTTTGTCTACTCGCTCTCGCTTTCGATGCTCGCTGCCGGACAATCACTACTCTACCAATCTCACCTGCCTTTGTCACTACTTCGTGAAAACTTTTTTAGCAAGCCTCGAGGCGGATAATTCAGGAAGCCTGCTGGCCACGCTTTTTGATCTGAATCTCCAGACGCTTAATCTTCTGGTTCAGCGTGGACAAAGGTATTCGCAGCGCTTCCGCGGCATCCGTTTGGCTCCAGCCGGCGGCCTCGAGGGACTCGGTAATAAGCCGACGCTCGTAGTCGGCAACTTTCTCGAACAGCGAGGCATCGGCGGGCAGACGCCCTGCCTCATCACGGCGAATTCGCATGCCGTTGGCGTGCAGAATATGTTCGGGCAATACGTCAGCCGGAACAACAGTCTCGGTGGCCAGCACGACAGCGCGTTCGACGGCATTTTCAAGCTCCCGGACGTTTCCCGGCCACGAGTGGTCCATCAGGACGTGGACTGCTTCTGCCGAAAACCGGAGCACTGTCTTTCCATTGGTATCCAGCAGCTTCTGATTTTCCTCACAGTATTTCTGGAAGAAGTAATCCACGAGCAGAGGAATATCAGACTTGCGGTCCCGCAAAGGGGGCAGGGTGATGTTGATGACATTCAGCCGGTAATAGAGGTCCTCCCGGAACTTGCCTTCGTCAACCAGCTTGCGGAAATCCGCGTTGGTAGCGGCAATAATGCGTACGTCAACGCGTACGACCTCGGTGGAACCGAGCGGCATAAACTCCCGCTCCTGAATAACACGAAGCAGTTTAGCCTGCGTTTCGGCCCCGATATTGCCGATTTCGTCGAAGAAAATAGTCCCGTTATTAGCGATTTCAAAATAGCCTTTTTGCGCCGCGTACGCGCTGGTGAAGGCTCCTTTGACATGCCCGAACAGCGTGGATTCCAGAAGATCGGGAGGCAGGGAACCGCTGTTCACGGCCACGAAGGCGTGGTCTGCTCGGGGTGAGTTGGCGTGAATCGCCTTGGCGATCACTTCCTTTCCGGTTCCAGTTTCGCCGGTCAGCAGGATGGTGGAGCGGCTGGCTGCGACAGTCCCGACAAGATCGAGAACCTTGAGCATTTTGTCGCTTTTCCCGATGATGTTGCCGAAGCTGTAGCGTTGTTTCAGCGCCCGTTTGAGGTGGCGGTTTTCCTCCTCGAGGCGGCCCCGCGCAATCAGCGACTCAATCTCGACTACGAGCTTGTCGTTATCCCAGGGCTTTGGGAAATAGTCGTTGGCGCCGTTCTTCAGCGCCTTTACGGCCACCTCCACCGAGCCGTATGCGGTCAGCATGATCACGGGAGTTTCGGTATCGCGGGTGCGAATATCGTGCAGCACGTCCATGCCGGACCGGTCCGGCATCATGAGATCCAGCAGAATCAGGTCGTAGCTGCTCTTTTCGAATTTGCGCATGCCCTCGGTGGCGTCCGGGGCAAGTTCTACGGAGTATCCCTCCATCTCAAGAAGGGTCTCGAGGCTTTCGCGAATGTCGACCTCGTCGTCAATGACGAGAATTCGGCCTTTGGTGCCGTTTGGGTTCATTTCCTATTACCAGAGTAGATGGGGACGAGCGTCCCCAGTCAGGCCGCGACGGGCTTGCGGGCGAGCGGGAAATCGAGCTGGAACGTGGTACCCTGGCCCACGCGGCTGTTCACCTCGATTGAGCCGCCATGCTCCTGGACGATACCATACGTTACCGAAAGACCGAGACCTGTCCCTTTGCGGCCAACCTTGGTTGTGAAGAACGGATCGTAGATGCGGGACAGATTTTCCGAAGGGATCCCCTGACCGGTATCCTGCACCTCAACTCGAACGAGGGAGTCGCCGATGCGCGTGCGAAGCGTGAGCACGCCACCGCCCTCCATCGCGTCACGAGCGTTCAGGACGAGGTTCAGGAAAACCTGCTGCAGTTTTCCCGAATTGCCGCGCATAACGGGAAGGTCCGCCTGGAGGTCCATCACGATGCGTATTTGAGCGCGTTCGATTTGATGCCGAACCAGCGTGACCGTCTCATCGACTACTTTGTTGATATCGACCTCGGTATATTCGACCGGAGATGTTCGCGAGAAGTTCAAAAGAGAGTTTACGATCTCGCTGGCACGGAAGGTCTGTTTCGCGATTTTATCCAGCAACTTCGACTTATTGTCGTCTTCGGCCACCTGCTTCGCAAGCATCTGAGCATAGGTCGAAATGACAGCCAGCGGCGTATTCACCTCGTGTGCGACACCAGCCGCAAGCAATCCAATGGAACTCAGTTTGTCCGCCTGCAGCAGTCGCTGCTCGAGTTCGGACCGGTCTGTGATGTCATCAAAAATGATTAGCCGGCCAATTTCGTCCATGTCCCTCGACACGAGCGGCGCAATCGCGATGTTGACGATTACTTCAGCCCGCCGGTCCCCGGTCGCGTGGTCGTTCCCGTTTGTTGTTGTGCTGTTGCCGTTGCCATATCCGTTTCCGTTCAGATAGTGACCATTTCCGGACATCGAACCAGCGGCCGCGGCTCCCAGCGCAAACAGGACGGGATTCCAGGTGAACTTGTAGATGTTGTGTACACCCGTCTGGCCTTCTACTTCGCGGAATTTGTTGTACAACTCTGCCGGGAAAAGCTCACTCAGATTGCGTCCGACCGCCTGCTCGCGCGGAATGCCGGTCAGCTTCTCGATCTGCGAATTCCAGCTTTCGACGCAGTTGTGCAGATCTACGGCAAGCACACCGACGTTGATCGATTCGACGATGTTTTCGCTGAATTCCTTGAGACGCTCATACTCCTCCACTTTCTGCTTCAGTGACGAATATAGCCGGGCGTTCTCGACCGCGATGCCAATGTACTTCGAGACGGTAACCACCAGTTCGAGATCATCGCTCGACAGGAAATCGCCTTCTTCCGTTCGACTGAGACCTAACCACGCGATCGCCTTTCCGCCTACGGTGCACGGAATGTAGTAAGTCAGATCGAAATCACCGATCGTGTGTCTTACAGACGCGGGCATTGCCTGGCTGACCACGTCAATAGTGTGCCGGGTTCGTTCGAAAAACAGGTATGGCTCGTCGGTATTTGCTCGCAGGAAGCTCAGGTCCGGATTCTGAGGCGCGGTTCCACCCCACATTCGAAAGAGTTCGAACTGGTCGGTATCGGATTCGCGGACGAACGCTGCAATGCGTCGAATAAACAGCGTACGAGTAAGCCTGTCAGCGACGGATTCGAGCATCGTGTCCATGTGCGTTTCTTTGCTCAAGTCACGTGCAAACTCGACCAGCGTCTGGCGATAATCGTACCGATCGCGGTAGAAAAAGTACCGATTGAGGACCTCTTCCATCCAGTTGCGTATTGGCTGGAACGCGAACGTCGCGACCAAAATCAGAGCGATGATTGCATTCGGATTGAGGTCATGGATGGTCCCGAAGGAAACAAACAGTCCGTAGAATACGCCCAGAACGGCGATCGTCGCCAGCGTATATATATACCCCTGCCGGAAGATGACGTCGACGTCCATTAAACGATATCTGGCGATGGCGTACGCCCAGGTTATCGGGACAAATACCAGGCAGACGACGGCCCAACGCATGTAAGTGCCGGGCATGGCTCCCGCGAAGTACGGCAGGACGTACATGAGCGTGAAAGGCACAGTGCCGAGCACTGCACCATTGCGAAGCAGTTTCAGCTGCTGGCGTACAATCGGCTCCTCCGTGCCGCCCAGTTCCGCGTGCAGGGCCAAAGCTCCGAGGAGATAAATCACCGCAAAGAATGCAAGCTCGAACCGGTCAATCAGCCATCTGAGTTCGATTGGACTCATCGCATTGACCCGCAGATACCCCTGGGCGACCGCGACGGAAACGGCCAGCAGGAATGTTCCGGGCAGATAAATCAGAGTGCCCATTCCACGTTTGCGGAACCAGGCTCTTGATTCAGGAAACGACAGGCAGAAGTGCAGGAAGATCGTCGGCGCGTATATTCCTGCTGCAACGTTGCCCCAATAGATGATCTGGTCGAACGGGTTCAGCTTACCCGTGTAGTGGAAGGTAGACAGAATAAAGCTGGCCAGGCAGAGAATCAGAAAGTGGAGTGCTTTCGGTGCGCCCTGTCGGCGGAAGTACACGAACAGCCCAATTGCCAGATAAACGAGCCCGATACCGTATTGCCACGCAACTGTGGGATCTGGCTCGTGCTCCCCGATGATTACGGAGACGCCGAACTCGACGCCACGACGGGCGATAACGTACTCCGCCTTTCCGTACGGGAACGGGCGAACGTTAATCAACACCTTCAGGACATCGATCGCTTCATGAATCGGCTGGCCGCTGATCTTGATGAGGGTGTCGCCGGGGCGAATGCCGGCGTTTTCAGCGGGACTGCCGTGCACGACGTGTAGTGCTTTGACGACGCCAGATTTGGCGGACTGGCTCCGATCCACCCATGTGACACCGTCGTCGGGTAGCCGAAAACGCTTCCCGGGTGTGTAATTCTGCTGGAAATTTAAGAACGCAGCAATGCTTGCCAGTGCTGTGAGAATCAGCAACAGAGCGTTGATAAATTGGCTGCGCAGTTCGGTCACGTGGAACCTGTCGTCGCGATGCCGGCCGCCGGCGTACACCCCAACACCGAGGTAGTAGCACGTAAGCTGCCAGAGTCCTACCGCAGTATATCTGTTTAAACGCAGTGATTTAGGTCAGCGATGCACCCCAATGATACCGATTCTCCCGGAATCGGAATACCGCCACTACGTGTAAGTGTAGAGGACGATGCTGAAACGGTTCTCCGTGATTGAGAAAACTCGGTTCGATAATGAAAACGTGATCACGCCCGCGACCGTCAGCGCACTTCTCCTCGATTTCGATCCCGGAGATGATGGCGAAGCGGGCAAGAGCAGGGAACTCACGCTCAACCTACTGGATTGGTCGCCAAATCCCTTTTCCCGAACGGTTTACAATCCCGGACATGTTACCTGCACCGGGGTGGTGCTCAGTCCGGACCTTCATTCGGTGCTTCTTGTTCATCACCGACGGTTGCGGCGCTGGCTTCTTCCGGGTGGTCACGTTGAGGCCGAGGACGACTCAGCCTCCGACACTGCGAAGAGGGAAGTTCTGGAAGAGACTGGAGCCGACCTGCAGGCGGGAGCACCTCAGCTGGTTGGGTGTGACGTGCATGCCATCCCCGGCCGCGGCCGTGAACCGCTTCACCTGCATCACGATCTGATCTTCGCGTTTCGCGCGAGAAGCCTCAGCTCGGGATGCTCACCGGAGTCGCGAGCCGTAGCCTGGCGATCGCTTCTGCAAATGGAAGATCTGCCTGGCAGCATTCGAAAAAGCGTTCGTCGCGCGCTGGCGCGGTGATAAGCGAGTGCGATTTGCAATCGCACAAACCTCATTTCACCGCATTGCGAAATATCTCAGGACGAAGCCAACGCAGTTAGTCGATCCTGCAAATCGTGAAGCGCAGCTTCCAGCATTGCACGGTGCCGTGGGTGCAAGCTCGGCGAGGCAAGCTGACTCTGCACTCGGGCAATTCCCCTCTCGAGTGCTTCACGTTTGCCCTGAGCGGCATCGCTTTCAACCGCCACGGGCGGGTGCAGACGCGTTCGTGCTCGCTCTTCGGCTCTGGACTCGATTTGGGATTCAACTTCTTTGCTCTCCCATCCTCGGGCCATAATTTATTTTTCCATATTTTTCACCGTGCCGGGCGCGGGCCCCGGATTTCCGGATTTCCCCAATCCGTCAGCCACGAAGTGAATTCCGGAGATCTGCTTTCTATTGACCGCGACGGAACGTTGGAATCTGCGAGAACAATAAAAAAGCCGCTCCGATTCCGCAACAACTCCACGCGAACCAGTCTCCGTTTCGCGTATAGAAGGTCTGGTCCCTTATATATCGAAATGGAAGCTGACCGGAAGTACTGATATATTGCGGCAGGGTTTTGGCAATTCTGCCCGATGGATCGATCGCCGCAGTGATTCCGTCATTGGTCGAGCGCAATATCCATCGGCGGTTTTCGGCCGCCCGCATCCTCACGAGGCTCAGGTGCTGCTCACGGGCGGCAGAACCGCCGAAATAGCCGTCATTCGAAAGGTTCGCGAGTATTGTCGCACCGGCAGCCGAAAACTCGCGGACCATATCCGGGAAGGCGGATTCGTAACAGATGAATGCCCCAACTTTTTGGCTGCCGGCCGCGAAGACCTCGAGTCGATTGCCCGGCACAAAATCCCCGATTTCTTTGGAAATCTTGTCGACAATGCCGCGGAAAGGCCACGGGGTGTACTCGCCGAACGGAACCAGGTTGATCTTGTCGTAGCGGCCGACCAGATTGCCCGAACTGTTCAGCAGGACGGCGGAGTTCAGTGGATCACCGCTTTTCGCGCGTGAGACCGTGCCGATGATGGTTGGCGTTCCGATGTGGCTAACGAGTTCGCTCAACTGCTCTCGAAACCATGCGTCGTCGAAGAAGTACAGTGGTGCGGGAATTTCAGGCCAAAGAATGAGCGTCGGCCTTCGGCTTGAAGAGGCAGCCGCCAGCGTGAGCAGGTCCATCTGCCTTGCCAGCGCGACGGCTTCCGGCGCCGTCCAGTCGTTTCGATCTTTGATCGATGGCTGAACTGAGACAGCCAGTTCCGTCGCAGGGGCGGGTTCCGGAATGGCCGGAACGGCTGCAAGCAGAAGCAGCAGCAGCAGTGGAGCAATCTGTATCCGCGGTCTTCGGAGTGCCACGAACGCGAGCGCGGTACCGAGCATCGCGAACAGAAACGACAGGCCGTATACTCCGGTGACGGGAGCGAGACGCATCGGAACGGACATATCGATGCCGGCATTCCCAAGCATCAGCCACTTGTAATCGTAAAGATAAGGAATTCGTTCCATCGCAACCCAGATTGCGGGAACAGCGACTACGGCATATCGTCGCTGGACCACTACGCCGGCGCAGATGCTGAAGATCCCCATCGGAATGGCTCTGAGCAACACGAACAGCGCGAAACCAACAGCGCCGAGAGCCGGGCCGAGTCCACCATGAACGCTGATTACGAAATGAATCCAGTAATTTGCAAGTGACCAGTAAACGATGCCGCTGGTCCAGCCGAGGAGAAACCGATGCTTTGGTACCCATTCGCGAGCCAGCGCATACACGAGCGGAGTAACGGCGAACGGTGCCAGGATCGCAAAATTGAACCGAGGAAAGATAAGAACAAGGAGCAGCCCGGTGAGGACGGCAAGTCCATAGTTCAGGAGCACTGCTCGTTAACCATATCGGCCATGTACGAGCTGCGGACGAAGGGTCCGCTAAAGACCATCTTCAGTCCAATAGAGAGGCCGTAATCGCGGTAGCGATCGAACTGCGCAGGAGTGATGTACTCGGCAACAGGCAGATTGCGGCGCGTCGGCTGGAGATACTGGCCAATTGTGACGACATCGGCGCCGTTTGCGCGAAGATCTCGCATAACCGCCTGAACTTCTTCTTTCGTCTCGCCGAGTCCGACCATTAGACCGGACTTGGTTAATGCTTCCGGACGATGCATCGTGCCAAAGCTGAGGACTCGGAGTGACTGTCGATAATCCGCCTGTGGGCGGACGCGACGGTACAGGCGCGCAATGGTCTCCATGTTGTGATTAAACACGTCGGGGCCCGCGTCGAGAACGCGTGCGACTGCGTCGAGATCGCCGCAAAAGTCTGGTGTCAGCACCTCAATCCGGCACTCCGGGCAGGGCACGGCGGACGGCAACGACCGTTTCGGCCCAGTGACGCGAGCCGCCGTCGGCCAGGTCATCGCGGTTAACGCTCGTGATGACCACGTACCGGAGCTTCATGGCAGCCGCCATACGGGCGACATTCTCGGGCTCGTGCGGATCGAGACTGAACTCCTGTTTCGCAGCAGAACCTTTAGGTACGGAACAGAAACCACAGCCTCGAGTGCAGAGGTTTCCGAGGATCATGAATGTAGCTGCCCCGCGATGAAAACACTCGTGGATGTTGGGGCAACGCGCTGACTCGCACACCGTGTGCAGGTTGAGTCTTCCGGAGGTCCTGCTTCAGTTCGGTGACCGACTGGAAATGGGTGCTACTTTTCACCCGGAGCCAGTCCGGCAACCGTGGCTGTGCAGTGCGTGAGATCTGCACGAGCGACATTAATAATGTCTCACCCAGGGTTTAAAACCGGCTGCCTCAAGCCTGGCTCTCAGGTCGGCAGCTTCGTCTTTGTCTTTTGCCGGACCGACGAGAACGCGGAACATGTTGCCGGGCGCGATTTCGATCGCTGCCTGAAATCCCTTCTTTCGCAGGACGTCGACGAGGATTTCCGCCTCGGGCCGCCTGTTAATGGCAGCAACCTGAAGGAACGTCTGGCCCATCGCCGGTTCAACGACACGGGAGCCTGCGGCCGGTTCCTGTTCCTGTGCAGCCGTTGCCCCTGATTTGGCTGCAACGGGGGGAGCGACGGCCGGCGTTGCGGATTCTTTGGTCGCCTGGGAAGAAGGGGCTGCCTGTGGTTCCGGCTGTTCCGCCGGTCGCGGCTGTTCGCCTGTCATGGCGGGCGGTTTGGCCGAAATCGTGATTGGTGGAGCTGCCGTTGTGTCGGTGCCGGCGTGGGTTGCATGACTGGCGCTGGCGGATACGTCCGCTGGGACTGTACTTCGTCCCATAACGTAACCCATCGCGAAAAACACGCCCAGGAGGACGAAAACGACAAACAAGAGCGAGAAAAGTTGTTTGTTGCCGAGAACTATTTCAGTTTCATGTTCGGCGTAGTCGGCAGCAGGTGGGGAGCGATCCGGCATGGAATGTCTCTATTTTATCGGCTATCGCCAAAGTTATCTGTACGTTTGTTGCGCCACGCCCGCCCGGCCTGCGCGGCGAGCCATGTTATAAGGAATCCGGCGAGCGCACCGGCCATCGATGCAGGCCATGAAATACTCGCATCGCCAGCGATTACCAACCGACCCGTCGCCGCGAGGAAAGCTCCGCATGTGATGGCAAGCCAAAACCACAGCGTTGCGCGGAAGCTCGCGAGCACGGCCGCGAGCAGGGCCGCTGTCGCGGTGAACAGTGCGGGAAATGCCAGTCCGAACTGCTCTAAACGCAACGATTGCGGTCAAAAGCCCGACCGCCCCGAGAATACCTGGGACCACCGATCCCGGACGAACAAACTCAAAGCAGACCAGCCCGGCGGAAGCGAGTAACAGTAACCATGCCTGATCGGGTGTCGCTGGAAAAAAGAAGACTATGCTCTTATACTAATGCTCGGAACGAGCATGATTCGCGTGGTATATGGTTTCGGGAGCATGCTGCTCGTGATAATTATCGCCGCGCTGCTGATCGGCGAACCGCTCACGCCCTACAAACAAGGTGGCGAGCGCAGGCTGTCACTGCATTGCGCAGAGCGTAACGGAAGCGTTCTGGTCGATTGGGACAGTTCGTCTCCCCTGGTTGCTGAAAGTACTGCGGCGGCACTCGAGATTGTTGATGGAGGTGTTTCTTTCCGACGCGAGGTTCCGCTTACGACCGTGCGCCGCGGTGGATTAGCCTACAAACGCCGGTCGCGCGATGTCTGGTTGAAGTTGCTGCTGCTAAACGGGTCAGCAGTAATCGCGGAGCCTTCGATCCGGCTTACCGGCGACGCGGCCGTTACCCAACCCTGATTCCTCAGCGAGGCCCAAAACTACTGTTGCTGTTGTTGCTGCTGCTGGCTCGCGTACGGGTTGAGGTTCGGCTCAGGTTCGGGCAGCGCCACAACGGTCCAGTCCTCACTTGAGTCTATGCCGTCGAGAGCCGGCGGCAACGAGTCTGAAGGGTCGACGCGAACTTTCACGCTAAGTTCGCTGCTGACATTGCCCTTAAAAACACCACGCGTGGGAGGAACATCCGCATAGTCCATACCAACAGCAGTCCGGATGTGGCGAGGTCCGGCGATCAGGTTATTTGTCGGATCGAAACCCACCCACCCCAGATTCGGCAGCAGTGCTTCGACCCACGCGTGGGTTGCTCCGTCTGACGAACGGTCTTGTGCGCCGGCACTGTGGAACAGATATCCGCTGACATACCGGCAGGGAATTCCGAGTTGGCGGACCATGGTGATCATGACGTGCGCGAAGTCCTGGCACACGCCTTTCCGTTCGCGCAGCGCATGTTCAATGGGCGAATCGACGCGCGTACTTTTCGGCGCGTAGTCAAACCAGTGAAACAGGCCGGTGTTCAGCTGTCTGAGTAACGAGAGCGGGTCGTCGCGACGCTCGGCGACGTTCAGGGTTCGTGAGAGTTCAAACAGCTCGCTGCGATGGCCGGGCGAATTCGCTTGGGCGCAGGGCGTCCCAGCAATCGTGGTCTTCGATCAGTTTGTCGACTTCCGACCATGCACTCTCCCGCAAAGACCAGGGCAGCGAATCGGGGGGCTGTACATCGACCAGAGCCTCGGCCACGATTGCAAGAGCGTTATGGTAGCCCGGCGACGTCAAAGTAATGAGTGTTGTTGCCCAGGTAGTCCCGGTACGAGAAGACACGAGCGCGAGGACTGACGGCAAGCTGGAATGTCAGGCAATGCTGGTTGCCCTCACTACGCGGATGCATCCGTGTTTCCATGATGCTCTCGCTGACGGCTCCGCTGTACGTGAACTTTGTAATGTGCCGGATCGAGTAGAACATCGCGTTCAGGTTTCCAGTGCCATTTGGACAGGGTAGTTGATATAGGCGTCGTAAATCGCCGAATGAATCTGGAGGCTTTGCCGATGGATGCCGTGAAGGAAGTCGCTCAGACCGCTGGAGAACACTTCGTCGATCTGCATGTAATTGAGTGAAGCGCCGAGGCGTCCCGCAAGACGGTTCAGCCGTGTCGTTCGGCGCTCCGATGCCCTTTCATCGAGCCCTCGCAGTGATCGCTCGAAACGTTCCACCGAAAACCTGACCGAATGAGGGAACTCGGCGTTCAAAAGCAGGAATTCGGCGACGCGCTGCGGTCGAACGTCGGCCGTGTACACCTTGCAATAGGACTCGAATGCAGAACAGCTATTGAGGAGGCCAAGCCATTCCAGGTGGTGATCGGTTCCTTCCCGAGTAGCGTCGCCGGTGAAGAACTCGCGGAAGTGCACGTCGAGGGTCGTCGCGATTTCGCTCGCACGTTCCAGAAACCGCCCGAGCCGAAGAAAGCTCCAACCTTCCCCATGATTCATCGTGGAATCGGTAATACCTTCGAGGAGCCTGAGACCGTTGCGTGCCGACATCGCGAACTCAAGCGGCTGGGCCTCACGAATGTCGTTGACGCCCGACCGCCGTACCTCATGAAAGAGACGATTAACTTGTTCCCACATGTCGGAGCTGATCTGTTCGCGAACTTGTCTTGCGTTCTCCCGGGCCGCCATGATGCAGGAAACCACGGAGCACGGGCTACCGGGATCGAACGTCAGCATGTACAGCATCGTGTGCCCGTCGAGACTATCTCCTTCCTTGCAATTCGCATTAACGCATTTCAGCACGCGCCGCCAGCGGTGATCTGCAGACTCGAGCGATTGATCCAGCATCAGGTTAAGGTGAACCTCAACGAGACGTGCGGTGTGTTCCGCGCGCTCGAGATAGCGGCACATCCAGTAGAGGCTGTCGGCTACGCGGGAGAGCATCAGTCGTGCAGGACCCAGGTGTCTTTGCTGCCGCCGCCCTGGGATGAGTTTACGACGAGCGAACCCGATCGCAACGCCACGCGCGTGAGTCCGCCGGGGACGACAGTCACCTTCTCGCCTGAAAGCACAAAGGGCCGAAGATCGACGTGTCGCGGGACTACCTGCCCGTCGATGTAACAGGGAGCGGTTGAAAGTGTGATTGTGGGTTGTGCGATGTAATTTCTGGGATCGGACTGAATGCGGGCCTGAAACTCGCGGCGTTGCTCCGCGGTGCTGTGAGGACCGATCAGCATTCCGTAGCCTCCGGACTCACCGACTGCTTTGACGACCAGCTTGTCGAGGTTTTCGAGTGTGTACTTGCGATCATCCGGATTCGTCATGAGATAAGTTGGAACGTTGTCGAGGATGGGATCCTCGTCAAGGTAGTACCGAATCATCTTCGGCACGTAGGCATATACCGCCTTGTCATCCGCCACGCCTGTCCCCAATGCGTTTGCGAGAGTTACATTCCGCGAGCGGTAGGCGTTGAATAATCCCGGAACTCCCAGGATGGAATCGGACCGGAACGCGAGCGGATCAATAAAGTCATCATCAACTCGGCGATAAATTACGTCAACGCGGCGGAGCCCAGAGGTATGCCGCATGTACACAATGTTGTCGTGCACGACAAGATCGCGTCCTTCGACGAGCTCGATCCCCATCTGACGCGCGAGGTATGCATGCTCAAAATAGGCGGAGTTGAAGACCCCTGGCGAGAGCAGGACAATGGACGGGTCGTGGCGGCCTTCGGGCGCCAGTGACCGCAGGGTGGATAGTAACGCCTGCGGATAGTGATCAATGGAACGAACGCCGCACTGCTGAACCAGAGAAGGGAAGACTCGTTTCATGACTTGCCGGCTGGTGAGCATGTACGACACGCCGCTGGGCACACGAAGGTTATCTTCCAGTACGAGAAACTTGCCATCCGGCGACCGGATAAGATCGGAACCGCAAACCGCGACGTAGTTATCCCGAGGTACAGACAAGCCGCGCATCTGACGACGGTAATGACGGCAGGAATAGACAACATCCTGCGGGATAACCTTGTCAGACAGAATCTTGCCCTCGTGATACACGTCGCGCAGAAAGTGGTTCAGTGCCGTGATGCGCTGTGTAAGGCCGCGTTCCACGACGGACCATTCAGCGCTGGTAATCACGCGCGGAATCATGTCGTACGGGAAGATCTGCTCGGTTCCTTCACCCCGGCCGTACACAGTAAATGTGATGCCCTGGTGAAGGAAGAACAGGTCGGCTACCTGTTTGCGTCGGCGAAGCTCCTCAGCGGGAAGCTCCAGCATCGTATCGAAGATTGGACGGGTTCGCTCGCGAGGGAGACCGTCGGCGCCGAACATCTCGTCCCATGCCGAGTTTGTCGAGTACCGCTCAAATGGTGCGGGCAGGAGTGTGTCCCTGGTCAGAATCGGTGTCGCCATAACCATTTCCACCGGAATACTTCGAACATGGAAGGTTTACCGGGCGATCCGAAAGAGATGCAGCGTACCTAGCTGCCTCTTTGTTTAGTGAGATGCTCTTTAGGATACCAAAGGTTGCGGAGCGTTAATGTTTTGCTGTGACGATGGGCTAAGAGAGACCAACGTTACGCATTTATGTGACCCGTTGATACGAGTAACGATAAGCTGGATTGTTATGCGGGTCTTTGCACTTCTGATCTTCTGTTCGTGTTGCATTATCAACGCACAGTCGATTGGCTTTGAACAGGTTGTGCAACCAATTCTCAGTGAGAGATGCCAGCCTTGCCACAATGACCGGAATGCCAGCGGGCACCTGTCGGTCGCCTCAGGGCCGGCTCTGTTGAAGGGCGGCCAATCCGGTCCTGTTGTCGTCGCAGGCAAGCCGGAGGCGAGCTTGCTCCTGCAGGTTGTGACTGGTGACAAACCACGCATGCCGAAGTTCGGTGCGCCCCTTACGCCAGAACAGGTGGCTGCGCTAAAGCGCTGGATTTCGGAAGGTGCTCGGGTCGACGTTACGGCTCCGAAACAGGACCAGACCTGGTGGTCACTAAAGCCGCTTGTTCGTCCGACCGTTCCCTCAGTTTCCGGCACTAAGGTCGGCCCGATCGATGCATTTTTAAGGGAAAAGCTGAGCGCGGCGGGTCTAACACCATCGCCCGAGGCCGACCGCCGGACGCTGATTCGACGGGTCTACTACGATCTGCACGGGCTGCCACCGTCGCTCGCTGAGATTGAAGCTTTCGTTCGGGACACATCGCCTGATGCCTACGAGAAGGTCGTTGACCGGCTGCTTTCCTCTCCTCGATATGGTGAGCGCTGGGCGCGCTATTGGCTGGACATCATTCACTACGGCGAGTCGCACGGATACGACAAGGATAAGCCGCGACGAAACGCGTGGCCCTACCGTGACTACGTTATTGCGGCGCTCAATGACGACAAGCCATGGGGCAGGTTTGTTGCGGAACAGCTCGCAGGCGATGTGTTGTATCCGGATGATCCGCATGCTTATGTCGCAACTGGCTTCCTCGCGGCGGGCCCGTGGGATCTGGTTGGTCATCAAGAACTTCGTGAAGGAACAGTCGACAAGGACACCACTCGCGTCCTTGATCGCGACGACATGGTGGCAACCACCATTTCCAGCTTCGTCAGCATGACCGCGCACTGCGCCCGGTGCCACGACCACAAGTTCGATCCCATTCCGCAGCGGGACTACTACAACCTGCAGGCTGTATTTGCGGGAATCGACCGCGCCGATCGGCCGTGGGATTCGGACCCGGCAACACATAAGCTCCGCCAGGAACTCCTGCGGCAAAAACAGGCGGTTCAGCTCCGCCTGCAACCTTTTCTCGACAAGGTTGAGTTTGCAACCAGTCCCGAGATCAGTACACTCGACAGCTCCATTCAGGATGCTGGTCTGCTGATCGTGCATATGGGCGAGCCTAAGACGCCGGGGGACATCGAAACGAAGAAGCAGCTGGAAGCACGGAGGCTGGCCGACCGGAAACGCAGACAGGAACTGGTTGATGCCATCGTGGCTCCGGAAACCTATGCGGCAATAGAACGGATCAAGGCTGAGTTCAAGCCGATCGACGACAAGCTCGCGCTCCTTCCGCCACCACAGATGATCTACACCGGGACGAGCTATTTCACGCGAGCCGGAACATTTCGGCCCGCGCTGACACCTCGCCCGATCTCAGTGCTCGCTCGCGGCAATGTGCGTTCGCCCTCGGAGAACGCAACGCCCGGTGCACTGAGATGCGTGCCCGGGCTCGAAGCGCAGTTCCGATTAACAGACCTTGACGATGAGGGCAGCCGGCGGGCGGCGCTGGCTCGCTGGATTACGGCCGACGAGAACATGCTTACATGGCGCTCGATCGTGAACCGCGTTTGGCAGTACAACTTCGGTGTAGGACTGGTTGACACTCCCAGCGATTTCGGGCGAATGGGAAGCAAACCCTCCCATCCGGAGTTACTCGACTGGCTCGCGGTTTGGTTTCGTGACGACGCAAAGGGTTCGCTAAAGCAGCTGCAGCGGCTGATTGTTACCAGCGCGGCTTACCGGCAATCTTCGAAGAACCGAGACGATGGCA
This sequence comes from Bryobacteraceae bacterium, assembly GCA_963794765.1. Lineage (GTDB taxonomy): Bacteria > Acidobacteriota > Terriglobia > Bryobacterales > Bryobacteraceae > JAWXCM01. Next base: position 2,908 of record CAWCGC010000041.1, on the reverse strand, counting down.
CCATGACCGCTTTGAGTGGGTTGTCCGTCGGTTCGACGCCGGCGACGTCCACCGACTGGATCTGACCCACGTGAGCCAGGATGGCATCGAGTTGGCCGGCGTAGCTGTCCAGCTCGTCATCGGTCAACGCCAGCCGAGCCAGCTTGGCCAGATGGGCTACCTCGTCGCGGGAGATCTGGGACACGGCTGGAAAGCGTGACTGGCTGGCGCGAGTGTGCCGCTGGCAGCACGCTCGGCGCCGAACGTGACGCCAGGTTCACAATCGGCCACCCGCCGACATGCCGACGGATCTCGGCTGTGGAACAGTGTCCCGCGTGTCGTCGTATCTGCTGCGCGTCCAGCTCGCCGACCGACCCGGCAGCCTCGGCTCGCTGGCCGTGGCACTTGGGTCGGTGGGCGCTGACATCCTTTCACTGGACGTCGTGGAGCGCGGACCCGACTACGCAATCGACGATCTGGTGGTCGAACTCCCCAAAGGCGGCATGCCGGACACACTGATCACCGCGGCCGAAGCGCTGCAGGGCGTACGGGTGGACAGCCTGCGACCACGCACCGGGCTGCTGGATGCGCACCGTGAGTTGGCGCTCATCGACCATGTGGCCGCCGCCGCAACGCCAGCAAAGCTTCAGGTGCTGGTGGATGAGGCGCCGGGCCAGAGTGCTGCGGGTGAGCTGGTCCGGTGCTCGCAAGTCCGGGGACGAGTTCGCGCGCGTTGCGGGTAGCCCTGGCGCGCCGGAAACCCGACTGACCGGTGTGCAATGGATGCCATCGAGCACGCCACGGCAGTTGGATGCCACCGAAGACTGGGTGCCACAGGTCTGGCGGGACCTGGACACCACGCTCATCGCGGCTCCGCTGGGGACCCCCAACACCGCGGTAGTGCTGGGCAGACCTGGCGGTCCGGCCTTCCGGCCATCGGAAGTCGCCCGGCTCGGGTACCTCGCCGGCTTGTCGCGACCCTGCTGCGCTGATCTTTCCGCCAAACGGGGTATTCATGCAGCTGTGGAGCCCGCCCCCGCTATCCGACGCCCAGATGGCGGCCCTGTCCCCCGCCGAACAGCGGAAATTGATCCGACGCCTCGAGCGCCCCGCTGTCCGAGCTCCTGCCGGTCGCCCGAGCGCACCGGATCCCGTGGGGCTGGCTGGGGATCATGACCAGCGGCACGTTGGTGCTGATTCCCTGGATCGTGTACCTGGCTTTCGCGCTGCCCGATGACTACCTGGTGCACGACTGGACGGCGACCTGGGTCGGATTTGACCTGCTACTGCTTGGCTTGATGGCGGCAACCATCGTGTTTGGGATGTGTGCCGCCGACAGGTGGGATGCTGCTGACCGCATTCGCGACTGGCGTGCTGTTGATCTGCGATGCATGGTTCGACCTGATGACGGCCCGCGCCAACGACTTTCGGATCGCCATCCTGACCGCAACGCTGGGCGATCTCCCGCTGGCTGCGATCCTGATCACCGGCGCGCTCCGACTGATCAGGTTCACCGTGATTCGGATGTGGTTGCTGGAGCCTTAGCTTCGTTGTGGCGGTTGCCGCTCTCCCCTGATTCAGAAGGTCCCTCTGCCAACAGCCTCGGAAGCCGTCCTCGTCGAGGATGGGCACCCCCAGCTCGACCGCCTTGTCGTACTTCGACCGGGCGAGTCGCCGGCGACCACGTACTCAGTCTTCTTCGACACCGAACCGGCGGCCTTGCCGCCGCGCGACACGATCGCCTCTTGGCCTCATCGCGCGACAAGCCCGTCAGCGAACCGGTGACGACGATCGTCAGCCCGTCCAGCGTGCGCGGCACGCTGGCGTCGCGCTCGTCGGCCATCCGCACCCCGGCCGCCGCCACTTGTCGACGATCGCGCGATGCCAGTCGACGGTGAACCACTCGATGACCGCCTCGGCGATGGTCGGGCCGACGCCCTCGACTGCGGCGAGCTTCTCGGTCGACGCCGCCGTGATCGCATCGAGGCTGCCGAACTCGGTGGCCAGGGCGCGCGCCGCGGTCGGCCCGACATGCCGGATCGACAGCGCCACCAGCACCCGCCACAGCGGCTGCTGTCTTGGCGTTGTCGAGGTTGTCCAGCAGCCGTTGACCGTTGGCCGACAACGCGCCGGCCTTGGTGGTGAACAGCCGGCACGCAACAGGTCGTCCTCGGTGAGGCTGAACAGGTCGCCCTCGTCGGTGATCACCTGCGCGTTCAGCAGCGCGATCGCCGCCTCGTAACCGAGGCCCTCGATGTCGAACGCGCCGCGACCGGCGACGTGGAACACCCGCTCGCGCAGCTGCGCCGGGCAGGACCGGGATTGGGACAGCGGATGTCGACGTCGCCCTCCTTGGCCGGCGCCAGCGTGGTGCCGCACTCGGGACACGTGGTCGGCATGACGAATTCGCGTTCGAGCCGTCGCGCAGGTCGACGACGGGGCCGAGCACCTCGGGGATGACGTCGCCGGCCTTGCGAATCACCACGGTGTCGCCGATCAGCACGCCCTTGCGCTTGACCTCGGCGGCGTTGTGCAGGGTGGCCAGCCCGACCGTCGATCCGGCGACCTTCACCGGGGTCATGAACGCGAACGGCGTCACGCGTCCGGTGCGCCCGACGTTGACCCGGATGTCGAGCAGCTTGGTCTGCACTTCCTGGGGCGGGTATTTGTAGGCGACCGCCCATCGCGGCGCGCGCGACGTCGTACCGCGCCTGCGCTGCAGCGCCACATCGTCGACTTTGACCACCACGCCGTCTATTTCGTGCTCTACGTCATGGCGGTGTCGCCCCAGTATCAGCGATGCGCTCGAGGGCGCCGGCAGCGTTCTCGACCCGGGTGGTGTCGTCGGAGACCGGCAACCCCCATGCGGCCAGCGCCAGGTACGCGTCGTGCAGTGTGTCGGGCCGGTAGCCCTCCACGTGTCCCAGCC
>CAWCGC010000040.1:0-77811 GCA_963794765.1 Bryobacteraceae bacterium | reverse complement strand
CGGTAGCCTACGGCGAGTTTCGCGGCGATCTTCGCAATCGGGAATCCTGTCGCCTTGGACGCCAGCGCTGACGCCGCGACACACGCGGATTCATTTCGACAATGACCATGCGACCGTTTTCGGGGTTGATGGCGAACTGCACGTTCGATCCGCCGGTGTCCACGCCAATCTCGCGAGGCAGCGCAGCGATGCATCGCGCATCATCTGATACTCGCGATCGGTCAGCGTTTGCGCCGGAGCGACCGTAATCGAATCGCCGGTATGGACGCCCATCGGATCGAAATTCTCGATGGAGCACACGATGATCGCGTTGTCCGCCAGATCGCGCATCACCTCCAGCTCGATATTCCTTCCAGCCCAGTACGCTCTCTTCGATCAGCACTTCATGCACCGGCGAAAGATCGATGCCGCGCTCCAGAATCTCTTCCAGTTCTTCGCGGTTGTAAGCGATGCCGCCGCCGGTGCCGCCCATCGTAAAGCTGGGCCGCAGGATCACCGGATAGCCGATGCGATCTGGCGAACGCCAGTCCCTGCTCGACATTGTTCACCAGTTGCGATTGCGGCATTTCCAGGCCGATCTTGCGCATCGCATCCTTGAACAGCAGACGGTCTTCGGCTTTCTTGATCGATTCGATCTTGGCGCCGATCAGCTCGACGCCGTACTTGTCCAGCACGCCCGCTTCGGCCAGATCGACCGACAGATTCAGTCCGGTCTGGCCGCCCACTGTGGAAAGCAGCGCATCTGGACGCTCCTTGCGAATCACTTCTTCGGCGAACGCGACGCTCAGCGGTTCGACGTAGGTTCGATCCGCCAGATTCGGGATCGGTCATGATGGTCGCCGGATTCGAATTGATCAGCACCACTTCATAGCCGTCGGCTCGCAGCGCCTTGCAAGCTTGCGCGCCGGAATAATCGAATTCGCAGGCCTGGCCGATGATGATCGGGCCGGAGCCGATGATCAGGATGCGGTGGAGGTCGTTGCGGCGGGGCATTAGTTCCAGCGCTTCTCGTCTTTCATCAGTTTCACGAAATCGTCAAACAGGTAATGCGAATCGTGCGGGCCCGGGCGCGGCCTCCGGGTGATATTGCACGCAGAACACCGGCTGCTTGCGATGCCGGAATCCTTCCAGCGTCTGATCGTTCAGATTGATGTGAGTGATCTCGACTTCGCTCTCGTTGAGCGAGTCGGGATCCACCGCGAACCCGTGGTTGTGCGACGTGATCTCGACCTTGTTGGTCACTCTGTTCAGTACTGGATGGTTCGCGCCGCGGTGACCGAACTTGAGTTTGTACGTTTTGCCGCCCAGCGCACAGCCCCAGAATCTGATGGCCCAGGCAGATTCCGAAAATCGGCGCTCTTCCCGATCAGTTTCCGCACTTGCGCGCCTGGACCTTCCAGCGGCTCCGGATCGCCCGGACCGTTCGAGAGAAACACTCCGTCCGGTTTGCAACGCCAGCACGTCTTCGGCCGTGGTGGGCGCAGGCACAACCGTCACGCGCGCGCCCGCTTGCACCAGCTTGCCGCAAGATGTTTCGCTTGATGCCGAAGTCGTAGGCCACCACGTGCAAACTCGGGCGCCGGCTCACCTGCGATTCGCTCAGAGGCGACACCGGCGACGCCGGTAGTCCCACTCATAGCACTTTGGCGTCGTGGATACCGCGTCGCCAGATCCAGTCCAGCCATCGAAGGCGATTGTCGCGCCCGTTCCACCAGTGCCGCCGGATCGCCGCCGACCGCGACAATCGCCGCGCATGACTCCGCGGGTCCGCAGATGCCGCACCAGACGCCGCGTGTCGATCTCGGCCATGATCGGAATGCCATCTGCGCAAGAAATGATCCGCTTCTTCCTCGGATCGCCAGTTGCTGGCTACGCGAAAACTCACGAACCACCAGCCCTTCGATGAAAGGCTTGACCGCTTCGTTATCGCTCGTTGGCTCCGTAGTTTCCGATCTGGGGGTAGGTGAGGACGACGATCTGACCGGCATACGAGGGATCGGTGAATATTTCCTGGTATCCGGTAATCGAAGTATTGAAAACGACTTCGCCGGAGTGTTCCGTGGGCGCACCAAAGCTGATGCCCTCGAAGACTGTTCCGTCCTCCAGGGCGAGCAAGGCTGTGTTCAACAGGGGCTCTCCTCGGTGGGATTTGGTACCATTTCACCATGCTTCAGCTACGGTTCTGAAACATCCTGGCATATAAAGTCATAGCTGCCCGTCCGCGATTCCGAACATTGAACTACATTCATTGACAAAGCTTCACGTGCAATCCGGCAACTCCGCCAAAACCCTTTCCGTCCCATGGTGTTGGAGAGAACAGGAATGGCAGCGAAGAAGAGTCTCGTTGGATATCTTGCACTGGCCGCGCTTGCGACCGCGTTCATTCCTGCAGGTGCAAAGCCCCGGCAGAAGACCCAGCCTCCGATGAGCAAGGAGCAGCAAGTCGACCACGCGCTGAGCCGGCTGACCTGGGGGGTGCGTCCCGGCGACACGGCCGAGGTGAACAAACTCGGCCTGAAGAAGTGGATCGACACCCAGCTTCACCCTGAGCGCATCGTAGAGAATCCCGAATTGCTGCACCGTCTTGATGCCCTGGAGGGCATCAAGCTTGATACCGGACAGGCGTTCACGATGTTCCAGAACCGAAAGGAACAACCCATTCGACCTCTCATCAGGGATGTGGTTGAGGCGAAAGTAGAGCGCGCCGTGTACTCAAACCGCCAACTGGAGGAGGTGCTCACGGACTTCTGGTTCAATCACTTCAACGTCTATCTCGACAAGGGTCAAGATCGGGCTTACATCGGAGCGTACGAGCGCGACGCAATTCGCCCGCACGTGCTTGGAAAGTTCAGGGATCTGCTTGAAGCTACGGCGACCCACCCCGCAATGCTGTTCTATCTCGACAACTGGCGATCGGTCGGTCCGGATGCGGCGACCGGCCGCATCGCGCAGCGTATGAATACGAAAGGCGCTCGGGGGCTAAATGAAAACTATGGTCGCGAACTGCTGGAACTGCATACGCTCGGCGTCGACGGCGGGTATACCCAGCAGGATGTAATCGAGGTTGCTCGATGCTTCACGGGCTGGACCATTCGACAGGGGCAGTTCTATTTCGCACCAGGCATGCACGACAAAGGCGAGAAAACGGTGCTCGGACTGAAAATCCCGGCGGGAGGAGGAAAGGAAGACGCGCAAAAGGTCCTCGACATTGTCAGCCGACATCCCTCAACGGCGAGGTTCATTTCACGCAAGCTCGCCCAACGCTTCGTTGCCGACAATCCCCAGCAAAGCCTGGTCGATGCAATGGCCGCGAGTTTCACGAAGTCGGACGGCGATATTCGCGAGGTCATGAAGACGATGCTGAATTCGAAGGAGTTTTGGGCATCGGACGTCTACCGCGCCAAGCTGAAGTCGCCATTCGAACTCGTGATCAGTGCAGTCCGTGCCGGACAGGCTGACCTGAAGAACCCCACGGTGCTCGCGATGGCAGCTGAGAGGCTCGGCCAACCTCTGTATCGAAAGCTCGAGCCCACAGGCTATTCAAACAGCAGCGAGGAGTGGAAGAACTCAGCCAGCCTTCTCGGACGGATGAATTTCGCGACGACGCTGGCACAGAACAAGGTACCGGGGGTGTCTCTCCAATGGCCCGATGACCCGAAAGCACTGCTTTTCCATGAGCCTTCGCCCGCCCTGAAACAGATCCTGTCGGCACCCGAGATCACGCAGCAAGCCGCGATCGCCGCCGTGCTAGGTTCACCTGATTTCCAGAAGAGGTAACAGCAGACATGAACAGACGTGCATTTCTAAAGGGCGGCGCGATTGCAATGTTCGGAGCAGGTACGGCTCCGGCATGGCTGGCGCGCGCCGCGGGTGCGAACCTGAACGGCCGTCGAAAGGTCTTGGTCGCCCTGTTCCAGCGGGGCGCCGCCGATGGTCTGAACATAGTCATCCCACACGGTGAGGAGGCGTATTACTCGCTCCGTCCGACCATCGCGGTTCCGAAGACGGAGGTTGATCGACCTCGACGGTCACTTCGGCCTGCATCCCTCTTTGGCTCCGCTGAAAAAGCTCTGGGATTTGAAGCAACTCGCGATTGTACATGCGGTCGGCTCTCCCGACCCGACCCGGTCACATTTCGATGCCCAGGATTATATGGAATCGGGCACTCCCGGGCTGAAATCGACCGGTGACGGCTGGCTCAATCGCTCACTCGTCGGACCGCCGCGAAGCCCAGTGCGTGCGATCGCGATGGGCCAGATCCTCCCGCGAGCACTCCGGGGTTCGAACCCGGCCGTGGCGGTCGCGGGATTGCCAAACTTCAGGCTAAGAGACGACCAGACTGCAACGACGTTTGAACAACTCTATGCCTCGGATGCAGCCCTGTCGAGCGCCGCCAGGGAAACCTTCGATGCCATGAAGCTGTTGCGCTCGGTACCGAATACTCCGCCGCCGGCCGGTGTCTCGTACCCTGGAAACAAACTCGGCCAGGCTCTGCAGCAGATCGCGGCTGTGATCAAAGCCGATATTGGACTTGAGGTAGCCTTTGCTGACGTGGGCGGCTGGGACACCCACGTCAACGAGATGCCGCTGCTCGGCAATCTCCTCACTCCGTTCGGAGCTGCATTGGCGGCGTTTCATGATGACCTCGGAGACCGAATGGAGGACGTCGTGGTGGTCACTATGTCCGAGTTCGGCCGAACAGCGAAAGAGAACGGAAACCGCGGCACGGACCATGGTCACGCCAACGTGATGTTCGCGTTTGGCGGCGGCATCCGGGGCGGCAAGGTTCATGGCAGCTGGCCCGGGTGTCGCTGTCGAGCAACTCTATGAGGGGCGTGATCTTGCAGTCACAACCGATTTCCGCGATGTCCTTGGCGAACTCGTGCACACACACCTGAAAGTTCCCGGCAGCGCGCGTGTGTTCCCTGGTTACCAGCCGAGACCACCTGGTTTGCTCCAGTCAGCGTAGGCAAGTTGTTGCAAGAGCGTAACGCTGCACTCGACGAGGCCCCGCCAGTCGCAGCGACAACAAATAAGCGAGATAGCCGGTGGTCAGCAAGAACGTCCAGTCGATCGGGTAGCGATAGCGGGTCGATCCCTGAATAATGTAGTAGACCAGCGGGTAAACCGCCCAGATTGTCAGGATTAGCAACGGAGTCGACAGCACTCGCAGCGGGTCCGGCCGAACTGCAGTCTCGGTCTTCCATCGCCTGTGAAGCAAATATAGTCCGCAGCATGACGTAAGTGTCAGGAGCAAGTAAAACAGATCCTTAAGCAGGACGTCGGTCTTGTTGAACCAGAACCACGAGATACGGCGCACGGTCAACCTGGTGAATTCGCCGGGATTCGCAGCAATCCACTCCTTCGCCTCCTGAAGTCGAAGGCGTTGGTACGCTACCTCGCCCATACTCAGGATCCGCGCGCATTCTCTTCGGCTTGTCCCGGGATGGACGGAACGCTCTTCTTCCGGGAAAGTTGTCCATTACCGTAAGACCCGCGTTCGGTCGGTTCGAAAGCGCTAACTCAAGACCAAAGTTGTCGCGCACGAAAAACAGACCGCCCATAGTCCTGTAATTCCGAATTGTCCATGGAAGCAGCACAAGGGCGGCCGCCGCGATCGTCACTGCGACGTGGCGAATCGGATTTGCCTTCCTGATCAACTCGAGCGCGATGATCGCGATTGTTAGCGGGAGAAACTGGGGGGCAAAGTGAAACGCAACACCCCAGAGCGCTCCGTATCCAAAGGCGCGCGCGACTGATCGCCGGCGACCGCTCATCATGATCAGCAGGATCAGCAGTACCGCCGCTTCCGGTGTATCCCATTCACCGCTTGTCTCGGTCGCATACTTCAGTGGAAGGAATGCCCCAGCAAGCCCTGCCACAATGCCGGCTGCGGCTGGAAGTTGCAGAGCAATTGCAGCAGTCGGCAGCAGAGCGTACTGAAGAGAGACCACGGAACACGTCCAGATATGCTTCGCAATCTCAGCCGTTATGCCGCTGCCAAACACGCTATAAATCGCGATCAGGATCGCTGGATGTCCTGGCGGATAGTGTGCCGTGGGCCCGGTTGGAATCATGTAAGGGTTCGCGTACCCCTCTCCGCGCAACACCGCAAGCGCAACGGTGGATTCGTCGCGACGGTAAATCTCGCGATACTCTCCCCTGTAAACCACGAGCCCTGTTCGAAGGCAGAAGCTGATAAGGAAAATCAGGACTGATACCCGAAACACCGTGAAGCGACGCAATAGCGCGCTGACCGACAGCATCCGTTAGAGTTTACCGCGGCACCGCACCCCTCCTCGCGGTAAACTTTAAGTTTGCCGATGCCTGTTGTTGCAGTCGTCATCCCCACGCTGGGGGCTGACATTGCGGTGCAAGACTGCCTGCAATCTCTGGACAAACAGACGTTTCAGGATTTTGAGGTGATCGTGGTGGACAACAGCGGCGCGGGCGCAATACGTGCGATGCAAATCACGTCTCCTCGATTGAGAATCATCGAAAATTCCGTCAATGTCGGTTTCGGAGCCGCGATTAACCAGGGATGGCGTGCCTCGACATGCAGATATGTCGCCACGCTGAACGACGATGCAGTCGCATCGCCGGACTGGCTCCGCCTGGTCGTCGCCGCTGCCGAATTGGATCCGGAAATCGGACTCGTAGCATCCCAGGTCCGGCTTTCAGATGATGCCCTCGATTCAGCGGGTATAGTTTTAAGCCGCGATGGAAGCAGCAAGCAGCGGGGTCACGGTTGTCCGCCATGCGATTACGCTCGAGCGTCGGATGTGTTGATGCCGTCGGGTTCTGCAGCGCTTTACCGACGAGAAATGCTCGACGATGTAGGTGGATTTGCTGATGAATTCTTTCTCTATTGTGAGGACACGGATCTTGGGCTTCGGGCACGCAGACGCGGATGGAGATGCCGTTATGTCCCCGAAGCGGTCATCTATCACGCATATTCCAGGTCGGCAGGAAGAGCATCGGAATTAAAGGCCCTTCTCGTGGAGCGAAATCGCCTGTTTCTACTCGTCCGCAACTTCCCGAAGCGAATGCTGATTACAGCACCGTTTATGTCCCTGGCGCGGTACTTTTGGCACGTCTTCTACCTCATTCAGGGCAAAGGCAAAGCCGCGGACTTCGCCACTTCAGGCAGGAACCGCACGCGTCTTCCACTCCTGGTTCTTCGGGCACATTGGGAAGCTGCACGACGACTGCGAACTTTGCTTGCTCAACGTCGCGAGATACGCTCGAAAGCTTACCTGACGGATCGTCAGTTCGAAAAGCTGTTACACGCGCACCTGATTTCTTTGCGGGAGGTAGCCGCGCATTGAAGCACCTGGCTCCCGGGTCCGGACAGACTCCTGATTGTCATCCCGTGTTTCAACGAGGAGGGCGCGATCGGGCAAGTTATCCGCGATATCGCGGGAGTGCTGCCTGGCGTTCCGGTACTGGTGATCGACGATGCCTCGGCAGACGGCACGGTTGTGGTAGCGGAAGCTGCAGGAGCAGCTGTTCTGCCTCTCCCTCACCATCTCGGGCTTGGCGGAGCCGTTCAGGCCGGATACAAGTTTGCCTATGAACTTGGCTTCGAATATGTAATTCGCGTCGATGGCGATGGGCAGCATTCCGCGCAAGACATTCCGAAGATGTTCAACGTCCTTCGGAGTTCCGGGGTGCAAATGGTGATCGGCTCGCGCTACATCGGCCAGCGGCCACAGTACACCAGTCTGTTGCGCGCGGCCGGAATCGTTCTATTCCGCACTATTCTCAAACCGATTCTGGGCCGGACTGTTCATGACCCAACATCGGGATTCGTGGGTGTGAACCGGCAGGCTCTGCAGGTATTCAGCCGCAGTTTTCCGCTGGAGTATCCCGAAATCGAAGCGCTCGTCGTCCTTCAGCGTAAGCAGTTCAGGTTCGAAGAAGTGCCCTGCAAGGTGCGTCCTAGGCAGGCAGGAGTCAGCACGATTGGACCGATGCAGTCGATCTACTACATCATCCACGTACTGCTGGGAGTGTTCGTCAATGTTCTGCGTTTCGACGGACGCATGAATCGGCGAAAGAAACCGGAAGCAGTCAAATCGGAAGTAGTCAAACCGGAAGCAGCCACCAAGACCGAGGCACGTGTAGGAGGTCAGGTGTGGACAGAGTGATGACCATGCTGACTGCGTTCAGTCTTCTGATCATCGGACTGGTTTTGTATTCGGTACGTCGGCAGCACATTCGGGTGGAGTACTCGGTCAGCTGGCTCGGAGCCGCGATCGTGCTGCTCATCGTCTCTATGAGGCAGGATTTCGTTGCATGGCTCGCCAGAGCAATGGGCATCGGGTACCCGCCGGTAGCGATCCTGATGATCGTCTTTTTTGTCTTTCTTTTCGTGGCTTACAGGTTTTCACTTCGAATCTCATCGCTTAAAGACGCGAATATCGCTCTCGCACAGCGGGTCGCAATCCTCGAGTATCGGATCCGGGCAATTTCGAATGAGCAGGAAACGGCGACCCGCTGAGCAGCCAGCCGCAGGCGTAATTACAGATACGCCGATCGCTGAGAAGGCGGGATTGCCCTGGTGGGTCTGGCCGCTCAGTTTTCTCGCACTTCTAATCTTGGGATTCGAGGTTTACGGTCCCGCTCTGAATGGCGAGTTCCTCTTCGACGATCACTATCTTCCGTTTCTGATGCCGGAGTTACAGTCTGCACCCTTACGGGCGTGGTTGGGTGTAAGGCCCCTGCTGATGTTGACGTACTGGCTCAACTATCAGAACTCAGGGCTGGAACCGTCTGCTTACCACGCCGTCGGGATTGCACTGCATTGCTTCAACGCCGCTCTGATTTGGTTTATCGTCCGCCGCTTCTTAGCGGTGGTCGGCGAGATAGGATTTCGTCGAGAGATTCTCGCAGCTTTCGCCGGTGGACTTTTTTTATTGCACCCGGCGCAAACCGAATCCGTCGCTTATGTGACCAGCCGATCTGAGACCCTAAGCGTGTTCTTTTTCCTGCTGGCATACGCCGCGTTTCTTTTCCGTCGAGAGGTAAAGCTCTCTATTGGACGAATGATAGCGGTACTCGTTCTCTTCGCAGCCGCGTGCAGCGTTAAGGAGCACACAACCGTACTACCGGTATTTCTGCTGCTGACGGATTACTGGTTCACCACCCCGTTTCAGTTCGAGGGCATCCGGCGCAATCTTCTCTTATACGCAACGGTCGCGCTGGCCGGGGCGGTCGGCCTGACCTTTGTGTGGCAGGTCCTTAAGAGTGCGACATCAGCCGGCTTCAAACTGCAGGATCTGGCGTGGTATCAGTACCTTTTCACGCAGTTTCGCGTGATCTGGCGTTACATCCTGCTGTTCCTATTCCCCACAGAACAGAACGGCGACTATTTTCTCCCGGTTTCGCACACGATCTTCGAGAATGGTGCCGTCCTTGGTCTAATTGCCCTGATCGCTGTCTCTGTCACCGCGTGGCGATACCGACGCGCATATCCGCTTGCCTCATTCGGGTGGTTTGGGTTCCTTATTCTGCTGGCGCCGACCTCCTCCATCGTTCCCATTCAGGACGTTATGGTCGAGCGAAGGCTGTATCTGCCTTTTCTGTGTCTCCTTCTGATTACGGTCGATATCGTTCGGCGATGGAAGCCAACACCAGCTCTGCTTGCAACGGCTCTCGGCGTTGTTCTCGTGTTGTCCGCCGCCGCTTCGCACAACCGCAATAAGGTTTGGCAGACATCTCTCGGCTTTTGGGAGGACGTGGTCAGAAAATCGCCGGTAAACTCGCGAGCCCGCTTCCAGCTGGCCTTTTCTCAGTGGCAGAGCGGAAACTGTGCAGGTGCGGTAAATAACTATGAAGCTGCATCAAAGTTGACGAAACCTGATGAGCGCTTGTTTATCGACTGGGCTCTTGCTCTCGAGTGCCTGAATCAGACCGAAGAAGCGGTTGCTAAGCTGCGTGAAGCGTACGCAATCGCGCCGACAGCGCTGGTTCAGGCACAGATCGGAATGATCTATGGCAAAAAGGGCAGGATCGAAAAAGCGATGGAGGCGCTGGATCAGGCCGAAAGGCTCGACCCCAACTTTGACATGACGTATGTGTACAAGGGCAATCTCGAGGCTGCACGCGGAAACTATCTGGCTGCAATCACCCTTTATAATCGTGCTCTGGCCATCAATCCCGCGAACGACACTGCGCAGAAAGCACTCACAATCGCGCAACAGCAGCAACGTCGGTGAACCGGCCCTTGCGCTTCGGCATCAATGCGCTCTACCTCATTCCGGGTGGTGTCGGGGGGACCGAGATTTATCTTCGTAATCTACTGAAAGCGCTCGCGGCAATCGATCGCGAAAATCACTATTACGTTTTCATCAACCACGAGACGGACCGTGGTTTGCTGCCCGGGGCTTCGAATTTTCACGAGATTCGTCAACCCGTTCGCGCCCAGAACCGTCCGGCCAGACTGATTTGGGAGCAGACGATCCTGCCGATGCGTGTTCACACACTCAAGCTCGATTGCCTCCTGAACCCCGGTTTCACAGCGCCAGGAATCACCGCGTGCCCCAATGTGACGGTGTTTCATGACATGCAGCACAAGGTCCACCCTGAGTTCTTCCGCTGGTTCGACAAGCCCGCATGGGAATTCTTTCTTTGGATTTCCGCGCGCAGGTCTCGTTACATTATCGCCAGCTCGGATCGCACACACGCCGACGTTCTGAAGTACTACAAGCCTGGACCTGAGCAGGTCCGGACAGTCCTTCTTGGCGTGGAGGAGGAGTTCTTCTGCATCGCGAACGCGCGCGGCCCGATCAGGCCGTATCTGCTGTGTGCGTCAACGCTTCACCCTCACAAGAATATCGAGAGGCTGGTACGTGTCTTTGGACAACTGCTGACACAGCGGCCTGAATACCAGCTCGTACTGGCGGGAATGCGTGGCTTTCAAACTGCTGCGGTGGAATCCACAATCTCGGAACTCGGTCTCAACCAGAAAGTCCGAATTACTGGCTGGATCCCCCGACTCGAGTTATACCAGCTGTTCCAGCATGCTGCAGCGTTTGTTTATCCCTCAACATTCGAGGGTTTTGGACTTCCTGTGGTGGAAGCGATGGCGGCGGGAGTTCCTCTGGCGTGTTCGAATGTCGAACCCCTTCGTAGTCTGACGGGAAATGCGGCTGCCCACTTCTCGCCGACTTCTGACGAAGAGATGCTGAGCGCCATACGAACGGTTCTCGACAACCCCGATCACTTCGCGGCCGCGGGACGCGCACAGGCCAGACAATTCACGTGGACTCGCTGCGCAGAGGCGACTCTTCGCACGATGATCGATGCCGCTCAGCGAAGCAAATCTTCGAGCTGAATCTTAGCATCGGTCTTCGCGTCGCGATACTTAACGATCACCGGCGTGTAGAGCGAGATTCCCCACTGCTGACCCTGACCCGACGTAACGTTCCTCGCACCCGCCACTACAACCGCACCTTCCGGAATGATGAGCGGCTCGTTACCGGAACCGCTATAGACCTCCCCCCTGACGAGATCGTAGACAGGTGTTGAGCGGTTGAGGATGGTACCGGTGCCGAGGACCGCACGAGTTTTCACCACTGTGCCTTCGTACACTCCGCAGTTGCCACCCACCAGGACATCGTCTTCAACAATCACAGGCATCGCATTCACCGGCTCGAGAACACCGCCGATCTGCGACGCTGCTGAGATGTGGCAGCGTTCGCCGATCTGAGCGCAACTGCCAATCAGCGCGTGTGAATCGACCATCGTTCCCGAACCCACCCAGGCGCCCACGTTGATGTACATCGGAGGCATGCAGGTTACGCCACGGCCCAGATAAGCACCGTCCCGAACAGTCGACCCCCCGGGCACGATGCGAACACCATCATCCAGAGTAAGGTGCTTGACTGGGTAAGAGCCCTTATCGAACCAGGGCTGCTTGTGAGTATCAATCGAGTAATCGACGATACCCGAGATTCGGAACCCTACCAGGATTCCTTTCTTGACCCATTCATTAACACGCCATCCGGTGGTGCTCGAGCTATCAGGTTCGGCGGCGCGTACCCTGCCTTCGTTCAATTCACGTTTGAACTCGGTGAAGGCGTCCCGTGTCTCGTGACTCACCTCGCCGCTGCGGTCTTCAAATGCAGTCTCAATGACACGTCGAATCGAATCGATCACAGGAGCCCTCCGACTCGTAAAACGTCGTGAATGCGTGAAGTGCTTGCGTCCGAAGGAGGAACCATGGGCAGGCGGTAAGTTCCGTTCAGAAGTTTCATTGCAGCGAGGGCTGCCTTTACCGGTATCGGGTTTGATTCGATGAAGAGCACATCCATCAGCGGCAGCCAGCGACGGTGGATTTCCCTGCATCGGGCGAAGTCGCCATCGAGTCCCGCGTGGACCAGATCCGTCATCTCACGCGGAATCACATTCGAAGTGACCGAAATAAGACCGTGCCCGCCGAGCGCGAGAAGCGGCAGACTGAATGAGTCATCGCCCGAGAGCACGGCAAAGTCAGATGAAGCCTCAACACAGATTCGGCCGATTTGATTCAGGTTCCCCGAGGCTTCCTTGATTCCGGTAATGTTTGCCAGACCGGCGAGCCGCCGAACAGTAGCTGGCTCAATGTTCACGCCAGTTCTGCTCTGCACGCTGTAGACGATAATCGGGATTCCGACGGCTTTCGCGACCGCGGCGTAGTGTTGGTACAGACCCTCCTGAGTCGGTTTGTTGTAGTACGGCGTCACGGACAGAATTCCATCTGCACCGAGATCCGCAACTTCAGCTGCGAGTTCAATCACCTCGTGAGTGTTGTATCCGCCCGCTCCTGCCAAAACCGGAAGTCTGCCATCAGCCTCTTCGATGGTGATCTCAACGACCCGGAGATGTTCTTCGGCGCGAAGCGTCGGGTTTTCACCGGTGGTTCCGCAGGGCACAAGGAAGTCGATACCGTTATCAATCTGCCGCCGAAGGAGCGTGCGCATTGCGGGTTCATCCAGCGATCCATCCGGATGAAACGGTGTGACAAGCGCGGTACCGCATCCACGGAACTTCATACCTTCCCTCCAAACAGAGCTTCACTGAATTTGTACAGGCCCTTACGGTTCCTGATCCACTTTGCCGCCTGGAGCGCCCCGAGAGCAAATCCTTCCCGACTGCGTGCTGTGTGACGGAGCGTGATGGTATCAGCAGACGAATCGAACCCGATCTCATGTGTTCCGGGGTGGCGTCCGGCACGATTCGAACTGACGTCGATGTTGCGCTGGAAACCTGCAGCCGTCATCTCTTCCACAAGCTGCAGAAGAGTGCCGGAGGGAGCATCTTTCTTTGTGTCGTGATGGATCTCCCAGGCCCACGCGCCGTAGTCAGGGTGAGATGCGAGCAGCCGAGCAGCTTCGCCCACCAGCCGGAAAAAAACGTTTACGCCTATTGAGAAATTCGGACTCCAGACGAGACCAGTACCGGCGTGTTCGATCACGGCTTTCACTCGAGGAAGTTCGGCTGCCCAGCCGGTGGTCCCGACGACAGTGTTGACGCCGACTTTCGCGAGCCGTTCGATGTTACTTACGACGGTGTGAGGCGTCGAGAATTCGATTGCAGCATCCACTCCAGAAAACGCTTCAGGCGTAATGCCCTCGCCGTTGGCATTGTTGTGCTCGTCCAGTGTGAGCACAATCTCGCACTCCTGCGAGGGTGCGAGGTGCTCGATCAGGCGGCCCATCTTACCGTAGCCAACGATGGCGATTCTCATGCTGCAAACACTTCGCGGTCCAGTTCGGTGAAAAATTCATTATGAAGGTGTTCAACCGCGTCCCGCAGATCTGCTTGCGCAACCACTACGCCAAGGTTCAGCAGCGACGCCCCCTGCGAGATCATCCGGACGTTGATGTCCTGAAGTGCGCCGAAAACATGGCTGGCCACGCCGGGGGTATGCCGGATGTTATCGCCGACAATGCACACAATTGCCTGATCTTCTTCCGCTGTAACTTCAGAGAAGAGCCGCAGTTCTCGTGTTATGTCACGCAGCCTTGCGGTGTTGTCGATCGTAAGGGAGACACTGACCTCACTCGTCGCAACCATGTCTACCGACGTCTCAAATCGATCAAAGACTTCAAAGATTCGTCGCAGAAATCCATGCGCCATGAACATGCGTGTCGAGATGATATTCAGCAGCGTAATGCCTTTCTTGCACGCAATCGACTTCGCGATGTTCGCGCACGGAACGGCTTCCCGTGTGATTCGGGTACCTTCGACCTCGGGCTTGCGGGAGTTGAGGATCAGAACCGGAATATTCTTTTCAATGGCCGGCACGACCGTAGAAGGATGCAGCACCTTCGCTCCAAAATATGCAAGCTCGGCGGCCTCAGCAAACGATATTTGTCGTACTCGATGACCGCCGGGCAGAACTGTGGGGTCGGCGGTCAGCATGCCGTCGACGTCCGTCCATATCTGGATCTCCTGAGCGCCAATGCCCGCACCAACAATGGCCGCACTGAAATCGCTGCCGCCACGGCCAAGAGTCGACGTTATGCCTTCCTCTGTGGCCCCAATGAAGCCACCCATGACGACGACGCCATCCTTCACCCTGGGAGGAATCGTTGCCTGCAGACGAGCATACGTTTGGGTTAACAGAGGCGCCGCCTGGGTATGGCGGCCGTCCGTCACAATGACATCTCTCGCATCGATGTGGGATGACGATATACCCATATGCTCGAATGCGTAGTGGCAGATTACGCTTGAGAGCCGCTCACCATAACTTGAGACTGCATCAGTTGCGCGCGGGGTGAGTTCTCCGAGGATCGCGATGCCCTTGATCAGCTCCTCCAGCTCTTCGAAGAGAGAGGTAACGGCAGCGACCATGTCTGCACTGCGCCGGCCATCCGGAACCAACTCACGACCTTCCCTCAGATGAAAATCTCGAAGCGCCTTAACGGCATCGAGAGCATCATCTCGTTCGCGCCTCGCGGCATCGTTCGCAATCGTGAGAAGCTTGTTGGTCGTTTTGTCCATCGCAGAGACGACCACGACAGGCCTGCGGTTCAGGCGAGCCTGCACGATCGAAGCGACGCGGCGAATAGCGACAGCGGATTCGACGGACGTGCCGCCGAACTTCATCACAATCATGCGTTCAGAAATCCTTCCGAGTACATTAACTCGGCGTTGAGCACGGCGGCACCGGCCGCGCCGCGTACAGTGTTATGACCGCACGCAACAAATTTGTAGTCGAAGACGGGACACTCACGAAGGCGCCCAACCGTAACAGTCATACCATTGTCCCGATCCACATCGCGACGCGGCTGGGGACGGTCTGCCTGTTCCAGATAGAGAACGGGACGACACGGTGCACTTGGAAGTTTCTTCTGCTGCGGCAGACTCGTGTATGAGTCGAAAGCATGACGAATCGCGTCAACTCCCGGTTTGTGCTCAAGTTCCACGCTGACACACACCATGTGGCCATCAACGACTGGAACGCGGTTACAGTGGGCGCTCACGCCCGCTTGCAGCGGTCGGAACTCACCATCAGCGTAGTCGCCGAGGATCTTCTGCGTTTCGGATTCCATCTTCGGCTCCTCACCGCCGATGAAGGGTACTACGTTCGCGGTGATGTCCATCGATGCGACTCCCGGATAACCAGCGCCGGAGATCGCCTGCAGCGTGGTCGCGACGAT
Source organism: Bryobacteraceae bacterium (assembly GCA_963794765.1). GTDB lineage: Bacteria > Acidobacteriota > Terriglobia > Bryobacterales > Bryobacteraceae > JAWXCM01. The sequence goes on along the minus strand of CAWCGC010000040.1, from coordinate 62,161 downwards.
GCGCTTAATTCCGAACTGCTTAAGGGGTGCCAGCGCGAGCGTCATCACGATGGTGGAGCAGTTCGGATTGGTCACAATCATGCCCTTCCAGCCACGATTTTGCTGCTGAGCGCGGATCGCCTCAAGATGGCTGTAATTGACCTCGGGCACCAGCAGCGGGACGTCGGCTTCCATCCGATGATTGCGTGAGTTCGAAACGACGACGTGGCCAGCCTGAGCGAAGCTGCGCTCGATTTCGGTCGCAACGGAAGCGTCTGTTGCCGAGAAAACAATTTTTGGAGCGCCCCTGGTTGGCTCACAAGTGTACACGGGCAACTCGGCGATTCTAGCCGGCAGATCGCCCTCAAGCCTCCATGCGGTCGCTTCTTTGTACAACTTTCCTGCCGACCGATCGCTTGCGCCAACCCACGTGAGTTCGAACCACGGATGGCTGCGAAGGAACTTCACGAAGTGCTGCCCGACCATGCCGGTTGCACCAAGTACGCCTACTTCAATTTTCTTTTCCATAAATATCGTTCATTCAGGCAGCGAGGAGTCGCCGCACGAGGCTTTCGTAGATCTCGACCGCCTGATAAAGCTCGGTTTTCGGGACCCGTTCCTCTGTCGTGTGAGCGACGTGAATAGTGCCCGGTCCAATCAAAAAAGGTTGACCCCATGTTCTGCCGAACGCCGGGATATCCGTGGTGTAAGCGACCACTGTGGTTGGATAACCGTCCAGCTTGCCCAGATGGACGGCCGGGATTCGCAGCACCTCGTTCATCTCCACACGATCAGCAACTGCTTCAAGGGCGATTTTTGCCGTCGAATCGCCCGGATCAACAAGCCTGATCATCACCTCGGCTTTGGCGTAGTCCGGAATGATGTTGGGCGCCCGTCCGCCGGTGATCGTTCCGATGTTGATCGTTGCCGGACCGAGGGTCGAGTCCACTGGATAACTCGCGTCCCGCAAATCTCTGAGGACATCAATCAACTTGTTAATGGCGGACTCTCCGAGTTCCGGATACGCGGAATGCGCCATTCGGCCGTGGGCTATAACTTCATACCGCAAGCAGCCCTTTGACCCGAGCGCCAGTTTGTTGGAAGTCGGTTCACCATTAATGATGAACTTGCAGCCCCTTGGATCCTGGGAAGCCGCGTAAGCGCCTGCCGAGTTCCGCTCCTCGCCGACCACGAACAGAAGACCAAAGTTATCTGTGTTTGCCGCGACCAAACGCTCCGCCGCCATGATCATCGATGCGATGATGCCTTTGGTGTCGCAAGCTCCACGCCCCCAGACATTCTCATCGTCTTCATGCGACGAGAAGAAAGGAGGCACGGTGTCCATGTGAGTAGACAACGTTACGATCGGAGTGCCCCAGGTCGCCAGGACGTTGTACCTGTTCGGTGCGACCTCAAGCTTCTCGACCTTGCCGCCCGAACTTCCGGCAAGTGCACGCAGGGTCTGAAACAGATACTCGCCTACAGCAGCTTCGTTATCGGTAATTGATTCAATGTCAACTAACGCCCGAGTAAGGGCAATTACGTCCATGAGCTAGTCCAGTCAGGAAGGGTTGCAACGGAGCGTTGACGGCGACGCGCGGGATTCTGGCAGTTACTCTGCGGCGTGCTCGATCGATAGCGCTCCACCCGCCATCAGCGCGGGTGACAGTGGGCTGGTTTTAGCCAGACCCCCCAACCAGTCCGGAGACACTTTCCGAACCAGTTTCGGCGATACTTCCCTTTCACCGGAGCTTCGGAGGAGGCCCGAAAACTGCGCGACCGGTTACTGATGAATACCGCACCTCTACCTTAACGGTCAGGATAGCACGGCGGACCAGCAGTTTATGGGATTTTGGTCGTTTGGTGTGCAGCGAGATGCCAGGTCCCGTTCTGCCTGACCCAGAGATGCATCATCATCACGTGGTCATTGAACGGACCGCTGTCATTGGTTCCAATCGTTCGAACGATGGAATGGGAAACAGCTGACTGCCCGTAGGGAACCACCTTTGTACTCTCGATGATCACGTCGGTGTACCGCTGCTTGCCTGATTTCAGACGGTTTATATACGTTGTTTTATCCTGAACCGCTCCGGTCGCGTGAGCGTAGATCAGACCGGGCGTGAAGATTTGTTCGAGCGCCGCCGTGTCTCGTCCTTTGACGGCAGCAGCCCACCTGGCATCTGCAGCTTTGATGTCAGATTCGTCATTGGCGAAGACGAAAACGGTGGAACACAGCACCAGCAGCAGTGATCGGATCATAATGCCTCCATGGTTCAGGTTCAGACTATCGAATACGGCGAAGCGCGCGCAATCATCGACGCCATCGTGTCCAGGTGCGCCGAGACGAATCGAGCGGCGGTCGTCGTCGTTGCCGACACGCATGGCGAGATGATCGCGTTCGCCCGCATGGACGGCGCGCCGATCTCTTCCATTCGCATCGCGGAGAACAAAGCGTGGAGCGCTGCCCGAGAGCGCAAGCCTACAAAAGAGATCGGGGACAAAGCGCGGCATCCCGAAAAGGGCTTCGACATGTCTTACTTCGGCGATCCGAAGTTTACTGGCTGGGGCGGCGGCGTTCCCGTTTGGCGCAACGGTAAAGTTGTTGGCGCTGTCGCTGTCAGCGGGCTTCCTTCTGCTGAAGATATCGAACTCGCAAGTATGGGCGCGTCAATGGTTGGCGGTCAGTAATTGCACGACAGACTGTCCGTCCTCAGCAGATGTGCGCGCCTCTGGCTTCCACGTAGACGGTGTAAAGCGACTGCCCTGCCGCCATAAACAGGCGATTACGCTTCTCTCCGCCGAAGCAAATGTTCGCGCAAATCTCAGGTAACAGGATCATTCCAATCCGCTCGCCTTCGGGAGAAGCGACGTGAACGCCGTCGTATCCTGCTCCGACCCAGCCGGCGCCGATCCAGATATTTCCGTCCGTATCGGCGCGAATTCCGTCCGCAAGCCCCGCGCCTTTTCCCGGGATGTCCATTGAGATGAACTGCCGGCCTTTGCCCAGCTTAGTCGTACCGTTGAGATCAAATATCTGAATGATGCGGGGCGCATCAGGATAGTGCGTTGCGCCGGTGTCGCAGATATAGAGTTTTTTGTAGTCGGGCGAGAAGCAGAGTCCATTGGGCTTCCGCAGTCCATCGTTCACCATCGCAATGCGTCCATTTGTCGGATCGACCCGGTACACCGCCTCTTTCAGCTGCAGTTCTCCGACGTGGCCCTCGTAATTCAGTAAAGCTCCGTAGCCCGGATCCGTGAACCAGATGCCGCCGTCAGGATGAACAACGATGTCATTTGGGGCATTCAGCGGCTTGCCGTTGAATTTATCTGCGATCACGCTTACGGTGCCATTTGACTCGTATCGGACAACGCGACGGTTGCCGTGCTCGCACGACAACTGACGACCCTGATAGTCGAACGTGTTTCCGTTGCTGTATCCGGCCGGCTTACGCATCGCGCTTACGTGCCCGTCGTCTTCGAGCCACCTCAATTGTCGGTCGTTGGGAATATCGCTCCAAACCAGATACCGGCCGACGCTGTTCCACGCAGGGCCCTCTGACCAAAGGGCTCCGGTATACAAGCGCTTAATTGGAGTGTTCCCGATGGCATATTTCTTGAATCGCTTGTCGAGCGTGATGATGTCAGGGTCGGGATACCGAACCGGATTTGTGCCGCTATAGTCACGCATCGGCATTTGGGTCGGAGCCGGCGCTTGCGCCCGCAGATATGCACTAGCACCAGCGCCAGCTACCGCCGCATACTTCAGAAATCCTCTGCGATGTGTCACGATCGTCCGTTCGTCTTTCATACAGGTCTGTTTCGGATGCAGTATATACCTTCGTTCGTCCGGATACGAGTGATGTAATTAGGAGAGTATTTCCTGCTTCCGACTTCAGGAGTTTTCGTGCGCACGCTGCTTACCGGGCTTGTATTTCTCTCATCTGGTGCTTTCCTCTATCCCCAAAGCACGCCGCTGCAGTCAAGCCGGCCACTTCCACGACATCTGTTTTCAGCATCGGGCCCTTTGACGGAGCCTGCGGCCGGAACACCCGTCGAAATTGCTGCGACACTTCTGCAGAGGATCTCTTCAAACCTCGGTTTGTCTGCGGAAGACGCCGCAGGAATTTATGTCGCACAGCAGTATCGGAGCGATAACAACGGAGTTACGCATGTTCTCTTTCGCCAGCGCTTCGAAAATGTTGATGTATACGGATCGGCCTACACGATCAATGTCAGTAATGACGGAAGCGTTCTGAATGCCGGCGGGGATCTCTACCGTCGCCCGGCAGGCACCGGGCTGACTGCTCCTGACTCTGGTGCTCAGGCCCTGCAGACAGCGGTTCGCGAAATCAATCCTTCGGCTCAGGGAGCGTACCTTGGAGTTCCCGCGTCGACAGGACAGAAACTGATGCGATTTAGTCGAGGAGGACTCGGGGACATCACCGAAGGGAAGCCTGTTTGGTATCCCCTCTCAAACAAGCTTCGGTCAGCATGGCTGTTCTATATTCCGGATGCAAACGGTATTGACTTATATGCGACGGTCGTAGACGCGTCGTCTAAGCGCATGCTTCGAAAGTTGAATCTCACCAGACGTTTTCAGCAGTCAGGCGGATCCGGCCTTCCTGCGCCACAAGGCCTTGTATTTGATCGCGAAAGCCCCCAACCCAATCCCACTCCCGGTGTCCGAAATGAGAATCGGCCGTATGTAGATCGTGTACTGAAAACCTTCGTCGGGGACCCGATTGCGTCTCCGCGCGGCTGGGTCGACAGCAATCAGACCGTCGGCAATAATGTGATTGCCGGAACCAACTCGCTGGGGACCTCCCAAACCCTGACCCCACGTCCCGCCACAGCACCAGATCGCAATTTCTCATTCCCGCTTCAGCTCGGTCCCGGAGCCCCGTCACCCACCAACTTCGATGACGCCGCCACTACGAATTTGTTTTACTGGGCAAACATAGCCCACGACCGATTTTACGGACTTGGCTTTAACGAAGCTGCCGGCAACTTCCAGCAGGACAATTTCGGTCGCGGCGGCATCGGTGGCGACCCGATGCTTGCATACAGTCACTTCGGAATCGCGGCAGTCGGAGAAGCAATTACCGACAATTCCTATTTCCTGTCGAATCGCGCTTTCGAAGATGGCTCACGAATTTCGATTAATCTGCAGATCTGGATGACGAATGACGCCCGGGTTTTTACTGACGTTTCATTCGACAACGAAGTGATCGTCCATGAATATACGCACGGAGTCAGCAATCGCCTTGCGGAGCTTGTGTATCAAACGGAGCAGGGCTTTGCGATGGGCGAGGGCTGGAGCGACTACTTCGGCCTTGAGTTCACGCTGCCGTATGGAATTGACCCTGATGGTTCCTATCCCCTGGGCGAGTATGGCGCACAATTGTTCGGCACAGGGTTCCGGACCAGACCTTACTCGACGCAGATGGACATCAACTCTCTGACGTTCGCCGATTTCGGAAGAGTACGGTTGAGCGGTTCGGAGGTCCATGACAACGGCGAGATATGGATGGAAGCTCTGTGGGAGTCTCGTGCGGCTCTGATCCGCCAATACGGTGAACGAGAAGGTCGCGGCCGGATGGCTCAGATCATTATCGATGGTATGAAACTCGCGCCACCTCAGTCGAGCATGATCGATATGCGAGACGCAATTCTGCTGGCCGATCGCGTTGACTACCAGGGTGCGAGTCAAAGACAGCTTTGGGAAGCGTTTGCGAAACGAGGCTTCGGCACAGTCGCGTTTTCGTCAGGCGGGAATTCTTTCGCAACCACAGCATCGTTTGATGTTCCCTCGAATCAGGGGACGCTGCGTTTTGAATGGGACAAATACACATTCGGTGAGCAGGTGCGAGTGCTCATGAACGATTCGAATAACCTGGCGAAGACCGTATCGGTTCAGCTCACAACCAGCTCAGGGGATGTGGAGACAGTTGTACTCCGTAAAGAAGGAGAGACGTTTACCGGCACGATACCGCTTGATTCGAGCGGCACGGTTGAGAACTATGACAGCTTTCTGACAGCCGTCCCGGGTGACTACGTCAGTGTCTACTATGTGGATGCAGATACGGGTTCCGGTTCCAGGCTGATCGAGACCACCGCTCCTGTGATGCCGGGCTATAGCGTCAGCCTGCAAAACGCACCTCCGTTCACCGCAGGGCGTGAGACCTCTCTGTTCACGGCTCTGGGCGGGTTTACGTTATATCCCAGCCCAGCTCGGATAACCCTTCCTTTTCCATTCAAATTCTACGGTGCGGACTATCGTGTGATGTTCGTTTCCGCCAACGGGTTTATCAACTTCGGTCTGCCCGCAGCGACTGATTTCAATCCCTTGCCTTGCGCGACACGAGATCAGGTTGCTCAGGTTCCGACGATCGCGCCGCTAATGATGGAACTGGCTTATGGCGGACTGGCTCAACTGAATGAGGGAGTCTTCTACAGTACGACCGCCGGAGCGGTTACAATCCGGTGGGCAGCGGAGACGGTATCTACCGGCGAGGCGGTGAACTTCTCAGTCATTCTCTACGATGATGGCCGGATTGTGTTTCAGTACGGTTCAACTAACAACGACCTCACCAGCTCAGAATTTTTTGGTTGCTCCGCTACGGCTCCTTTGGTCGGAATCTCCAACGGGCACGGAACATTTACTCAAACAGTCGACCAGTACAGTGGCTTTGCGAATCTGGGAGGTGTTCCGAACGTCGTTCTTGACCCGCCGTTCAATAACTCCAGTATTCCAGTTGTGAATATCGAGAGTCCGGAGCCCTCTGGTGCCTATACGGGCATTGTCACTGTCAGAGGAACGGCATATGACCCGAATGACGCCATCTCTCGTCTCGACCTGATCATCGACGGCGTGGCACGCCGGAGGATTACCCCGAATTTATCGCGACCCGATATCTGCAGCACTCAGGCTGTACATGGCTGTCCGGCCATAGGGTTCCAGACGTCGATCGACTTTACAAGCTCAGGTCTTGTTCCCGGTGAGCACACTTTCCAGATTCAGGCTACGAATTCTCGGGGAGCAGTGAAGCGCTTCCCGGAGCAACCAATGACGATCACGGTCATTGCCGGCCAATCACGCCTGCCAGTTGCAAAGATTGAATCGCCTGTCGAAGGTACCCCAATTACCGGGAGCTCGCCAGTTCGTGGATATGCCTATGCCAGTGACCTCAGGATTCTCGAGGTTGACGTCATTGTTGATGGCACGACATACGGTCAGGCTCTCTATGGTTTAAGACGCGACGACATTTGCGCGACATTGAATCCACGTCCGCTCAACTGCCCCAACATCGGTTTCTCTTTTACGCTGAATTCGATTACCGGATTGCTGCTGCCCAATGGCCTGCATTCCCTGCAAGTCCGGATCCTCGATGAATCGGGCAGACTCACGCTCTCGCCTGAAACTCCGGTGACAATAAATGTCGATAACACCACTACAGCGCTGCCGACAGGAGTTCTCTCGAATCCTCAGCCAAACTCTGTTTTGTCAGGAACTGTCAAGATCTGGGGCTGGGCATGGTCGCCGGCCGGAACAGTCCGGAGTGCTTTCCTTGCTGTGGACGGCGTCGTATTCGCGCAGCTCAATTATGGCGATCAGCGGCCCGAACAGTGTTCTCATTTGCCTGACGTGAAGGCCTGTCCAAACATCGGGTTCTGGGGAGATTTCGACACGACTGTCCTGACAAATGGCGTCCATCAACTCGGTGTGTTGCTGGTCGACAATCGCGGAAACTCGACTGTGATTCCCACCGTGAATGTCAACGGCGAAAACGTCGTCGATTAAAAATTAAGCGTCACAGTGCGATTACAATTTCGGCGAGCAGCGGGAAATGATCTGACGCTTCTTTGGCGAGCGGGTCAGGACGAAGGACTTCCGCCTTCGTCACCCGCTCTGCGAATCTGGACGGGACGAAAATATAATCCAGACGTACCTGTCCTCCCCACGTCGGGAATGTCAGCCCCGGATCGTTTGGGTGAAGATTCCTGTACGCGTCGATGTATCCGGCGTCGAGCATTCGCTGGATGGTGCGATACCGGACTCGGCCGCCGGTCATCCATGCGATCAGCCGCAGTCGCAGTGGGAGTTTGGATAAATCCAGCTTCTCATAAGGTGCGAGGGTATTGAAATCGCCGGTCAGGATATGAAAGCCAGGCGTTTGGTTCTTGATGTCGGACAGCAATGCTTCCATCTCGTAGATGCGAAGTTGCTCGGTGACATTCGAGTGAACGGCAGACAGGTGCACGCCGAAGATGCGGGTCTTTGTGCTCGCAAGGATCACCTCGAGGTAATCGCGTCGCGCAAATCGGAAGTGATGCCACTTGAACTGAGAGACTTCCACCCGACTCAGGAACGCAACTGACTGGCCGGGAATCGACGCGTACCACTTCATCCCGCATGAAGCCGCCACTTTTCTTACAACCGCAGGGTCAGTGGCTTCTTCCAGGATGACCGTGTCCGGCTCGGCACCCTTGATAACGGCGGCGATCGGCTTCTCACGTCCGGTTCCGCCGTACCGAATGTTGTAGGTCAGAAGCCGGAGTTTCACGCCTTCGTGCCGATGCTTCCGAAGAGAATGAGGTAAGGCTGCGCCAGAACCTCACCGCGGAATTGTTGCACCCACTCCCGAGTTCCCTGAATATTCACAGGCCGACGGACCATGTTCATCAGGCGTTCACGCAAGGGCACAAGCTCGGGCGCAATGTCCGGATCGTCTTCGCTTAGAGGCCGGGTGTGCGCCCCTGGGATGAAATAGCCAGTTATTGAGTAGTACCTGAGAACGTCGGCACCGACGAGCGTCAGGTCGAGATCACTTGTTCCAGGGCCATCAGCGTCGAATGGGGCGTTGTCTTTCCACCTGTAGCCCGTCGTAGCACTTCCGCGAAGTACCGCAGCGTCGGCCCCCGGGACGGCCTCTCTGACAATCCTGACGAACTCATCGAATTTGGATTCGTCGCCATTGAACGCGAGACGGATTACGCTCGCCCGCCTCTCGGCCTGGTCGTCCTCAGGAGTTTTTGAGAGGGTGTTCAGATCTTCGATTGCCATCGGCGTTCCGCGCCTTTGACGCTGCCGTTCGCGCAATTGTGTCTGACGATAGAGTCTGGATATCTGAGATCCCGTGCGTTTTTAGTATTTTTGCTCGAGAATGCGGGCCCCGAAGTTACTATCAGCCAATATCTTAAATTTGCGAACCTCTCGTTCAGGTTCCCTGCTGCTGAACGAGGATCGTGCCGGGCGAAGCGCCAGAAAGCCAAAATTGACAGTGCATTTCAGTGTGCCGAGTTCCTGCCTCGCATGTTCGGGGCGTGGCGCCGCTGCGCCGAATCTTGACAAAGCAGCACCCGAGAATTATGCGCCGACAGCCGGCTCGACAGAGAGCGTGCCTTCGCCCGTAAGCTCGACTTGACCATCGCCGGCCGTGCGAATCATCGCTTGTCCCACCCACGCACAGAGATCAGCAACAAGCGTGACGTCCGCGACCGGGCTGTCGTCATAGCGACTTGGCGCTTGAGGCTAAGATTTGCGTACCACTGGCCGGTTTCAGCGATAGTCATCACGCCTTTGCGAACCTCGTCGCCGTGTACATGTCCGGCAACGATGTCGAACGTGCCTGCTTCAGCAGGTTTCATGCGACTTTCCGAAATGCCTCGAGCGTCCAGTGGGCACCGTTATGGCGCAGGACGTAGAGGTTCCCATCGTTCGCTCGCACCTTGTACCAGACATCACGCTCGCCGCCGTACCATGTATCGAGGTGTGCCTCGACGCTGTACTCATGTGGACCGGAGCGAAAGCTCACCGGGTGAATATTGCCTTGCTCATCGCGGCTGCATTTAACGTCCATCGCTTCGTTCCCAGAGGTAGACCACTGTGATGTCAGCGGCCGCGTCGAGCAGATAAATCGGGCTGATTCTTCTTCTGCCAGCATGCAAAACATCAAGGCGGGCCAGTGCTGCGGCAGAACCTGCCGCGAACAGTCTCAGACTGTTCGCCGAGTCCCCATTATGTGCAGACAACAGGAGTTGGCCTCCGATACACGTGACCAGCGCGCCCACCGTCTGGACGAGCCAGAGGTCCGTCTTGGGACCGGTTACTCCCAGAAACGAACGCATGTGAAGCAAAGGCCAAAGTCCTGCCGCCATGAAGTAAACAGCCTGCAGCTTTGCGAGGGCTGTACTTTGCATCCCTAGCGGCTACTTTTTACCGCCCTGGGTGGCTTTGTGTCTTTGTTGCCTTTGTCTTTGTTTTTACGTGCCATGCGTTGGTGTGACTACACAGCCAGCCTGCTTGTTGCGGAATCACCGTTGCTTTTCGGTATCAGGGCTAAGCTCGGCGGAGCACAGACCTCAATGCGTGGTCCAGACGCTGTAAATCAGACTCATCGTTGTAGAAGTGAAGGGATAGCCGAAGTCGGCCATGACGCGCGGATGCGAGCACACGGTGATCCGAAGCGAGTTCACGAGCAAGTGACGAAGCATCGTCATCCGGAAACTTAACGGCGAGGATCGGAGATTCGGGCTGAAATATATCGCCTCCCAGCAACTCGAGAGACTGACAGCAAATGCGGGCCAGTTGCAGAACGCGCGCTTCGATCTGACGAACGCCGATCCGCAGCATGAGATCGACGGATGCTCGCATCGCGTAAATCGACGGAAAATTCAGCATCCCCCCTTCAAACGCCTCAGCGGCATCCGAGAAAACAGGGGCTCCGTGATGCAAATGTTCAACGCCACGCCACCCGCGGTCACTGCGCCAGCCAATAACTGAGGGCCGCAGTCGCGAGCGAAATCCCGGCGCCAGATAGGCGAATCCCGCCCCGTTAGGCGAAATCATCCACTTGTATGCGTTCACCGAAAGCATATCCGGCTGGACGCTTTGCACATCGAAAGAAAGCGCACCGACACTTTGCGTCCCGTCAATATACAGGACCCCGCCGTTCCGACGAACTCGATCTCCAAAGCCGTCCAGTGGCGGTACGAAGCCGTTCGCATAATTGGCCGTACTCAGGAATGCTGCCCGGACACGGCCCTGGTCGATGAGGCGTTGCATTCCGTCCCAGTCCGTCTCGACGAATTCGGCGCCAAAGCGGTCCAGCATCGCGGGAGCATAGAGGTTGTTTGGGAATTCGCCGCTGAGTGTGACAACCAGATCGCCGGGCCGCCAGTCAAGGCCGTTTAACAACCACCCCAGCGCTGTGGAAGCAGTACTGATAAACGCAATATCGTTGCCCGATGATGCATTTATGAGTTGTGCCAGAGATGCTCGAATTTGCGTCCGCATCGTCGAACCACTCCAGGAAATCGGAACACGCCAGCGAGTCGCGCCGGTCGAGGTGTTTGACGACAGCCTCGACAGCACACTGCGGCATTTGCCCGTACGTAGCTGTGTTCAGGTAAGTGATCCCGCGCAACGCGGGAAACTGCGCGCGAATCAGAGGCCAGTCAGGCTGCATTTCGGGCTGGCTGGACGCGCGCGAGGACGTACGAAACTGCATCGTCTACGGGAACTTCGACCGTCTCCTTCGACCTGCGTTCCACTACTTCCACCAGACCCTGGGCAGCCTTTTTCCCGACGGTAATCCTCCACGGGATTCCAATGAGATCCGCGTCCTTGAACTTGACTCCGGCACGTTCATCGCGATCGTCAAACAAGATGTCGAGGCCAGCGGAGCCGGCCGCTCCAGCCAATCGCGTAGCTATAGTCCTCTGTGTTTCGTCGGCGATGTTTACCGGCGTAACCACAAGCTCGAAGGGTGCGATCGACGGCGGCAAGGCCATGCCATTTGCATCGTGGTACAACTCCACTGCGGCTGCCAGAAGTCGTTCAACGCCGATTCCGTACGAGCCCATAATGAGCGTGACTTCCTCTCCTGCTTCGTTAGTCACCTTGAGGCCCATCGATTCCGAGTACTTGTAACCGAGCTTGAAAATATGCCCGATCTCGACACTCTTTTGGATCTCGAGAGGCTCACCCGATTCGACGTGTGTGTCCCCCGGGGCAACCTGACGAATATCGGCAAACTCAGCCTCAAAGTCTTTGCCGGGCGTGACGTTGCGAAGATGGAAGTCGTTCCGATTTGCGCCCGTTATCATGTTGCGACGGCCCTGAAGAGCCAGATCCGCGATGACGCGCATATTCGTAACACCGACAGGCCCAAGCGATCCGGCATCGGCTCCAAATGACTGACGAATTTCTTCCGGATGCGCTGGACGAGGGTCGCTCGCTCCAATGATAGAACCCAACTTGGTTTCACTCAGCTGATGATCCCCGCGAAGCAAAGCAAGTACAGCTTTCCCGTCGGCTATCATCACCAGACTCTTGATTTGCGACGTTGGTGGCAGTCCCGTGAAGGTTGAGACCTCGGCGATTGTCTTTATGTTTGGAGTAGCGAACTCCTCGGGCACGAAGTCACCCTCTGGATCAGCAATGGCAGGAGGAACAGCACGCGACACCGCCTTCTCGAGATTCGCGGCGTAGCCGCTGGCCTGTGCACGATACGACAAAGTCTTCGCCGGCTTCCGAGGCGACCATGAACTCGTGCGACTGGCTTCCGCCCATAGCGCCCGAATGCGCTTCGACGGCCGCGTATTTCAGTCCGCAGCGATCAAAGATACGACAGTAAGCGCGATAGTGTTTTTCATATGCCTCGTCGAGTCCGACGGCGTCCAGATCGAACGAATAAGAATCCTTCATCATGAACTGCCGAACTCGCAGCAAGCCCGACTTGGGTCGCGGCTCATCGCGGAACTTGGTTTGAATCTGATACCAGATCTGCGGAAGCTGCTTGTAGCTCCGAAGCTCGCCACGGGCAACAAACGTCATGTTTTCCTCGTGCGTCATGCCGAGGCACATGGGCCGTCCGAAGCGGTCCTTAAACCGGAACATGTTGTCGCCCATTACGTCCCAGCGTCCGCTCTCCTGCCACAGCTCAGCCGGGTGCAGCGCGGGCAGCAGCATCTCCTGTCCGCCGATTGCGTTCATCTCCTCACGAATTATTCGCTGAATTTTCAGAAGTGAGCGCTGAGCGAGAAATAAATAGTTATAAATACCGGCGGAAAGCTGCCGGATATATCCGGCGCGAAGTAACAACTGATGACTGACAACTTCCGCCTCCGCAGGATTCTCGCGCAGAGTGGGGATGAAAAGCTTGCTCCAGAGCATGACTTTGGTGATCCTGGACGAGTGGTTCGGCGCAGAAGCCGAACTCTTCCGAGTGAAGTAAGCTCTGAGTGTACCATGCTAAACTATTGATTCCGATCATTCCGGGAGCCCTGTCAAGCGAGTCAATCCAATGAATTACACGTCCAGAATGTCGCGCCCTCTCGCTGAAGTTGATCCAGCTGTATATGATGCAATCCGGCACGAGCTGGAGCGTCAGGACTCGCATCTGGAACTGATTGCCAGCGAGAACTTCACCTCGGAAGCAGTTCTCGAAGCAACGGGGAGCATCTTCACAAACAAGTACGCCGAAGGGTATCCTGGCCGACGATACTACGGTGGTTGCGAGTTTGTCGACGTCGTCGAAAACCTTGCCCGAGATCGCGCCAAACAGCTGTTCGGAGCCGAGTTTGCCAACGTTCAGCCGCACTCAGGATCGCAGGCCAATGAAGCTGCTTATGCCGCTGTACTGCAGCCCGGCGACACGATTCTCGGCATGAGTCTGGCCCATGGCGGTCACCTGACTCATGGACATCATCTGAACTTTTCGGGCAAAACATACAAGGTCGTCGGTTACGGCGTCCGGCGTGATACCGAGACGATCGATTATGAGGAAGTGGCCAAACTCGCTGAGGAGCACAGGCCCAAAATGATCATCGCGGGTGCGAGCGCCTATCCCAGGATTATTGATTTTGCGAAGTTCAGAGAGATCGCGGACAGTGTTGGCGCTCTGTTTCTCGTAGACATGGCGCATTTCTCGGGGCTGGTCGCGGCGAAGCTTTATCCCAATCCCTGCGACCACGCGGATATCGTAACCTCGACGACACACAAGAGCCTCCGCGGACCCCGCTCAGGCCTGATACTTGCCAAAGAGAAGTTCGGACCTGCGATCGACAGGGCTGTTTTTCCCGGAGCACAGGGCGGCCCGCTGGTGCATGTAATTGCCGGGAAAGCCGTATGTTTTCTTGAGGCACTTCAGCCTGAGTTTCGGAACTACTCTGAACGCGTGATCGCCAACGCCAGAGCTCTGGCCGAGGGCCTCATCGCCGAAAAGTTCCGCATAGTATCGGGCGGCACCGATACGCATCTTCTGCTCCTCGATGTTTTTTCCGCAGGAGTGCGCGGGAAAGAAGCGGAAGCAGCCCTCGATCAGGCGTACATCACGGTAAACAAGAACGGAATCCCATTTGATACCAATCCTCCGCTTAACCCCAGCGGTATTCGGCTCGGCAGCCCTGCCGTGACGACGCGCGGGTTCAACACGCCGGAAATGGCGGAGACGGCTTCGTGCATTTCAGAAGTGCTTCGAAGCCCCTCATCGGAGTCGGTGCTGGCGGAAGTACGCCGCCGCGTATCAGCTTTGACGCAAAAATTTCCTCTCTATAGCTGGAAGCACAGCGCGGTCACGGCCTGAAGTCCTGAGCTGACGGTGCCGCTTCGGATCGTTATTGACGTTCGAAATCTCCGCGACTTCGGCGTTGGAACGTATATTCGAAATCTTGTCCAGTCGCTCGCGCTCATCGATCAGAAGAACCACTACCAGCTCGTAACAACCGACCCGGAAATACAGGAATTCAAGAAGTTACCGACCAATTTCGAGCTCGCGATTTTCCATCAGCCACAGCGCAAGTTCTGGGATGATATTGCATTCAGCTGGTTTTTGCGCAGCCTGGCTCCGGACCTGATACACATGCCCGTGAACGTAATGCCGTGGTTCATGCCTCGACCTTACGTTGTTACGATTCATGATGTAAGCAGCTTTCTTTTCGGTTCTCATCCTGGTTTCCGGGAAAAGATTCGACTATATGGATTCCGTCGTGGTTTGTTGCGCGCCAGCTGCGTGATAGCGGTGTCCGATGCCACTCGGCGAGACGTCGAGAACCTTCTCGCAGTACCTCGCGAACGCGTGCGTATGGTCTACAGCGCGCCCGATCCGCGGTTTCTGGAGCCGCCCCCTCCTCCCGAGGAACTGGACCGCTTATTCGAGCGATACCAGATCCGACGCCCTTACCTTCTCTATGCCGGTCGGATCCGGCCTCACAAAAATATTCCCCGTTTGATTGATGCGTTCGCTCTCGTCCGCACGCAGCTGAACGACCATCCGGTGTTTCGCGATTTGCGGCTGGTGGTGATCGGCGATGAGATCTCACGTCATCCTGAAGTCAGGCGGGCGGTCTCACGCAGCCGGCTCCAGCATGCGGTGCGGTTCCTCGGGTTCGTTCCGTTCGAGACGTTGCGGATGTTTTACGCGGCCGCGGAGTGTTTCGTTTTCCCGTCATTGTACGAAGGCTTTGGCTTACCCCCACTTGAGGCGATGGCGACCGGAATACCTGTGGTTACCAGCGGGGTCAGCTCATTACCCGAAGTGGTCGGCGACGCAGCAATGGTCGTCAACCCCGATACGACCTTTGACATCGCCCGGGGCATCCAGGAAGTCCTGACGAATTCAGAACTACGCGAGAGACTGATCCAGGCTGGCACCGAGCAGACGCGTCGGTTCAACTGGCTCGACACAGCGCGGAACGTGCTCGACGTCTACAACAGCTTTGCTCGCCTGCGATGAGTCACTTGTCGACGCCAAACGCCGACCAGTCCTGATCGCGAGGCAGAAGTGTCACTTTCGCCCGAACGAAGTGAAGTATCTGGGCGCCGGTCGCGGGAAGCTTCTCCCAAAGTGCTTGCCGGTATACCGTATCGTCTGCTACCGCGAAAATGAAATCTCCTTTACGCCGAATCCGCCGTACTAACCCGGACTTCGCATTCCTGATCACATAGAGGCAATCATCACGAAAGTCCAGCCGGGCTTTGGTGGACTGGTCGAGCAGGAAGAAATCTCCCTCGGAGATACTCGAACGCATTCGCGCGTCAAAGCTTGCCTGAGCAATAATCGGCTGGCACATATTTCGGACGAGATCTTCTTCAACCGGAAAGCGATCTTTGGTCTGCACCTCAGCTGGCCACGGCGATGTCGGGCCGATAGCGCCGTCCAGAACTGGCAGGTAAACCAGACGCGTTCTGTCCTGTTCCTGTCTGCCGAGGTGGTCCGTTAGTGCAGAGCGGTCCACCAGATCAAGAACAGAAAGCCTGAGCTGATAGAGGCACTGATCGATCATGTCCGTACTTAAGGTACGCGTTCCCTTCAGTACGTTGTGCAGGTGAGGCTGCGACATGCCAATCAGCTTTGCAAGCGATCTTTCCGTCGTAGTGCCGTTACGTACTTTGGTTCGCAACAGTTCAGTTAACGTCTCACGAAGGTCCGAGACAAACATGCGTACCCCGGCGGCAAACGAACTCTATTTCTTTGAGCTATAGGCCTCATCGTGCCCTGCTGTGCCAAACTTTAGATTCTCGTGAGCTTAGACCAGATTTTTCTCAAGAATACTTACGGGAAATAATCTTCTATCCTGCTCAGGATCTGACACTTTCCGGCTAACTCCGATATCCCTGAGGTCCCCTGCGTAACACCTTAAGGTTTAATGCGTATAGACGAAAAATCATGCACTGTTAGGATCGGAACAGATAGAAAAAAACGCCCTGCGGCAAAGACCGAAACGGGGCTGAAATAATACAAAGGAACCGAGAAACATGGAGTGGAATCGAACCGAAAAGATGATGTTGGCAAGTGATAATTGCATTGCTTGTCAAGGCGAAGGCACCGTCGCTGGCTCTGATGGTGCAGAGAAAACCTGTAAATGTGTTTTGCGCGCGATCTTTCGTACCTGCTACGACCGCTTTATGGAATGCTCGTTTTCGAGCATTTCTGATTCACGCATCTCGCTCGAGCACGCTGTAAGTTCGGATGGACCGACCAGCTGGGGACTTAAGAACGAAGAATATACGGCCGATTTTTTGCAGGTTGCGAAAAAGAATCTTTCACCAGAAGAGCATACCATCTTTCGTTACAGATACCTGTTGGGTGCTGACTGGCGTCTCTGCTGCCGCAAACTTGGAAACATGGACAAGGGTGCTTTCCACCACACTTGCTATCGGATTCAGCATAAGCTCGGGCGAGTTTTCATGGAACTCCAGCCCTATCCGCTCTATCCGCTTAATGAGTATTTCAGCGGTGGTATGCGTTCGGAAACCTCCGCAAAGATCATCGCAATGCGTCCGAAGGCAACAGCACCGAGCAGCCACAACCCGGTTCGAAAAGCTGCCTGATAGTCTGCTCCAAGTCGGCCCGGAGCATTCGAACTCCGGGCCGGACTCCCCGCCTTAACTCACCTTCCATGCTATCCTGTCGCCGAATGACGAAAGTCCAACTGGAGTATGAACTGGTTCGCCCGCTGGACGATCGCCTGATGGACGCAATCGCCCGCGCGCACGGAGTCTACGGCATTTACCGAGTCTCGCTGAGTCCGGCGATGGACCGAATCAGAGTAGAGTACGACGCGTCTCGCCTGTCCCCGCTCGAGGTCGAGAACAGGTTGCAAATGATGGGAATCCCGGTCGCCCTGAGCGTCTGACCGTCAACTGGCGAGAGCGGTCTCAGGCTCGGCTGCCTGAGTCTCTTCAGGCTTTGGCAGGTCTCGCTTGTACTTGCACTCGGCGTTTGGGCAAACCGCCTGCGGTCCGTCCTTCTTACTCCACTTCTCCAGCAGATAAGGTGAACTGCATTCCGGACAGGTCTCGGCGAGGGGCTTGTTCCAGGCGACAAACTCGCAATCAGGGTACCGATTGCAGCCGTAGAACGTTTTTCCACGTTTAGACCTGCGCTCGACGATCTCCCCCTGACCGCACGAGGGACATGCGACGCCGATTGTCTTCTGCTTGACGAACTTGCATTTCGGATAGTTTGAACACGAAACAAACTCGCCGAACCGCCCGTATTTCAGAGACAATTTGGAGCCGCAGTTCGGACATTCTTCGTCCAGCGGCTGATCTGATTTTCGTTGTTCCTTTTGGCCGATCTGTTTCGTGGTTTTGCAATCCGGGTAGCCAGAACACGCATAGAATTGCCCGAAACGGCCCTTCTTAAGGACCATCGGACGTCCGCAATTCTCGCAATACTCCTCTTCAGCACCTTCCTCTATATTTCCTTCGGGCGCGATTTCCCTGGTATTTGTGCACTCCGGGTACCCGGTGCATGCGAGGAAGCGTCCATGGCGGCCCCATTTGATAACCATCGGCTTGCCGCATTTCTCGCAAACCTGGTCCGTGGGGATTTCCATCCGCTTAATGTCGGTCATGTTCCGTTCGGCATGCTCCAGGTCTTCCCGAAGTTGCCCATAGAATTCCGACATGGCCACGCGCCAGTCCATCTTGCCGTCTTCAATTTCGTCGAGTTCTTCCTCCATCTTTGCCGTGTACTTCACGTCAAAAATGTGGTCGAAGTTCTCGATGAGCAGGTCTTTGACGATCTCGCCGAGTTCCGTCGGGTTAAACTTGCCACCTTCTTTCTTTACGTACTCGCGTTCCTGAATCGTTGACAGGATTGCCGCGTAAGTGGATGGTCGGCCAACACCGTTGGCTTCCAGTTCCTTGACGAGCGTAGCTTCCGTAAATCGGGGAGGCGGTTCGGTGAAATGCTGTTCCGGTTCAATTGCTTTGAACCTGAGCACCTCGCCTTCAGTTACGGCCGGAAGCTTGTGCCTGAGTTCTTCGTCTTCTTCGTCTTTCTGATCCTTGCCTTCTTCGTAGATCGCAAGAAAGCCATCGAATTTCGGAACAGAGCCGGTCGCGCGGAAACGATATTCGTTGTTATCGCCGCCCTTCGCGGTAACGTCGATCGTCGTCTGGTCGAACACGGCCGGCATCATCTGCGAAGCGATCATGCGCATCCAGATAAGCCGATACAACTTCAGTTCGTCTTCCTGCACGTACTTTGCGATCTCCTCGGGAGTCCGCAAAACCGAAGTCGGGCGAATCGCTTCGTGGGCGTCCTGAGCGTCTTTCTTACTCTTGTAGGTATTCGGCTTCTCGGGTACATACTGAGCTCCGAAGCGCTCACTTACAAATGACCGGACCTCCGTCAGCGCATCCTCTGACACGCGGGTCGAATCGGTTCGCATGTACGTGATGAGACCGACAGCTCCCTCGCTGCCGATTTCCACCCCTTCATACAGCTTCTGCGCAATCATCATCGTCCGCTTGACGCTGAACCGAAGTTTGCGAGCGGATTCCTGCTGCAGAGTCGAAGTAATGAACGGAGCTACCGCATTCCGCCGCTTCTCGCGAGTCGCGACGGAAGCAACGGTATATTGAGCTCCGTCCAGCGCAGCGACGATCTCATTCGACGCAGCCTCGTTTGGAATCTCTAAATTCTCGCCATTTCGCTTCGCCACGGACGCTTTCAGCACCGGCGGCTTTTTGGCGTTCAGCTGGACGTCAATGGTCCAGTACTCACGCTTTTCGAAGGCTCTGATCAGCTGCTCACGCTCGACGATCAGGCGGAGGGCAACCGTCTGCACGCGGCCGGCCGAGAGTCCGCGACGGACCTTGTCCCAGAGCAGAGGCGAAATCTTGTAACCGACAAGCCGGTCGAGCACACGGCGAGCCTGCTGTGCTTCAACCAGGTGAATGTTGACGGTCATCGGCTTTTCGAAGGCCTGGCGAATAGCCTTCGGGGTGATCTCGTTAAACATCACCCGATAGATTTGACCGTCTTTGGAGGATCCGTCCAGTTCTTCCTGAAGGTGCTGGCAGATCGCTTCTCCCTCACGATCCGGGTCAGCGGCCAGATAAATCGACTCGACCTTTTTGGCGGCTTGCTTCAGCTCGGTTATGAGCTTCTTCTTACCTTCAATGATCTGATAACTCGGACGAAAGTCGCCGTCGACTGCCACAGCGAGATCTTTCTTCGGAAGATCCTTGATATGTCCCAGCGAGGCTTTGACGATGAACTGGTTGCCCAGATACTTACCAATCGTCTTTGCCTTTGCCGGTGATTCGACGATGACCAGCGATTTTGCCATAAGTTACTACGAACTCACCACACTCTAACAAAGTTTTTTCCAGGGAGCTGTTTGATCAGTCCCTCGAGTTCCAATCCGAAGAGGGCCGCAATCACCTCTGATGAGCTGACTTGTACGAAAGATTCCATCAGCGTATCAATATGGGTCGACATGTCCACCCGCAACGCCCGCAGGAGTTCTTTCGACAGCTTAGCCTGAGGAGAGTTGTCCTCCTCCACGAGCCCAGTGGATGCAGCCGGAGCGTCGGAGGATTCAATCGTCAACTGCCTCTGAGTGGCGATGACCAGCTTCTGCCGATCTGCCGGAGTTAGCTCGACGACTACGTCATTCCATTCCTGAACGAGCTTCGCGCCCTGTTTTATCAAAAGGTTAGGGCCCCAGCTCATTTTGGAAGTAATATTCCCGGGTACGGCGAAAACCTCTCGTTGTTGATCCATAGCCAGCCGCGCCGTGATGCCCGAACCGCTGTACTGGGCTCCCTCCACTACCAAAATACCCGCACTAATGCCGCTGACGATACGATTCCGCACCGGAAAGTTCTGCGGATACGGCGGTACCGACATCGGGAACTCTGACAAAACCAGCCCTTTCTGTGCGATGAGTCCCGCCAGCGAGCGGTTTTCGGCAGGATAGACCAGATCTACCCCACAACCAAAGACTGCAACTGTGTTACCGCCAGCCTCAAGGACGGATCTGTGCGCCGCAGTATCGATGCCTCTTGCCATTCCGCTGACAATCGTCACCTGAGCATTTGCCAGGTCGGCCGATAATCTCTGGGTTGCTGCGATCCCGTAGGCTGTAGGCCGTCGAGTTCCGACGACGCCAATCATAACAGTACCGAGCAGCTCGGTGTTTCCACGCGCAAAGAGTGCGACCGGCGGATCGTAGATTTCCCGCAGTCTCTCGGGATAGTTCTGGCAGCGAAGCGTGACGAGCTTCGCGCCGGCGAAACGCATCTTTTCCTGCTGTGTTACAGCATCTTCAAAGGTGCATCCGGACGCGATCGTCTGCGCGACGGAAGAAGAAATGCCACAATCCTCCAGTTGGTCGGCCGCCGCTCGAAAGACCTCGACCGGTGTTCTGAATCTGGCCAACAGCTGTCCCGTGCTTCTTGGGCCGAGCCCGGGGACAAGCAATAGCGCCAGCCAATGCAGTTCTTCTTCTGCTGTAATCACATAAATTAGGTACGGCACCCCGTGGAGAACTCTCATGAGAACCCGGAAAACGTGAAAGGACAAGCTTGAGAATGGGCGCGAGCGGTAGGTCGGGCAGCGCAGTTTGACGGCGACCGGCAGCCCGGGTCGAACCCACCTAACGAGGCCGTCCGCTCCGCAGACGTGAACCTTCCCTGCGCCGTTTGCTATCAATAAGGTATGCACCACCCCATCGAAGACAAGGACCACCTCCTGCAGGCGAGTCAGCCTCCGGAGTTGTACGCCCGCATTGATAGCGAGCCGGTTCCCGAGCTCGGGGGGGAAGGTCTCCTCCTGACGACTGTCGGTTCGGCAATCAATTGGGCACGCAAGAACTCGATTTGGCCAATGACTTTCGGCCTCGCGTGCTGTGCAATCGAGATGATGGCGACGACGGACTCCCGGTACGATCTGGCGCGATTCGGCGCAGAAGTGTTCCGCGGGTCTCCCCGACAATCAGATCTGATGATCATTGCCGGTCGTGTCGCGAATAAAATGGCACCCGTTATCCGGCAGTTGTACCAGCAGATGCCCGAGCCTAAGTGGGTCATCTCGATGGGCGCCTGCGCCACCTCAACCGGCGTTTTTAATAACTACGCAGTTGTGCCGGTGAACCAGGTGATCCCTGTCGACGTCTACGTGCCGGGTTGCCCGCCGCGTCCCGAGCAACTGATCTACTCGATAATGCTGCTGCAGAAAAAGATCGCTGCTGAAAAGGGAACACTGCTCAAAACCCTGAATCTCGACTGAGATTCCCGGCATTCCGAGCGCACTTCCTCAAGGTGAAGTCCGTTCGGGAACCGCTGATTTTGCCCGCGATTGCATTCGCGGCCGGAATATGGTTTTCCGGCAGTTCCTGGTGGGCGATTCTCGCCTGCAGCGTCGCCGCGGTCTTTGTTCGAACAAGCTGGATTCGGCAGGTTGGTCTGCTGAGTGCATGCTTTCTGGTTGGCGGACTCGTGTCGAGTCTGGCAGCCCACACCAAAGGCGCCGGAACTCGACGCCGCACCCGGTGAGGTCCTGTTGCTTTCCGGTTGCATTGTTGGTCCTGTGTCTTCGGATGGCGTTCAGGCTCGTTTCCCTGTCGAACTCGAAGCAGGAGCCGACGCCCGTGTGACTTTGACAGCACGACCCGGCGAGTCACTACCGCTGCTCGAATATGGGCAACGAATCGAAGTGGAAGCAAAGATTCGCAAGCCTAAGAATTTCGGCAATCCGGGAGCGTTTGACTTCGTCGGCTATCTACACCGTCAGTCTGTCTACTGGCTCGCATCCGCCTGGGGAACCAACAAGATTACCGTCCTTCCGGGGATTTGCGGCTCACCCCTGAGGCGATCCGCCCTCCGAATGAGAGCCTGGATCGCCGAACGCGGACGGCAAGTTTCGCACGAGGATTTTATGCCGGCGCTGCTGGTTGGCGACAACGCACTGGTCACGAAGAGCGACACCGACGACTTCCGCCGAACCGGGACCTACCACGCGATTGTCGTCTCGGGACTTCACATTACAGTGGTCGCGGGAACGGCACTCGCTCTCTTGCGGTTCTTCGGTGTACCTCTTACAGGACTGGTTTTTCTTGGCTCACTTCTCGCCTGGACTTATGCAGCAGCAGTTGATTGGCAGCCGCCGGTAGTGCGCTCGGCCGTTGGCTTCACGCTATTGCTGACGGCGCGCTGGTTCTATCGCCAGGGACGCCTCCTCAACCTGCTGGGCCTGACCGGGATCGTTTTGCTTGCGGTTGATCCGACTTCGATCTATGACCCGAGTTTTCAGTTGACATTTCTTTCCGTTGCCGCAATCGGAGCGATCGCATCGCCACTGATTGACATTCTGATCGCGCCCTACCGCGACGGAACGGGGCCCCGGGGTAAGCAGTTTCGCCTCGAGTTGTCGTTGATGGCTGAAGCACTTCGTGCTCCCCTTCAAGCAGTCTTACTCTTCACCAAAGTTTTCTTCTCGATTACTGAGTTGATCGTCGTATCGGCGTCGGTCCAACTGGCGCTGCTTGTTCCGTCTGTGGCGTACTTCCACCAGGCATCGGCGACTGCCGTCTTCGCAAATATCTTCGTCGTACCCTCCCTCAGCGCTGCGGTTCCGATTGGGCTCACTGCCGCACTCTCGGGATCGACACTACTGGGCGGGCTTTCTGCGGAATTCGTGAGATTTGCCAGACAGGTGGCCGCTTTCTTTTCCAGACTGGAACCCGGCATTCGCGTTCCGGATTTTCCGCTGGCATATAGCATCGGATTGCTTGCGGTAACTGCGGTACTCGGTTATTGCCTGCTCAGGCGTTCACCGTGGGCGTGGGTGTGTGCGGCGATCGCTCCTGGTGTTGTTTTTGCCGCGATGACATATCGCCCGACGCCACACAGAGGTGCACTCGAACTCGCCGCGATCGATGTCGGGCAGGGTGATTCGTTGTTCATCACCCTGCCGAACGGACGAACACTCCTGGTCGATGCCGGAGGGTTCCCAATCTTTGATAGACGGATTCAGTCCCGACTCGACATAGGAGAAGATGTTGTCTCGCCATATCTCTGGCGGCGAGGACTGCGAAATGTCGATTATGTCGCGGTCACGCACCTGCATGACGATCATGCGGCCGGTATACCTGCGGTGATCCGGAACTTTCGCCCGCGCGAAGTCTGGTTAGGCCTTGCCCCGGAGGATAGTCCGCTGCTTAGAGCAATTCGGAACGCCGCAGCCGAGGTCGGCACGAGAGTAGTCGGCCTGCGCACCGGGGACACCCGGGAGAACGTACTTCAGGTATTGTGGCCAGCACGGGACGTGGAGCCCGGACCGAAGGCGAAGAACGATGACTCCCTGGTGCTTCTGCTCACATACGGTGTCAATAAGTTTCTCCTCATGGGAGATGCGGAGCGGCCGACAGAATTCAGACTCGCCATTCCGCCGGACATCGACGTCCTCAAGGCGGGGCATCACGGTAGCCGGACATCGAGCACGCCCGAGTTCCTCGCCGTCACTCGTCCGCTCTTCACGCTCATTTCCTCAGGCGAAGGGAATTCTTACGGACATCCGAATCCCGCGGTTCTTTCCAACCTCGAACAAGTTGGCACAAGAATCTTCCGAACCGATCATGGAGGCGCTATCCAGGTTGTGTCCGACGGGCGCCGAATCACAATCACTGACAACCGTGCCAACGACTCGCGTGAAATTCCGGCTCTGAGCTCAGGAGTCGACTGATATCTCGAGTGCTTATGATTCGAGGCGCTCGGTTCCAACAGCTCCATGCAGACAGGCGCGCGGACTTGTACGGCTTCGCGCGATACACTTTATCTTCATGAACTTACGCCTCCTCGCTCTCGCGGTACTCGGCTCTGGACTATATGCTCAGCCACAAACAATATTCAGCGGAAAGTCTCTTGAGGGGTGGTCCATGGTCGGCCCCGGCCGCTTTGTCCTGATGCCTGATGGTCTGCTCAAAACCGAAGGCGGAATGGGGCTGCTCTGGTACAACGGCAGGAAGATCGGAAACGAGACCGTTCGAGTCGTTTTCAAGACGACCGGACCATCGGACAACTCCGGAGTTTATATTCGTATGCCTGAACCGCCGCCAGACCCCTGGTACGGGGTCCACAACGGCTATGAGGTGCAGATCGACGCGGCGGGCGACGAGTGGCACATGACAGGTGCTATCTACTCGCTGAGCCGCGCCACAAAAAAGGCGCAGAAACCAGCGGGTGAGTGGAACACGATGGAGATTCAGCTGAACGGCCCCATTACGAAGGTGATGCTAAACGGCGAACTCGTGAACGAATTTTCCGGTTCCGGTCAGGTTCCCGACCGCAAGCAGTGGTTTGAGCCGATCCGCGGTCCCCGTCCTGACGCGGGCTTCATCGGTTTGCAGAATCACGATTCCAGATCGGCGGTCTATTTCCGCGAGGTCACTATCATTCCGACTGACAAGAGCCCGCTGCCGATGAGCAGTGATGACCGCAGCCGGATGTTGAGCTACTTCCACGCGACACGGAAGCAGGTCCTGGATGCTATCGACGGCCTGAGCGCTGCTCAGATGACGTTTAAGCCGGCTCCCGAAAAGTGGTCTGTTGCCGAGGTCGTGGAACATCTGACAACGACCGAACCGTACCTCTTCACACTGACGACGAGAATACTCGCCCATTCGCTGCCCCGGCCCGCAAACCAGACCTTAACAACGGACCAACTGATCGCGCGCATGACTGACCGAAGTCAGCCCGCCCAGGCGCCTGCCGAGATCGCACCCAGGGGTCGGTGGCAGCCCGTGGAACTGCCCAGGGAGTTCAAATCTGCGCGCGACAGGACCATTCAGTGGATCATCAACACAAAAGAACCGCTGACTCGGTCCTGGGGCAACTGGGGAGGGACTACGGTGACTGCTTACCAGGCGCTTGACATGATCGCAGCGCATACCGAACGTCACCTCAAGCAGATCAACGAAGTGAAGGCAAGCGCAAACTTCCCGAAGTAGGCGCGGGCGCTGGAAGAAAAAGCGCGAGTACATTGCCAGCGACAATCACAACCACGGCCCCGATAACGTTGAACCACAGGAAAGAGATATCGGTGAGTGAGGCTGCGGCGAAAATCGCCGCCTCTCCCACCAGAACCGCCACAAATGCGCTGGTCCCGCTGACGCGCGGGAACAGAAACGCAAGTACGAAAACACCCAGCATCCCGCCATAGAAGTATGACCCGAGCCGGTTGACTGCTTCGATCAGCGAACCGAGTCGAGCGCCGAACTGCGCGGTGGTGATTGCGTAGCCGCACCAGAAAGCTGTCAGAAGCCGTGACGCCATCAGGTAATGGCGATCTGAGGAGTCCTTCCTGACATAGCGCTTGTATATGTCGATGGTCGACACTGTCGCAAGGGAGTTTACTTCGCCCGAGACGACCGACATGGCAGCGGCAAAGATCGCAGCCAGCACCAGCCCGACTGCTCCTGTGGGGAGATACTTCGTAACAAAAGTCAGAAAGATATAGTTCGTATCGTTTGCGCCGGCGTTTCTTCGTACTTGCTCAATCCGAACGTTCGCAGCGCGAAACGCATCGAGTTGCTCAGACGAGTGCGTCTGCACGTATCGCTGCGCCGCCGACCGCCGGATTTCATAAGCGGCGTCATAGTCGGCGGTTATCGACTCGGCATTCGGCTGGTTCTGGAACTTCTCCAGCGCGACGCGATCAAAGATGATTGGTGGCTTCTCGAATGAAAAGAAGACGAACACCATGACTCCGGTCAGCAGAATCAGGAACTGCATCGGCACTTTCGCTATGCCGTTGAAAAGCAGACTCAGCCGGCTCTGAGCGACAGATCGCCCCGTCAGGTAACGCTGAACCTGACTCTGATCGGTGCCGAAATACGCGAGCGCCAGAAAGAACCCGCCCAGGAGACCGCTAAACAGGTTGTACCGATCGGCCCAGCTAAACGAAAGGACGACGGGGTTCAGTCGCCCGGCAGAGCCCGCAAGTGCCAGTGCATCAAAGAGGGTCGAATTTCCCGGAAGCAGCCAAATCGCGGTGATGAACGCCGTAATCAGTCCAGCGATCATCACCAGCATCTGCTGGAAGTCAGTCCAGGTGATCGCGCGTATGCCACCCGATACGGTGTACAACAACACCATGACTCCGAGAACGAGTGTGGTGATCCGATTCGGCCAGCCGAAGATGACAGTCATCACCACTGCTGGCGCATACAACGCAACGCCGACTGCAAGGCCGCGCTGAATCAGAAAGATGATGCTGACCAGTATCCGAGTCTTGGAATCAAAACGACGCTCGAGAAACTCATAGGCAGTGTAGACACCGGAGCGATGGAAGGTGGGGACGACAAGGCTCGCGATAATCACCATTGCAAACGGCAGTCCGAAGTAAAACTGAACGAACCGCATCCCATCGGAGTATCCGAGGCCAGTCGTGCTGATGAACGTTATGGCGCTGGCCTGCGTTGCCATGATTGAAAACGCCATGGCGTACCAGGGCATAGTCTTGCCCGCGAGCAGGTATTTATCGACAGTATTCGAGCCGCGACCACGCCATAGCCCGTAGAGTGTGAAGAAGCACAGCGCACTGGCGAGGACGATCCAGTCGAAGACTGAAAGCATTCAGCGGTTCCAGGTTTTCGTGAACCAGAAGAAGAGGAGCATCAGCACCACGATCCAGCCGATAACCACCGCATAGACTCGGGCCCAGGTACCGAGAATCGGCGGCGGCTCTTCGGGATCGGGATTAGGGTTCATTGCTGCGGCTTTCCGGCACTCAGCAAATTTGCGAAAATCCGATATGCTCCAGGTACGCCCGCAGGCAACTCCCGGAACCAGGCAAACGCGGTAAATATATAGGTGCCTTTACCGTAGTGCGCGTACAGTAGTCCGCCCTGAAGCGGCTTCTCTCCGGGATCGTGAGATGAAAGGATGGTTTCAAAGTGCGGGTCCCATGAGGAAGCGAAGTACAGCCCACGTTCCTGGATCCAGCCGTCAAAATCTGCGTTCGTGATCCGGTTGGGAGTTGTCATCAGCGGGTTGTTCGGCTTTAGGACCTCAACCGGTGCTTCTTCGACCGTGATGCGATCTCGTCCGATTTTGAGAGGGTAAGGAGCGATGTGGCTCAGTGCACCGGTTTCAGGCTCAAATTGACCGCCTTCTGCCGTGTTGTACTGCACTACATATGTCCCGCCGTTCTGGACGTAATCCATGAGCCGCTGCTGATTCGCTCGAAGGTCTGCCCTGGTGTTATAGGCCCGAACACCGGCGACGATGGCGTCGAAATGCGACAGATCTCCGCGTGCCAAATCCTCAGGCGACAACACAGTCACATCCGCCCCAATCTGCTTCAGAGAGTCGGCAACAAGGTCCCCGGCGCCCATGATGTAACCGACATGTTTCGACAGCAGCCGCACATCCGTTCGCACCATCTCCGCCGTCGCGTCCGGATAAGTCGTGATCGGCGGGATGTGAGAGTAGCCAATCACATGGACGCCAGTTGAGTACTCTGTACCACCCAATTCAGCAATCGCCCGCGCTTCAATCCTCGCGCTGGCAGAAGACGGTGTGACCTGAAACTTCAACGTCAGCTCTTCATTCGTCTGCTTAAGATCGAAATTCTGCCGAGCGGGTTCGACTCGCCATCCCGGCGGTAGCTGGAGCCGCACAGTTCCGGATTTTGCACGGTCGAAGGACCGCACCAGCACGGAAACAGTCTTCGCTTCGCTGTCCGGGAAGACAACGGTGGGTTCGGCAAACGAGACGCTGACAGGTGGGACAGTTACGAAAGGCCGAGTCAACTCACCTCGAACCTTATCGACATAGCGGTTCTGTACCGGGCGCGTAAACTCCACTGGCACGCCGTCGATTTCGATCTGGAAACGTGCCATCAAAGCCGGGTCAGGTTCCGGCATTCCGCGCCGAGGCTCGTTTCGAATGCGGGTTGCCGTCCATTGAACCGTTTTAACAACCGGCAGGTTGTAGCGAAGCGTCTCGCTTGCTTCGGACGACGCGTGCAGCGACCCGATATCAATTCCGCGCAGCTGCATGGGAATCGGCGAACGGTTGATCACCTCAGCAGAAATCTTCACGGTCGAAGCTTCGGCAGCCATGGGCCGATCTGCGGACGAGTCCAGCCACAAACCGGTGCAGTAAGCTACTGCCTCGTCCAGATCCGAAACTCGGTCCTTCGGCATCAAGGGACGTGCTTTCAGCAAAAGCCCGACTGTCTTTTCCGGATGGTCCGGACTATAAGCATCGAAGGCCTGTCTCAGCATCCCGGCGAGCTCCGCATTTGGCCACGTGAGCGTCGACACCGTCGAACACGTCGGATTTCGCGGGGTCCCCGGCGATTGTCGTCAGAAAATTGGGCTGAGGTCCACGCCGCTCTGCTGCACCCATGCCCTGGCTTTCATGCTGGCTCCGGCTCATGCCGGCGATCTCGGCATACGAGAAACCCAGCATCGGATTGAACGAACCCAAATCCGACATTACACGTGCCGGAACTTTCTCTGCTTCTTTCTCCTGTTCGCGGTTGAAAGAAAAAACGTTCCACATCAGCCGTTTTGCCCGCCACGGCTGCACTTCGCTCAGCTGCTCGGGAAACCGCTTTGGATCCGCTGCGACGGAGAACGCTTCTTTCCCGAGAATTGCGGAAGCCTGATGCTGGCCGTGCCCATCGCGCGGTGTTCCAGAGAACCGAAGAATTACGACATTCGGCCGGAACTTGCGAATGACGTAAACCACGTCTCCGAGGATTTTTTCGCGGCCCCACTTCTGCAGTGCCTCGTCTGCCGTCTTGGTAAATCCGAAGTCGACGGCGCTCGAGAAGAACTGCTCAGCACCGTCGATTCGGCGCGCAGCCAGCAATTCCTGCGTGCGGATCAGGCCCAGCAGTTTTCCCTGCTCTGACCCAATGAGGTTTTGTCCGCCCTCGCCGCGGGTGAGTGACAGGTACGCAGTCCGAACGTTCCGTCCGCGAGCGAGCCATGCCAGCAACGCCGTATTCTCGTCGTCCGGATGTGCCCCGATCATCAGCACACGAGCAGGCACCTGAAGCCGCTCGAGTGCGAGCCGCGCTTCAGTGGCTCCGGCAACATTTTTTTGAGCTAAGCCTGTTTGCGGCAGTGCGAGGGACAGCGCCGCAATGCCGACCGCAAGTGAGCGCCTCATCAGAATCCGTAGCGTAGCAGATGCTGCAGGCGAGGAGTGACGACGGGACAGCGTTAAAATGACGGCCGGCTAATGACCTTTGCCATCGATCTGCTGAGGCGAGGTAATTTGCCGCGCCGGCTTCCTCGATAATGTGAAGCTGTGCCTCGAGCCAGTCCACATGGTGTTCTTCGTCCACGAGGATCTTCTGCAGCAGGTCACGCGTACCGTTATCACCTAACCTCTGACAGAGCTCGATTCCGCCGTTCAGCCGCGGAACCGCCTCCAACTCGACTTGGAGGTCATTTGAGGTCATTTCGGAACTCCTCCGGCACCGTCGGCCCGATGCGCAGAGGAAACAGTTCGTTCATAGTAGGCGTCCATCGAGGTAGAGGATACATTCAATCAATGATTCGGCGTGCGGTCATCTCCTCGATCGACTGCTTCCCGCACATAGCGGGCGAGCTTCATGTAGCCCCAGTTCCCACACATTTCAGCGTGGAAAAACTATTGATTGATGGCCGTAAGTTCTGCCTTGAGCACTTCCTTCAGAAGTGCAAGGACTTCGGCGTGCCCTTTCCTTGACAGGCTCCCCGCGTCGACGGCTCATACGGTTACCTGGCCTCGACAAGCGTTTCTCTTACTTGAAAGCAGAATTCTATCATTCCGAAGGGAAGTACAATAGTGCCGATGAATAACGTGGTAAGCGCCGCGTCGGCTCGTGTATTGATCGTCGATGACGAGGAAACGCAGCGCAACGGTCTGGCAGGCATGATTGGGTCATGGGGATTTGTTCCCGAGACGGCGTGCGATGGCCAGGACGCGCTGGAAAAGCTGAATAACGGCTCGGTGCAGGTGCTTGTGACGGACCTGATGATGCCCCGAATGGACGGGTTCGAGTTACTGAAGCGACTCGGAAACCAGGGCAACATGCCCCCGGCCATTGTGCTTACGGCGTTCGGAAATATCGAGACCGCGATCGCGACGATCCACGATCTCGGTGCGTTTTGGTTCCTGGAAAAGCCGATTCAGCCTCAGGCACTTCGCGTCCTCGTCGAACGCGCTGCTTCGCAGAGCCGCCTCGCCGAGGAAACCGAACGTCTGCAGAGGCAACTGCAGTATCAGGGCGTGCTGGTCGACATGGTGGGTCAGTCCGCCAACATGCAAAACGTGTTCTCGCTGATTCGCCAGGTCGCACCCAGCAAAGCGGCTGTTCTGGTTACTGGCGAGAGCGGTACGGGTAAAGAACTCGTCGCACGGGCGATTCACCATCTCAGTCCGCGGCGCGGCGGACCGTTCGTGGCGATCAACTGCGCAGCGATGCCCGAAACTTTGATGGAATCGGAGCTATTCGGTCACGAGAAGGGCGCGTTTACCGGTGCAATTGAGCGTCGTGCGGGTTGTTTTGAACTGGCGCAGCATGGAACGATCCTGCTTGACGAACTCGCAGAAATGCCGGTCGGAACTCAGGCAAAGCTTCTCCGTGTTCTTGAGGATTCGCGCGTACGGCGTCTTGGCGGTAAATCGGAAATCACGGTTGATGTCCGCGTCATTGCGGCTACGAACAAGACTGTGGAAGAGGCCCTGAAAAAGGGCGAACTTCGCGAGGATCTCTATTACCGTCTGAACGTGTTTCAAATCCCGTTGCCGCCGCTCCGGCAGCGCGAAGGAGACGTTCCCATCCTGACAGAGGCGCTGATCCGCGACATGAACCGAAAACACGGCTGCAAAGTCACAGAGGCGAGTCGAGAGACGCTCGATATGTTGCAGCGCTATCAGTGGCCCGGCAACGTCCGCGAACTTCGGAACGTGATCGAGCGAGCCGTGATCATCGCTGGTGAAGGTGCGATCACTCCGGCTCACCTTCCGCGAGACCTCAGCCTCGCCGACAGGCGCCAGGGTTCCGATCGAACAGAATGAACCCGATGCCGTTCGACTGCAGGTTGGCACGACTGTGGCGGAAGCAGAGAAAGCGCTGATCATGGTAACGCTGCAGCATACGAAAAACAACAAGACCCGAGCCGCGGAAATCCTCGGCATTAGCCTGAAAACCCTGTTCAACAAGCTGAAGGAATACGGTCAGGAGCAGCAGGACAAGGGCGCATCAGCTACCTGAGAATTACCCTTGGCTGTCCGTGTCACCGTAACATAGTTGTAGTACTGGCGTCTAACTTTCGAGGCTCCCAGGATCCCGTGCGCGCTGTCGACAGACTCTCAATGCGGTTCCGGCTCAGGGTTTCGATCCTGATTCTGGTGTCGGCTATAGTCCTCTCCCTCGCTGGACTGCACCTCCGAAAAATTGTTGGTGGCGCGCTGGAGGAGACCGAAGCACACGCACGACTTGTAGGGGAGTCCGTCCAGCAGTCACTCCTGGAAGCTCGCGATAGCGGCCTTCGCCTCGCCCCTCCCCTGCTTCGGCGAATACTTACAAGAAACCTGATTCAGAGCTCCCTGTCACCATCGAACATTCTTGTTGTTGATAAGAATGGCGTTGTGGTTGCCTCAGCTCGGCCAGAGTCGGGCGGTAATGTTACCGCATGGATAGTCTGGGAGCAGGAGAGCGAGGCTTCCCGGGTCTTGTCGCTGTTCGGAACCGGTTCGGATTACGCTCTGGATGTCCCGCCGACGGCCGATCTGCCCTATACCGTCCGGTTTCTGTTCTCTCGAGCTCGCCTGCGAGCCGCGATAGCACCGCAGCTGCAGGATTTGCTTCTGCTGTCCCTGCTTTCCCTGATGGTTGCAGGAGTTCTGGCCTACGTCGTTTCGCAAGTTGTCCACAATTCACTCGACCGACTGGGAGAGCGGATAGACTGCATCGCCCGAGGCGAAATCCCGAAGGCGACAGAAGGGAACCTGCCTGAACTAGCCACACTGGAAACAAAGCTGTCCTGGCTCGGACGTCAGTTCAGCGGTGCGAAAACAGACGCTCTCCAGATGCGCAATAACGTTGAGAAGATGTTGCGGCAGCTCGATGAAGCAATCTTCGTGTTTGGCCCCGACAACCGGCTCAAAATGGCGGGAGAGCCTGCGGAACGTTTGTTGGCGCGCTCGCGGGACGAACTGATCGGTGAGCCGGCATCCTCTGTTTTTCCCGAATGGACAGGTCCGGGTGCGCTCCTGAACCGAGCCTTCACCTACGGCGAAGGCGTACGTGAGTCCCCGGTCTTGCTCGAACGGCCTAATCTTCCGCCGGCTCATCTCCTGATGACGGTTGAGCCTGTCGAATATAGCGACGGGTCCGAACGTGGGATGGTTGTCGCTCTTCGAAACGCCGATACGAGAAAGAATCTCCGGGCCGACCTAAACGCCGCGCGGCAGCTTTCGGCTATGAACGGAATCACCAGCGGTGTCGCCCACGAAATTAAAAACCCATTGAATGCGATGATGCTCCATCTGCAAATCGCCCAGGATAAGACAGCGCGATCGGCCGATCCTTTCGCCGAACTGGAGACAGTCCAGCGGGAACTGATGCGCCTCGACCGTGTTGTGAATGTGCTTCTCGACTTCCAGCGTCCGCTCGAGCCGAAGCTCGCCGAACATGATCTTGGTCAGATTGCGGAAGAGGTTGCTAACCTGATTCGTCCTCAGGCAGAATCACAGGGCATCAAACTTTCGGTTGAGCGACGGGTTGACGAGGCGAAGATCATTGGAGATGCAGACCTGCTGAAACAAGGTCTCCTCAATATTGCTGTCAATGGTCTCGAAGCAGTCGGTGCGAAGCAAGGTGGTGTTTTGCGGTTCGTCGTCGACCACAGCGGTTCGGAGTACGTCATCTCTATCGAAGACGATGGTCCCGGAATCCCGCCCGAAATTCGTGACCGTATCTTCAATCTCTACTTCACTACCAAACAAAGGCGGGGAGCTGGCCTTGCGTTGACCTATCGCATTGTTTTGATACACAGTGGCACTATTGCCGTCGACAGTGAGGTTGGAAAGGGAGCGTGTTTTCGGATTTTGCTCCCCGCCCGCAGTCTCGATGCGGAACCGGCTGAAGTTCTGGCGTAGCGCCCTCGGTTATTTCAACGCCGCAACGACTGCTTTCGCCTCTGCGGCAAACGCCGGCAGGAGGGCATTGCTTCGGCCATCGGAGGATGGAGTCGAACCGAATACCTGACTCGCCGTTCCCATGGCGGTCAGTGCCAGGTATCGCGGCGAGGAAGCCATCACTGCCGGATTCATAACATTCATCATCACGTTCGCACCGGAACCAGAATTCGGCAGGCGCCATTCGTCGCTGGATTGGAGAGCATGCTTGTAAGTCCGGTCGCCACCGCCTACTTCGATGCGCTGTCGATCATCGTGCGTATACCTCGCCGATTCCATCGTTTGTCCCAGCTGCGAATACCGCGTCCGAATCTTGCTATCGGCAACGGCCGATGGCACGCATGCTGACGAGAGAAGTGCGGCGAGCGCGCCACACTTCCGCGCCAAAGTGGCGAGAGCAGGATTGATAACTCTCACAAACTTCTGCTGTTAGGTTTTTCGTTCGAGCAGGGTTGTGCTCGCCCTCAGGTAATGAGCGCAGAGGCGCACGTATCTGAGCGTCAGGGCCGGCGGAGAATTCGTCGTGGTAAGGTAAACATCCGAGGAGCCAATGACCACCGACGATTTCCAGCGGCTCGCGCTGAGTTTGCCGGGCGCGGAGCAAGGCTCTCACTTCGGAGCGACTGACTTCCGTGTCGGAGGACGAATCTTCGCAACACTCGCCGCCGCCGATAAGGGCTACGGCAACCTGATGCTGACTCCTGAAGAGCAGGCAAACTTCATAACAGAATTGCCTGATGTCTTCTTGCCGGTCCCCGGCGGATGGGGTCGCAACGGTGCGACACACGTTCGGCTCGACACAGCGGCGGAAGATGTCGTCAAAGGCGCACTCCGAGTTGCATGGAAACTTCGAGTAGACAAAAACGCCGCAACGCAGAGGAACAGCTCGGCAAGAGGCCGAAATAAACGCGCCAAAAATCCGGGCAGTTAACAGTACGGCTCATCTTGGAGTACTCGGAATCGGTGGTCTTGCGTGCGATGATTGGCGGTGTGTGGAAACTGTCCTCTCCGTAAAAAATCTGTGCAAGACTTATGGCCGGGATTCAATCGCCGTCGACAGTATCTCGTTTTCGGTAAATAACGGCGAAATTGTCGGACTACTCGGCCCTAACGGTGCTGGAAAGACAACGACAATCAGCATGATTCTCGGCGTGCTCGAGCCTGCGTCGGGATCGATCACTATCGATGGCATTCCGCTTGCGACTCGACGCACCGCGGCGCTCGAGCGAACCAATTTCGCTGCTGTCTACGCTCCACTCCCGGGTAATCTCACGGTCCTGGAGAACTTGCGCTTCTTTGGAATGGTCTACGGTGTCTCAAAGCTCGCAACGAGGATCGAATTGCTGCTTGAGCAATATGATCTGACTCGATTCCGAAACACTAAGACCGGAGTGCTGTCGTCTGGCGAGCAGACCCGGGTCACGCTCGCCAAGGCGATGCTCAACGCACCTCACCTGCTGCTGCTCGATGAACCGACCGCCTCGCTTGACCCCTCGACTGCGCGAGATATTCGCAACCGTATATGCGAGTACGTTACTCAGGGTGACGGCGGAGTGCTCTGGACATCCCACAATATGTACGAAGTGCAAGAAGTTTGCAGCCGTGTATTGTTCCTCTCGCACGGAAAGATTCTCCTCGAAGGCAATCCCAGAGCGCTGCCGGCTGAGTACGGCCAGAAAACACTGGAGGATCTGTTCGTCATGATTGCTCGGGAGCCGCTGAGCATACAACAGGGGTGAACCGATGCGCCTCAGCCGATATACCGCGATCCTGGTTCGGCAGTTCTACCTCTATCGCGGCAGCCCTGCCCGAATCATGTCTCTCTTCGCATGGATTGCAATCGATATCGTGCTGTGGGGGTTCATCAGCCGGTACCTGAACACGATTGCTTCGCCCGGATTTAATTTCGTCCCGGCATTGCTTGGTGCCGTCCTTCTGTGGGACTTCTTCACTCGTGTGATGCAAGGCGTGACTATGGCGTTTTTTGAAGACGTGTGGTCTCGAAATTTCCTGAACATCTTCGGCAGCCCTATATCGATTACGCAATACGTCACGGGTCTCGTGCTGTCGAGCATCGTAACCAGTTCGGTTGGCCTGATCGCGATGGTCATAATGGCGACGGTGATCTTTCGCCTGCAGTTCCTCATGTATGGGCTGGCCGCGATCCCGTTCATCGCGGTGCTCTTCCTTTTCGGCATTTCGCTCGGCATCATGGCGAGTGCTCTTGTCCTGAGAGTTGGGCCTTCAGCGGAATGGTTTATCTGGCCGATACCGGCGCTGATCTCACCGTTCGCAGGCGTGTTTTACCCGCTGGATATTCTGCCGACGTGGATGCAGGTTGTGGCATGGATTCTTCCACCAGGCTACGTTTTTCAGAACATGCGCTCGATAGTGAAAGGCGGCGGAGTTGATGGGAGATCGCTGGTCATTGCCGGATTGCTTGCGATCGGCTACATCGGTCTTGCGGCGCTCGTTTTCGCACGCACATATCGAATGGTTGTGAGAACCGGACTGATCGCCCGGTACAGCGCTGAAAGCCTCAGCTGAACATATAATGGCTCCACTCCGATGAAACTCCCGAAAACACTCGTTTGGACTCTCTTTGCCACAGCGACATTTTGCCTGGCCGACGTCCGTCTCCCGAACCTGATCGGCGATCACATGCTGCTTCAGCGCGACATGCCGGCGCGAATCTTCGGTAAGGCGTCCCCGCGCGAATCAGTGCGCGTCTCTTTCCGTGGCCAGGATGTACAGACTACTGCCGATGCTGTCGGCCGCTGGGAAGTGTGGCTCAAACCTATGCAGCCGGCTGCTGCCGCCGACATGACCATTCAGGGCAACAACACGGTCCGCGTTACCGACGTGCTTGTTGGTGATGTATGGATCGGTTCGGGACAGTCCAACATGCAATGGGCTGTGCGGCAGGCCGACAACGCGCCCTCGGAGATGTCGGCCGCCAACTATCCGCAGATTCGGCTGTTTTATGTTCCGCGGAAGCCCTCCCCCATTCCTGTCGATGATGTCGACGCGAAATGGGTTGTTTGTTCCCCCGATTCAGTTGGAGAGTTTTCTGCCGTGCTGTACTTTTTCGGGCGAGACCTGCACAAGCAGTTGAACGTGCCGATGGGATTGATCCACTCATCCTGGGGTGGAACACCGATTGCTTCATGGATCAGCGGCCCGACCCTCACAAGTAATCCTCGACTGGCTCCGTTCCTGACTTACTGGGAAAACCAGATCCTGCACTATCCCGCAAACTACGCTCGTTACGAGATGAACGTGAAGAAGTGGGAAGATGCCGGGAAGCAAGGTCCGCGTCCTGCAACTCCGCTGGGTCCGGGAAATCCGCATGAGCCCACGACGCTGTTTAACGGGATGATCGCCCCGCTGATGAAATATACGATCAAAGGTGCGCTCTGGTATCAGGGCGAGACAGAAGCAGGTCGGGCTCAGGGCGACATCTACGGCGAAGCGATGAAGACACTCGTCGAAAACTGGCGGCAGATGTTCTTCGAGGGTGATTTCCCATTCTTTTGGGTACAGTTGGCCAACTTCGGAAACGCCGGCAAAAATGGCCACTGGATGAAGGTCCAGGAAGGGCAGGTCAAAGCGACCGACCTGAAGCGGACCGGAGTTGTTGTGATCAACGATATCGGTAACCCCACGAACATTCACCCGACAAACAAACAGGACGTCGGAAAGCGGCTCGCGCTATTGGCACGGCATGTTGCCTACGGACAATCTGGTTTCGAGTGGTCGAGCCCGCTGTTCCGTCAGGCAACAGAGGAGGGAGACGCCGTGCGCATCTGGTTTGACCATGCGGACGGACTCAAAACTCGCGACGGCGGCCCGGTCCGCGGCTTTGTGATCGCCGGGGCCGATGGTAAGTTCGTTCCTGCTGCGGCGCGCATAGAGGGTTCAACGGTTGTGGTTTCGAGTCCTGACGTGAAGAATCCCGAGATGGTCCGATACGCATGGGACTATAACCCTGACGCAAACCTGGTAAACGGCGCTGGTCTCCCTGCATCGCTGTTCCGAACCGATGATCGAGACGAGTTCGCAATGCGGTAATGCTGTCAAGAAGGGTGCTGCTTGGCGGAACCTTCGCGCAATTATCGGTCGCGGCGGCAGAAGCCCGAGTCGTTCTGAACATCGCGTTCGTTCAGGATGCGCACGCGAAATTCAAGCCTGGTTCTCTTGATGGGTTTTGGCGAGAGATCTGGCCGGAGGCTGCCACCGCGCTCGGTCGCTGCGGGATTTCGCTGCAGACGACGTGGAGAACTGGCGAGATTCGGCGATCGCCTTCATCGGCTCTGCACTTTAGTGAACTCGTTCAGCACGCCATTAACGTCGTGCTGACGGACCATCTCCCGCTGGTTTGGGACAATGGCCGAGCCCTCAGCGGTGTTGCTACGACATACGAGGGCTACACGCTCTGTGTGGTAGCCCTCGACTACGCTCACACAAATCGAATTCCATTTCTGTCAGTAAATACTTGCCTGCATGAACTGATCCACATACTAGCGGGAGACACTAACCAGCAACGTTCGACGCAGGTGTTCTTTGGTGGTCAGGTGCGCGAGTCCCGAGTCGACGCCCTTGCGACAGGCTTGTGGCTGTTCGGTACTGGCCGCCACATCGTTCGCGAACAAGCGCGTGCGTTCACCGCTCGGGTGTAACCCGGAGAACGCTGCCCTCGATCTTATTGCCCCACCTCATCGGCAATGCCTGTGCGGACCAGTACGCCTGCCACTGGTCTTTATAGTGCGATGAAAGAATTTGCCCGCTTTCACCGACTGTGATGTTCGCCAATGACCTCGCCCAGTCCCCTGTATCACCGACGAAGCGCATTGAGGGGCCGAGGCTTCTGGTCGTTTGCTTGACGGTTGTTCCACCGCCGCTCATATACTCCGGACCGATACCTGTCCACCCGCTAATCCAGGGAATCTGGCTCAGCACCGGATGTTTGATTTCGAGCGCTATGAAAGCGCCATAGTCCCAGGCTTTGACGTTACGACCTTGCAGCCTGCGGCCCTCGTCGAGTGCCTTCTCCAGACAACTCAGGATCGTTGCATCCCAGTCTGAGAACCACTGCTTTGGACGCTCGACGAGAAGACGGTCGACGACGGCGTATCCAATGGCGCTTGTATACTCCACATTCTTTACTCCGACGCGATCCACAAGGGCCGTTCGAATCTGCTGATACATGAGCGCGCCAACCATTGGCGCAGGAGTACCCTTTTCCATCTGGCCATTCCAGTTGCGCAGAGCGTCGATTGCGTCGCGCGTCGCCTCATCGGGATTCCCCGGCCTCCTTGCATCGTAAGCACGCACGACCGCGTTTCCGAGCCTCTTCATGGAAGCGGAATACACGTCCTTCTGAACTGTCATCATGCCCTGCGGGCTCCAGCCTTCGCGCGACTCGAGGAGGGCACGGATCTGCCTCGCACGGTAGCCCGGATCGAAGTCGCCGCTGACCTGGTATTTCCACTCCGCCGGGAACGGGATTCTGATTTGCCGTAACGACTCTGCCTTCCGGAGGATTATAGAACCGCGGCAAATCATCGAACGGAATAAATCCATTCCATTCCTGTTGGCCAGAGACACCGTCCAGCAATACGCCGCCGTCATAGCTTCGTACCGGCAGCAGCCCCGTAGCCTGATAACCGATGTTGCCGTCGACATCGGCATAAACGAAATTCTGGCCCGGCCCGAAGAACCGGCGCAGTGCATCACGCCATTCGTCGAAGTTCTTCGCCATGTTGACTTGCACCAGTGGCATCTGGAACTTTCCGGCCTCGGATGCCGCCCATCGAAGACTGATGTTTTCCCGCCACAACGGACCATGCCGGGTCACCCAGCTATTCAATTGAACCGAAGTACCGTTTTTTACCAGGATGACCTCACGTTCCGGTGTTGCCTGCTCGACGTGACCCTGAAATGCGTACTGCCCAGTGTTCAGGTCGATACGCTCGGCGTAAAGATCCTGAACGTCGAAGTGCAAATTCGTCACACCCCACGCGATGCGGTCGTTGTGTCCAATGATCACCGCCGGAACTCCAGGCAGTGAAAACCCGGTAACGTTCAGTCCGGGAGCCTGCAGATGGACTTCGTACCAGGTCGAGGGAATACCCCATTCAAGATGCGTATCGTTGGCGATTAAGGGCTTGCCGGAAGCCGTATGCTTACCCGAGATCGCGAAAGCGTTCGACCCGGGCTGAAATTCAAGGCCAGTGCGTTTGGGAAACAATTCACGCGCAAGCTGCGGATTCGGACCATTGAACAGCGCCGTTCGAGTGAGATCAGTCTTCCACGTCGTCGTCAGATCCCGATACATCTGAAGCCCGATAACCAGCGAATCCGCCATTCGCCATTCGCGAGGATCGAAGTTGAGGAGTCTGAACTCGACCGGAAGCGCGTTCCGATGTGTGTCGATGAAAAAATTCACACCTCTTGCGTACGCTGCGACATAACGACGGTCGTCGGCCGGGAGCGTAGCCGCATGCTGTTCCGCGAGCCGGCGCATTCGCAACCTGCGCGCCTCACGATCGATCTCGATCGTAGCCTTCCCAATAATTTCGGAGAGTTCGCCTGCGGCATATCGGCGCAGCGCTTCCATCTGCCACAGCCGGTCCTGCGCCGTTGCGTAGCCCTGGAGGAACAGCGCGTCGTCAACAGAAGCAGCCTTGATGTGGGGGATACCAAGGCTGTCCCGCGTTATCGTGGCTGGACCCGCGATCAGAGGCGCAATGATCTCGCCGCTCACCTTCGGAAGCGGTCGCCACACGAACCAGAAAACGCCGGCGGCCAGCACCAGTAAGATAAATCCAATCAGCCAGTTAAGATAGGTCAGGACCCGCGCTAGCCGCACGATCCGAGTGTAGCGGACGGTCGCTGCAGGGCATCCTGGAACGGCATGAGTGAAGGCCACGCAGGTTATCGCCTGATTCTGCTTGCGATCATCATTGCCGCGAATGGGTTCTTCGCAGCGTCAGAAACGGCGCTGCTATCCACGCGCAAGTCGAGATTGAAGCAATTAGCGGAGGGTGGGAATGTTGGCGCTCAGGCAGCGCTGAACCTGCTTGCCCAGCCTGAGCGATTGCTGAGCGTTGTCCAGTTCGGTGTCACTCTGGCAAGCCTCGGTCTTGGGTGGGCCGGCGAGGAAACGATCTTCAACATCCTCTTCGGCGCAATGTCGTTCGCCGTGAGTGATGCAACCCGCGGCTTTCTTCACGCACTTGCGTTTGCACTGTCGTTCGCACTGATGAGCTTCGCCCATGTGGTGCTGGGCGAGGTAGTGCCCAAAAATCTGGCGATTGAGAAGGCTGACAGACTCGCGATCATAGTCGCTCCCGCACTGTTGGTTTTCGCCCGGATCGCAGGCCCTCTGGTCTACATCATCGAACGTGCGGCGACAGCCATCAGCCGAGCCATCGGTCTAAGCGGCGACAGTCACGGCGGCGGACACTCGGCTGAAGAGCTGAAGTACATCATCGGAGCAAGCCGCCGCGAACTGGAAGAGTTTGAACGCGACGCGATGACACGTCTGCTCGACCTCAGTAACTACTATGCCCGGGAAGTGATGGTCCCACGAACGGCAATTGTCTCGGTATCGGTCGACGCCACGCTGGATCAGGTGCTGCAGGTCTTTCTGGAACATTTGTACTCCCGGATGCCGGTATACGAAGGCAAGCGCGAGAACATCGTCGGCGTTCTTCATTTCAAGGACTTGATTCGCGTCTGGGAAGGACGTCGAAAGGCAGCAGAAAAGCACCGGCCCGTACAGCCTTTCCGACTTCGGCGGATTCTTCGCAAGCCGCTGGTTGTGCCCGAAACCAAGCCCCTGAACCAGCTTGTGTCGGATTTTCGGCGCCTGCGAACACACATTGCCATCGTGGTGGACGAGTTTGGGACGATCAGCGGACTCGTAACTCTCGAAGATGCTCTGGAGCAGATCTTCGGCGAATTTGAAGACGAGCACGATGAGCGGCGGGCCGAGATCGCCGAGGCAGAAACCGATGTTCTCGAACTGGACGGTACAACATCGATCCGGGATATGGAGACGCAGTATGGTATCGGTTTGCCCGGCGACAAAGGCTTTGAGACTCTGGCTGGTTTTCTTCTCTTTCAGCTGGGGGATATCCCCGCATCCGGCGACGCTGTAATCTATGATGGCCGGAGGTTCATCATTCTCGAAATGGAACGTAACAGGATTGCGCTGGTGCGTGTCGAGAAAGTGGAATGACCTGCCCGCCGCGGCATCGTTTACTATTTGGAGGAGCCTCTTCCGATGTCCACTGCACCGCCACCTCTTGAAAACACCAACGAAGAGCAGGCTCTCGTCGAACGCGCCAAAGCCGGAGACCCGGAGGCGTTCTCGCGGCTTGTGGACAAATACGAGCGCAAGATCTTTCGGCTCGCCAAACACATCACGCAGAACGATGAGGATGCCGAGGATGTCTTACAGGAAAGTTTCCTGAAGGCGTACTCGAACCTCGACAACTTTCAGATGCAGTCGAAGTTCTATACGTGGCTGGTCCGGATTGCCGTCAACGAGGCGCTGATGAAACTGCGCAAGCGGAAATCGGACCGCTCAGTTTCTCTGGATGAGCCCCACGAGACTGAAGAGGACACGGTCACCCGCGAGATCGCGGTGTGGGATGACGACCCGGAGAAGAAATTTTCGCGCGACGAACTCCACGACATCCTGCAGAAAGCCGTCGATCAGCTGAAACCAGCTTTCCGCACCGTTTTCGTACTTCGCGACATCGAAGAAATGTCGACCGAGGAGACTGCTGAAGCCCTCGGCATTTCGATACCGGCGGTAAAGAGCCGCCTTCTTCGCGCGCGCCTGCAGCTTCGGGAGAAGCTGACACGCTTGTTCAAGCGCAAGGGGGACGACGTTTTTGCTTACATGTAAAGATTTTCTAAACGAATTAAGCGAGTACCTGGACGATACGCTGGATCCAGAGATCAAAGCCAAGCTCCACCAGCACGTCAATGAATGTCCTAACTGCTGGGTGGTGCTCGATACGACCCAAAAGACGATTCGCGTTTTCAAGGGAATGGAAGCCGCAAGCGATTCCGCAGGACATTCACTCCCGATTGCTGACGGCGCTGAACAGGCGAATGGCGGCAGCTAAACCGGGACAGGTTTAGCGCTTGACCGCCAGATTAGTGCTTTTGGGCCGGTTCAGCTGGCGGGGCGGCGACTTTTTTCCTCGCCCTGGTGGCGCGCTTCTCAACCGGTGGCTGTCGATCGCTCTTCTTTAAAGCTCCGAGTGCCATTGACGTGACGAACTTTTTCTCACCCTGTTCGTCGAACTTAATGACGATATAATCATCGGTACAGGACACCACCTGTCCAAGCCCGAACTTGCTGTGCTCGACTTGTGCCCCCTGAGAATACGGCTGCTTCGTGGCCATAAGAACCCTCTCTAATCCACTCTAACATAACTACTTAGCTGGACCGAAGCTGAAACGCCTCAGACGCGGGTGGCGTCTCCCCACGCGTGAGAACAGCCAGACTGGTACTTCTTGGTGCGTGTGCTCTGTCCGCTGCGCAACGTCCAGAGCGATACGTTTTGTTGCTTAATGATCCGCCGGTTGCGGCCCAGGCTCGCTCCCTGGCCGAAGCCAAATCTTCGTCTCACCGTTCCGTGCTCGCCTCGAAGCAGAGTGCAGTTCGAGAGGTTTTGGCCGGTCGTCACATGCACGTGACAGGGGCGGACAACCTTCTGGTAAATGCCGTGTTTGTGGAGGCCCCGCTCGGTTCAGAATCGGAGCTGGCGAGACTGCCGGGAGTCGCGCGGGTGCAACGGCTTCCACGGCTGAAACGGCACGACGACGCCGCGAATCAGCTCATGAACATCGAAGGCGCCTGGTCGGCTGTCAATGGATCACAGAACGCCGGCGCGGGCATTCGGATCGCTGTTCTGGATACAGGAATTGATTCCAACCACCCGGCGCTGAAAGATTCCTCCTTACAGGCACCATCTGGATTCCCCGTATGCAACAAAGATAACGGCGATTGCGCCTGGACCAACAGCAAAGTTATCGTGGCTCGCAGCTACGTCAATTTGCTCGTTGGAACGGACCCTGCGACCTCTCGTCCAGACGATCTCTCGCCGCGTGATCGCGTTGGGCACGGAACCGCGGTCGCGGCGATCGCAGCGGGAGTCCGCGCG
The DNA here is from genome assembly GCA_963794765.1 of Bryobacteraceae bacterium. Lineage (GTDB taxonomy): Bacteria > Acidobacteriota > Terriglobia > Bryobacterales > Bryobacteraceae > JAWXCM01. Next base: position 18,046 of record CAWCGC010000040.1, on the reverse strand, counting down.
ACCGGACCTGCGGAAACGATCACTGGCGTCGCACCACGTGCGTATCTCGGTAATTACAAGATTTATGGTTCTCCCGGCGTCAACGGGACCTTCACATATGACGACGTTGTGATCCGCGCACTGACCGACGCCGTATCTGATGGCATGAACATTGCGGTCTTATCTCTCGGAGTTCCCGCAGAGTGGGGGCCCAATGATACCGGCGGCACTTGCCAAAACCAGGGCGCTCAGCCCTGCGACTGGCGGGCAGCCGCAGTCGAGAATGCAACTCGAATGGGCCTTACCGTCATCGTGTCTGCTGGTAATGATGGCGACAGCGGTTCCGTGTATCCGGCTTACAACTCCATCAACACCCCGGGTACAGCAACTTCTGCGATTACTGTCGGCGCGTCCACAAATTCCCACATTTATTACCAGAGCATCCGGACGCAAGGGCCCGCTGTGCCTGCGAACCTGCAACACATCAACACTTACTTCTCCGACGGACCAAGACCGAATCCAAATGTGACTGCGCCCCTTCGCGACGTCACGTCTGTGGGTGATGACGGGACGGCTTGCAACCCTATCGCAAGCGGTGCCCTTACGGGTACGATCGCGCTCGTCGATCCGCTCGTCAGCGACGTGCGGAGCCACGACAAAGATACTGAACGTCCAGCGCGCAGGCGCGGTCGGGGTCATCATTTACCAGTCCGACCCTCGTGCGACCGGGACCTTCCAGATCACGGGGGTAGAAGAAACCGCAATTCCCGCAGCGCTGATCGGCGGCGATGTCGGCGCTGCCCTCAAGGCCTATATCGCTCAGCAACCGGGTGCGACCGCGACGATGGATCCCACATTCACATCGATCACTACGACTGAGTTCGACACTGTCGCGACATTTTCGTCAAGAGGTCCCGCCATTCGAACGGGCGGCATTAAACCGGAACTCCTGGCGGTCGGAACGGACTTGTACACCGGTACGCAGAGCTACGACCCTAACGGCAATCTGTATGATCCCAACGGATACACCGCGGTAAACGGCACCAGCTTCGCGTCCGCAATCGTCGCCGGCGTAGTTGCGATGGTGAAGCAGAAGAATCCAAATCTGGCGCCCGCATATCTGAAGTCGGCAGTTATCAACACCGCAAACAATACAGCAATCAGCGACTTCGACAGCAATGGACGGCAGATCCAGGCCAGTGTTATGGATCAGGGCGCGGGCAAACTCGACGCCGCCGCTGCGGTTCAGACCAACATTACTGTCTCGCCTTCAACTGTCTCGTTTGGTATTCTCGATACGCCGAACCTTACGGGTAAGTCGGTGGGCCTAAACTTCTGCAACTCGGGTGGAACCCAGGTCGGCCTGTCGATCGCCGTGCAGCCGTCGTCTGTAATTCCCAACACCGCTACAGTGCAAGTCGATCGTACTGCCGTGACCGTCGCTGCGAACACATGCACGACGAATACACCTGTTACGGTCAGCCTGACCGGTACACGTCCTCGCGCCGGTGTCTACGAGGGCAACATTCTCATTCGCAACGGGGCGGTTCCTCTACACATTCCGTACCTGTTCATCGTTGGAGACGGGGTTCCGTTCAGCGCATTCCCGATCACCGGTGGTGCCTTCGAATCTGTTGCGGGTGCCACTCACGACCTGCTGTTCAAAGTTACCGACCAGTATGGTGTCCCTGTTTCCAACGCAAGTGTTAAGTTCTTTACCGCAGTGGGCGACGGGACTCTAACGCAGGGAAGCACAACGGACGAACTTGGAATCGGTTATGCAACGGCGACACTCGGCTCCAGGGTTGGCGAACAGTGGTTTGGTGCCCAGGTCGGCTCGAATCAGAACTTTATTATGTACTTTGAGGGTTACGTTCGACCACAGATGGCAATCGATAAGGATGGAGTTCACGATGCAGCGACCAACTTGCCAGCACCGACGGCGTACGCTCCAGGCTCATACTTGGCTATCAAAGGTCAGGGTCTGAGTGATTCCTCGCTGTTGTTCAACACACCATACCTTCCCGTTTCAGTTGCCGGCGTCAGTGTCTCCTTCGACGTACCTTCGTCGGATCAGTCTGCGCCGCGTCTGAGTTATCCGGCGCGCGTTCAGTATGTGAGCGCGAACCAGATCAATGTGCAGATCCCTTGGGAACTGCAGGGTCAAACCTCCGCCCAAATGAAAGTATCGCTGGGCGACTTTTCAACGCCAGTGGTCAGCGTGCCTCTTGCGGCTGCTTCACCCTCCATTTTTGAGAACAGCGGGATTGCCGCGGCTGTGGGTGACGCCGGTATCATTGGCGGAAGCATCAATGCTCGACGCGGCAGCGTAATCAGTCTGTATACCAACGGGCTCGGACCCGTAGACAACCAGCCCGCAAGCGGGGATCCGGCGTCCACAACCACTCTTTCGCGCGTCAAGACGAACCCGACTGTGCAAATCGGCGGACAACCCGCTGAAGTTCTGTTTGCGGGTCTTGCACCGGGATATGTCGGCTTGTATCAGATCAACGTACGCGTACCCGCCAACGCTCCGACTGGCGTGCAACCCGTGGTCGTGAGTGTTGGCGCAGTGAACTCGAAGTCATCAAACATTCCAGTCGAGTAACGCTTCGTGCCGGGCAGCGAACGCGGAGAACACGCCGAAGTTTGCGTGCATTAACTGGATGCCGGCCGTCGCTCTCACGGGTCAAAGTCGCACCCGATGCTATCCTGTCGCCGTGCGAATGGGGCTTCTTTTGGTTGCGAATATGGTGCTATTCGCTCAATCACTAACGATCCGGAATGTAACCGTCATCGACGCAAATGGTGTTCGGCAGCATCAGGCGGTGGTCATTACCGGACACCGGATCACGGCTGTCGCAACCTCAAGGTCCCGCGGCGGGATCGATGGTACTGGAAAATATCTGATCCCCGCGTTGTGGGATATGCACGTTCATCTTTGGGAGAGCGATCCGATGCTCAACCTTTATGTCGCGGCTGGCGTGCTCGGAATACGCGATATGGGGAGCCGCATCGACCGTACCAGACGGTTGCGCGACGACGTAGCTTCGGGGAAGATACTCGGACCGCGCATATATACTTCAGGACCGGCACTTGACGGCACCGCGTCTGGAGATTCTAAACTGCCTGTGCTTGCTTGTCCCGATCCCGAGTCGGCACGGCAGTCCGTCGACAAGGTCGAGCGCTCTTCCGCAGATTTTGTCAAAGTTCTTTCTGGTTTGTCAGCTGAAGCGTACAGGTCGATCGCGCAGCGAGCGAGGGTAACCCGAATCCCGTTTGCCGGCCACATTCCGGATTCTATTACCGCTCTCGAAGCGGTGGAGGCGAGGCAGCTCTCGGTCGAGCATATGTTCGGTATCCCGATGGCCTGCACTCCACTCGAGACGTCGCTTCGCGAGGAGCGGGACAAAGCTCGCGCGAAAGACGATCGCGCAGCGCTGGAAAAATTGAGGAACGCATCTACAGCACCTTCAGTCCCAGAATCGCCAACGATCTGTTTCACCGAATGGCGCAGTTCAACGTGTGGCAGACGCCTACCCTGACACTCTGGCAACGCATGCTGCTGCGTGAGACCGAGCGGCTAAAAGGGGCTGCGGAAGTAAGATACGTCCCGGAAGCGGTCCGCAAGGATTGGGCAGACGCGAAGTCGGACGATCAGCCGGCTTCGCCTTCAAAGTATGACTTCTTTGCGAAGCTCGCGAATCTGATCGTTCACTCCGGAGCAGGAGTGCTGGCGGGCACGGATACCGGCGACCGATGGGTTGTACCCGGATTCGGATTGCACGACGAGCTGAAGGCGATGGTTGCAGCCGGATTCACTCCGCTCGAAGCGTTGACCACCGCCACTCTTGGTCCTGCTCGCTACTTTCAGCTCGAGTCCTCCCACGGAACAATCGCAAAGAATAAGACTGCGGATCTCGTTCTGCTGGATGCCGATCCAATCGCGGATATCCGGAACACCAGACGCATTCACGCCGTCATTGTGAATGGCCGATTATTCAACCGCGGCTGTCTGGATTCTCTGCTCGCCGGCAAGTCCGGCCAATGCCCATCGCCGGCAGTCAGTGTCTCGAAACCAGCACCGAAGTCCACTGCGAAACCCGCTCGCAGGAAGGGTAAGTCGTGAGTGTTGCAGAAGTTGCATTGAAGATTGAGGTTCTCGCCAGACTTGGGATTGCGCACGACAATGCTGGCGCGTGCCACAGCGAATGGATCAACACAACCGGTGATTTGCTGGTCTCCTACGACCCGAGCGAAGGTACGCCTATTGCGAAAGTTCGTATGGCAACGGCCGAAGACTGCGAAGCCGTTGTCCAGCGATCGGTGGAAATCTTTCAGCGGTGGCGATTGTTGCCGGCGCCTCAACGCGGCCAGATCGTTCGTGAAATCGGCGGCGAACTTCGACGGAATAAGGCCGAACTGGGCGCACTCGTGTCCATCGAAACGGGCAAGATTCTTCAGGAGGGCCTCGGAGAAGTCCAGGAGATGATCGACATCTCCGACTTCGCACTCGGGTTGTCGCGTCAGCTCTACGGGCTGTCAATGCACAGCGAGCGCGCGAAGCACAGGATGTATGAGCAGTGGCATCCGCTCGGGCCGGTCGGCGTCATCACTGCCTTCAACTTCCCGGTTGCCGTATGGTCCTGGAACGCGCTGATTGCAGCAGTCTGCGGCGACACCGTCATCTGGAAACCGTCACCCGAAACACCGCTGACCGCGATTGCGGTTCAGAATATATGCAACACGGTCCTTGAACGGCATGGCTGGTCGGGCGTCTTCAGTCTTGTTATCGGCGATGTCTCATCAGTCGCCGAACAGATGCTGCACGACTCGCGCTTACCCCTGATTAGCGCAACGGGTTCGACTGCCATGGGCCGGCGCGTTGCTGAGGTGGTCGGCGCCAGACTGGGACGAACGCTTCTCGAACTCGGCGGCAACAACGGCCTGATCGTGATGCCTGATGCAGACCTCGCGATGGTACTGCGCGCAACTCTGTTCGGCGCAGTCGGAACAGCAGGGCAACGATGCACGTCAATCCGACGACTATTCCTGAATAAGTCTATTGCGCCGGGTTTCACGGACAAACTGATCTCCGCGTGGAAACAAGTGCGGATCGGCTCACCGCTCGCGCCGGACACTCTCATGGGACCCCTGATCAACGCGGCTGCAGTGGAGCGAATGCAGGAGGGACTCAGGCGGATTTGCGAGCAGGGTGGCAAAGTCCTGTATGGCGGAAATGCTTTGGGTGGATGCTTTGTCGAGCCATGCATCGTGCGGGCCCGGCCGGACATGCCGATTCTTCGTGAGGAAATTTTCGCACCAATTTTGTACCTGATCGAGTTCGACGAACTCGGGGAGGCGATCGCCTGGCATAACAATGTGCCTCAAGGCTTGTCGTCAGCAATATTTACTCGTGACATGCAATCGGCCGAGACGTTCCTGAGTCCGTGCGGGAGTGATTGCGGCATTGCGAACGTCAATATCGGGACGAGCGGAGCTGAAATTGGCGGAGCATTTGGCGGCGAAAAAGATACAGGTGGAGGACGTGAGTCGGGCAGTGATTCGTGGAAAACTTATATGCGACGGCAGACCGTGACAATTAACTGGTCTTCAGAACTGCCGCTGGCACAAGGAATCGAGTTTCCCATCTGACACATCGACGCTCCCGGAGCGAGCTGTCGGGGATTCACAATACCCGTAAGGAGCAGGTGCTTGACAAGAGTTGTCCCGAATCGTTGCGGTGACGTATTCCCGCGGCTTGTGGGCCATGTGCTCCGACAAAGTTATCCTCAGAAGTGGATACCTTTGCAACAGTCGATTCACATCATCGGGGCAGGTCTCGCCGGGACCGAAGCGGCATGGCAGGTCGCACGGGCAGGGTTGCATGCAGTGCTTTACGAGATGCGGCCCGTCCGTATGACGCCCGCCCACAAAACGGACCAGTTTGCAGAACTCGTGTGTTCGAACTCGCTGAAAACGGAAACCGAGAACACGGCGCCCTGGCTCTTGAAACAGGAACTGAGGCATCTCGATTCACTGGCGATGAGAGCGGCCGATAAGGCTCGTGTGCCCGGCGGCCAGGCTCTGACAGTGGATCGCGACGTCTTTTCCGGCGAGATCACTCGCTTGCTCGAGGACAGCGGCTCCGTTGAGGTGCGACGGGAAGAGTTGACGACTGTACCTTCCGACGGAATTGTAGTGATTGCGTCGGGACCCCTGACGAGTGATGCCCTTTCGGAAGATCTCGCGCGTCTTACGGGAAGCAACCGGCTGTACTTTTACGACGCCATCAGTCCGATTGTCGATGGCGAAACAATCGACTTCAGTGTTGCCTTTCGCGCTTCGCGGTATGGCAAGTCGCTCGACGGCGGCGATGACTACGTCAATTGTCCGATGAATCGTGAAGAGTACGAACGATTCGTAGATGCGATCCTGGCGGCAGAGTCCTACGAATCTCACTTTGATGAGAAAATCCCGTTTTTCGAGGCTTGCCTGCCCATTGAAGAGCTCGCAAGACGGGGTCGCGATACGCTTCGCTTCGGACCTTTGAAACCCGTCGGCCTGGAGGACCCAAGATCGAGCCGGCGGCCATACGCAGTGGTCCAACTCCGGCAGGAGAATCTGCGCGCGGCCAGCTATAATCTGGTCGGATTTCAGAATCACCTGAAATTTGCGGAACAGAAGCGAATTCTGCGGCTAATTCCCGGATTGCAGGATGCGGAATTTCTTCGATACGGGCAAATCCATCGGAACACTTACATCAATGCTCCGTTATTGCTGACTCCGTTTCTCCAGTTGCGCTCGGAGCCTCGTGTTTTCTTCGCAGGTCAGATCTCGGGCGTGGAGGGCTACATGGAAGCGATCGCGACAGGCCTGATCGCCGGGCAGTTTGCGGCATTGTATGCTCAGGGTGAAACTATGCGGCCGTGGCCCCGGGAGACCGCTCTCGGATCTCTGGTGCACTATCTCACGAACGCCGATCCACAACACTACCAACCTGCGAACATTACGTTTGATCTTTTACCCGCACTCGACGAAGCGACTCGTAACAAGCTTCGAAACGACAAGAAGGAGCGCCACGCAGAGGTGTGCAGGAGAGCCCAGACTGCACTGCGGGAGCACATGACGGCTGCGTATGTCTGAAACACTCAGCGGCCTTGTGTCCGATTACCTCGCAGATCTGGTTCGTGAGAATGCGTCGAAGCACACGATCCGTAATTACGGCTCGGACCTGGAAGCCTGGCTCGCTTTCCTGACACCTCCGGCTGGTACTGCGCCGTCACCCAGCGAACTCGACGTCCTCACCATTCGGGAGTGGCTGGCGAATTTGTACGACTTGAATCTCGAGGCCGCGAGCGTCCGGCGAAAACTTGCTGCCGTACGGTCGTTTCTGAAATGGGCCGAACGGCGCGGCTTCGTTCAACGCAATGTAGCCCGCCTGGTGAAAACCCCAAAGATGCCGCAGAACTTGCCCGCGGTGCCTACACCTGAAACCACGAACGATCTCATTAACGCGATCCCTGAGCGTGCGTCTCTGACCGAAAGACCTTATCCCGCTCGTGACATCGCGATCTTCGAGCTTTTGTACGGTTGCGGACTCCGCATTTCCGAACTGGTCGGCCTGAGTTTGCCGGATGTTGACTTACACGAACGGTGGCTTCGGGTCATGGGTAAGGGCCGGAAGGAGCGCGATGTCCCTTTCGGAGAGCGAGCGCTGGTGGCGCTGCAGCGATACTTGCCCGAGCGTCATGCTGCCAGTTCCGGCGAAACCGCTATTTTCCTGAACCACCATGGCCGGCGATTAACCGATCGGGGCGTCCGCTCCATTGTGCGTTTTTATTCCGACCAGATTCTGCAGGACAAGTCAATTCATCCGCACACGTTCCGACACGCGTTTGCCACGCACATGCTGGCTTCGGGCGCGGATCTTCGGGCAATTCAGGAACTGCTCGGCCATGCACGCCTTTCGACGACGCAGAAGTACACACAGGTGGCGCTCTCAGACCTGATGCGTGTATATGACAAATGCCATCCCAAAGCATGACTCCGTATGCTCGCGCCGGATTTTGATGCCATCGTTGAACGAGCTTACCGTCGCGTCCCGGCCCGGTTCCGTCGTCGCATGGAGAACGTCGTCGTCGTTGTCGAAGAGGAGCCTACGCCGGAGCAACTTGCCCGCGGCCGCGTACCTTCCGGGAACACGCTGCTGGGGCTGTACGAGGGTCGGCCGCTTCGGTACCGGAGTTGGGCCGAAGGCTTTTACCTCCCGGACAAGATCACGCTGTTTCAGCGTCCACATGAATGGCTTGCTCGGGGCGACGTGCTCGAACTCGAGCGACTCGTCGAGCAGACACTTTGGCATGAAATTGCCCACTACTTCGGCATGAACGAACGGGAGGTGCGAGCCGCCGAACGGCTGCGCCGGATGCGGCGGCAGTATCCGCACTCATGACCACTGCCGATGAACTGTTCATGCGTGAGGCTCTGGTCGAGGCTGTCCGTGCGCAGAAAACTCATGAGGTGCCGGTTGGTGCGATCCTGGTCATCGATGGATTGGTGGTTGCACGCGCGCACAATGCCCCAATCTCATCGGGAGATCCGACCGCACACGCGGAGATGCTCGCCCTGCGTGCGGCGGCGAGTGCCGTTGGCAACTATCGGTTATCCGATGCCGATCTGTACGTCACCATCGAGCCCTGTCCCATGTGTGCGGGCGCGCTCGTCCACGCACGAATTCGACGCCTGGTCTTTGGCGCGCGGGACCTCCGCTTCGGTGGTGTTCGAAGCAAGTTCCGAATTGCGGACTCAGATCTGCTGAATCATCGTGTGGATATAACCGAAGGTGTTCTGGCTTCAGAATGCGTTGAATTAGTCCGCAGCTTTTTTTGCCCCGCCGCTAACTTAGTTAGCCGACGGCGGCGATGCATTCGATCTCGACCTGCACATCGCGCGGGAGCCGTGCTGCCTCAACCGTGGATCTTGCAGGAGAGTTTGCACCAAAATACCGAGCGTAGACCTCGTTCATTCGCGGGAAGTCCCCCATGTTCTTCAGGAATACGGTTGTCTTCAGGACAAGGTCCAGGGATGATCCCGCGGTTTCGAGGACAGCACGAATGTTTTCGAGGACGCGCTCTGTCTGGGCAACTACATCGCCTTCCATCAGTTGTCCCGTCGCCGGATCCAACGGAATTTGGCCGCTAAGGAACACGATCCCATTCCAGATGACGGCCTGGGAGTAAGGGCCAATGGCTTTTGGGGCGTTCTCGGTAGCAATGATCTGCTTCATTGGTTATTTGAGCCGGAGCGTACCGATCAACTCGCGGACGCTGCTCAGCTTCTGCTCCTTTACAAAATTGTCCAATTCACCTGCGATTCTCGCCGTCGCGCCGGGATCCAGAAGGTCGCCGTCCCGACCTGTACTGCAGACGCACCTGCGACCAAAAACTCGGCCGCATCTTCTCCGGTGGCAATCCCGCCGAGGCCGATAACCGGAACCTTGACGGTCTGGGCAGCTTCGTACACCATCCGGAGGGCGAGAGGCTTGATCGCCGGACCTGACAAACCACCGAAACCTGCACCGATCCTCGCTCGCCCCGTCCTTGCGTCGACTGCGAGCGACACAAATGTATTCACGAGAGAAATCGCATCCGCGCCGGAATCCTCTGACGCTTTCGCGATGGGTTCGATGCGGGTCACGTTTGGCGAAAGCTTCGCGATTAACGGCCGCTTCGAGAGCTTCCGGACTGCACTGAGTAGTTCACCGAGCAGGCAAGGATCCGCTGAGAAGAACATTCCGCCATGCTTGGTGTTGGGACAGGAGACATTCAGTTCGTAAGCAGTCGGCCCTTCTACATCTTCGAGTGCCCGAACGACATCGATATAGTCTTCAACCGAGTATCCGAATACGTTCACAAACCACGGGGTCGGGATCTGGCGAAGTGCTGGGATCTTGTCCGTTATGAAGGCCCGAACTCCGATGTTTTGGAGGCCGATCGAATTGATCATGCCCCGTTCGGCTTCCCAGATTCGCGGAGGCGGGTTGCCATCCATTGGCTCGCGCGATATGCCCTTTACGATGAACGCACCGATTGCAGTGAGGTCAGCAACAGATTCAAACTCGATGCCATACGCAAACGTACCCGATGCGGCAATGATGGGGTTGCGCAGGGTCAGGCCGAAGATTTGAGTCTTCTGGCGCTCGCTCACGATACCAGGCCTGAGGCCTCTGTCTGGATGCGTCGCCAGACGAGCTGGACATCTTCGCGAGTTGTTCTGAGATTGCCGATTGCGAGCCGAAGAACGAATCGACCGTGCAGCACGGTATGCGAAAGAAAGGCCTCGCCACTTGCGTTGATGCGATCGAGCAGCATTCGGTTGAGGTCATCCGACCCGCGGAACCGAAAGCAAACGAGCGAAAGGGGCACAGGAGCGCAAAGCTCGAAATCACCGCTCTGCGTTACCCATTCGGCGAACTCACGGGCCATCTCAATGTGGGAACGAATGAGCGCTGCCATTCGCTCTCGTCCGAAGTAGCGCATGACAAACCAGAGTTTGAGCGAGCGAAACCTGCGTCCCAGAGGCACGCCATAGTCCATCAAATTCACGGCCGTGCTGTCCTGCGCTGTTTTCAGATACTCGGGTACGAGCGAGAGGGCTCGCTTCAGAATCTCGGGTTTGCGCGTGTAGAAGACACTGCAGTCAACCGGAGTGAACATCCATTTGTGCGGATTCATCACCATTGAGTCAGCCTCAGCCACTCCATCCATGAGCCACTGAAAATCCGGCGCGATTGCCGCGGAACCGCCGTATGCGGCATCGACATGAACCCAGGCGCCGTATTCGCGGGCGAGCGGAATCACCTCGAAGACGGAATCGATGCTCGTCGTGGAAGTCGTCCCGACGGTTGGCACCACACAGCACGGCCGCTTTTCGGCCCTCCTGTCTTCAGCGAGCATTGCACCGAGGGCGTCGGGACGCATTCGAAAATCCCTGTCTACAGGGACCTTACGTACGTTGTTCTGGCCGAACCCAACGGCCATCGCACCCTTCTCCACCGAGGAGTGCGCCTGCTCCGATGTGTAGACCGTAAGATCTCCGCGCATTCCTTCAGCGCGGGTGTCCGGAGCAACAAAGTCGCGCGCAGCAATGAGGGCGTGCATCGTGGAGGTTGAAGCCGTATCGTAGATCAGGCCGAAGAAAGATTCCGGCAGACCGAGCCATTGTCGAAGCCATCCGAGTACGGTCGTCTCCAGCTCTGTAAATGCAGGCGAAGACTTCCACACCATCCCGTTTACGTTAAGCGCGGCCGTGAGCGCCTCCGCCAGGATACCGGGTGCCGACGCTGAAACGCTGAAGTATGCGTGAAACCGAGGGTGATTCCATTGCGTGTTTCCCGGAACGATGATGTTCTGAAAGTCGCGAAGAATGGTCTCAATCGGCTCGCCGCAATCGGGCGCTGAGGCGGGAAGCTGTGCGGCGATCTGGCCAGGTTCGACATTCGGAAGGACCGGCAACTCCCCGATGCTTTCGAGATAACGGGCGATCCAGTCGATCACTTCATGCCCGGCGTGCCTGAATTCCGGCACGGGCATATCTAGACGTTGGGCAACTTCACTCATTGCAGTTCTGAGATCTCAACTGCTCCGGTGCTTAGCATTTTCACCTTCGCGTCGGATGGCAGTCTCCATTCGTTGTCGAACCGGCCTTCGACGATCACGTTGTCGATACCCCCGCGAAAAAGAATGAAGTCACCGAGGTTTTCCAGCACTCTCCAGGGGGGGGACGATACCGGCAAACCGGGACGCTTTGCCTGATCAAGCCTGGTCCACCATGGCAGCCCCGAACTCACCACTACGTATCGATTGTCGGCCGGATACACATACACCAGACCATAGTCAGCAGCGCTCGGGCTCAGGTGAATCGGAAGCTTGTCGGAAAGTGCTGCAACACGTTTGTTCGTTATCCGATTACCAAAAAGGACAAAGTTCGCGCCGACCGTCTGCGGATCTGTGGCTTCCGTGTCGGATATCGCTTTAAAGTGCACCTGAAGAGGTCGTTGCGGGGTGGACCATTCTGCAGCCTGTCTCGCAACGTCACGTCTGCGAATAAGCTCGGCAGGTGCCGGGTTGTCACGGGATCCGTATATGTAGATATGACGGGCGTTGATAGCGGCGGCAACGGGACCCTCAGCGCCTTGCCGTTTTCGGTCGTCGACGAATCTGGGACCAACAATTCCTGGAATCCACCCCTTCTCCGTTCGAACGAAACGCCATATGTTCGGACGAAGTCGAACCGCGCTTCCGTCGATGATGACTGCCGAGGGACGAGTTGGTAATCGAGTGGAGTCAACACTGAATCCATCCAGATTCTTTGTTTCAATTCTGAGCGCACCGTCAAGTAATTCCGCGGTTGCCGAGGCTGGTACCCCTGGGGTCACTTGGTCGAACAACAGCCAGTAGGCGGACGAACGCGAGTAAGCGTCACTCACGAAACGAACTCGCTTCGGTTTAATCACTCGCCGGTATTGTCCGAACCAATTGAAGATCGCCCGGTCACGGTACGCGAAGTCCCATGCATTATGCCGTACATTCGGATACTCGACATAATCGACGGCAACCCCGGCGTCTTTCAAGCGCTGACTCCAGTCACGGGTCTGGACAGCGGGAACAAGCGGGTCAATCGCACCCTGATACAACGCTGTGGGAACGTTTGCGGCATTACCCGCGAGTATTTCGAGACCGGCCGGCGGTTCAGGGCAAACGGCGGCAACAGCGGCCCATATGTCCGGACGCGTCATACCGAGCCACAGCGCGCCTCCTCCCCCCATGCCGATGCCCGTCAGGTAAACGCGATCCTCGTCTACTGTAAACCGACGTTTGAGATCGGCGAGGACGTCTAACACATCGGTTCCCGGAATGCCCTGGAATCCCATGTCACCGCGAGCCATCGGGCAAGCGACCAAAAAGTCCACATCTGCGAGAACCGGGAATCTGCGTCGGGACAACATGTCCGACTCACTGAACTGGAGTCCGCGCCCAAAGATCTGCAGCAGGTTTACTCGGTAGCTGGAACTTTCGCCGTGCAGACCAATGACGACCGGCCATGATCGCGCCGGCGTGTAACTTCGCGGAACGTAGAGCGCATACGGCTGATTGGAGTTGTCAATCTCGGAAAAGTAACTAACAACCTGAGGACCAGTCTCGATCGTCTGGCCGGAAGCAAATGCGGCAGCAAAGCCGGCGAGGACGGATCGCCTACGCATCACGGCACTCGGCCAGTACCCCCGGAAGCCACCCATGGAACCAGGATCGGAACGCTTCGAGTCGCTGTTTTCCGTCGATGCCAAGTGGACTGGCGTTCGGACCGAGCTTGCAACCGCGGAGAGTCGCGGCCTCCCGAATACCGACGGGAACGGGAAACTGGTCGATACCCCTGATGAATTCCTGCAGTCTCGAGTGGAGACTGGCGGCGCGCTCTTCATTCGCGTCCTGCATGGCTTGATAGAGCGCCGTCAGAAGTTCGGGAACGGCGCAGGCGCAACCGGAGATCGCTCCGCTAATGCCGTCGCGAAATGCCGTTCTCAGTGCGCCGTCGTTGCCGACCATCAGTGTGAAATCCGGGCCGTCAGAACGGGCCTCCTGTAGTCGACTCAGATACTCGGGGGAGCCGGAAGAGTCTTTGATGCCCTGGACCACACCTTCACGAATGAGCGAGACAGCGAGATTGCACGGGATGCCGTTACCGAATTGGGGCAAATGGTACAACAGCACCGGTATCGGAACACCAGCCTCGGAGACGAACCGCTCACAGAACATCCGGATGTCATCTTCCGAATAGCGGAAAAAGTACGGTGGCATTAGCAGCAGGCCGGCAGCCCCGGATGCAGCTGCTGCTTGCGCCAGCTCGACCGCGCCATCCAGCGTCGAGTGCGACACATTGATGAGGACAGGCACTCGACTGCGTTTCGGGGCGAGACCCATCATACGCATACGTTCGGAGTTGCTGAAGTGCACAAACTCACCGGTCGCCCCCATAAGGACGATTCCGCTCAACCGTTTGTCGCTGAGGAAATCAATCAGCTCCCACATCGAGCCGAGATTGATGTCCTGCACGCCCAGACGGCGGGGCGTGATAGCTGCTGCGTAAACACCGTCGGCGATGCTCTTCATTGCAAGGACGTTATGCTCCGTATTTGTTATACAATGCCGCTCCCCGGGGAGGACACATGAGCAAATTGCGCCGCGCCTGCCGATCAGTTTTGAAAATCGTTGAGGACCTGAGTTCAGCCTGCGTGAGCAGAAGTCGAACCCGGAGGTCGAGATACAACGCGACGAGGATCCAGCAGATGTTGGGGACGAAACAGGCGTGGCGACCAGCGGTACCCTGGCTCGAATTCCACTCCCAGGAAGTACCCGATTTCGCGATAGACACAATACCGGACTCTACCGTGAAGCTCCCCTTTCGGGAAGCTGATCTTGACATCGGTCTGAAGGGGTACAGGTCCATCCAGCTGGACACACGCCCCTGAGTTCGAAATGTCCTCCAGATTGGCTACGCTCCGGCGAGTCCGGCCGCCCTTGTCTTTCCATTGCAAATCAACAAGATCGGCACAGAGCAGTCGCGTTTCCGCCCTGCGGTTGTACATACACCTCTTCTATCGGCCAGTCCGCATGAGATTCTTAGTCTAAATTACTTTTGCCGGTCTGATCAATGGTTAGTTTCCCAGTTCGGCAATGACTTTTACTTTTGCTTCGACGCGAATCGTGCCTGATTCCACGGGCGTCGGCATGGCTTCCGAGGCGGCCTTTGCAGCCATCATCATTGGCCTGTCCATTGGATGAAACTCGGGCGTTCCGACATCCTCGAGCCGCAGGATACGAACGATTTTCAGGCCGACGCCAGACGCCATTGTTTCAGCGTTTGTGCGAGCTTGCCGGGCGGCTTCCGCCAGCGCTTTTGCTTTGACGGCTTTCTCATCTTTTAAACTGAACTCGATTCCCCGGACGGCGTTGGCGCCTACTCTCGACGCGGCATCAATGATGTTACCGGAGTTATCGACATCGTTGCTGGTCACGCGAACGACGTTAGTGGCGGTGTAACCGACGATTGTCGGCGTGCCACCTTCTTTCGGATAACGATAGTTCGGAGTAATACCATAGCTGACGGTCTGAATCTCTCCCTTCGATCCGATCGCCTTTTTCAGTTCACCCACTACGGACGTGAATTGCCGTGCATTTTCCGCGCTCGCCTGTTGGGCAGTTGAAGCCTGTGTCACGACACCGATGTCAATGCGAACCTGATCGGGCTTAACACTCAGAGTCGCGGAGCCAGTAGCCTCAACTGTCGGTTGCCTGAAACCGGGGAGTTCCGGCGGGGTTTGCCCAGAAGCGCCAGCGCAGGGACAACGATCACTAACAAAGCCTTCATCAGATTTTGAACTCCTGCCCAATCTCGCGAAGAACGATCGCGTCCTCGTTGGCTGAACCCGCCGCGTGCACTAATCGCTCAATCGGCTCAACGAGAGGCTCACGGCTGAGCAAAAACGTCTTGTGATGAACCGGCAAGATCCGTTCCGCTCTGGCTTCCCGTGCCATCCGCCACGCCTGCTCCGGTGTGCAATGGAATCGAATCCAGGGGTTGTAAGCACCGATGGGCATGATCGCCAAATCTGCGCCGCCAACCTCGCGAAAATAAGAGCAATCCGCGGTGTCACCGGCGAAGACAACTCGGTATCCGCCGGTGTCGATGAGGTAACCGGTATAGCCACGATATGTGTCCGTCCGAAATCGCGCGCCCCAGTGGTTTACTTCGAGGCCCTGAACGCGAACCGCACCCACGCGAACCTCCTGACGCCAGCCCACTTCGTGCACCGCCCGGAACTGACCCACGTGAAGAAGATCGCTGGTCCGCGGCGCAGTCACGACCGTCGTTCTGTGGTTCTCCAGCGCACGCAGAGACGGAGTGTCGAAGTGATCCATGTGCGCGTGGGACAAAAGAATGAGATCGATCTTCGGAAGCGCCTCGACGGGTAGCGCAGGCGCGGTCAGCCGCTTCACGCCGATTGTTACGAGCCCGAGATGCACCCCCGCCCGGACGCTGAAAACCGGATCGGTGAGAATGGTGAAACCATCTATCCGAAGCAGAACCGTGCTGTGGCCGAGCCACGCGGCTTGCAATCCTTTGTTGGGCCAATTGTATGCATCAGGCCTGAATTTTGCCGGCTCAACCGGTCTTCTCATCTCATTGCGATACTGACGAAACAGCCGGGGGCCCGCGTGATACAGGTAGGCTCCCGCGCCGGCCAAACCCAGCCCACCTGTCGATTGAAGAGTTCGCCGGCCAAGCCTGCGCGTGTCCGCATAGAACTCACTCATTACCAGCCATACCTCTCTTCGTTCCACGGGTCGCCGCGCATGTGGTAGCCATTGCGTTCCCAAAATCCGGCCCGATCATCTGCAAGGAACTCGATTCTGGTTAACCATTTCGCGCTCTTCCACGCATAGAGTCGCGGAATGATGAGCCGCAGAGGACCTCCGTGTTCAGCGGACAACGGTTCACCGTCGTGAAGCATCGCGAGCAGTGCATCTTCGGTAAGGAAGTCGCCTAGCGGCACGTTCGTGGTCCAGCCATGATCGAGACCATGTGCAAGCACGAAGCGTGCTTCGGCCTTGATCCCGCCGCATCGGGAACTGATCTCGCGAGTCGAAACTCCGTTCCAGATATTGCCGAGACGAGACCAGCCCGTCACGCAGTGAAAGTCTGAGAAAACTCGTACTTTGGGAAACGCCTTGAGTTTTCGAGAGTAAGTGTTATCGGCTGTTCCACCAGACCATCGACGGTCAACGTCCAGTTCTCAACGGAGAATGACGGCGTCCCGGACACATCCAAAACGGGCCACTTTTTCGTGCGCGATTGTCCGGGAGGAACTCGCAGCGTTCGCCGCGTGTTAGGACTGATGATGACGTCGGACGGAATACCCTCGGGCACCGGGACCACATCATCCTGCAGCTTGGGGTCGCGGTGGAAACACGCTGTCATTTTCGCACGGAATCCACTTCGGAAGACCAGGTTAGCGGATGTGACTTGAGAGTTAATGAGAGCGATGGCGAACCGCGTGAAAGAACTCGAAGTGCGGCTGGAGGAGACTGAGCAGCAGCTGCGGTTATTTCAAAAGATCAGCCGCTTCATGGTTCGCGATATGAGTTTGCCCGATGTGCTTAAAGGCATCGTGGCGCTCGTCGTGGAGTTTATGCAATGCGATTCGTGCCTGGTTTATCTGCTCGACGGAGACCGGCTGGTTCTGTGCGCATCGAATGTTCCGGATTTTCCAGGCGTTGGGCACGTGTCGCTGAAGCTGGATGAAGGTCTGACTGGCTGGGTTGCCAGGGAGCGGCGGCTTCTCGCAATTTCCCGTGAAGCCTACAGCGACCCGCGCTTCAAGTACTTCAAGGACTTGCCACAGGATACGTTCGAGGCTTTTCTTTCAGCACCGGTGCTTGCCCGAAACCGGGTTGTCGGCGTCATCAACGTCCAACACCGATCGGCGCACTCGCACAGTGGAGGCGAACTCGAGACGATCACAACTGTGGGGGAGCAGGTCGGATGCCTGCTGATGCTCGCCCGGCTCGCGGAAGCGGCAATCGACTACACGCATCAGGCAGAACTCGCATTAGCTTCGAGATGAAAGGGCTTGTTGCTTTCGCGGTTCTCGCATCTCTGGGCGGTGCAGCAGCTGTCACCAGCCGTGCGCGCTGGGAGATTCAGTACTTCTACGACGAGAACAAATCGTCGCTCACTCTCACCGACATCGTCTTTCCGTCGGCACAGCGAGGTCTGCATCGGGCTGGATCACCGATAAGAACAACAAGCCCAAACCAATCGTCCTCGCAACTTCGGATTCAGGACAAAACTGGACACAGGTTCCGGTTGAAGAGCCCGGGGAAGCACTGTACTGCCTCGACGAAACTGCCTGCTGGATGGTGACTCCCAAGGGTCTCGGTTCTCGTCTGAGGCCGGCCGTAACTGGAAGCGGATCCGGAAAGAAGAAGGTCTCACCGGCACGTAC
>CAWCGC010000039.1:0-111775 GCA_963794765.1 Bryobacteraceae bacterium | reverse complement strand
TGGAGCGACCTGTCAATACCTTTACGCGAGGCTGACAGATAAGTGCGATCTGTGGCTGCTCGGTAACGAGCGGCCACAGGAGCCCGAGATGGTGAAGATCGATGCAGGAGACAGGAGCAGAGGCAAATGCGACGGTTGATCACTCTGATATCCGCGGGTCGAAACCGCACAATCGTGATCCGTCGGGAGCTGCCTCTGACTAAGACCGCGGGTTGGGAGCAGAGTCCGTACCGCATAAAAGATCGGAGGGTTCTCCTTTCCGTGTGCCCTGCTCCTGCCACCTGCACAGATCCTCAAAACAAGCAATTCAAAAACTCGCGAGCGCCGCGAAGAGAGGATGGCATTGCCTCCTCTGAGGGTTCTGCGGGCAGGCTCCGGCGGGTCCTGTCAAGGCCACGCGAAGCGTGCCGGAGGGAAGCCTTGACGGGTGCCGGAGCTGCCGCACTGAAAGTCTGGAGGCAATGCCATCCTCGGGGCCGCAAGCTGTCACGCAGTGCATGTTCGGTCCTCGGCTTTTACTGCAATTGCCCAGATGAAGCCGAGCAGTTCCCTGCCGATCGCCGCCACGATCTGCGTCTTGTTCTTGCCTCTGCCAGCCAGCTTTTTGTATCTGGTGCAGAGCCGCCACTGCGCTTTCCAGGCAATATCCGTGATTTCCTGATCGAGTCCCTGTTGTCGTTTGGCGAGATATCCGCCGACCCACGGTTTGTGTTGATATGCCCAGGCGGCTTCCACGATGACTCGTCTGAGATGTGCGTTGCCGGTTTTGGTGATGCTGCCGCGTTGTGTCTTTCCTCCGCTGGAGTGTTCCGACGGGACCAGACCGCTATAGCTCATCAGTTGTCTGGGAGAAGAAAACCGGCTCAGGTTACCCAGTTCGGAAACGATAGTGACGGCCGTCATCTGCGCCACTCCTCGCAGAGCCTGAAGCGATTCGATGACGGCACGCATTTCGGCAGGAGACTGAGCGATAGCATCGGTAATGGATTTCTCCAGCCGCACGATGCGTTCGGCCGCATGCTCCACTTCATGCACGTAGTCGGTAAGCGTCGCCGTCAACGCCGGCTGATCGAAGTTCACCTCGCGTTTGATCCAGTCCATGTACTTCGCCGTCCAGGCTTTCTTAATCGTCTCGGGCGGCCGCATGCCGTGCCGGCAGAGAAATTTACTCAGCCGGTGTCGGGCTCGCAACTGATCCTGTTTGGCGTCTTCTCTGGTTCGCACCAGATCGCGAAGCGCTTCATGCTCCGGCGTTGGAACCCAGATCGGCGTCAGATCTCCGGCACGGTAGCAGCGTGCCAGCTTCTCCGCATCGCGGCGGTCGGTTTTCACCCGGTCTCCGGCCTTTACCGGGATCAGCGACGGCGCAATCACATCGCAGTGGATTCCCAGTGCGGCCAGTCGCCAGTACACGGCGTAGCCTGTCGGCCCGGCTTCGTAACAGACTCGAATCTGCCCCGGCGAGCCCAGCCTCCCCATGGCTTTGCGCAAGTCTTCGGCCCGATTTCGAATAGTTCCAACCGACCGGACTTCACCTCCCGGTTCGGCAACAGCTACAGCAATGGTGTCCGCGTGGACATCGAGACCAATAAATCGTATTTTGGACATGCGACTAACTCCTTCGTATGCGGCTCTGCGCCGCCGGTTTCTCATCCGCAGCGTAACCCGCGACACTACGAACGAGAGTTGGTCGCTCCATATTGACTAACGAAGTCGGAACTGCAGGCGGGCAGTGTTTCAGCACACTGCCCGTCCGCTATTTAAGACTGCCGCAGCAGCCAGCGGACCGCGTTCTTCTGCAGCTTGACATACTCCGGATTCCACAGAGCGGTCATCAAGTGTCCCGGAGCGAGATAGCATACCCGGCCTTTGCCGTAGTCGTAGGCCCAGCCCGCCGGTGCCGTAGTTCCCAGATCCTTAAACGACAGCCCGTCTTCATTCACGCTCTGCATCAGAAGATATTTAGGGTCCTTCTGATAGGTCATATAGTGCTGTTCGTCGGTTACCACGAAGTCATTCACGCCTCGTGTAATTGGGTGATCTTTGTTGACGATCTTCACCTTGAACTTTCGGATCGGCGGATGCTGCTGAGTTACTGCGCCAAGGACGTCCCGAAAATCGTCGTTATGCGGGCTGATGTATGTGACGTTATGGAACAATAGCGCTGCGCCGCCGTTATTGACGAAATCCCGGACAGCCTTTCCCTGCTCCGGAGTGATCCAGTAGTACGCTTGCGGATCGATGTTAGGAAGCGGCGGCTCGCTCACGATGTTCAGGCGGTCTCCTCCGGGTCCAACTGCAGTGGGATAACCTGTCGGCCACAACATGCCGTCCCGCAGGATGATGAGAAGCTTGCGGCCCTGCAGCTGTTCGGCATCGAGCATCTTCACTTCATCGCAGAAGTCGACCGGGATGCCGGCCTCCTTCACAAACGTTTTCGTCAGGGCGGTCCGGATGTAATCGCTGTTATGATAGCGGTCGCCGATCAGCGCGAAAGCGGTGCCTTTCTGGCGCGCAGCAAGCGATGTGGTGAGCGCCACGCTGCACAGCGCGGCCCGGCGAGTAATCCTGTCAGCCATAATCAAGTCCTTTGTCGCATTGGGAAACTGCAATTTGGGAGTGAGTATATATCAGCCCTGAGTGTGTTCCGCACAACACCGGCATCACCGACTTTTTTTCTTTGACCGCAAAGGGAGGACCGAGTAAACTCCCAGGAAGCATCTGTGGTCAAAATCCTCAAAAAAGGGCGGAGTATCCGTGTCGATGAATTGGAAAAAATGTCTGCTGACGTTCATATCCGGCGTGGTAATCCTGCCGGCGGCTTTCGGTCAAAGCAGTCCGGCTGCCTGCACACATTCGTCTGCCGCTGGAACATACTCAGTTTCATGCAGCGGCTGGGTGTCAGTCGGCGGATCCTTTGTGCCGATCAGGCAACTCGGCATCGCTACCGGAGACGCTAGTGGATCGTGGACCGGCTTCGCGACGATCAACATCGCCGGCCAGTCAATTGTGCCGAAAGCAACGGTCAGTGGTCAGGCGACTCTCGACCCGGATTGTACCGGTTCCATCACCTACAACAAGGGAACTGCAGGGGAGATCAACCTCAATTTCGTTGTAAATGCGGCGACAAACGAGATCCTTGGCCTCGCCACCGACAAAGGCACGGTGATGTCGTGCGAGCTAAAGCGAATGAGCAGCAGCAACGGAAGATAGTCTGTTGCTCAAATACCGATACAAGATGAGCCAGTTTGCAGCAACAAAATAATTTCCTGAACACTCAAAGGCATTGGTATGCAGAATCGTCTCAAAGCAGCTGCTTTATATGCACTCGCATTCGCGGCAGTTCCCGTTACGGCGCAGCCCTTTCGTCCTGATATCCCGAAGGCCTGGGCCGATAAGGATGTAGAGCAGTTTGAACTCCCGCTCGCGCAGCGCGAACGCTCGCCGCGCCATCTCAGCGAGGAACACTACTACGCCTTGAAAGTTCGCCCCATCTACCGCTCGTATCCTGTATACGCTCCCGGCCGCGAGCCTGAAGGTTATATCGAATCGCTGAAGCAAAAGGAACCCGAGATAATCTTCGACGCTTCAAGGCTCCGCACGAAACAGGACTGGATTGATGCCGGAAAAATCGTCTTCGAAGCCGAGGCGCGCTACCGCCCTGCGACTCCCGACACATTGCAGCGCCTGACCACGGGTAGTTCCCGGATTTCAGCCGACGGTACCTTTTTTCCTTTCGTACCTGGTGCGCGTTATTACATCCGGAAGAAAGGCGTGCTCGAAGTCGGAATAAATTCCTGTGCCGGTTGCCACACCCTGGTCATGCCGGATGGTTCACTTCTGGAAGGAGCACAAGGTACCCCAAACCTCGGCAACCCCGCCCGAGCGGTCGAGCGCGTTCGCAACCTCAGTCCCGAAGCGCTTAAGCAGGCGATCGAGAACGCCTGGGTCAGCTACGGGACACCGTGGGTCGAGTCGAAGGAGGTCTTCGCGGCCTCGTTCACGAAAGATCAACTCTCAGGCTCGTCGAGGCCACACGCCCGAGCGTGTTCCCTCGGCAGGGCACCAGCCGAACTCATCCTCCGCACGTTCCATCTCTCATAGGCATTCAGGATCTGCGCTATCTCGATGCGACCGGCCTTGTCCGCCACCGCTCGATTGGAGACCTGATGCGGTATGCCGTCTCCAATCAGGGATTGGACACGATGGCGTACTACGGAGATTTCCAGCCGAGTTCCCACGCCACCGGTTTCAGCGGCGATGAAGGAACGCGCTACAGCGACGAACAGCTATATGCGTTGGCGCTGTACATCTACTCAATCCAGCCGCCTGCAAATCCCAACCCGCTCGATGCACGCTCGCAGCACGGCAAGCGCGTCTTTGATACGCAGGGCTGCGCCGGGTGCCACACACCGCCGCTGTACACGAACAACAAACTCACCCCGGCGTCCGGTTTCACCGTTCCCGAAGACCTGCGAACAACGGATTCCATTATGGACGTGTGCGTCGGCACCGACCCGACGCTTGCATTGAAGACTCGCCGCGGCACCGGGTTCTACAAAGTTCCATCGCTGCGCGGCGTGTGGTATCGCACATCGTTTGGTCACGGCGGCCCGGCCGATACGCTCGAAGAATGGTTCGACCCCTCTCGCCTGAACGCCGACTATGTGCCAAAAGGCTTCCATCTCGAACCCGGCCCCATCAAGGGTCACGAATTCGGCCTCAAGCTTTCGCCGAATGATCGAGCCGACCTGATCGCGTTTCTCAAAACGCTCTGACACCGGAAACTGATAGCCCACAAAACGGAGCTCCGAGGGCGTGGGGGGCGGGCATTCTTGCCGGCAGCCGACTTTCAAGTCGGCTCGACCCGCTGAGAAATGCGCCCGGCGAGCCACAATCGACCGCATCGCTATATCGAAGGCGATACGATAGCGGGCTGTGAAGCCACCCATCACCAGACGCGGTCTTCTCGAAACCGCAGCAGCAGCAGCGGCGGTCGGCCTCGGCCGTCCCGCGTCAGCCCAGACCACAACGGCTGTTCAGAAAACTCCCGCGGAATTGTCGTTTCATTCCGGAAAGCGTTATGCGGACCCGTTCAACGATGTCGAACTCGACGTCATTTTTCGCGACAGCAAACAAAAGCAGTACCGCGTTCCGGCATTCTGGGCCGGAGAAAACGTCTGGAAGGTTCGCTTCGCCCCTCCCGACGCAGGCGCCTATACATGGACCTCCGCTCTGCACTGACTCCGGTAACAAGGATCTTCACGGCGCCTCCGGACAAATCAGCGCGACTCCGTACACAGACGCAAACCCTCTCCTGACTCACGGCGCAATCCGGGTAGCATCGGACGGGCGCCACTTCGAACACGCCGACGGCACGCCATTTTTCTGGCTCGGCGACACCTGGTGGATGGGACTGACTAAACGACTCCAGTGGCCTGAAGACTTTGAATGGCTCACGAAGGACCGCGTACAGAAGGGATTTACCGTCGTCCAGATTGTGGCCGGACTGTACCCCGACATGCCCTGGTACGACGAGCGCGGTGCCAACGAGGCAGGCTATCCGTGGACGCAGGACTTCTCGCGCATCAATCCTGCGTACTTCGATCAGGCCGACATTCGAATCCGGCACCTCGTCGACAACGGAATTGTCCCCTGCATCGTCGGATGTTGGGGCTACTTCCTTCCGCAGATGGGGATGCCCAAAATCAAACAGCACTGGCGCTATTTGATCGCTCGCTGGGGTTCGGCACCGGTGACCTGGTGCCTCGCGGGCGAAGCCACCATGCCTTACTACCTCTCAAAACAGCCGAAGGAGGATGCAGCAAAACAAAAGCAAGGCTGGACGGAAGTCGCCCGCTACGTCCGGGAAATCGACCCGTTAAAACGAATCATTACGACCCACCCAAGCTCCAGCGCACGCGATTCGGTCGAGGACGATCGCGTACTCGATTTCGACATGCTCCAGACAGGCCACAGCGACCGGGAAAGCATCCCGAACACCATTCGCAAAGTCACCGGCTCACGAGCGAGAGAGCCGAAGATGCCCGTCGTTAATGGGGAAGTCTGCTACGAAGGAATCATCGAGGCCAGCCGCCAGGAAGTCCAGCGATTCATGTTCTGGAGTTGCATCCTCAGCGGCGCGGCCGGCCATACCTACGGCGCCAACGGAATCTGGCAGGTAAACAGGCAGGAGAAGCCTTACGGTCCTTCCCCCCACGGTCGTTCGTGGGGTGATGTCCCCTGGGATGTCGCCGCGAAGCTTCCCGGATCGACACAGCTCGGATGGAGTAAACGATTGCTGATGCAGTTCCCCTGGCATCGCATGGAGCCGCACCCCGAATGGTCCGACCCTCACTGGTCCGAAGGCAAGTTTATCCAGCCATACGCAGCCGGCATTCCCGGTGAATTGCGAGTCTTTTTTATTCCGCCGATGTGGAACATGCCAGCAGTGCGGCAGCTCGAACCAAAGCTGACGTACCGCGGAATGTACTTCAACCCTGCGACCGGCAAAACACACATAATCGGCGACGTTATCGGCGACGAGGCCGGAAAGTGGCAGATGCCAAACCCGCCGGCGTTTCAGGATTTCGTGCTGGTGCTGTCACGCCGCGACGCCTGACACTCCGGCGTTCGCACATGGTATAAGTGACAGTTACTCCGGATTAACCAGGATATTCTCCGGAAACGAATTCTGACTTTTGGCGTTTACAGAGAGACAAATGGGGTCGGCAACAGCGACGGCACTCCCGACTGCTCTTACGTGGGTCGATGAGGAAGCGCGACATACAGTTCAGCTCGAATTTGGAAATGTGCTCTTGTGGCGCCACGCAGTCTCTTCCGGCGGTCGCGCCGGACTGCTGTTTGGAAATGCCCGCCGAGGCGGCAGCGGAAGGCTGACCGCGTACATACAAAGCTCTGAAACGCTTGTCGATAAGGATCTCAGCGTAAACGAAGCTCTGCACCAAACCAGCCTGGCCGCGGCATCCCGTGAGCAATCAGAAGTAGCGGGCATTTGGATCAGCGACCCCGATGACAGCGTGTCCGCCGACTCATTGACCCTGCCGGAATTGCGGGATGGCATGCTGTTGCTCGCTCTCCAAAGCAGCAGCGCCAGACTTCACTTTTGGGATGCAAGAGCTCGCAAATTTCATGACCTCGGCCTGACGTTCCCCGTAAAGCCGCGCGACCTGACCCTTGCCGATTACAAGCCCTTCCGCCCGATGTTCCTGGGACGATCAGCCGCCGAAACTTCGGAAGCTGATACCTCCGCAAAGGCAATGCCGGTCGTCGCTGGCGGCAGTTCGCTCACTGCCGCGACAGCCGCAGCGCCCGCTCTTGACAGCCAAATCTCAGAACAACCGGTCAACAAAAAGAATCGCTTTACGTTAACGCGGACAACCTCTGCTGTAGCAGCCGGGGCCGCGGCAACCGCGACGGTTATCATCGCCACGGCACTTTTCTGGCCCGGATCGAAATCTGCCGCGCAGCCGACGCTGCCGTCCCAACCAGTCTCAGCACAACAGATTGTTACACCGCCGCCCGCTTCAGAACTCGGACTCGAGCTCAATCGAGCAGGACAGGATGTCCAGCTTCGATGGAACAGAAATCTCCCGGTGCTCGCGTCCGCGCGTGGAGGAAGCGTTGCCATCACCGACGGCACCGACCACCTGATCCTTGCTCTAAATCGCGATCAGCTCACCACCGGGCGTGTAATCTACACACCACGATCGCGCGATGTCGATTTCGAACTTACGATCCAGAGCAGCGACGGCAAGAACCTGACCGAGAGTGTCAGGGCCGTCCAGCCGCCTCCAAAACCCGCAACTCCGCTCGCACCGGCGGAGAAAGGCGCGCCAGCAGAGACCAGACAGACAGCAGACACAGTCGTTCGAACGCGCACTGCGGACCCCCCGGCGACCGCGGCATCTTCGGCCGCCGGTTCCATCACTCCTTCGCCCGCCCCGCAAGCCACGACAACAAAAAGCGTGCAGCTTCCCAGCGTGCAGCTTGCTGAAGATCCGCCGCCAGTCATTTCCTCCGGCACGATGCCAGCCCCACAAGCCCTCACGAATCTGCCGACGGCAGCTCCGGCGTTCCGCACCGCGAATCCCACACCAACGCCGGTCTCGCCAAGCCTGACAACGCCGGTAAAACTGCCGCCGCAGCTCTGGAGCACCCTCCGAAAGGAAATCGACGTCCAGCTCACTCTGGTAGTCGGGCCTAACGGCCGGGTGCAGTCCATCAAAAAACCGCTCGAAGACGATCCCCTGCGAAGAGCCGTCATCTCGATTGCAGCCAACACGGTACTCGGCTGGCATTTTAATCCGGCAAAGGTTAACGGAACGCCCGTCAAAGGCGAATACGTTGTCAACTTTCGCTTCAAACCGAACGGTTCGCCAGCATCATCGACGCAGTAACCCGGCCGGACCCGCAACCGCCAATTTAGATAGCTTCTCCGCTAAAGTAGTAAAGCTAACTCCCACGTAAGTTCCAGGAGCACAATGGATCGCAGACAATTCTTCATGAGTTCCGCCATCGCGGCGGCCGGGTCAGCCTTGTCGCAACCCGCCTTCGGCAGTGCAAACGACCGAGTTCGTGTCGCCGTCGTCGGCGTCCGGGGCCAGGGCAATTCTCACATCAACGCCTACGAGAAGATCCCGAACGTTGAGATCGCCGCACTCTGCGACATCGACCAGAACGTTCTCAACAACCGTCTCGCGCAGGTCGAGAAGGCCACAGGGAAGCGTCCCGCTGCCTACGAAGATCTCCGGAAACTCCTCGAAGACAAAGATATCGACGCGATCTCCATCGCCACCCCGAACCACAACCACACGATGCAGGCGATTTGGGGTCTGCAGGCCGGCAAGCACGTTTATTGCGAGAAGCCCTGTTCCCACAACATCTTCGAAGCAAAGCAGATTGTCGCCGCGACACGAAAATACGGCAAGATCGTCCAGCACGGTGTCAATGCCCGGTCCCACGGCGGTCCGCGTGAAGCCGTCGCCAAGATGCGCGAAGGTCTGATCGGTGACGTCTACATGGCCCGCGGACTCTGCTTCAAGCGCCGCGACACCATCGGCCGCGCCAAGCCTGAGCCGGTACCCGCCGGAGTCAACTATGACCTATGGCTCGGCCCCGCTCCGAAGCACGAATTCACAAAGAATCGGTTCCACTACACCTGGCACTGGTTCTGGGATTACGGCAACGGCGATTTCGGCAACCAGGGAATCCATGAACTCGATATCGCCCGCTGGGGCCTCGGCGTGAAGTACCCGACCAAAGTCATGGCGATGGGCGCGCACTTCATGTTCGATGACGACCAGGAGACGCCCAACACACTGAACGTCGCCTACGAGTTCAACGACAACGGCAAAAAGCGCATGCTTGAGTTCGAAGTCCGCCACTGGGACACCAATACCGAAGGCGAGCTGAGCGGCGTCTCGAACCTCTTCTACGGCTCCGGCGGCTACCTCGGCATCGACGGCTACAACAAATACACCAGCTACATCGGTGAATTCATGGGCGAGCCCAAGCCCGGCCAGGGTGCGGGCATCAGCCGCCAGCGCAAGATCATCCCCGGTCCCTCAAAGAACGAAGGCGGCAGCAATTGGGCCAACTTCATCGACGCCGTACGCGCGAACAAGAGGGATGTCCAGAACAACGAGATCGAAGAGGGAGCAACCTCCGTCACGCTGATGCACCTCGGCAACATCTCCTACCGGCTTGGCCGAGCCATCAACTTCGACCCCGTGAAGCTCGAGATCATCGGAGACAAGGAAGCAACGGCAATGATGACGCGCCAGTATCGCGCGCCGTTCATCGTTCCGAAGAACGTTTGATTATTGGTTCCAAAGAACGTTTGATTACTGGTTCCGAAGAACGTCTGGTTAGCGAATGACGCCGGTGCGTGTTGCCCCACGGGGCTCTGTAGTAGAAGCCTCCGCGGGAACCGGCAAGACGCACCGGCTCGTAGACGAGATCGCTGCCGCCATCGAAAGCGGAATCGCAG
Source organism: Bryobacteraceae bacterium (assembly GCA_963794765.1). GTDB lineage: Bacteria > Acidobacteriota > Terriglobia > Bryobacterales > Bryobacteraceae > JAWXCM01. Next base: position 101,763 of record CAWCGC010000039.1, on the reverse strand, counting down.
TTGATCGAATCGTAGCCGTCACCTTCACCCACGCCGCTGCCGGATCGATGAAGATCCGAGTCCGCCAGGAACTCGAGCGGCGCCGCAAAGACACCACCGATCCCGCCGAGCGCCATCGCCTCAAACTTGCCCTCCAAACCCTCGATCGCGCATTCATCGGCACCATCCACGCCTTCTGCGCGCATCTGCTGCACCAGCGACCGGTAGAAGCATGCGTCGATCCCGACTTCGGCGAACTCGACGAGGCCGGCGCGCGCACGCTCTTTGCCGCAACATTCCAGGCCTGGACCGCCCAGGCACTCGCAACCCCCTCTCCTGCCCTAACCCGGGCACTCGCGAGATTCGCGTGGGCCGAGGACAGCGCTTCCGAAGGTCCGCTGGACAAGCTCGAAGACGCCGCGTGGGAACTGGCGCAATGGCGCGATTACGAAACGCCGTGGGAAATCCGTCCATTCGCGAGGGAAGACAAACTCAATAATCTGTTCGCCGCCGCCGCAGCACTCGCCGGACTTCTTGCAAGCCCCCGAAACCCGAAAGACAAGCTTCGGGCCTGCCTGCGACCCGTCGAAGAGACAGTAAGCCGAAGACAAACCGCCGAGGCAATCGGAGCAAACCACCTCGACGACCTCGAGACTGAACTCCTCGCGCTACCGCGTCAGATCCGCTACTTCGACGACAACAAAAACGGACCGCCGCAATACGGCGAGACCGTAGCCCGAATCGCCGTAGTCCAGGCCTGGCTGGACCTTCGCGGCGATATCGAGCGCTTCGCCCGCGAAGCCGACGCCGACCTGGCCGCACGGCTCCGCCCCGAACTCGCCACGGCCGTCAAAGCCTATCAGCGCGCAAAGCACCGCACGGGGCAACTCGACTTCCAGGACCTGCTGATCAAAGCACGCGACCTGCTTCGCCACACAGAAGCGCGAGCCGATCTGCAGGCACGATACGATCGCCTCTTCGTTGACGAATTTCAGGACACGGACGCGCTGCAGGCTGAGATCCTGCTTCTGCTCTCCGCCGCCGATCCTTCAGCCAGCGACTGGCGAACCGCGGAACCAGCGCCCGGCAAGCTCTTCGTCGTTGGCGACCCCAAGCAATCCATCTATCGCTTCCGAAGAGCCGACGCGCGGCAATATCGCCGCGTCCGCGACCACCTCACCGAACAGAGCGGCACACCCGATTACCTCACCCGCAACTACCGCTCAACAGACGCTCTCGAACAATTCGTCAACGCAGCATTCGAGAGCATGCCCGAATACTTGCCGCTCGCGGGAGGCGCCCCGGCAAGCGAAGCGCAGCCATCCGTCATCGCGCTCCCGATGCCGTACATCCACAGCGGCCGCTATCAGTCGTCCAAAGTTCTCTGCGCCCACGCCCCAAACGTCGTAGCCGCGTTCATCGAGTTCCTCGTCAAAGGCAGTCACAACTGGACCGTCCGTGAAGGCACCGAACGGGTTCCCATCCGGCCCGACCATATCTGCGTCCTCTTCCGCCGCATGGTCAGCTGGGGCAACGACCTCGCGCAGGACTATGTCCGTGCTCTTGAAGCCCGAGGCATCGAACATGTCCTCGTAGGCTCCAAGTCCTTTCACAAGCGCGAAGAGATCGGCAGCATCCGTACCGCGCTGCGCGCCATCGAATGGCCCGATGACGAACTCTCCGTATTCGGCGTCCTTCGCGGATCGCTCTTCTTCATCCCCGACAGCACACTCCTGAAATTTCATCACAAATACCGGCGCTTTTCGCCCTTCGTCACCCCCGTCGACCCCGAAGACTCTGAGTTGGAGCCAGTCTTCGAAGCCCTTGGACTGATCCGCAGGCTGCACAGCAAACGAAACGAGCGACCTCCCGCGGAGACCATTCGCGAACTCCTCGAATTCACGAGAGCCCAGGTAAACTTCGCCTTCCAGCACGGCGGCGAACGAAGGCTTGCGAACGTGTATCGCCTGTGCGACCTCGCCCGCGGCTTCGAACTGCAGTCGCCCTCGTCCTTCCGCGCCTTCGTGCAGCATCTCGAATCCGAGCACGAATCCAGCGCGCAGTCCGAAGCTCCCGTCTTCGAACAGCGCGGAGGCGGCGTGCAGCTGATGACGGTGCACAAAGCAAAGGGTCTCGACTTCCCCATCGTTATCCTGGCGGACCTGACCACGCGCCTGACGAGGCAAACCGGCCCTGACCGCTACGTCGACCCCGATCGCAATCTCTCAGCCATCAGGCTCTGCAACTGGGCACCGTGGGAACTGCTCGATCACGAGCAGGAAGAGTGCGACGAAGACCTCGCCGAAGCCGAGCGCCTCGCGTATGTCGCCGGAACTCGCGCCCGCGACATCCTCGTCGTAAGCGCAGTCGGCAAAGATCCCTGGACCGACAGCTGGCTCACACCGCTGTACCGCGCACTGTACCCACCCAAGAGCGAGTACGGCCGCCCCGACAGCTACGAACCCATGCCCGTGAAAGGCTTCCGTACCGTCCTCGACTTCCCGGCAGAAGCCGAGCAGGCAGTATCGGTGCGACCCGGCATGCATCGAACAAAAGCCGGCGCACGCGTCTTCTGGTTTGACCCGGAACAACTCGATCTAAAACAACCGGAGCAGGTCGGCCTGAACCGCAGCGCCATGCTGAAGGGCAGCGACGAAGAAGCGCAGCAGGGGTTCGAAGAATACCAGCGCTGGCGAGCCCGGCGCGCATCTCTGGTCGCAGCCGGAAGCACGCCAGCGCAAACAGTAATCCTCGCAAGCGAGCTGAGACACACCCCGCCGGAATGCGCGAATATCCCCGTAGTCCGGGACACAGTGCAGTGGGAGGGACAACGACCCTCGTCCCGCAATTTCGGCAAGCTGGTCCACGCCGTTCTGCAAAGCTGGAACTCCGACAATCCCGAACGCATAGCCGAAGTCTGCGGACGTCGCTGGAACTCGTCGGAGCAGGAAGTTCGGTTAGCCGCCGAAGTCGCTCGAGCCGCAATGCAGCATCCATTGCTCGCTGCCAGCAGTGCCACCGAAGTGCACCACGAGCTTCCAGTCTCAGTCACGTTGAGCACTGGCGAGATCATCGAAGGCATCGTCGACCTCGCGTGGTCCGATGGCAGCAGTTGGCGTGTCGTCGATTACAAGACCGGCAAACCCGAAGAGAAGCACGAGGCACAGGTTCGGGTCTACGCCTTCGCCCTGCAGCAGGCAACAGGTCTTCCCGCCACCGCTCACCTGCTGGAAATCTGAACACCCACTGTGGCGATCTCGCGCTTACCAAGCCGGAGCTGCAGGTTCTGTGGCCCCGTCGGAATTTCCGGAGGCAGCCGCAGATTGATCTCCCACCGGGGCGGCAGAGGATCGGCGCAAAATACATCGATGTCGGTCACAGGAATACCCGCAATCGTCGCCCCGAAATCAACAGGTTCCGGCGACTCCTCAATAGTGACCTTCACCGTCCCGGTAACAATGTCGGTTCCAGACATGAGATTGATTCCGTCAGACACGGACATCAAAACCGGAACCTGCGGCCCTCGTGGAATCACCCGCACATATCGCCGCTGACTGAGAGGTCGTTCGTTCCAGAACAACTCGATCGGCACCAACCCTGTTCGTGTAAGCGTCTGGGGAAGAAATGCGTTTAGCTGCTGCAGGCCATCCGGCTCACGAAGCCCAATGTAACTTGGCCTCGCACTCAGGCCATCTACGCGCACCTGAAGGGAGTTCAGGTCAACCATCTCAGGCAGATGCTCAATCCACACCGTCACCGAAGCAAATCGCCCGGATAGCGGAGCCACCGGCTCGGAATTGTGCGCATTCGTGATGCGGCGGATACGAGTGACTTCCGGATCAGCCCCGCCGGCGGCGCGAAAACCCGGAAACCGCTTCCGCATCGTCGTCCACATGTATTGCGTTCGTGCGCCTTCCAGCGCCAGCAGTTGCATGTCAAATTGCGCAGCGAATTCGGCGATTTCGTCAGCGCTGATCCGAACTCCGCTCCATGTGTCGTACGTTCTCGCCGTCTGATCAAGCCCGTTCAGCTGCACCCGCAGGACGCCGCCCGGTTTCAACACACGATGCGCTTCGCGCAGGTAATTCATCACCACCTCACGGCTCGGAATGTGCTGAAAAACGGCATACGAATACACGAGGTCGAACGACTCATCCGCGAACTGCGCCAAATCGGCGCCGCTGCTGTGATGCGGATGTGCCCACGGCAGTCCCGAGAGATTCGCCTGAGCGCGCCGAATCATCTCATCGGAAACATCTACCCCGTGAATCTCGCCGAAGTGCGCCGCCATTGGCCGCATCAACCGCCCCGGACCGCAGCCAATTTCGAGCGCACGTCGGGCACGAGGGTTCGTCGCAGGCCCCAGCCGCGCCAGTTCCTGCTTCAGCGACCGAACCACGTCCGACGCAGTCGCGAAGAACTCCTCCGGATCCTGATCGCGTCGCCCGAAAGCCACATAGAAATGCGCGTCTTCGCGAGCCCGGTCATTCCACTCGCGCTGCATTCTTTCGCGAACCGCAGGATCTATGGAGTCGTATTCCGGCACGTATTGCTCTCCACCATTCGCTGCTTCTGACTAACCCCGGGACCGATGACAACGCAGTGTTCCGCCATGCCGTAACCCTCGACGACGTTGTCGGTTACCAGAGTGTCCACCGCCGGCGCAGGCCGTTCCGCGCCAGCCCCGAGATAAATACCTGCACGCAGCAGGTCCGGCTGCTTCGGATCGAAAAGACAGTTCACCTGCGTGGTGTCGTTGCAGTGCGCGAGATTAATCCGCCGCAAACTGTTCCCCATGACGACATTGCCCTTCCCGATCACAAAAATCCCGCCGAATTTCGCCCCGTCAATCACGTTATTCCGTATCCTCACCTCATCCGGCTTCATATCCGGATTGGTGTTATTCATAACAATTCCGTAGTGCCCAAACGGATAATCCGATGCGGACTTCGCGTTGATGCAGGTGTTGTAAGTGACGCTCGTGCGGCTCGCACCATCAAGATCGATGCACTTGCCATTGATCTCCTCAAACCGGTTGCGTGTATAGACCGACAGCGTCACGTCACCGGCAGTATCAAGCCCCACCGGAGTCCCTCCGCCTTCCATATCCACCACGTCGATCGGCCACCCGATCCGCCGGCCCACGTTGTCCCGAACCTCAGTCTCACGGGCATGCCCGATCTGCAAAGCATCGCGCCCAATCGTATCGAAGCTGTTGTTCTGCAGGACGCCAGGTCCATTCTGCGGTGATCGGTATCGGGAATGCGTCCAGATACCGTTGCCGCGAATGTTCCGCAATGAGCAACCCCGGACAGAGAAGTTCCGCGTCCCCTCTTCCAGCAGGATTCCCCCGCTGGTATTATTCCGCCCGTTCCGCTTCAGCGAACCGCTGTCCGACACCGTAACGCGCTCCATCACAACGCGATCCGAACCCGCGACGATCACCGCAAAATTCGCAATCTCGCGCATGGTGATGTCCTGCAGCGTCAGCCCGGTGACATCGCGCGCAATGATTCCGTTGCCGCGATCATAGAAATCGACAAAAGCTCGGTCGTCGGGAGCGATCCTAACCGGCACCTGCAGAGCAGACCGGTTTCCGTCGATCGTCAGGTTCCGAATCGTGACGTTGGAATCGGCAACAAACACGGCCCTGCCCTTAAAGGTGTCCGCTGCACGAAGGACAGTGCCTTTGGGATCGCCCGACACCGTGAACCCGGCCGGAACCTTCGTCTCGCCGTCCACGACAAGCGTTCCGGCAGGCAGAGTGACAATGCGCGGAGCTCCCGTAAGCAGCGCGGAAATGGCGAAAGCAAGCAACACTCGCCCGCTATTCTAGCGATGTGATCTCATTCGCATTCAACGGCAATTCGGTAGAGTTGCCGGAAGGCGCAATCCTCGGAATTATCGGCGATACCAGCCACGTCGCTCCCTTCCTTCAGGCAGCCAGGGAGCACACGGACGTCACCGTCCTCGAATACAAGCTCGATCGGGAGGACGACCTCGATCGCCTCCGTTCCGTCGCTGAATGCGAACGCGCAAGGCGCAATGGACGCACCGTCCTGCTGGCCTCCCGCAGTGGGGAAATCCTGAACACACTCGCCGATGAGCTCTGGTGGATTCGCCACGGAATGGTGTTGCTGCGAGGCGACGTGCAGGACGTTCGAAAGCAATACATCGCGGACCTTCTCAGTCGTGCAAGGGGTGCCGACTGGGCCGCCGAGATCGCGCCAGCCATCCGGCGCGGCGACGGTCGGGCAGAAGTAATTCACATCGAGATCTCAGATCCCGAAAAGGCCACCACTGTCATCGGCAGCGGCCACGAAACCGAGATCCGTGTAGCCGTCCGCTTTCACGCAGCCGTAGACGACCCGGTAGTCGGCATCATGATCCGAACTCGCATCGGGGTCGAAGTCTACGGAACCAATACCGAACTGGAAGACGTAAAAGTAGGTCCGTGCCAGCCCGGTGACAAGCGGGTCATCGGGTTCCGCTTTCGCTGCGACCTCTGTCCGGGATACTACACACTAACCGCCGCCTCGCACGACGCGGACGGTGTCTGGCACGACTGGCTGGAAGACGCCGTCGCCTTCACGGTCATCGACGGGCGCTACACCGCCGGAGTCGCCAACCTTCGGGCGTCCGTTACTTGCTGTCGAGAATGAAGGTCGGCGCAAGGCCGGAGATCGTGGAGAACCCGTTCTTCACTGCGGGAGCAACGTGCGTCGAGCAGCCGTGGACCTTCCCAAGGAACGCGTGCGGATGCACATCGACCGTCAGATTGGTCATCTCCACCGAACCCCAACGGTAAAGCGGGAACTCACAAGTCAAAGGAGCCGACTTCTCCTGCACCACGTACGATTCGCGTAAAGCCGTCTTCAAAGCCCGGTCCCATGCCGACTCGTCCAGATCCGAACCGATGAACGTCTGCCGCTCACCGCTGGGATCGTTTGGTTTTAACACCAGCCGGTCGCGGTTGCCCTGAATGAATGCGGGTAAATCGACCGGCATGTCGTGGTACGTCGAATGCGTCGCGGCAACCACGCGGGTCCACGGAATGAATTCGCGGATCGCCTTCTTTTCACCTGCCGGGAAGTTCGCCGTAAGTGCATCGTCGGTAAGCAGATCGAATATGGCCTGCTTGCGCGCCAGCTCCGAGCGGAAGCTGTTCACGATGCAGACGTTGTGCTCGCGGTACGCCCGAAGCAGCGGATGGTTCAGATCGAATCGAACCAGAAACTCGGAAACTCGAAGCCGCCGGTAGATTACCTGGATTTCGAAATTGCCTTTGTGCAGAACGTCATTCCGATACTCCAGTTGCTCCGGAGACACCAGGTCGACTGCGTAGCCATGCTTCCGGAACAATTCCAGCAGCAGCGCCGTCTCGCCGCTTGCGCCGCCCTGAAAGGACTGCCGGAATTCCAGAATGGCGACGTTCGGCTTTTTGCTCTTCCCGCCGAATTCCTTCCAGGCCTGTTCCAGGGATTGCAGTAATTGCGCCGATCCGCCGGTCTTGGCAACAGCGTTTTTCTTTCGAAAATCCTTCATCGGCGGGACGTCGTAAAACAGATTATTGACGACCTCGCCCGAGACGATTTCCGCTGGCGCATCGTCGGGCGTCCCGACCACAAGCAGCGAGCCGTTATTCAGGTGCGTATCCAGCAGCGACGTCACCGCGAGGTGCGAATAGCCAGGATCGATTTGGGCAAGCATACGCTCGGCCGGCAGCATCGACATCCGCGACATCAGCGCCGGGGTTGACAAGGCCAGCCGCTCAATTCGGTCCATGGCACAATGGAGGGACTCAGTCGCCTTGACCAGGTTCGTGTACTGGCGCTGGGTGATAAAGTGGGGACGTAGTACCGGGGCGACCCGGTGATTACCGGAGGCGAGATTTCTCTCTCTCAGCTTGTCTGTGAGCTCGTCCACCCACGTCAGGTCCTTGAAATCGTCGGCCTCAAGAATCCGGTGGTAACGAGCTATCGCCTCGTTCAACTGCGACATTTGTGTCTTCTATAAGCCAGTATCCCACAAAGTGTTGCAACGGCGAAACACGATTCGCCCTTCCTTCTCCCGTAAACCTCTGAAAACGTTACAAATATGTTCTTCTAACGGCGAGGTGATACCACACCCTCCAAGGCGGGGTCTAACAGGCGGAGGGCAATTATATGGGTATTTTCCGGTTGACAGCGCTTCTGCTCGTTATGGCGCTGTTCTCAGCAATCGGGGTAGAAGCGGCAACCGCCAGGCATCATCACCGGCATTACCGGCGAACCTCGCACAATTACTACGTTCATAAGCGTTCGAAAAAGAAGTCCGCAGCGATTGTCGGTGGCTCAGCCCTTGGCGGGGCCGCCATCGGAGCACTCGCCGGAGGCGGCAAAGGAGCAGCTATCGGAGCACTCGCCGGAGGAGGCGCTGGCTTCGCGTACGACCGCGCGACGCACAAGAAAGTGGAACACTATTGAGGCACCCACGGTACAATCGCCAACGGGCTACAATCGCCAACAAATGAGCAGCGGTAACAGCAGCGAACCATTGCCGATTGAAATTACGCCGGCGGACGTGAAGCGCAGACAAGAGGCGGGCGACCGCCTCTTTCTTATTGACGTCCGCCAGCCGGAAGAACATGCGATCTGCCGAATTGAAGGCGCGCAGCTGATTCCCATGAACACCGTTCCCGCCGCGGTGCAGGATCTCGAAGGTAAGGCGGATGAGGGCGCGCTCGTCGTCTTTTGCCATCACGGGATGCGTAGTCTCAACGTCGTAAACTGGCTCCGAGGTCAGGGAATCACCGAGTGCACCAGCATGGCAGGCGGCATCGATCGCTGGAGTCTTGAGATCGATCCCTCGGTGCCGCGCTACTGATGGGTGACACTTCATTCCTGTGTGTGACCTGCGGAACTGAATATCCACCGTCGTCGAACCCACCTGATTCCTGCCCCATATGCCGGGATGAACGACAGTACGTCGGACTGAACGGGCAGCAGTGGACTACCCTCGACGAGGTCCGCCGCGAACACAAAAACGAATTTCTGCCGCTCGAACCGGGTCTCACGGCCATCCGCACGCAGCCCTCGTTCGCGATCAGTCAGCGCGCCTTGTTCCTGGAAACGCCCGGAGGAAACGTCCTCTGGGACTGCATCACCCTGCTCGACCCCGACACGAAGAAGTTCATTGACGGTCGCGGCGGCGTGAATGCCCTCGCCATGTCCCATCCCCACTACTACACGACCATGGGCGCCTGGAGCGAAGCATGGGGTAATATTCCGGTCTACCTTCATGAAGCCGACCGGCGCCATGTCGTCAACCCGGATCGGGGCAACCTCCGGTTCTGGAGTGGGGAAACCCACCCGTTGCACGACAATCTCACGCTGATCCGTGGCGGAGGACACTTTGAGGGCGGCACCATGCTTCACTGGCCCGCCGGCGGTGACGGAAAGGGAGCGCTGCTGTCCGGCGACATCATCCAGGTAGTGCCTGACCGTCGCTGGGTCAGTTTCATGTATAGCTATCCCAACCTGATTCCCCTGTCGGAGAAGAAGGTGCGATTCCTGGTCGCCTCCATCGAGGCATTCGAGTTCGATCGCGTCTATGGCGCCTTCCATCCCATGCAGGTCATGGCTGACGGAAAGAACGCAGTCCGCCGCTCGGCCGATCGCTATATCCTGGCGATTCAATGATCCCGGCTCGGTGGATTCGCGTTCTCCTGCCGTTCTGGGTTCTCACTCTCGTCATCGGCTCCTTTCTGCCAGCCGAGCACAAACAGGCACTCGGAACGCAGTCACTGACGCCGAGACCATACGCGGAACCGCACTGGCCCCACCGCGTCTGGCATGTCCTGAGCTTTGGTTCCACTGCTTTGCTCGCATGTCTTGCGGAAACAAAGCATTCGAGACGACGCTTGCTGTGGGCCTTGCTCGTCATTCTTCTCGGCGCGAGCATCGAAACAGCACAGTGGTTGCAAAGTGACTACAGTTTTGAGTGGTGGGACATCCGTGACGACGCATACGGAGTTCTCATCTGTGCCGTCCTCGCGGAACTCCGTCCCGTCCGAAAACTTCTGATAGCAGAATGAGCAGTATGAGGCCGCTTACCGCATTGTCCGTATTTGGCTGCCTTTTGCCCCGGTAGCGCAAAGGGGAGATCCCGCGCCGCCGTACAAGGAAGGTACTCAATGGATTCGAACCCAAAAGAATCTGGCAAGCGCCGATAAACCCTGCGTCAGCGCCTGCCAGATCCGTTATCACAAGAACGAAGAACGAGTACTTACCTGTCCTTGCGGAAGAAGAAGTAGTCGGCCGTGTAGGGTACCAGCGCCTGGTTCCCAACGTCGGCTGATGTTGAGCAACCCTCAGTGGGAGCAGCTCCGCCGTTCGTGTTTAAGCGTTGAACGAAGGTGGTTTTGCTGAGGAAAGTGCCGCCAGTCGGGCCTGGATCTGAACCAACAGTCTCAAGCAGAAGACACGGAATCGAGCCGACGTTTGGGCAACTCACAGAATCCGTACCGGCGACAACCGTGTTTCCATGCAGAACCTGCGCCCAGACCCTGCTGCTGTCGAGCGAACTCTGCCACGTCGCACTGCCAAACGGCACTGGGCCGGGTACGACACCATTCGGGTGCGTATTCGGGCTGAGAAAGTGGGTAATGATCTGGAAATCAACCCCGAACACGCTCTGAAAAAGTGTTGCTTCCGGGCGAGCGGGTTTGACGGTCCAGGAAGCGGTTGAAGCACCAACGGCGGTCGGCAGGCAGATGTAGCCCTGCGTGCCTTTCGCGTGGCCGACGGCGAACGCCGAGTTCCCCGCCGGGGGTGTTATCAGCGTTGGTGTAGGCGGAGTTGTAAGCGACTGCGCCTGCGCATTCGTCGCCGAAGCACACGCACATCCCACCACCAGAATCGACGCGATCAGCGTTCGAACTGGCCCAACGTTTTTCTTTCTAAAATCAACATGATCGTTCATAATTTCTGTTCTCCTTAAAAGCGCAAAGAGCACAATTCCGCAACCCCGTGCGGGACACGAACATAAGTCTGGCGGTCGCGGGTCGGGCTCCGTTTTGCGCGTGTTCCTCAAAAGACAAACATGTGAATACCGGGTAGCTCGGGCCGTGCCGACCCGGGCAATTGCAAAGAACACAACCGGTCACATCTGTACTTGCGAGAGTCTCAGCCGGACCTGGCAGAGAACTGTGTGCTCAGGGTGTAAACGCTTGGTGAAGGAGTACTGAATACGTTCAGGGTGGTGGGAGAATTCGGAACCGAGGCGTCCCGGAGGCGCTGATTCCTGCCTGCAATTTCAGGATAGCAGTCTTAAAGCATTGAAAACAAGACTGGATTTCGCGCAATTCTTTCAGTAGCATCGACACACAACTCTCATCTCCACTTCAATCGGAGGACTTCATGATTCCGGAAGAAAAGTACGAAGCAGTAACTCGCGGCTTAAGCGAGGCTTTCGGCACAACCACCTTCGAAGACATTACGAAGGTGTATGGAGGGCAAACCTCGTCACTCGTCTTTCGCATCGTCGTGCGGGGATCACCATACTTGTTGAAAGTCATCACACGTGCGGAAAGCCCTGCGCGCCACTACGCGAACATGAAGGCGGCCGCTGCGGCTGGCATCGCGCCACGCGTCTGGTACACCGACACGGACCATAAGATTTCCATCACAGACTTCGTCAACGCGGAACCCCTTCCCCGCTCAGAAGCACTCGTGAAGCTGCCGGCGCTGTTGCGGAGTCTTCACTCGCTGCCGCCGTTTGAAACAGCCCCCTTTAATACCACTTCCACGTTCCTGCTCGACAAAGGACCTGCCGTCGACGACTGGATGCGGAAGTTTCAGGCTGCCAACACACTCCCCCAGGCGGAAAACGACCGGCTCCTCGCACTGTATACGCAGCTGACCGCGGCTTACGGAGGTGACCATCTCGAGATGGTGTCGAGTCACAACGACTTGTTCAAGCCCGACAATATCCTTTTCGACGGACAACGCGTTTGGCTGGTGGACTGGGAAGCGTCCTTCCTCAACGATCGATATGCTGACCTCGCTGTGGTTGCGAATCAGATCGTCACGAACGATGAAGACGAACTGGCTTTCCTTCAGGAATACTTTGGAGCAGCGCCCGAGCCGTACCAACTGGCCCGATTCCATCTCATGCAGCAACTCGCCCACTTGTTTTACACCATGGCTTTCCTCTTCTTTGGTTCACAAGGTAAGCCGGTCGACTGGGGTGGAACTGTGCCCGACTTCAGAGACTATCAGCGACAACGATGGGCTCAGCAAGTCGACTTGGTCGAACCAGGCGAGAAGATTTTGTATGCAAGAGTAAATTGGGAACGACTCTTACACAACGTAGGGCAAACACGATATGCTGAGGCACTCCACACAGTCTCACATCGCCCCTGCAGCAACTGACTGTAGCTCACGGTTTCTCTACCAACAGTGCGAGTTAAGGCTCCTCTAATCCACCATCTTGATTGCGCAGGCAGCTTGTGACAAACTGATGCGGCCGCCCACAGTCGGCAGGAGGTGAGAATTGAAGTCTCTCGCAGCGATTCAGCCCCTTGGAAATGTTACGGCCACCACACTCGCCGCCGCATTGTTACTTCTTGGTTCATGGTTCGCCCCACCGATGCACGCGCAGACAGCCCCGAACAGAATCATTTCCTTTAGCGCGCCTGGAAGCCAGAACACGTATCCCTACGCGATCAACAACTGGTTCATCATCACCGGATATTTTGTTGGTGCGGATTCGAAGATTCATGGCTTTATCCGCGGTGGACTCGGCGATATGACAACCTTCGATCCTCCGGGAAGCATTAATACATGGAGCTTCGATATCAACGATGGTGGTACGACCGCCGGCTTTTACCAGACCGCGGACGGTATGCTCCACGGTTTTGTTCGCGATCCGCAGGGAAAAATCACCTCCGTCGATCCGCCGGGAAGCACCAATACGCACATTATTCGGATCAACTGGCTTGGCATCCTGGTCGGATACTATGAGGACGCCAACAAAGTGACGCATGGCTTTTTCCGCGATCCGTTCGGCACGATTACCTCGTTTGATCCGCCCGGCAGCGTGGGCACGCAGGCGTACGGAATCAACTGGTTTGCTGGCATCTCGGGATCCTACGCGACAAGCGACGGTGACGTTCACGGGTTTCTCCGGATGCCCGATGGAACCTACACATCGTTTGACGTACCGGGCAGTGAAGAAACAGTGCCCTACGTTGTCAGTCCAACCGGGGCCATGACAGGATACTGGGAGGACGAGAAGGACACATACCACGGATACATCCGTGACTTTCAGGGAAAGATCACGGTCTTCGACGTCCCCGGGGCCATTCGCACGTCGGCTTACGGTTTGAATAGCGCGGGAACCGCAACCGGCTACTACTGGGACGCAAACAGCAACTTGCATGGCTGGGTTCGCAGTAGCCAGGGAACACTCACGCCCTTCGATCCCGCTGGAAGTGTTTACACTTATCCGGATGCCATCAATGATTCCGGAGCGATTGTCGGCATTTGGACCCCGGCGCTCGGAGTGAATTACGGCTTCCTGCGCTTGCCGTAGCGTCCGGCGTTCAACGCGCGGAAACGGCCGCAAGAAAGTCCGTGACTTCGTCCAGCACCCGCGTCGGCTGCTCCCGATGCGGTACGTGCCCACACGCTTCGAGGATCACTGCGCGAGCCGGTCCCTGCGTCAGCCGTGCGATCCGTTGCGGGTGTTCAACCGAGCCGAATTCGTCCTGGTCACCATGCAGCGCGAGCGTTGGGCAGTGTACGCCCCGCAATGTGTCATCGAGACACCAGCCAGCCATGCCCGGGTCAAGCCAGGTGTCAACCCACGCATCGAGAACCCAACGAGCCTTATCGCCGTGATATCGCGCCAGCCGCTGGAGTTGACCCGGTCGCTCGAACTGGTCGCGAGCAGCGCGAACACCCTCGAGCGTAAGCTCCTCAACCAGCGCCTGAGCCGACTCCGTAATCACTGCAGCGCAGCGCTGGGGGAAGCGCGCAGCCGTCGCGATAGCCATGCCGCCACCGACGCTGTGTCCAAAAGGGATGATTGCGTCAAGCTCGAACACATCGAGCAGTGCTGGCACGACGGTCACCGCCTCATCGCGGATGAACGTGAAGTCCAGACGTCCGGGATGAGGGTCCGATCGCCCGAACCCAGGGCGGTCATACCCGAGGACGGACCGGCCTGTCGCTATCGCGAGTTGCTCCGGGAACTTCCGCCAAAGCTCCACGCAACCAAGTGAATCATGGAACAGAAGAAACGTTGCGCTCGCATCGTGACGCCGCGAGAAGGGTACCCATGTTCTCGCAAACACCGTCCGTCCGTCGGCCGTAATCCTGTGATCATTGACGGTTACCGAATTCACAAGACTTTGGTTGGCATGATTTCCGAGACAGCCCAGGAGTCTATCGTCTCAGATACCTGATCTCATCAACGTCGGTCGCGTCCCTTCGAGACCGCCTCTATAATGAAGGCGCAAACTCATGCCCGCCTCCATCACTCGCTATGTTCAGGAAAATGAAACTCGTCTTCTGGATGAACTGAAAGATTTTCTTCGCATCCCGAGCATCAGCACACTGCCCGAACACAAGGGTGATGTGGAGCGCGCCGCTCAGTTCACCGCCGACGCCTTAAAGCGAGCGGGACTGGAGCACGTGGAAGTGATTCCGACCGCCGGGCATCCGCTGGTTTATGGCGACTGGCTGCACGCGGAGGGCAAACCCGTCGTGCTGCTGTACGGGCACTACGATGTGCAGCCGCCGGATCCGCTCGATTTATGGCAGACGCCTCCGTTCGAACCTGCGGTTCGTGACGGCAACATCTATGCTCGCGGCTCGGCCGACGACAAGGGCCAGTTCTACATGCACATCAAGGCGGTCGAAGCGCTGATGGCTCTGCATGGACGGCTGCCGGTGAACGTAAAGTTCCTGATCGAAGGTGAGGAGGAGATTGGCGGCCCTGCGATCGCGAAGTATGTTCCCGAGAATCCAGCGAAGCTGAAGGCCGATGTCGCGGTGGTGTCCGACACGGCAATGTACGCCGACGGCATTCCAACCCTGTGCATCGGCCTTCGCGGACTGGTTTATACGGAGCTTGAGGCGGCGGGACCAATGCGGGACCTGCACTCGGGACTCTACGGCGGTGCGGCGCCGAACGCGGTATTCGGCCTCATTGAGTTGCTCTCGAAGGCGAAGGCGGCCGATGGCCGCATACAAATACCAGGCTTCTACGACGATGTGGCCGAGCCTGCACCCGCAGAAATCCAGAGCTGGAAGTCGCTGCCATTCACTGAGTCTGATTTTTTGGAGAAGGAAGTCGGATCAGCAGCACTTACAGGTGAGGCCGATCGAATGGTGCTGGAACGCATCTGGTCGCGGCCGACGCTCGAAGTGCATGGCATTGCGGGCGGATTTACGGGCGCCGGAGCGAAAACGGTGATTCCCGCGAAAGCGACGGCCAAGGTAAGTTTCCGCCTGGTGCCGGAGCAGAACGTCGACAAGATTATGGCGGCGTGGAAGAAGTTCGTTGCGGACAACACGCCGGCCGGAATTCGGATGAGCGTGAATGTCCTGAGCGGGGCTCCGGCAGTAGTTGTGAATCCGGATCATCCGGCCATCGCCGTCGCGGCTCGGGCGTTCGCGACATGCTCGGGCGGGAAACGGTATTCACCCGATCGGGCGGTTCCATCCCGATTGTGGGCGACTTCGCGCGGCATCTGGGCATTCCAACCGTGCTGATGGGATTTGGACTTCCCGATGATGGGCTGCATTCGCCCAACGAGAAGTACAAGGTCGCAAATTACTACACTGGCATCATGACCGTCGCGCACTTTTTGGAGTTGTACGGCGCGAGCACTTCTTAAGCCTCAATTATTTTGCCTCGAAGTATTCAATCCGAGCAGCCTCGTACTGAGACCCCCCAACCGAAACCCTCTTCGGGATCGAGCGTCGTTCGCTCGGCCGGAATCGTCTCGATTGCAGTCTTTTCCAGCCGCATCACCGGCCTGGTAAGGGAACAGGTCATGGCGGCACTCTTTGGCGCCGGGCACCTGTCCGATGCTTACCGGATTGGGTTCATGATCCCCAATCTCACGCGTGACCTCTTTGCCGAAGGTGCGCTCTCGTCGGCGTTTGTTCCAATTTTTACGGAATATCTGCAACAGCGCAGCAAGGAAGAGGCTGCCCGGCTGGCGAACCTGGTGTCTTCCGCGATTATCGTCGTCGTGGGCGGGATTTGCCTGCTCGGGGTGATCTTCAGCCCGCTGCTGGTGAACCTCGTCGCACCTGGGTTTCACCAGATCCCGGGGAAGTTTGAGCTTACGGTCCAGCTGACGCGAATCATGTTCCCATTCCTGCTGCTCGTCGCGCTCGCGGCACAGTCGATGGGAATCCTGAACGCGTGCAACCGATTCGCAGTACCGGCGACCGCCTCGACGATGTTCAATATCGGCTCAGTCGGCGCAGGTTTGATTCTGGGGGTCCTGCTCGGGCCGCATATCGGCCTGTCGGCTATCCACGGAATGGCCTGGGGAGCGGTGATCGGCGGCGCACTCCAGTTCTTCTGGCAGATTCCGAGTTTGCGATCGGCTGGTTTTCGATTCCGCCCACAGATCGACTGGAGTGATCCGGGGCTGCAGCGCATTGCCTGGATGATGGGCCCTGCCATCGTCGGAAACGCAGCGGTCCAGATCAACGTGACGGTCAACAACCACCTTGCCTCGGAACTCGGCAATGGGCCCGTTAGCTGGCTTGGCTTTGCATTCCGATTTATGCAGTTGCCGATCGGGATATTCGGAGTGGCGATTGCCTCAGCGACGCTGCCTGCAATTTCGCGCAGTGCGGCTCGGAGCGATTTTGCGGAGTTCCGCGCCACCTTGTCTCGGTCGCTCGGGATGGTGTTTCTGCTCACGCTGCCTTCGGCGGTAGGGCTCGGAGTATTAGGGCGGTCGATTGTCGGTGCGATCTATGAGCACGGCAAGTTTACACACTTCGATACGACCCAGACAGCGAACGCTCTGGCGTGGTACGCGGTCGGCCTGGTGGGGTACTCGGCGATCAAGGTAATCAACCCGGCGTTCTACGCTCTGAAGGACTCGCGGACTCCGATGGTCATCAGCTTTCTGTCGATCGTGGTGAACTTCCTCGTCGCCCTGCTGACGGTCCGGTACTTCGAGTTGGGGCACGCGGGTCTGGCGATGGCAACCTCCTCTGTCGCTACCGTCAGTGCGATTGTGCTGTTCTCCATCATGCGGAATCGCATCGGCGGTATCTACGGCCGGAATCTCTGGTCGAGTTTCCTGAAGGTGAGCATCGCTTCGGCGCTGATGGGTGCGGCAGCGTATGTGTCGAGCCTGATGGTTCACCGCCACTTCCACCATCTGGTGAACCTCATCGATCTGGCGATTTCGATTCCACTCGCTTTAATCGTGCTGCTGGTGACGTGCCGCGTTCTGCGCGTCCCGGAGCTGGATGAGGCTGTGACTGCGCTCGCCGGGCCGCTGCGGCGGCGGATTCCTTTTCTTCGGTCCCGCGCTGCCTGATAAGCTGCGAACATGGCCAACCCTCCTGAACTCGAAGCTGTGCTTCAGGTTCAAAGTCTGGACGATCGCGCCTCCGAACTGCGGAAAGAGATCGCCGCGCTTCCGAAACATCTGGCTGAGATCGAGAAAAAGCTCGAGGGCCACGTTCGCAAGCTGGATTCCGAGAAGGCGGCGCTGGCTGCGAGTCAGAAGAAGCGCAAGAGCCTCGAAGACGACATCAAAACCTGGGAACAAAAAACTTCCAAAATCAAAGATCAGCTCACACTCGCCAAAACAAACGAGCAGTATCGCGCTTTCCAGAATGAAATCGAGTATGCGCAGAAGGAGATCCGCAACATCGAGGACCAGATCCTCGTCGAAATGGAGAACTCTGAGCCGCTCGAAAAGAACATGAAGACCGCCGAGGGGGAACTCGCTGCCGAGAAGAAGGTTGTCGCGGCGGAGCAGGAGCGTGTGCGAGCCCGTACCGCTGAGGACGAGAAAGCCCTGGCTGCCACGGTCGCCGAGCGCGCGGCACTGACCGGCTCGATCGACACGCGAGTGCTCGGCTTATATGAGAAAGCCCGGAAGAGATGGCACACCTCGGGCGTTGCCGACGCCACATCGGGCCGTTGCGACGCATGTCACATTACGCTTCGGCCGCAATTCTTCCAGGAGCTCAAGACCGGTGACAGGATCATGACGTGCGAGAGTTGCGGTCGAATTCTCTTCTACAACCCTCCCGTCAGTCTCGAGCACGAATTGCATCAGAAGGCCTGAGCCGATTGCGCCGGTATCTCGCCGCTGCGGCGATCGCGGTTTACTTCTGTTATGCAGCCTGGCCCGGGCTGCTCTCCGGGTTCTCCCACGACGACCTGATGAACGCCAGTTTCGCCTTTCGTGACGGCTGGGCGAAGATTCTCGTCGCCAATGTTGCGTTCTTCAGCACCTATACCCGACCCCTTGGCGCCCTGTACTACCACGCGATCTACAGTTTGTTCGGATTGCACAGCTTGCCCTTCCGTATTGTCGGAATCGGGCTGATCGCGCTGAATCTCGTGCTGCTCTACCGGCTCGCGCGACGGCTCACAGGAACTGCCGAGGCGGGGCTGTATGCGGCGCTGCTCCTCGCATGGCATGGCAATCTCGCTCCTCTGTTCTACGGCTCAGGCAACATCTACGACGTCCTCGCGTTCACGTTCTACGTCGGAACGTTGTGCTTCTATGCGTGGGCTCGGTCCCGCGGACCTCTTCGGTTACGCGACCTCGCCTTGCTCGCGCTGTTGCAGATATTCGCGTTGAACTCGAAGGAGTTTTCCGCGACGATCCCGCTGGTGCTGCTCGCTTACGAAGCGATCTGGCATGCACGGGACTTGCGGCTCTCGCTGTCGAGTGTCCCCTGGGGTGTAGCGGTATCAGCCGTCATTTCCGGCGTGTACGCAGCCGGAAAGGTGTTCGGTCCGCAGTCGCTGACCGGCATGAGCGCCTATGCGCCACAGTTGTCGATGACGGCGTGGCTCGCGGCAGCTCGGACTCTGTTGAACGATTTGCTCTACCAGGAGCATTACGCCACCGATGCATCCGTCATCTTTTTCTCGCTTGCACTCGTCGGCATAGCACTGCTTCTGCGCAATCGCGCGGCATTGTTCGGAGCGGCGATTGTATTTCTCGGCCCGCTGCCGGTAATGCTGATTCAGCCTCGCGGCCTCGCCTCGCACTACCTGACACTGGGCGGGCTCGCGCTGTGGGCCGGTGCCGTCCTTACAGACCTTCGGATGCGGTTTGTGGATGCTGTCCAGGCGAGCCCATCGGAACGGCGGTACACGCAGGCAGCGTTGTTCGGTTTGCTCCTGTATTGGTGTTTGCGCACGCACTTGGGCGAGGTCTCGTACCAGAACAATGCCCACTGGCAGGAGGCGCGCGCCATCGATCAGGCACGCAGATCGCTAATGGCACACCCCGACTGGTGGAACGATGGGGAACACCGGATACTATTCGTTTCCGATCCCTTCCAGGAACATGACTGGGCTTCTACGTTTTTAGTGATCCTTGCGTCAGGGAAACCAGGCATTCAGGTCGACCGCCTCCAGAACCTCAATCCCCGGCCGGCAGCGGCGGATTTCGACAAGTACGGGCTGTTGCTGGCCTGGCAAGGCGACCAGTTTGCTACCGTTCGCCGCGAGACAGTTCAGCGCTGAGGCAGCCTCCTGACGGGTCGTTTTAACCTGCCTGTGATATAACGAGGGCGGTAAGGAGAACCTCCCTTGAAAGTTTACGAAGGCAAGGACATTCGCAATGTCGGTGTAGTGGGCCACGGGCATTGCGGGAAAACGATGCTCACTTCCGCCCTTCTGTATACAGCCGGTGCAGTGAACCGTCTGACGCGGCCGGACGAAGGGAACACGGTCACCGATTTCGACGACGAAGAGATCGCTCGAAATATGACGATCGCGACCGCAGTCGGGATTGCGGAGTGGGAGAAGACAAAGATCAATCTCCTTGACACCCCCGGATTCAATATCTTCATCCAGGACACGCGCGCGGCTCTCCAGGCAGCAGACTCGGCGCTGATCGTCGTTGATGGCGTTGGCGGCGTCGAGGTCATGACCGAGAAAGTGCACTCGTTCACCGACGAGTTCCACATGCCGCACACGTTCTTCATCAACCGGCTTGACCGCGACCGATCCGACTTCAACCGCAGCGTGGAAAATATTCACGAGGTGTTTGGGCGCACCGCATTTCCGATCCAGTTGCCGATCGGGTCAGAGAAAAGCTTCACCGGAATCGTCGATCTGCTTTCGATGAAGGCGTACAAGTACACGCCGAACGGGAATGGTAAGGGCCAGGAAATCCCGATCCCCGACGATATGGTCCAGGCCGCGAGAGACGGCCACAATGCGCTCGTCGAGATTATCGCCGAAGGCAAAGATGAGTTGATGGAGGAGTACTTCGAACTCGGCACACTCCCTGAAGAGGATATGAACGCCGGCCTGCATGAGGCGATCGCGAAGGACAAGCTGTTTCCGATTTTGTGCGGCTCCGCGTATCTCAACATCGGCATGGACCTGCTGCTGAACTACTTCCAGGTCTTCTGCCCCTCTCCGCTCGAGCACGAGAACGTTCACATGAAAAAGGGCGAGGAGGAAGTCGATCACCCCATCACCGATAACGACGTTCCGGAGTTGTTCGTTTTCAAAACTCTTGCCGATCCGTTCGCCGGGCGTGTTTCGTACTTCAAGGTTTTCTCCGGCGTTGTCAAAAACGACGACCATCTCTTCAATCAGCGGACCGGGACCGATGAACGCCTGGCGCATATCAGTGTGCCGATGGGCAAACAGCTGGTTCCTGTCACCGAACTGCATGCGGGCGATATCGGCGCCGTGGCCAAGCTGAAGGACACGCTGACCGGCGATACTCTCGGACCGAAAGGATCGAACACCACCTTCGACAAGCTGCAGTTCCCGGAGCCTTCGATCGCGTATGCGATCTCAGCGAAGACTCGTAATGACGAAGACCGCATGGGCAACTCCATTGGCACGCATCCTCGAAGAAGATCCGATCGCTGCGGTTCTATCGCGATCCGGCAACCAATGAGTTTCTGCTTGCGGGAACCGGGCAGCAGCATATCGAAGTCATCGTCAGCCGTCTGAAGAAGCGCTACGGCGTCGAGGTTGCGCTGAATGCGCCGAAGATTCCGTATCGCGAGACGATTCGCGGCCGGGCTGAAGTCCAGGGCCGGCACAAGAAGCAGACCGGCGGTCACGGCCAGTTCGGCGACTGCTGGATCCGCATGGAGCCGCTGCCGCGCGGCGGAAAGGTTTCGAGTTCGGCAACGAGATCTTCGGCGGGTCGATTCCCAGGCAATACATCCCGGCGATTGAGAAAGGCATCCTCGAAGCCGCCGCGCGCGGTTACCTGGCCGGCTTTCCGGTGGTCGATTTCAAGGTGACCGTTTACGACGGTTCCTATCACGATGTCGACTCCTCGGAAATGGCGTTCAAGCTTGCAGCCCGCAAGGCGTTCAAAGCTGCCATGGCAGCTTGCAAGCCCACGCTGCTGGAGCCGATCATGAACGTCGAGGTGCAGGCTCCGGTAGAATACGCCGGCGATCTGATGGGCGATCTCAACGGCCGCCGCGGCCGCATCAGCGGCATGGATACCCAGGGCGCTACGCAGATTCATCCGCGCGCAGGTGCCGATGGCGGAGATGCTGAGCTATCAGAACGATCTGACCTCCATGACGCAGGGCCGCGCTTCGTTCACGATGGAGTTCGATCACTACGACTACGTACCGCAACCGCAGGCGGAAAAAATCATAGCCGCCGCAAAGGCTGCGGCCGTCGGTGCGGACGAAGAAGAAGAATAGATTTCGACTTTTCGAGTACTGGGGCGGCCTGCAGTTCGGCCGCCCTCACAAGGTAATCGGGCCGCAGCATTGTCCAGTACTCTAAGCCGCCTTCTTCTTCCGCTTCGCTGCGGTTTTCTTCGCCTTAGTGCCGCTGCTGCTTGCTTTTTTCAGACTCTCCTGCAAAGCGGCCATCAGATCTTTTACAGGAGCGACACGTGGCTGCCGGATCGGGGTCACCTTGTGCCCTTTCTGTTTCTGTTCGATCATACGCAGGACGTTCTCCCGATAGGTGTCGTGATACTCGTCCAGCTTGAATGGTGATGCCAGCGTATCGATCAGGCGTTTAGCGAGCTCAATCTCTTTGTCCCTGTACTTGTCTTCGCTGGGAACCTGAGGCTGATTTGCCTGATGCAATTCATCTTCGTAATACATCGTGTGCAGCACCATTCCATTACGCGTCGGACGAATAATCACAACATGTTCGCGCCCGTGCATTGCCAGCTTGGCGACAGCATAATACTTCGTGTCACCCATCGCGCGCAGCAGTAACGCGTACGGCTTGCTGACAGTTTCGTCCGGCTCTACGTAATACGATTTGTCGAACAGTATCGGATCCACTTCGTTCGCACGAACAAACTGAAGAATCTCCATGACGCGCGCAGTCGGCGGGGCGGCCTTCTTTAAATCCTCGTCTTCAATGACGACGTACTGTCCTTTTTCGAATTCATAACCCTTGACGATCTGGTCGCGTTGAACCGGCTTGTCCTCTTCCGCGCAGTACCAGACCTCCTTGATCCGGGACAGGTCCTTCTGGTGAAGCATGTGGAAATGTACCGTTTCCTCACGGGCAGCTGCGAGCAGTCGGACCGGGAACGACACCAGGCCGAAACTGATATATCCCTTCCAAACAGAGGATGCCATGTTCTTTGGGATGCTCAGGAAGGGGAATGTGTATCGTTCGTGCCTGAACCGCTCACCATTCGTAGACACACTGGATACCAGCATCCGCAAGAGATTCAGCTCGTGTTCTTACTTGTTTTCCTTGCGCAGGAAGCCCGTCACCAGCAATGTTTCCGCTGGTTTCCATAAGCAATTCTTCGCCCTGAATTTTCGCCTGCCGAAACGCGGCTTCAATCTGCCCCGGATCGATTGCGGGTGATGAATTGCTCTCCGGACTCATTTTTCGCATATACTACCGCGAGAAAGGATTGGCAATGGCACAAAATATCACACCGAACCAATATGACCTCACCGGACCAGGGGTCCGCATCGGCTATTCGACATCCAGCATCTCCGGTAGCCCCCAGCTGAGCTTTACAAAGGGGCGGAAGACGCTGACGTTCACCGGCAAAGAGATCGGGGTTGTGGATACAGGCATCGGCACACTGGTGACAGTCACGATAGCCACGACGCCCGATAAGAGCTCCACAACCTTCAGTGTTTTGCTTCCAGCGATACAACTGGCGAAAGAAACAGGCAAGCAGG
This sequence comes from Bryobacteraceae bacterium, assembly GCA_963794765.1. Taxonomy (GTDB): domain Bacteria; phylum Acidobacteriota; class Terriglobia; order Bryobacterales; family Bryobacteraceae; genus JAWXCM01. The sequence continues at coordinate 78,409 of CAWCGC010000039.1, read as the reverse complement.
CCTTTCGAGCCGTTGGCATAAGTACGATCCACAAGACATCACTGGCTGGACCCGTCACCGGTGTCCGGCAAACCTATAAAACGATCGAATTAAGCGGTACAGCACAACGAGTCGCCTTTTTGCAGCAGAACACCGCGACAGCCTGATAGAGCAGCCGTTGATATTCATTGCCGGGTTCGCGTTTGTCGGCGGACTCTCTGCGCGGAGCGCACACGCTGCATCTGCTCTGCAGACCGGCCATGTCAGGCGAATACCGTATGCGAAAACACCTTGGATCCCATCCAATGGTGAACGGGGCCACGCCAGAATTGTTGAAACGTTTTCCTCAAATCTCACGGCCTTTCACCTGTTCGCCGGGATTTCAAACCGACAAAAAGAGTTATTTGTAAATTAAACTGTTTTTAGCGTTGTAATCTCGTTGACACTAGGTGAATTTTATATATAATTCATTCAGAAAGTGCTTAACGGACACTAATTCCTCCGAAAAACCAGAGTGACAGCACGGCCCATCTGTCCTGGTCGTCGCTGTCACTCTTTCGAAAACACGTAATTCCCCGAAATCCAACTTCACGCGAGCGGCCTCAAATTACCGTGCCCGAGCCGCTGCCGCAGCCTTCACAAACGCCGGAATCCGTTCATCTAGAAGTGGGATAACAGCACGGCGGAAGTGCTCTGGCCAGTTGTCACGATCGGCGTACAGTGACTTAAGCCCGTGAACAAGATCCTGATCCTGTCCTGTCGTTCGCCGGATCAGGTCCTCCCACCTCCGAAGAAGCTCCTGACTCTCAGCCGAGCCGGCGTTCGTATCCTCCGCGGCCTGCATCGCCCGGGCCAGCTCATTCCATTCACGCTGAAGCTGCCGCCATGTCTCTTGCGTTCGGGATTTCAGTTGATCCTCAACGCTCGACCGTTTGTCTTCGTTAAAATGCTCGAATATCCATTGATAATCTCGTTCCATTTCCATTGCCTCGATGATGGTTTTCAAACAGGGCTGGCTGCCTGATCGGAGCAAAGCCTCGGCAGAACGAACTGCGCTGATCGTGATCTCGAGGCGCCGCTTCTTCTCTTCCAGCGCGGCAATCTGCGAGCACAGCACAGAACGGAGGTCTCGTTTGTCTCCGCTCAGAACAGCGCGGATCTGCTTCAAAGGCAGGCCGATGAATTTAAGACCGATGATGCTCTGGAGGCGTTCGAGATCGGCGGATGTGTAGACCCGGAAACCGTTTTGGTCACGCTGCGCTCTCAGCAGCCCCACGCGGTCGTAGTGGCGGAGGGTTCGCACCGTAACGCCTGCCAGACTGGCGAATTCCTGTACGCGGCACCATCTCCCATCCGTCACAATCCGATTGTCGATGCTGACGCTGCGTCACACGCAAGCCTTTTTTCACTGAAGCAAACCAGTCCGCTCAAAAAAAGGCCAGCACCCGCGGAACTGCTTCGAGAAACGCCCTCGTTAGCTTGAATGCCGCAAAGCCGCACGGCTTTGTTGGAAGTATGCTCGCATAGCTTCGAAAACGGCACCGGCCAGCCCATAAGTCGCAGCGTTTACAAGAAGGACAAAATAGAAACTCAGAGGATAATGACGAGCCAGCGTAACGGGACAAGTCAGGTAGGCCAGCGTCAGCATAGTCCCTCGCACAGCCGGAACCGTGTCGGAAATGTACAGCCGCCAGAAAACCACAACGAGTGCGCCTGCACCTGCCCAAATCGCGATTCGAAGCTTCATCTCGCCGCCTCCTCCCGAGGCAAGCATGTCACCAAAGCCGTCACAACACAAACGGAATCAATAGCAAGCGTGTCGGGACAGAGCCCAATCTGGCGTTCACGCGCCCGAAAAATATTCTTTATTCGCGTATATTCAACAAATTACAGCCAGGTTTCCGCCCTCTGCTCCCCGGAAAATTTGGCTCTGCCTGAAAAAATCGAAGCGCACGGCATAGCGCCAGTCAAACAACAACCAGGGAGCCAAACCATGTCAGCAACAGCCGCTCAAATCGCCGCCAGTCAGGCCAACGCCAAACTGTCCACCGGACCCGCCACGGCGGAGGGCAAGCAGCGTTCCGCAGCGAACGCCACCACCCACGGAGCCACGTCGAAAAAGGCCCTGATGCCATGGGAAAGCCTGGAAGAATATCAGGCCTTCAGCGAATCTGTCTTCCGCGACTATCGTCCCGCCAACGAACACGAAAAGCTCCTCGCCAAAATGGTCGTCGACACCACCTGGCGCTACAAGCGCATCATCGCCGCCGAAGACCTCGTAATGGCCGCCGGTCCTGACCCGGAGCAGCCCGGAAACGAAATCCCGCTCGCAGGGGAAAACACCGCACCGGTGATCCAGCTGTTCCTGCGCCCCTCCGGCCAGAAGAGCCTGAACCTCATGCTTCGCTATCTCCGAGACGCCGAGCGCGCGATGTTCAAAGCCAGAGCTGAACTCGAACGCATCCAGAAACTCCGTTATCACACCGAAATCGAGCGAGCCGCCGCAGGAGCCTGCGGAGCGATCGACGAACCTCGGCCAGCAGTGATACAGCAGACACGGGAGTCAGCCCCGACGGAAGCACCCCCGGCGCTCACAAGAGCCGAAAGACGAGCCATGGAAAGGGCGCGCCGTAAAGCCGACCGGAAAGCGAACCGCGCTGGGGCGTCACTCACCGCGCCGCAAATTGGCTTCGTTTCGTCAACTCAACTGCACGAGCAAAAAGCCGCGGCGTAGGAGCCAAAGACGTCAGCTAACCGCGGGAGCAGCCTGGAGCTGAGCACGCCATGCACTCAAAATCGGCGCAGGATCGGTCACAGCAATGCTGCTGTATCCCGCCTCGAAGGCCTGAAGTGTCTCCTCGAGGGTCGAACAAGGCCGTCCCAGCTTCATCTGGAGCACATCCTTAAGAAGCGGGCGCATCACTGCAAGCTCCGCCTCGCCGCCATCGACGGAAACGGTGTCCACCTCGGCGCGCCGGCAAATCTTGGTAGTGATGATCTTCAGATCGTCCACCAGATGCGCACTGCTGTACACCGCCGTCAGCCGTGCGGCCGACTCGTGGCACGACTTCGAGGCCTGCAGCACCTCCGCTTCAATATGCTGAAATTGCCGCGAAGCCAGCCGCGCCGGAGAAAGATGGAATTCCACCTCTTTGGCGCCGAGCCGCAGCAGATCTCGGAGTTCGTACAGCTTCACCCCGGTGTTCGAAGCGCCGTATGGATAGCCCGCCGTGCTGGCGACAGCCAGGCCGCTCCCCTGAAGCCAGTGCTGCACTTGCTCCACATCGGTGGGCCGAACCACCACTGCGCGCACGCGGAGTTCTCGCGCGCGCATGCAGGCCTCATACACGCTGTCCGCAGAAACGAAAGGATCGAGAAGATGAACGTCAATCCGGCTTGCCAGTGCCTCGTAAGTATCGGGCGTCATCGCTGTAAGTCCATTGTAGTGACTGCGATACTCTGAAACTACCGCCCCCGCAGCATCCCGAATATCCAATGCCCGAACAGCCGTACGATCACACCAATATCGAATTGAAGTGGCATCAGCGCTGGCAGCAGGACAAGAACCTGTACAAGCCGTTGTCCGACCGCAGCCGCCCGAAGTATTACGTCCTCGAGATGCTGCCATACCCGAGCGGAACACTTCACATCGGACATGTGCGCAATTACGCCATCGGCGATGCGCTCGCTCGCTATAAATGGATGCGCGGCTTCAACGTGCTCCATCCCATGGGCTGGGACGCCTTCGGTTTGCCTGCGGAAAATGCCGCTATCAAGAACAACCGGCAGCCTCGCGAATGGACCCTCGCCAACATCGCTGACATGAAGCGCCAGCACCAGCGCCTCGGATTCTCGTACGACTGGGATCTGGAAGTCTCAACCTGCGAACCCGAATACTACCGCTGGAACCAGTGGTTCTTCATCAAAATGCTGGAGCGCGGTCTCGCATACCGCAAGAAGTCCCTCGTCAACTGGTGCCCGGAATGCGCCACCGTGCTGGCGAACGAGCAGGTCGTCGACGGCTGCTGCTGGCGTCACGAGAGCACCAGAGTCATCCAGCGCGAACTCGACCAGTGGTTCCTGCGAATCACAGCCTATGCGGACGAACTGCTCGACGCGATCAAAGACCTCGAAGGCGGCTGGCCCGAGCGCGTCCTCGCCATGCAGCGCAACTGGATTGGTCGGTCTGAAGGCGCTGAAATCGACTTCACGCTCGAGGAAACATCAGAAAAGATCCGTGTCTTCACCACGCGCATCGACACCATCTACGGCGCCACGTGCGTCATCCTCTCTCCCGGTCACTCCCTCACGGCACAGCTCGTCGCCGCCGATCAGCAGGAGCAGGTACGTGCCATGCTCGAGGCTCAGGCGCGCAAAGACCCGGGCGAGCTCGAAAAAGAAGGTCTGTTCACCGGGCACTATGCCATAAATCCGTTCAGCAGGGAACGCGTCCCGATCTGGGTTGGCAACTTCGTGCTGGCAGGCTATGGAACCGGCGCCATCATGGCCGTGCCGGCGCACGATCAGCGGGACTTCGAATTCTGCACCCGCTACAACATCCCCGTCGTTCCCGTGATCCGGCCGGCGGATGGTCCACTCGCCGATCCCGCGACGATGAAAGGGCCGTTTGAGGACTACGGCATCGTCGAGAATTCCGGCGAATGGTCTGGTCTGCAGAGCGAAGAAGCACGTCAGGTGATGGCTGCGAAGGCCGATCGCGAAGGCTTCGGCCAGAAGGCGGTCACGTTCCGCATCAAAGATTGGGGCATCTCGCGGCAGCGTTACTGGGGCACTCCGATTCCGGTAATTCACTGCCCTGTCGATGGTGTGGTGCCTGTTCCTGAGGACCAGCTTCCCGTCATACTTCCGCTCGACGTGAACATCACCGGCGTCGGCGAATCACCACTCGCGCGTAAGTCCGAGTTCGTGAACGTCAAATGCCCGAAGTGCGGCGCAGATGCCCGGCGTGAGACCGACACCATGGACACGTTCGTCGATTCCTCGTGGTATTTCTACCGCTACTGCGATGCGCACAACGACCACGCCCCGTTCGACTCGGAAAAAATCGCGTACTGGTTTCCAATAGACCAATACATCGGCGGCGTCGAGCACGCCATCCTGCATCTGATCTATTCGCGGTTCTGGACGAAGATGATGCGCGACCTCGGCCTGATCGCGAACAACGAGCCGGCAACCCGCCTGTTCACCCAGGGAATGGTGATTCGCGATGGCGCCAAGATGTCGAAGAGCAAAGGCAATGTGGTCAGCGCTGACGAACTGGTGGAGCAGTACGGCGCTGACACCGGCCGCATCTTCGAGCTCTTCGCCGCCCCGCCGGAGCGCGATCTCGACTGGACAGAATCGGGCGCCGATGGCGCATATCGATTCCTCGGCCGTGTATTCCGGTTCGTCACTCGCAACATCGACCGCGCAGATTCGTCAGTCGCACTCGACCGCTCGGAAGCCGACCGCAAGGTTCTTCGCAAGCTGCATCAGGTGCTGAAGAAAGTCACCGAAGACTTCGAGTCACGATGGCACTTCAACACCTCGATCGCCGGCATCATGGAGCTTGTCAACGAGCTCTATGCCAGTGAGTCCGAGTTGACGCCGCCGGTCATCGCCGACGTGCTCGAAAAACTCACGCTCCTGCTGGGACCATTTGCTCCCTACCTCGCCGAAGAGATGTGGGAGCAGATGGGCCGCACCGGTCCTGTCTTCCGACAGCCATGGCCGCAGTTCGACGAGGAGCTCGCAAAAGAAGATTCCGCCGAAGTCGTGCTGCAGGTGAACGGCAAGGTTCGCAGCCGTCTGCTAGTGCCGATCGGAACCAGCCGCGAAGACCTCGAAAAGGCGGCTATGAAAGACGAGAAGCTGCGACCCTTTATCGACGGTAAGCAGATCGTCAAGGTAATCGTCGTGCCGGACAAACTCGTAAATATTGTCGTAAAAGGGTGAAGCCGTCGCCTACCAGTTCGTATAAGAACCGTCAGGTCGGCGGAGCATCGGAATTGCAGTGTACTTCTCGCTGAAATCGCCGATCTGCTGCAGCTTGGAAATGTCGACGTCAACGCCGAGACCCGGCTTTTCGACCGGCCAAAGCTTCCCGTTGTGGAAGTCGTAAAAAGAGGTCAGGTAAGGGAACTTGAGAGTTCCGCCCTGAACCATTTCCATGATCGCGGGACCCGAGGTCGCAAGACAGCAGTGAACCATCGCTGTTTCGGCGATTGGACCTGTAAAGTGCGGGATAATACCGACGTAATGCGCCTCGCACAGCGCGGCGATTTTCATGAATTCGGTGATTCCGCCGACGTTGGGAATGGTGGCGCGAGCGTAGTCGATCAGTTGATTTTGCACCAACTCGTTCCACTCCCACTTGGGACCGAACTGCTCGCCGACCGCGATCGGCACCTTCACCTGCGTCCGCAGCGTTCGGTAGACACTGGGGTTCTCGCTTCGCACCAGATCCTCAACGAAGTATGGTCGAAGCGGCTCGATCTTGTTGGCCAGATACACAGCGTCCGGCATGTCGAGCTCAGTATGAAAGTCGATGGCCCAGGCGCCGTCTTTGCCCACGGCTTCGCGAACCTGGCGGCAGTGCTCGTAAGTCGCCCCGACAGCCTCAAACCTGTCTCCGCTGCGGTCATTCGTGGAGATGCGGTAGGCCCGAAAGCCCGCTTCGATGCAAGCCTTGGCTTTTTCCGCGGCTGATCCCGGCGCCGGGAAGCCGGTGGCGTAGCACTCGACGTAGTTCCTGCTTCGGCCGCCAAGCAGCTGGTACACAGGGACGCCCAGGGCCTTGCCCTTCAGATCCCACAGGGCCAGGTCGAGCGCACCAAGCGCGTGGACCTTCTCCCGGCCGGCTGGATAGAAGTAGCCGCGGTAGAGCATCTGCCACAGGTAGTCGGTCCGGAACGGATCCTCGCCGATGAGCATCCCGGCGCACTGTTCCATCGTGTCGTGCGCTCCGCCTTCGCCGATGCCGGTTAAACCCTGGTCGGTCTCGACGATCACCACGTGGGTGCTCTGGTTGAAAGTTGGCTGATGTACGTTCGGCCTGCCCGCGGCGTCCGTGGGTGTTCGGTAGTAACGAATCCTCGTGATCTTGGCTTTGGGAAGCGCGGCAGTGCTCAGGGCCGGCGCCATCGTGGCAGCCGCGGCTGCACGGAGAGAGTGCTGAAGAAAGGACCTGCGATGCATACTTGTGTTCCTAATCTTATAGTGCCGCTGTGTTTACCATGCGTGGATATAACCGTCGCGTTCCGAGACATCCAGCGGAACCCCGAACAGATCCTGGAGTTCCTCACGGCGCAACAGCTGGTCGCGTGGACCATCGGAGACGATCCTGCCCGATTTCATCATCACCACCCGTTCGATCTCGGGAATCAAATCGCTCAGGTGATGCGTGATGATGACGATCCCTGTACCGGCCTGAGCGAGGTGGCGCATACTCTCCCGAAGCTCATGCTGCGCGAAAAGGTCGAGGCTGGTGCTCGGTTCATCGAGTATCAGCGCGCGGGGGTCGTGCACCAGGGCTCGCGCAATCAGCAGCCGTCGCGTTTCTCCGGACGAGAGTTCTTCGAAGTCGCGCTCTGCCAGATGCGCCGCGTCGAGTCTTGCAAGCACTTCATCGGCCTTATTCATCATCTCGGGAGTGACGAAATGATTCGGCCAGATGCCCCAGCCGGAAAAGAATCCGGAGATCACCATCTCTCGACCTGTCACGACTTTCGAGAGAGCGGGAATAGTGCTCGGAACGATTCCCAGCAGGCGTCGCAGTTCGAAGACGTCCCACTTATCGCGGCCAAGGATTCGGACAACTGTCTCCGGCTTCCAGACAGGATACAAATCGCGGGTAAGCGTACGGATCAGAGTCGATTTCCCGCATCCGTTCGGACCGAGGATGGCGACGTGCTCTCCCAGTCCGATTTCGAGGTTGAAATCGGAAAGAACGGCTCGGCTGCCGCGCATGACGGTGGCGTGCCGCATCTCGATCAGCGGCGGTTGAGGTTCAGGCATGCGAAGTCCCAGGATAGCCCGGTGAAACTACGCGGATGCTTTCTGGCTCGAGACGTCCATGCACACACCGATCATTCGTTCCGGGTTGCCCGCTTCGTCGCAAAGAACGCGGCCCCGAGCCTGAAGCCATCTGCGGCTGTTGTCCGGTCGGATGATCTCGTACGAGACCTCGTAGCTCTGTTTGGTCTCGAGTGCACGCTGGATCGCACCGAGAACCTTCGGCCTGTGCTCGGGATTCATGTCAGACTGAAACGCTTCCAGGGTTCCCGGAAACGTGCCTGGCTCGAGCCCATGGAGCGCTTCGAGCTGAGGACTCCACGTAATCTCGCCGGATCGAATGTCCCGAGTCCCAGGTACCCATGCGGCCGGCCTCAAGAGCCATGGCGAGTCGTTCCTCTGTCGCCCTTCGGCGACTCAGTTCTTTGTCAAGGGCAACCTCGCCGCTGACACGAGAGGAGATGTCCTCCAGCGTGCCGACATAGCCCAGATGTTCGCCGCCGTTGCTGCGCAGCGGCGCCATGCGGAGGCTGACATGCTTGTGACTGCGATCCCGGATAATGACGAACTCTCCGGCGAACTCCGATCGAACGCGCATCGCTTCACGCGCCCTCTCGACCGTTTCAGTCTGCCTGGTCGCGTTCTCCAGCCAGTAGTCCAGAGTCTTTTCGTAGTCGAAGGACCCTGTCTCGATGAAGCGCGGGTTGACGTACCTGAAAACGCCCGCCGAGTCGGTCATGAAAACGCCCACCGGCGCACACCGGCTGAGCGAGCGGAATCTCTCCTCACTCTCGGCGAGCCGCTGTTCGGCACGCACGTGTTCGATCGCAAGCGCGGCCGTTCTGGTCAGAATTTCGATAATCGCCTGATCGTCGGCGTCGGGAAGACGCGGCTCGCGATAGTACAGGGCGAACGTGCCCAGTACCGATTTATTCCTGGCGAAAATCGGCGTCGACCAACACGCGCGCAGGCCATAATTCTGCGCCAGATGGCGATACTCCTGCCACAACGGGTCGGTCATGATATCGGAAACGATCACCTGTCGCCGGAGATAGGCCGCAGTTCCACAGGACCCCGCATTAGGCCCGATCGGCAGGCCGTCTATCGCCTCGTTATAAGCGGCTGGAAGGTTTGGAGCCGCGCCGTGTCTGAGGTGAATTCGGTCCTCATCAATCAGCAGAACCGACGCGAGGAGCCCCTCACTCGATTGCGTCTCGGCATTCTCAACGAGCGCCTCGAGGATCGCAGGCAGCGGACTCCCCTCGATAATCAGCTTGAGAACGTGGTTCTCACCTTCGAGAACATGCTGTCGGCGCCTCAGCCGCTCGTCATCGCGTTCTATTACCCGGCCCGCCATTGCCTTCGTGGTTCCCTGACCACTGTTCCCTCGACGTACGAAGCGACCAAATCCAGCGCCGATGCGTCTACTAACTGTAGTATTATCGAACGCGGATGGCGCGCATTCGTACATCATTGCCGTCGGTCAGTCGGATCGCGCTTGCGATCGCGTCGCTGGCGGCTGCTTTGCATGCGGGTGGCGCGACATTCCTGTCCTACGCAACCAGAATCGCGGCTGAGCACCAGCAGTCAGTGGGAGACAGTAGCGGCGAAATCCACGCCGCCACGTCCGCCACGGCGATACAGCCGGGCAGGGCGTCCTTCGGCAGTCATAGCGTACTTGCAGCCGACCTTCTGGTGGCCGAACTCGGCCGTCAACCCGATCTGCCCGGACCTCAGGGGTCCGTTTCGTTCGAGAATCGGGAGCGGACTGACGCTCGGCAACTCCGGCTTTCGAGCGTCTGGCTGAGAGCTGGCCCCCGGAGCGCCTGACCCTCGGTACGGCCCCGTTACACCCCGTCCCGAATCGGCGCCGGTAAGTACCAGCAGTTCCTCCGAAAAGAGCGGGTGCAACTGCGGCTTCCCGGAATCTCCGGCGAGGCGTTTTACGTCTAAAACGTGGAACCCTCCCTGCTCTTCCACTGGTAAAATTAAAGGGTTAATTACATGCTCGACGCTGCACTTGCAAAGATTTTCGGCACCAAACACGAACGCGAGATGAAAGCTCTCCGTCCGACTCGTGGCTGCCATCAACGGGTGGGAACCAAAGCTGCAATCGCTTTCTGATGAAGAGCTGTCCGCGAAGACCGTCGAGTTCCGCGAGCGCCTCGCCAATGGCGAAACCCTCGATGACATTCTTCCCGAGGCTTTCGCCGTTGTTCGCGAAGCTGGTAAGCGCGTCCTCGGGATGCGGCACTACGACGTCCAGCTGATCGGTGGCATCACTCTTCATCGCGGCAAGATCGCCGAAATGAAGACTGGTGAAGGTAAAACGCTGGTCGCCACGCTGCCCACGTACCTGAATGCGCTGCCCGGCAAAGGCGTCCACGTGGTCACGGTCAACGACTACCTTGCCCGCCGCGACGCCGAGTGGATGGGCCGTTTGTACAAGTTCCTCGGCCTGACGGTCGGAACCATCGTTCACGACCTCGATGATGATGAGCGCCGCGCCAGCTACGCCAGTCGACGTCACCTACGGCACCAACAACGAGTTCGGGTTCGACTACCTGCGCGACAACATGAAGTTCCGGCTGGAGGACTATGTCCAGCGCGAATTCAACTACGCCATCGTCGACGAAGTCGACTCGATCCTTATCGACGAAGCGCGTACACCGCTGATCATCTCCGGACCCAGCGAAGAATCCACCGATCTCTACTATCGCGTCAACTCGATCATCCCGCGGCTGGTTCGCGGCGAGGTCATCGAAGGCAAAGAGCCCGGACAGAAGTTCTATACCGGTGACTACTACCGTCGAAGAGAAGCATCAGACCGTAACCCTGACCGACGAAGGCCAGACCAAAGTCGAACGGCTCCTCAACATGCCCGGCCTGTATGAGAGCGCCGACTGGGATGGAATGAAAGCCCGCCATCACGTCGAGCAGGCTCTCCGGGCCCACGTGATGTTCCATCGGGATAAGGACTACCTCGTCCAGGAGGGCGAGGTCGTCATTGTCGACGAGTTCACAGGCCGCATCATGCCGGGCCGCCGCTGGAGCGACGGTCTGCACCAGGCCATCGAAGCCAAGGAAGGCGTCAAAATCGAGCGCGAGAATCAGACCCTCGCCACCATCACCTTCCAGAACTACTTCCGTATGTACAAGAAGCTCGCCGGTATGACCGGTACAGCCGAGACGGAAGCGCCCGAATTCTACAAGACCTACAAGCTCGAGGTCACGTTCGATCCCGACGAACCGCCCGATGATCCGGAAGGAGTTCCAGGACATCGTCTATCGGACCGAGGAAGAGAAGTTCCGCAACGCCGGCAAGTTCATCAAGGAGCTGAACGAGAAGGGCAGCCCGTCCTCGTCGGCACCATCTCGGTCGAGAAGTCGGAAAGGCTGTCGCGGATTCTGACCAAGCATGGGCGTGCCGCATGAAGTCCTGAACGCCAAGAACCATGCTCGCGAAGCTTCGATCGTTGCTCAGGCGGGACGCAAGGGTGCGGTTACGGTTTCGACCAACATGGCCGGCCGCGGTACCGACATTCTGCTCGGTGGCAACGCGGAGTTCCTTGCCCGCGACAAGGCTCGGCGTCAGGGTCTCGACCCCGAGACCATGCCTCACGAGCAGTGGCAGCAGTTGCTCGCCGATCAGAAGGTCATTACCGATAAGGAACACGACGAAGTGGTCGCGGCTCGGCGGTCTCTGCATCGTCGGCACGGAACGCCACGAATCCCGGCGAATCGATAATCAGCTGCGAGGCCGCGCAGGCCGTCAGGGCGACCCCGGCGCGTCGCGATTCTACCTTTCCCTGCAGGACGACCTGCTTCGCATCTTCGGCGGCGAGAAGATTCAGAACCTGATGCTGCGGCTCGGCATGGAAGAGGACGTGCCGATCGAGTCGGGTCTCATCACGCGCCGAATCGCGGGCGCGCAGAAGGCGGTGGAAGCGCAGAACTTCGCCGCTCGTAAGCACCTGCTCGAGTACGACGACGTGATGAACAAGCAGCGCCAGGCCGTGTACGGCATGCGCCGCGCGCTGCTCGAAGGTCAGGAGCAGAAGAGCAAGATCATGGACATCGTCCACGGCATCGTGGGCCAGTTCCTCGACACGCGCTGCCCTGAAGGTTCGAACGAGAGCACGTGGGACTTCGACGGTCTTGCTGCCGACGTCCTGAACCAGTTCGGCGCCACCATCGACGCGACGAAGTTGGCCGACCTGTCGCGCGACGAGATCGAGGACCACATCAACGAACTCCTCGAGAAGCGCTACGAGGAGAAGGAAGCCGTTCTCGGTCCCGAGGGCGCCGAGATCATGCGCGAGACCGAGCGCATGGTGATGCTGAACGTCATCGATAACCAGTGGAAAGACCACCTGCTGTCGATGGACCACCTGAAGGAAGGCATCGGCCTCCGCGGGTACGGTCAGAAGGATCCGCTGGTCGAGTACAAGAAGGAATCGTTCACCCTGTTCCAGGACATGATGGACCGCATCGAAGACGAGACCATCAAGTTCCTGTTCTTCATGCAGCCGTATATCGAGACCGGCGGTACCCGCCGGCCGCTCGTGCCGCATCCCGAGATGATGGACGAGGATGACTTCGACATCGAAGAGCTTGACGGAGCGCCCTCGAACGGCACCAACGGCCACGCGAACGGCGTCGGGGGCGTGGACCACCGGGCGGCACAGAACTCGATCACGGACATCACGAAGAATATTCAGCGGAAGAAAGACAAAGAGCTGGCGCAGTTGCAGATGGTCGGCGGCGACGGATCGTCAGGGGCTAAGGAGCCCGTAGTTGCCGGTCCAAAAGTTGGCCGCAATGACCCCTGCCCCTGCGGCAGCGGAAAGAAGTACAAGAAATGTCACGGTTCCTGATTTGGGCTGTCGCGGTCAGCGCTTCGGCCTTTTCTGCCGTACCTCTGCCCGATAAAGACTTGTGGACCGAGTTTGGCTACGAGGCGACCGAGCAGCCGGAGTACGCACCCGGCGCCACGGTGACCGCCTGGCGGTTCCACGACCCGACGGGCGCATTCGCGGCCCGGCAATCCCAGGGCCCCGCAGCTGCGACCCTCGTCCAGAGTGGGAACTACCTGCTGGCTTTTGAGAACGGCCCCGTGCCCGGCCGCGAGACCATCCAGCGGATCTCCAGCAAGCTGCCCCAGTGGTCGAGCACGCCGCTGCCGCCCCTGGCGGGCTACCTGCCATCGAAGGCCAAGTTGGCCGGCACCGACAGGTACCTGCTCGGACCGACCGCGCTGACGCGGTTCGAGCCTCGGATACCCCGGGACGTTGCCTCGTTTGATCGCGGGGCGGAGGCCGCGCAGGCGAAGTACAAGGTCGGCGGCGCGGAACTGCTGCTGACCGTTTTCCAGTACCCGACGCCTCAAATGGCTATCGAGCGTTTCCGGCACTTTCAGAAGCTGGAACGGGCGGCAGTTCGCCGCTCCGGTACTCTCATTGCCGTAGTACCAGAGGCGAAAGACAGCCCCCACGCAGTCAAGCTGATTGAGCAGGTGAACTACACACCGAACCTGATGTGGAATGAGTACGTTCCGAAGAACACGCCTCAGGATGCCGCGAAGATGATCCTGGCGATCTCGGTGCTTGCGGCTGGACTCATCGTCGCGTCGGTCGTCATGGGACTGTTTTTTGGAGGCGGAAAAGTGCTCGCTCGCAAGTTTGGAATGCAGCCTGCTGAAGAGGACTTCACCAGTCTCCATCTGGGCCAATAGACTGAAGAACTTAGAAGAATTTCGCTGCGAATTCTAACTTCGTCCAGCAATTACCCGGCCATCTATCCGAGGGGTAAGTCATTTAGAATCAGCATCTTACGATGCAACTGGAATTAACTTGACTTCGGTCTCGAAGAGACCTAATATCCAAATCACATACCAGATTTTGACGGTCGCGAAACCGTCGGATCTGATTCTCCCATACATCACCCTCACAGAAGTGGGGGCGAGGAATGCCCGCTCTCATCAGGCGGGCATTCTCATTAGAGGGTCAGCTTCGTTTCCAGCTCCGACCACCGCTCAAACAGCCGATCAACCTCAGCCTGAGCCGCCTGCATTTCCGAGTAGACTTTCTGCAGACGCGGCGCATCGCTGGTGACCACGGGGTCCTGCAGCGCCGCCTGAAGCTCCGCCAGCTTCGCCTCAGCGGCATGGATTCGCTCCTCGATGCCTTCATACTCGCGAGCTTCCATGTAGGAGAGCTTTTTCCTGGCCGGCTGGGCGCCGCCGGCGTTTGGGCTGGCGCTGGACGGCGGAGCGGCGCGTTCGCGCTCCCGTTCCCCGCGAGCCTGCTCCCACTGCGAGTAATCGGCAAACAGCCCCCAGCCCGCCCTCGCCATCCAGGCCGAGCACGGTTGTCGAGACGCGGTCGAGCATGTAGCGGTCGTGAGTCACCAGCACGAGCGCCCCGGAGAACTCCATCAGGCTCTCTTCCAGCACCTCGAGCGTCGGGATGTCGATATCGTTAGTCGGCTCGTCGAGCAGCAGCAAATCCGCGGGCTGAAGCATCAGGCGGGCAATCACGACGCGGGCCCGTTCGCCGCCGGAAAGCTGCGAAACCGGTACATCCAGCTGATCGGCGCGAAACAGAAACCGCCGCGCCCATCCCGCGACATGAATGGTCCGGTCCTGGTAAAGGACGCTGTCGCCCTCGGGAGCCAGTGCACGGCGCAGTGAGACCGTCGTGTCAAGCTTCGCACGATGCTGATCGAAGTAGACGATCCGAAGCCCGTCGGCACGATCGACCGATCCCGAGTCGGCGGCGATCTCACCGGCAAGGATCCGAAGCAGCGTCGTCTTGCCGCTTCCGTTAGGCCCAACGAGGCCGAAACGGGTTCCCGGCCGAAGAATGAGCTTAAGATCCCGAAACAGCGTTCGGCCGCCGAGTTCTTTGGCAACGCTCTCCACCTCGACCAATTTCTTCGTCCTGCGGCCGGAAGCATTGAACTCGATATCAGCCGTCCGGTCGACCGATCTCGATTTCATATCGGCCAGTTCGCCGATCATGCGCTCGGCAGTATCGATCCGAGCTTTGGACTTCGTCGTGCGCGCTTTCGGGCCGCGGCGCAGCCACTCGACTTCGCGCCGGACCTTATTTTCCAGTGCTTCCGTTTCCCGGCTGCGCGCCGCGAAGTATTCTTCCCGGCGCAGCAGAAACTCGCCATAGCTTCCGTGTACTCGAAACAGACCTTCGGGGTAGCTCCGGTTGATCTCGACCATGTCGGTCGCAACGTTCTCGAGGAAGTACCGATCGTGGCTGACCACAAGACACGCGAACGAAGAGGAAGTCAGCAGCTTCTCGAGCCAGAGAATCCCGTCGAGATCGAGATGGTTCGTGGGCTCGTCGAGAAGAAGCAGGTCAACGTTCCGCACAAGCTCCCGCGCAATCGCGAGACGCTTTCGCCAGCCGCCTGAGAGCGTTCCGGCGAGCACCGAATCGTCCTGAAAGCCGACTCGGCCGAGTGCTACCGATGCACGAGCTTCCTTTTCGTAAAGCTCGTCATGGTCGCTTTCCATCGCTGCCAGGACGATCTGATGAGCCGACTGTCCAGGCTCGAACTCGGGCTCCTGCGGCACATAACCGACCCGAGTTCCTTTGCGTACAGCGACGATGCCGCTGTCGGGCTGAAGCACACCTGCGAGTATGCGAACAAGCGTCGTCTTGCCGGAACCATTCGGCCCGATAACGCCCAGCCGCTCGCCCTCGGAGATCGAGAGCGACACGTTCTCGAAGAGATGATGCGCTCCGAAGTCTTTGCTGATCTGCTGACAACTTATCAAATGCGACATGAACTACAGCGGCCTTAACTACTGGATTGTGACCAGCAGGTCTTTGGTTTCGACCGTCTGACCCGGGCTCACCAGGACATCCGCAACGGTCCCGGCGACAGGAGCGTATACCGTGGTTTGCATCTTCATCGCTTCCATCACCAGAAGCCGGTCGCCTTTGTTGACCTTGTCTCCCTTGCTCACAGCCACGGACGAAATAGCGCCGGGAATCGGCGCAGGAACCTGGCCCGGCACCGACGGATCCGCTTTCGTTCGCTGCGTTGTTTCGATATTCAGCGCGCGGTCCACGATGGTCGCCTCTCGCGGCTGGCCGTTGAGTTCGAAGAACACGGTCCGGGTGCCATCCGGGTGAGGTTCGCCGACGGTCAGGAACTTGACGAACAGCGTTTTGCCTTCTTCGATCTCGATCGAGACCTCATCACCGCGCTCCATGCCGTAGTAGAAGACGGTGGTCGGAAGCACGCTGACATCGCTCCATTGCTGGCGCTTGCTGTCGAAGTTGAGATACACCTCGGGGTACATGAGATAGCTCATCAGCTCTGATTGCGAGATCTCGTGTCCCGTCTTCTCCTGAACTTTTAGCTTCGTCTCTTCCATGTCGACAGGCGGAAGCAGTGCGCCGGGACGGCCTTCATTCGGCTTCTTCCCCTTCAGGACGATCTGCTGGACGTGAGGCGGCCAGCCGCCGGGAGGCTCACCGAGCGAGCCTGTAAACATGTCCACAACCGAATTTGGAAGCGTCAGGTTGTGATCCGGAGGCAGCGCAAGGAACTGATCAATCGTCATTTCATGGCTGACGAGGAAGATGGCCATGTCCCCGACAACTTTGCTCGACGGGGTGACTTTCACGATGTCGCCAAACGCCATGTTGACGGCGGCGTACATCCGCGCAATGTCGTGCCATTTGGGCCCGAGGCCCATAGATTCGGCCTGCTCACGCAGGTTGGTGTATTGGCCGCCCGGCATCTCATGCAGGTAGACTTCGCCGCTGCCAGACTTCGGTCCGTTGTCAAACGGTGCGTAGTATGTCCGGACGTCGCCCCAATAGTCTTCGAGCTGGTTCAGGGCTTCCATGTCGAGTCCGGTTGCACGGTCGGTATGCTGAAGCGCCGCTACCATCGAGTTCAGGTTCGGCTGACTGGTTGTGCCTGACATTGAGGCAATCGCACCGTCAACTACGTCGACACCGGCATCAGAGGCCTTGAGCAGCGAAGAGGCGTTGATTCCGCTTGTGTCATGCGTGTGGAAGTGAATCGGCAGACCGATCTCATCGCGCAGGGCGCGGACGAGGCGTTCGGCCGCATAGGGGCGACAAAGTCCGGCCATGTCCTTAATCGCAAGGACGTGCGCGCCCATCTTCTCAAGCTCCTTCGCCATCCGGACGTAGTAGTTGAGGGAGTATTTTTCCCGCGAAGGGTCGAGAATATCCCCGGTGTAGCAGATGGCGGCTTCACAGATGCCATGGGTTTTGCGCACGGCGTCCATCGCGACCTTCATGTTGGGCAGCCAGTTCAGTGAATCGAAGATGCGAAAGATGTCGATACCCTGATTGGCGGCTTCTCTGATGAACTCCTCGACGACGTTGTCGGGATATGCCGTGTAGCCGACGGCATTCGATGCCCGAAGAAGCATCTGAAAACAGATGAAGGGAATTTCCTCGCGAAGACGGCGCAGCCGCTCCCACGGATCTTCGTTGAGGAAACGCAGTGCAACGTCGAATGTTGCCCCGCCCCACATCTCGAGGCTGTAGAGATTCGACATGCGATGTGAGACGAAGTTCGCGATCGCGAGCATGTCGTAAGTGCGCATGCGAGTAGCGAAGAGGGACTGGTGCGCATCGCGGAATGTCGTATCGGTGATGAGCAGTTGCTTCTGGTCACGGGTCCATTTGGCGAAGCCCTCAGGACCCAACTTAAGCAACATCTGACGCGTTCCTGCAGGTGGTTCCGCTGTGTTTCGTGCAGGCAGGATGGGATTTCTTACGAAAGTCGGCTTACTTTTTCCGGCGACTTCTTTGTTGCCATTCACGATCACGTCGCTGATGTAAGTCAACAGTTTGGTCGCGCGGTCCTGCCGCGGCGTGAACTGGAACAACTCCGGAGTGTCGTCGAGGAATCGTGTCGTCGCATTGCCCGACTGGAAAACCGGGTGATTCACGACATTTTCGAGAAATGGGACGTTCGTTATGATGCCGCGAATTCGGAATTCGCGCAATGCGCGGTCCATCCGCTGACAAGCTACCGGGAAGTTGCTTCCCCACGCCGTCACCTTCACCAGCAGCGAATCGTAATAGGGCGTTATGACCGCTCCGCCGTATGCGGAGGCGCCGTCAAGACGAATGCCGAATCCGGCAGGCGAACGATAGGTGTGAATCTTTCCGTAGTCGGGTGTGAAGTTGTTTGCGGGGTCCTCGGTAGTGACACGGCACTGGAGCGCGAAGCCGTGGAGCGGAATCTCGTCCTGCTGCGGTAATCCGATGACTTCGTCGTGCAGCTTGTAATTCTGGGCGATGAGAATCTGCGAGCGGACGATGTCCACACCGGTGACCATCTCCGTGACCGTGTGCTCCACCTGCACCCGCGGATTCACTTCAATGAAGAACCACTCGTTGCGATCTACATCGACCAGGAACTCGACCGTACCTGCGTTGTAGTAGCCGGCAGCACGGGCGAGCGTGACGGCAGCGTCCGCAATATCTTTGCGAGTGCGGCTGTCGAGATCCACGGCAGGGGCTACTTCGACCACCTTCTGATGGCGCCGCTGCACTGAGCAGTCGCGTTCGTAAAGGTGAAGCAGATTTCCGTGACGGTCGCCGAGAATCTGAACTTCAATGTGCTTTGCGCGACCGATGAATCTTTCCAGGAAGACGGCATCGTTGCCAAACGCTGCACCGGCTTCGGCTCTTGCTTCCGCGATCCGGCCAGCAAATTCGGAGCGGTCGCGGACCACGCGCATGCCTCGGCCGCCTCCGCCGAAGGCGGCTTTGATGATGAGCGGGAAACCGATACGTTCGGCCTCTGACGTTGCCCTTTCCATTTCAACGACGGGGTCTTCCGTGCCAGGAATAACAGGAATTCCGGCTTTGATTGCGAGGTTACGGGCCGCTGTTTTGTCGCCGAGAAGTTCCAGAAGCTCGGCGCTGGGGCCGATAAACGTGATACCGGCCTGTTTGCAGGCGCGAGGCAAAGCAGGGTTCTCGGACAGGAAGCCGTAGCCGGGATGGATCGCGTCAACGCCCTTTTCCACCGCGAGCGCCACGATGCCGTCGACGTCGAGGTACGCCTGGACGGGTCCCTTGCCCTGCCCGATCAGATACGCTTCATCCGCTTTAAAGCGGTGGAGACTGAGCTTGTCTTCCTGTGAGTAGACCGCGACGGTTCGCAATCCGAGTTCCGTGGCAGCCCGGAGTATACGGATAGCGATCTCGCCGCGATTCAGCGCCAGAAGTTTTTTCATTAGTCTGTTTTTGGGGAACTCTTGTAATAATTCTCTCGTATCTTTTTCTGACAACCTGGAGGAGGCATGCACGTGACAACCTGGAAGCTTGTGGGACTGATCGGAACAGCGGTGTTTCTCGCCGGTTGTGACGACTGGGGCGACTGGGGCGGCGATTCGGGCCGCTACAAAGAGGACTTCGCTTACAACTACACGCTCAAGCCCGGCGGGCGACTATACCTCGAAAGCCTGAACGGAGGCGTGGAGGTGACCGGCTGGGACCAGGATAAGGTCGAGATCACTGGTACGAAGTACGCGTCTTCGGAATCGACGCTGAAAGCCCTGCGTGTTGAAGTTGTGAACACGCCTGATTCGATTCGTGTGAGGACGGTAACACCTTCAGGGCACCGCGGCGGCATGGGCGCCAAATACGTTCTCCACGTCCCGCGAAAGACCGAGATTGAGCGGATTATGACCTCGAACGGGCGAATTACGCTCGAGAACATCGAATCCGCGGCGAGACTGAAGACGAGCAACGGCTCAGTGCGGGTGAACAAGACGACCGGCAATCTGGAAGTGGAAACGTCGAACGCGGGTGTCGAACTGGTCGCGCACGACGGTCCTGCGACGGTGCACACCTCGAACGGCAGTATCAAGGCGGACGGCGTCAGGGGCTTTTTCGACGCGAGCACATCCAATGCCAGCATCAACGCGCGCGTCGTGGATCCGGAGCCAGGGAAGACAGTGAAACTGGAGAGTTCGAATGGCAGCATCACGATCGAGCTTGGCTCATGGAAGCAGAACGAGATTCGGGCTTCCACTTCGAACTCCGGAATCACCGTCAGGCTGCCGCAGGGCATCAACGCCCAGCTTCGGGCGCATACCTCGAACGGCTCGATTCAGAGTGACTTCGATGTGAGCGTACGAGGAACAATCTCGAAGAACACGATGGAAGGGACGATCGGAACCGGTGGTCCGATGATTGAACTGGGAACGTCCAACGGACCTATTCGAGTACAGCGGCTCTAACGTGGCGATTTTCTAATACCGCCCGCATTTGGGTCTCGTCGAGGTCTCCGGTCCATCTGGCGAGGACGAGGGCCGCTACACCGTTACCCACGACGTTGGTGAGCGCTCTCGCTTCAGACATAAAGCGGTCAATCCCGAGGATCAGGGCAAGCCCTCCTACCGGGATGTTGCCGACCGCGGACATGGTTGCTGCCAGCACGATAAAGCCGCTGCCGGTCACCCCAGCGGCTCCCTTGGATGTCAGCAGAAGAACCGCGAGAAGAGTGATCTGCTGAAAGAGGGTGGTCGGCGTGTTCGTCGCCTGCGCAACGAATACCGCTGCCATCGTGAGGTAGATCGCGGTGCCATCGAGGTTGAAGGAGTACCCGGTCGGAACCACCAGTCCAACCGTCGAGCGGCCGGCTCCGAGCCCTTCGAGTTTATCCATGAGTTGGGGGAGCGCGGCTTCCGACGATGAGGTTCCAAGGACTATCAGCAGTTCTTCCCGGATGTAGTGCAGGAATCGCAGAATGCTGAATCCGTTGAACCGGGCGATGCTGCCGAGGACCACGAAGACGAACAGCAGGCAGGTGAGATAGAAGGTGCCCATCAGTTTCGCCAACTGAAGCAGGCTTCCGAGCCCGTACGCTCCGATGGTGAAGGCCATGGCTCCGAATGCACCGATGGGGGCAAGCAGCATGATGATGCGGATCATCCGGAACAGGACGTCATTGACAGCCTCGAACAATCGCAGCAGGAATTGAGTCCGTTCGCCGCCGATGCGCTGCAGCGCAATGCCGAACAGCACCGCCAGCAGAAGAATCTGCAGGATCTCTCCCTTTGTGAAGGCGTCAAAAAAGGTGGTCGGGATGATGTGCAGGAAGAAGTCCTGGACCGATTCCAGTTTGCCGGGACCGGTGTAGGCGGACACCATTCCGGTGTTCAGCGTTTTGACGTCGACGTTCATCCCGACTCCGGGCTTAATCACGTTGACGATGACCAGTCCAATGATGAGAGCCACTGTGCTGACGATCTCGAAGTAGATCAGCGCCAGCCCTCCGGTCGTGCCGACCTTCTTCAGGTCTGTTGTGCCGGCGATTCCGAGGACGACCGTAACGAAGATGACGGGCGCGATCATCATCCGGATCAGCTTTATGAAGCCGTCGCCGAGAGGCTTCATCATGGTCGCGGTACCGGGGGCCAGGACGCCGAGGGCGACACCGATCGCGATTGCCACCAGCACCTGGACGTAGAGAGACCGCATCTCTCTACAGGCTAAGCGCTGGCATCAGGGTAGTGGCGTTTTCGAAAAAAGCTCTTCATCTCGTGCGAACCGGGTTGTCCGGAGGCGACAAATGGCGGCCAACATCGTGAGCCGTCACGACAGTTTGCCGTTACGCACTGAGATAACGATCAGTGAGGCCATCGGGCGTTGCAGGTCCTTTCGGGTACAGGACAGACTGGACCAGGATGGTCCTGGTCACGGCCATTCGGCGCCGATGCGCGATGAGTTCGTCGTCGGTCCGGCCAGACTAGTTGGTGTGCTGGTGAATGTCGATGATGCGCTCGCCTGGGCTTCGTGCGAGCGCGGCGAAGGGCAGCGCAAGGAAGCTGCGCCGCGAGGTCATCGCGAACGCATGCCGAGGACGTGCGCAGGAAGCGTCAGGATGCTCCATATTAGGTGCAGGACACCGCCGACGGCAATCCCGACGATTCGGAACGGAAGGAGCAAAAGCCAGACGATCGGATACAGCACGAGCGCAATCAGCGCCAGAGGCCATGAGATCAAAAACAGCAGGCACCACAGCAGGAACGTGAACATGATGCGTGTCTCTTGATTCGTTGTACGAAACGCCCGGCGGGATGTTCCGCTTATGTCAGTTTGGGAGAGGCTGTGTTATTCATTTGTCAGGATATCCGCTTCTGTTAACACGTGATCTGTTGCTTTAGGTTGTCGGTTAAAGTGGCAGCTAAATCGGCGAATGAGTGTTGCAGATCGAGAAGTCTCGCTTCGCAGTACGCTGGCAGGTAGTACCGTCACCATTCACGAGCACCTCAACGGGCGGGTGTCGCTGCTTTACACGGCCCGCAGGTCGTGGGTCGGTACGACAGTCAAGGTCGGCCACTCATAACAAGCAAGGAGCGCCTTTGCAAAAAACTGCGGCGTGGAAGCGGCGAAAACCAAAAGCACGTGTCCTCCAGTTCCATAACACCTCGGAAATCCCCAAACCGCGAAATCCCACTTTGTCACCGCGCCCGGCTCGGAGGGCTTCACCATCGGTACAGCTGGCGGGAGACGGCGTAGAACCAGAGTCCTGTCAACGGCCCAACGCCTGATCTCGCGGAAGCTCTGGAGAGCAGTTTTCAAAGCTCGCCAAGGCAGATGCGCTGCCTGCCGCATCTCATGCGTGCCGTGCAGTCACGCATGAATCCCACGCTTGGGAGCACGAACCCACCCACTCAGGTCTGGTATCGATGGAAATGACCCTCCCGCCCCATTTACATCATTCGCGGTTGCCACACGGTTTTGTCTACTGACAACGCCCTGCTTTCAGCGGAAAAACTTCGCTAATGATGGCTCGCATAGAATATGCTCATGTTCCGTGCCGGTTGGCGTCGAGACACGCCGAGACATCGAGGATGCTCGCGGTGAGTTGTTACTGCAATTCCGGGTTGGCTACTCCGGCACGCAGGGTCAGAAGGTACGCGTGAACAGCGCCGGCTTTACTCAGCTTGCAGAGATCCAAACGAATGCCGGTCCGCTTACCGTTCACATCGGCTATGAACCGGCGAACTCGCAAACTACGGTCCTCATTCGCGGCGATAGCGAACACCGGTCTCGATGAATCGAGACCTGATCTACCATCTCAGGAGTCAAAATATGTCCTCAATTCGATGGACCGTCTGGATCGCATTCTGCATTGCCGCACCGGCCCTGCTGGGGCAGGAGGCACATCTGTCAGGTACGGTGACTGACCCGACGGGCGCCGTCGCCCCGAATGTTGCCATCACGGTAACGCAGACACTGCAGAGTATTTCATTCACAGGGAAAAGCGACTCAGATGGCCAGTTCCTTTTTCCGCGCCTTCCAGTCGGTCCCTATGAAATTCGCGCCGAAGCTGCCGGCTTCAAGACGTACATTCAATCCAGCATCAACCTCACGACCAACGCTGACGTGCGCCTGAGCATCGTGATGCAAGTGGGCAGTCTCAGCGAGCAGGTCTCCGTTTCGGCCGAAGTCAGCCGCGTCAGTACGGAGAGCGCCACGATCAAGCAGCTCATCGACGACCGCCGGATTGTCGACCTTCCGCTCAATGGAAGGAACGTGATGTCCCTGGCGACGCTGGTTCCTGGGACCGGCCAGAGCGGAACCAACATCAACGGCGGGCGCAGCGGCAGCCAGAACAGCGGCATGGCCAACGTCCGGCTGGACGGCGCGCTCAACGTCGATAACGTGTTCCAGCAGATTCTTCCCACGCCGAGTCCCGACGCTGTGCAGGAATTCACAACGCAAGTCAGCTCCGCCTCCGCCAAGTATGGTTTCGCCGCAGGCGTGATTGAGGTCACCACCAAAAGCGGCACCAACGATCTGCACGGCGCGGTGTACGAATTCCTCCGCAACATGGACCTCGACGCGCGCAACTTCTTCCTGCCCTCCAAGACAAACCGTAAGCGAAACCAGTACGGCTTTACGCTCGGCGGCCCGGTCTGGATCCCGGGCATTTACAAAGGCCGCAACCGCACCTTCTGGTTTGTCAACCTCGAACAGCAAAAGGAAGCCCTGGGCTCCGCCGTTACCATCTTTGTGCCGACGCCGGCGCAACTAACCGGCGACTTTTCGAATATTCGGACCCCGATCCGCGATCCGCTTACGAATCAGCCCTTCGTCAACAACCAAATCCCCTTCAGCCGCCTCGATCCACTGGCGCTGAATTTCTCCAAGACGTACCTGCCGACTGCTCAGGGGACGAACGGGTCGTACGTCTACCAGCGTCAGAGCGGAAGCAATCCCGGCCAGATCCTGGCGCGCGGTGATCAGTTGATGGGGGATGGCAAGCAGCAAATCAACTTCCGGGCGTTCCTGACACGCACGAACAATCCCGTCGGCTCGGGAAATATTCCCAGCCAGCAGGGCGGAACCAGTACCACAAATACGAATCTATTCGGACTAACCTACACCCAGGTGCTCAGTCCCAACAAGATCAACACGGTGCGCGTCAGCTTGAACAGCTATTATCAATTCAACGATTACGCTCCGAAGGTCTCGCTTGACGACCTCAAAAAACTGGGGTTCAGCAACAACTACTACACCTATGTTCCGGGCTTGCCCACCTTTGCCGTTTCCGGCTTCTTCCAGTCAAGCATCGACCAGATCTACATTACTCGCGATTATCACACCCTAAGCTGGAGCGACGATTTCTCCTGGCAGCGCGGACGCCATAACTTCCAGTTTGGTCATGACGCTATCGTTTCGTTTCAAAAAGACAACAACCTTTCCCGCACCAACGGCTCTTTCAGCTTCAACGGAAATTTCTCCGGCAACGCCATCGCCGATTTCATGCTGGGCCAGCCCGTGCAGTTTTACCAGGAGAACGAAGCTCCCGATCACACACGCCAGTTCCATCTCGCCTGGTATGCGCAGGACGACATTCGCGTAAACCGGCGGCTGACCGTGAATCTCGGCCTGCGCTATGAGTTGCCACTGCAGACCGTCGCCCTGAACTATGCCGTTTCCCGATACGTGGCGGGAGCGCAGTCGACGATTTATCCCACCGCTCCTCCGGGACTTCTTTTCTGGGGCGACCCCGGAGTGAGCCGTTCCGGCACCGATACTCCGACCCTGTGCCTTGCGCCGCGTGTTGGACTGTCGTATGAGTTGACATCCGATCACAAGACAGTCGTGCGCGCCGGCTACGGCATCTACTTCAATCCGAACTGGGCCAACGAGGCTGGGCAATTTGCCATCTATCAGCCATTTACCCGCCGCATCAACCTGAACGCGCCTCCCAGCACTTCGAATCCGTGGGCCAATTACCCGGGAGGGAACCCGTTTCCGGCGCAGCCATCACTCGGAGCTATCGGCTATAAGCCAGGTCTGCCAGTAACCTTCGACTCGAACATCACCGAGTTCACCTACGGACCCGACTTCAAGGAACTCACGATGCAGCAGTGGAACCTCAACATTCAGCGCGAAATCGCACGGGACTGGCTGATCACGGTCGGCTATGCGGGAAGCCGCACGACGCACGTTCCTTACTTGCAGGACTTCAACATTCCAAGGTACATCCCTGGCCAATCGACCGTCGGCAATGTGGATGCGCGGCGGCCGCTTGCGCCGTATTACAGCCGCTATCTCTCCTTGCAGACCGTTACCGGTGCGAACTACACGCCGCTGCTCGTTTCCGTCGACAAGCGCTTCAGCCGCAATTTCTCCCTTCAGTTGGCGTACACGTTTTCCAAGGCCCTCGGCGACCAGGACAGCGTT
The DNA here is from genome assembly GCA_963794765.1 of Bryobacteraceae bacterium. Lineage (GTDB taxonomy): Bacteria > Acidobacteriota > Terriglobia > Bryobacterales > Bryobacteraceae > JAWXCM01. Next base: position 52,685 of record CAWCGC010000039.1, on the reverse strand, counting down.
CTCACGAACTCCGGCGGGTCCACCGATCCCTTCAACCGGCACAACGACTATGGCCCGCTGTCCTTTGACGTCACCCACGCCTGGGTTATGTCGTGGGTCTGGAACGTACCATCCGGGTCGTGGAACCGGGGTTTCAAGGGAGCGATCGTCCGAGACTGGCAGGTCAATGGCATCTGGACCATGTATTCCGGCACCCCGGTGCTCATCACATCCTCGGTGGACCGGGCTCTCTACGGACTGCCGAATCGTCCCGACCGCCTCGCCGATCCGAGACTCGATACCTCCCGGCCGCGGCAGCAGCAGATCGCTCAATACTTCAACACCTCCGCTTATGCACCCAACCGGCCCGGTGTCTTCGGGAATGCCCCGCGTGCCGACAGCCAGCTTCGCAATCCGGGCTCCGCCACCACGAATTTGGGCGTGTTCAAATCGTTTCGGGGAATTCGCGAATCCCATAAGCTGCAGTTCCGCAGCGAGTTCTTCAATATCTTCAACCGGCCGAATTTTGGCGCGGTCAGTTCCAATCTGGACGGCGCTTGCTTCGGATGCCTCACCTCCGCGGCCGAGGGCAGGCTGATTCAGTTTGCATTGAAGTACATTTTCTGAGACCTGACCATGGCGTTTGGAATTGTTTCGCAGCGGAGCTTTGCGCAATTCTGGCGATGCCGGCTTGCGCCTTATCGGGACGCAAACGGTGGAACATAAGGAGAGGGGTAACAGCCATGATGAATCGACGAAATGCAATCGCATGTCTTGCCGCCGGCCCGGTGTTGCTGAGGGGCGACGAGAAACTTCCGCCGGTTCGGCCACTCACGAGCGGCCCGAACCATCACTGGTTCGGCTACTACGACAAACTCGAGTTCGACCCTTCCAGCCGCTACGTGCTGGGGATGGAAGTGGGCTTCGAGGGCCGGACGCCAGGCCCGGACGATCGCCTTCGTCTCGGCATGATCGACCTGGAGAGCGGCGACAAGTGGAGGGAGTTGGGCACGTCCGTGGCCTGGTGCTGGCAGCAGGGTTGTATGCTGCAGTGGCTCCCAGGTTCGCGCACCGAAGTGATTTACAACGATCGCCTGAACGACCGTTTCGTCTCTCACATTCTTGACGTCCGCTCCGGGAAGCGCAAGACACTGTCGGGGCCTGTCTACGGTATCAGCCCCGACTCCGCCTGGGCCGTCCATCCGGACTTCCGCCGGCTGCACGACACCCGCCCCGGCTACGGCTACGGCGGCATCATCGATCCGAACCAGAAGGTTAACGCGCCCGATGACGCGGGCATCTGGCGCGTCGATTTCCGCACTGGCAAGCACGATCTCATCATTCCGTTCTCGAAGGCCGCGTCGATTCCGAGTCCGCACGCGGATATGACGGGAGCCAAACACTGGTTCAACCACCTCCTCGTGGCCCCGGACGGGAAGCGGTTCATCTTCCTGCACCGCTGGCAGCTACCCGGAAAGTCGGGTTTTATGACGCGTATGTTTACCGCTAAGCCGGACGGCACTGACCTCTACGTGGTCGATCCGTGGGGGTACACATCACACTTCATTTGGCGCGATCCGCAGAACATTCTGGCCTGGGCGCGGCACCCTTCCCACGGAGACAAGTTCTACCTCTACGAAGACAAGACCGACAAGGTCGAAGCGGTCGGGCCGGATGTGATGACGGTGAACGGTCACTGCACCTACCTGCCAGGTAACAAGTGGATTCTGAACGATACCTATCCGGACGCGCAGAGAAATCAGAACCCGTACCTGTTCGAGGTGGCGACAGGCAAGCGGTATCCGCTTGGCCACTTCGCTTCACCGCCGGGATATGCGGGCGAATTCCGATGCGATACTCATCCACGCTTCAGTCCGGATGGACGCAAGGTTGTCATTGACTCGCCGCACGGCGGAACAGGGCGGCAGCTTTACCTGATAGACATTTCTGAAATTGTGAGTTAGTCGCTGGTATCGGAATTGGCCTGAACGAAAGCGGCGTTTCGGCTCCGTTGTGATCGGAACTGGTTAACAGGGCACGTAAAGCCATGCTTACTGCCGTTCAGACTTAAAGTGGGCTGTTTTTCCAGGGACGTCCAGCTTTGGAAGCTGGCACTTCACCGCGGAATTACTCTCATTCGACACCGTATCGTACGACCAACATGTATGCTGCTGATTGCATGCATCGGAAAATTGTGATTCTCGACGCTCAGGCGCTCAATCCTGGAGACCTGTCGTGGGGCGATCTGCAGGTGCTCGGGGACCTTTCGATTTACGAGACGACCGCCGCCGGAGAAGTGATCGAGCGGGCTCGGGGAGCTTCGGTCGTGTTGACGACAAAAACATCCCTAAGCGCCGACGTGATCGCACAATTGCCGGATCTGCGCTTCATCGGAGTGCTTGCGACCGGCTACGACATCGTCGATGTCAAAGCTGCGGCCGAACACGGAATTCCGGTAAGCAATATCCCGACGTATGGGACGGATTCGGTCGCACAGTATACGTTTGCGTTGCTGCTGGAGTTGTGTCATCGCGTTCAGCGGCATTCCGACGATGTTCGCGACGGCGGGTGGAGCAGGAGCGGTGTGTGGAGCTATCACTTGTCGCCGCTGGTGGAACTCGCTGGGAAAACGTTGGGACTGATCGGTTATGGCCGGATCGGACGGCAAACGGGTGTGCTTGCCCGCGCGTTTGGGATGCGAGTTATGGCTGCGGATCCGATGTTCCACGGCGAAGAAGGTCTCACGCCGGCGACCGTGGAGCAGATTCTTCGGGAGGCGGACGTGGTGAGTCTGCATTGCCCGCTGACTCCGGACACTCGATGCCTTATCAATGCAGAGCGTCTTGCGATGATGAAGCGGTCAGCTTTCCTCCTGAACACCTCACGCGGACTGCTCGTCGATGATCAGGCACTGGCCGATGCGCTCGCAGCGGGGCAGATCGCGGGCGCAGCGCTCGACGTACTCCCGGTTGAGCCGCCAGTCTCCGCATCGCCGCTGCTTTCCGCGCCGAATTGCCTGGTGACGCCTCATATTGCCTGGGCCACGAAGGAAGCTCGCGCCCGTTTGCTTCGTACCGCAGCGGACAACGTCCGCGCGTTCTTTGCGGGCAAGCCGATTAACGTTGTGCGATAGCATCGTGCCTGTATGAAATCTTTCGCGGGATTACTATTTCTGGTGCTGACTGCAGCGGCGCAGGTGACTACTCCTGTTCGGCGGAGTATTACAGCCAGCGGTCAGGCTGATGTCGCTGTAGCACCCGACCAGGCACGCGTAACTATTTCCGTCGTTACGCAATCGGCGACTGCCGACGATGCGGTTATGCAAAACGCGGGCAAGACTCAGGCTGTAATCGACGCTGTTAAAGCGCTGATCGGGAGCGCAGGTTCGGTGCGAACGTCTTCTTATAACGTCTCGGCAACTCGTGATACAGCCGGCAAGATCACAGGTTATACAGTCACGAACTCGATACTCGCTACGGCAAACAATCTTTCGATTACCGGCAGTGTGATGGATGCTGCTGTAGCGGCAGGCGCGAACCGAATTGACGGACTGTCACTCGGATTGCGGGATGATGAGCCTGTTCGCCAGCAAGCGCTGCGAGCTGCCGGGCAGGTCGCGAAAGCTCGTGCGACATCTATTGCTGCTGGTCTCGGTGTCACACTCGGTCAGGTACTGAACGCGGGAGAAACCGGAGTAATCGTTCCGACGCTAAGCGTCGGCGCGGGAAGTCCGACGGCTGCCACGACTCCAGTCGAGGCGGGGACACTGACTGTGACCGGAAGAATTACGGTGGAATACGAGGTTCTTCCATAGCACGGCGTGATATCCTGAGACACTCTTCCCCCAATGTTGCCACGTTCCCCCTTGCCACGGGTTTGCGTTGCTCTCGGCTTTCCGACCGCTGGTGAGTTACTGAAGCATGCACGGAAAGAGATTGCCGAACGTGAGACGTTTCTCGAATTCAGGATTGATTATCTGCCGGATCCTGCCGAAGGAGTTGAGTGCATCAAGACGCTGCTTCGCGAACGTCGGGATCTGACGATCCTTGCGACGTGCAGGCGTACCGCCAACCATGGCCACTTCGAAGGCAGCATTGAAGAGCAACTTAAGATTCTTAACCAGGCGATTGACGCTGGAGCGACTGCCGTCGACGTCGAGATTGAGTCGGCTGAAGTGGCCTTATCCGTGATGGCCGAGTTTCGCCAGCGAACGTGTCTGGTGGTGTCGTATCACAACTTCGAAACAACTCCCGCGATGACCGCAGTCATGCGGAGAGTGTCAAAAGTCCAGGCGGATATCTGGAAACTGGTTGCCACCGCGCGGAAGCCATCGGATATTCTTCGTGTACTCAGTTGCAGCAAAGGGTTGAAGACGAAGACAGTGTTGTTGTCAATGGGCGAAGCCGGAGTCGCGAGCCGCATCCTTGCACCCGCGTTCGGCAGCACGTGGACGTATGGCGCGCCAAACGGCGCACCGGGCACCGCTCCAGGGCAAATTCAGGCACGGCAACTGCGCGCTCTGTATCGTGCAGACAAGCTCAGCCGTACGGCGAAGGTCTACGGCGTGATTGCGGATCCGGTGCGGCACTCCATGTCGCCGGTGATTCACAACCGCGCGCTGCAGTCAAAACGAATCGATGCCGTTTATCTGCCGTTTCTGGTGGCACCTTCGCAGTTGCGGGACTTTGTCGATCTTGCCGTGAAGCTTCCGGTTTCGGGCTTCAGTGTCACCATTCCGCACAAACAGAAGATCGTCCGTTATCTCGATCATGTGGAACCGCTCGCGAAGCGAATCGGTGCCGTGAATACTGTGTGGCGCAAGGCCGGACGCTGGCGTGGCACCAACACCGATGTCGCTGGCGTGATTGAGCCTTTGTCGCGACGACTGAAGCTCGGAAAGTCGTCTGTCCTCGTAGTCGGTACGGGCGGCGCGGCGCGGGGAGCTGCGTTCGCGCTTGCAGATGCCGGCGCTGAGCTGTCGATCACCGGACGAAGCCCGGAGAAAGCGAGGGCGCTTGCGAAAGCAACGGGAGCGACCACAATTCCCTGCGACGTGATTACCTCACATCGCTTCGATGCTCTGGTACACGCAACGCCACTCGGCATGTACCCCGAGTGTTCCGGGTGCTTTTTCGAAGATGAGATTCCGGCCGATGTAGTGTTCGATATGGTCTACAACCCGCTGGAGACGGAGTTACTGAAGCGAGCCAAAGCACAACATCTGGAGGTGATTCCCGGGATCGAGATGTTCGTCGAGCAGGCGGCGCACCAATTTGAGTTGTGGACCGGGGAATCCGCTCCGCGAGCGCTGATGCAACGGACTGTGACAGAGGCACTGAGCTAGCATAGGCTTCAGCATGGCTCGTTTCCTATCCCGGCGTGAGGTGCTTTCGGCTGTTTCCGTTCTGCCCGCTCTGACCACCTTGTCAGCACAGACTCCGCCGGCAGCTTCGTCAACTCCGGCCGATCTGCTCGAGTCCGCTCGCACCGACCAGAAGCAGACCAGTGCCGCGCTGCACAAAGTTCGCATTCCACAGCTGCTGGAGCCGAGTTTTCTGTTCCGCGCTTACTGACGATCCAACATGGCGTCATTTGACGAAGACGTTTTCTTCAGCACGATCGCGGAACTGAATGCGAAGCTGCTTGCAAAAGAGTTCTCCGCAGTCGAACTGACTACTGCTGTCTGCGACCGTCTGGAACGGTTTGGACCACGTTACAACGCACTTGCCTTATCGCTTCGCGAATTTGCTATTCGAAATGCCCGCGAGGTCGACAGCGAGCTGAAAAGGGATCGTACGAGAGGGATGCTGCAAGGCATCCCTTATGGCGCAAAGGATTTGCTCAGTGTCGCGAAGCAGGTAACGACATGGGGCGCGAAGCCGTACGTCGCGCAGGTTTTCGATTTTGACGCGACTGTGATACGGCGCCTTTCGAAGGTCGGCGCGATCTGCGGGGGCAAGCTTGCAATGGTGGAACTCGCGGGCGGTGGCGGTTACAGGTACGCGTCGGCTTCGCTTTTTGGCCCGGGTCTGAACCCGTGGGACCGGACTCGATGGTCTGGCGGAAGTTCGAGCGGTTCGGGCAGTGCGGTAGCGGCCGGTCTGGTTCCCTTCGCTCTTGGCTCGGAAACGTCAGGTTCGATTCTGACGCCGAGTGCTTACTGCGGTGTAACGGGTCTGCGACCTACGTATGGACTGGTCAGCCGGTTTGGGGCGATGCCTCTCTCCTGGACACTCGACAAGATCGGACCGATGTGCCGCAGTGCGGAAGACTGCGGATACGTGTTGGCAGCGATCGCGGGCAAGGACGATAACGATCCCGGGAGCTCAGGAAAAAGCTTTTATTTTTCGCCGAAATACGCGCGGCCGATCAATACGATGCGGCTGGGGTACAACCGCGCTGATTTCGAAACGCTGGCGGATCCGGAGACGCGTCCGGTGTTTGCGGCTGCGCTGGAGACACTTCGAGGGCTCGGCGCGAAGCTGGTTGAGGTGCAGACCGCGGATCTGCCGTTTGGTCCGGCGATCAGCACGATCATTTCAGCGGAAGCCGCTTCTGTGTTCGAAGAACTGATCGAGTCGGGACGCGTTGACGAGCTTGCGGATGCTAAGCAGGCAGCGGGCCTGAAGGCCGCTCTCGACATCTCCGCTCGCGATTATCTGCGCGCGATGCGAATTCGCCGCCTTGTACAGAATGACTTCCGTCGAGTGCTGACGGACTGTGATGCTATCGTCGCGCCGAGCCGGACGAGTGTTGCTTCGAAGGTTGGCGACCCGCTGGACAAGCCGTCCACTCCGCCTGGTCCTCCGTCGGCAAGTACATCGGCAGGGGCGAGTGCACCCGAGGCGCCCGGCACCGTTCCGGCCGTCGGCTTGCGGGGGTTGATTCCGGCAGGGAATCTGGCCGGACTGCCTGCGCTTTCCCTGCCTTGCGGGTTCGTGAACGACCTTCCTATAGCTCTGCAGGTGGTTGGCCGGGCATTTTCCGAGAACCTGATTCTATCGGTCGGGATGCAGTTTCAAAAGGTAACGGATTTCCACCGGCGGCGCCCAAAGGTGTAGCTCTTGCACCATGAATCCGCCGATACGACTTCGCGTAGCAGTCACCGCCGTATTCTTTGCTTCGATGTTCGCAGCGGACTCTTCCCGCAAGGCCGTGCAGGTGACGGAAAAGAATTACAAAGTTTACCGTGGAGACGGTACGCCGTGCAGCCTCAACGATGTGTTCGAGGCAGCCGGCAAAGCTGTGGTTACCTTTGTCGGCGAGGAGCATGACGATCCTGTCGCACATTACCTCGAGCTGGAAGTTTTAAAGGCAGTCCCCGCGGCGAAGACCGTGCTCGCGATGGAGATGTTTGAACGCGATGTACAGAACGTCATGGACGAGTACCTGAACGGCATCATTACCGAGGAACACCTGATTGCAAGCGGCAGAGCATGGCCTGACTATAAGACCGCCTACCGGCCGCTGGTTGAGCATGCGAAAGAGAACCACATCCGAGTGATCGCGTCAAATGCGCCGCGAAGATATGTAAATCGTGTGAGCCGGCTTGGAAAAGATTCGCTGTCGGCGCTCTCCGATCAAGCCAAAGCGACTATCGCGCCGCTGCCATATGCCGACGCATCAGCTGAGTATGCGGAAAACTTCCGCCGCGTGATGGAAGAGGTCAGGAAACAGCAGCCTCCGGAGAAGACGCCGCGAGATCCTCGCTTTGGGCTGCAGGCGCAGAGTCTTTGGGATGCCACCATGGCCTACACGATTGCGGAATCTCTGATCCGGAATCCCGACAGTCACCTGCTGCACATCAACGGAAGCTTCCACAGCGAACACAGGCTTGGAATTCTCGATCACCTGCAGCGATATCGGCCGAATACCGCGACAGTCGTCGTGACGGTAACGCCGCGCGATGATTTCCCGAAGTGGTCATCAAAGCTTGCGAACACGGGCGACTTCGTGATCGTGACGGATGCGTCACTGGAGAAGAAGTCGTCTTCTCCGGCACCGAAGCGTTAGCTGGTCCGAAGCGCGGCGCGGCGACGCCACTCGCCGTGGACGGCGTGGAATCCCAGGTAGAGGAAGGTGCCCCCGGTAAGCGCGAGCAGCCAGCCGAGCCACTGCGTTCCCATATGACTCGCGAGCCCGAGTGCAAGCAGTGCTCCGATTACCGTAACGCCCTGCGCGATCAGTGCCCACGTGAGAGCGACCGTTCGGGAGCCGAGTGCCGCCTTCAGAATGACGCCATAGGCGAAGGTCTCGGGCACTTTGTGTACCAGAACGCCGGCTACCAAAGCGGATCCTGAACCAGGAAGGGACTGGCCCGCGGCGAGTGTCCAGCCGTCAAACAAACTGTGGATCAGCGCTGCGGTGATGAGGGGACCAGCAAACCCATGCAGGCGTTTGGCGCAGTTGTCGTGATCATGAGTGTGGGAGCAGGCCGGGCAGACGGGCGTGATGTAACGGTCGATGAGCCAGATCATCGCGAACCCTGCCAGCATCAGCAGCGGTCCTGCCTGCCAGCCGAACAGCCGTGCGAGTTCTGGCATCACGCCTAACAAGGAGAGCAAAAGCAGTATCGCCCCGCTAACAGGTACGATGCGCCTGGTAAATTCAGGCGTGGCTCCGAGCCAAACGCCAACAGCCGCAGCAGACATCGACAAGACGGAGGAAATCAGAAGAAGGGTTTCGAATCCGGGGCTCACCAGGTGGACCGTCCTCACCACTGTAACAGGCGCTGCCGCCATTGCCGGATATAATGCTGGTTGACAAGCTCAGTCCATCCGGCATTGCAGGCTGCGATGCTTCTTCTGTCCATCGCGGCTGCAATCTTTGATTTACGGTCGCGAAGAATCCCGAACTGGCTGGTGGTTTCAGGCCTTGTAAGTGGGTTTGCTCTCAACGGGGTGCTGGCTGGGCTGACGGGTTTGGGGTCGTCTCTGCTCGGTTTTGGATTGGCGCTTCTAATCTACGTTCCGCTGTTTACGTTGAGAGCGATGGGCGGAGGCGACGTGAAACTGATGGCCGCACTGGGCTCGCTTTGCGGTCCGCACAACTGGTTGATTTTGTTCGTCTTTGCTTCACTTGTCGGCGGTATATCGGCGATAGTAGTCATCCTGGGGAGGCGTGCGGCCCGAAGTTCGTTAACTAACACGATGCACATAGTCCGGGAAGTCGCGCTGCGGAGGATGCCGTTCCGGTCGAATCCGGCACTCGACATTGCTCACGATTCATCTATCTCGATTCCTCACGGTGTCACTATAGCCGCAGGGGTTATGCTCTTTCTATACTCGCTTCGGCCGTAACGCCGCTGACACTGCACGATGGCAACACCTGGTGACGAGTTCGAGTTATTGTATGAAGCGGCGTCGGACGTCCTGTTCACGACAACGCTTTCCGGTGAGGTGACACGCGTAAACCGCTCGTTTGAGCGTGTACTCGGGCTTAATCGTCTCGACGTTGTCGGATCGAATATTCGCGACTGGATAGCGCAGGAGTCCTGGGAGGTGTTCGAGCAGGCCGTTCTGGAACGGATCGGAGGCGGCACACCCACAGCTATCGAGGTGGACATGTGCGGAACAACCGGCGCAATCCCGATAGAAGTCGTTATCGAACTGGTGTTTACGTCCGGAACTCCGACCGGCCTGTACGGCGTCGGTCGGGACATCACCGATGCTGTGCGGTCCCGACTCGACATGGCGGCTGCTAACGAGACGCTGTTTCGACAGACGGAGCAACTCGCTACGTTCTCCAGATATCTGAAGCTGCTGCACCGGCTGAGCACGACAGCGTATTCTACTCTCGACGAACTCTTTGGAGAGTACCTGAGGACAGGTTGCGAAATCTTTCGCCTCTCGTCGGGCGCGATTCTCCGGGCGACCGAAGAGGGTCCGGTTACGGCGCAGTTACAGGGATCGGACCCGACGGGTTTTCTCGACACGCTGACAGAGAAAGTATTTCGGACTGAGACAACGGCGGTAGGACAGGTCGCGCCGAGGGCCGGCTCGCGCGCATTCTTTTATGCCGGTGCTCCGATTACTGTTGCGGAAAGCCGTTTCGGAGCGCTGCTTTTCTGGTCGGAGGACACGACCGAGATTCGACCTCACGCCCGCGAGATGGTTGAGATGATGGCGCGTGGAATGGGGATGGCGATTCAGCAACGCCAACTGACCGAGGAACTCGAGTTTCAGGCGAGACACGATGTACTGACCCGCCTGCCAAATCTGAAAAGTTTCCAGGAGCGGCTCGAGGAGGACATCACGAGAGCGAGAATGGACCGAACGATGCTCGGCATCATGTTCGTGGATCTGGACCGCTTCAAGGTGATTAATGACAACTGGGGTCACGCCGCCGGAGACATGGCTCTGTTTGAAATCGGCCGGCGTCTGAAGCACCAGGCGGAGACGAACAGCCTGTTCATCGCGAGGGTTGGCGGCGATGAGTTCGGAGTAATTACAACGGCGCGGGATCGCAGCGACGTGTCTGAGGCGGCCGAGCAGATACTGAAGGAGCTGAGTCATCCAGTGGAGCTTTCGGACGGTTTTCACCCGATGTCGGCGAGTATTGGGATATCCATTTACCCGGACGATGGCGAAGAGCCGACGACCCTGCTCGCGCGTGCCGATTCTGTTATGTACGAGGGAAAGCGCGGGGGCGGCAATGTCGTGCGATACGCTGCGTCCGCATCAGCCGAACAGCACGCGTGATCCTGTTCTACGTGAGCGGACACGGGTACGGTCACGCTACCCGCACTAACGCTGTCATTGAGGCTCTGCTGAGCGCGCAGCCGGACCTCACGATTCATGTCCGGACGACGGCGCCACCATTTCTGTTCGACAGCCGCGTTCGGTATTCACAATCCTGCATCGAACCTGCGGTGGTGGAGCACAGCGGTTCGCTCGGAGTCGACCTCCGGGCTACCGGCGAAGCGGTCCGCGAATATCTGGCGCGATTTGACGAGATCGTGGCCCGTGAGGCGGACTTCGCTTCTGAGCAGCAGATGGCCCTGATCGCGGCGGATATTCCGTTTACCGCAGGTTTCGTCGCCCGCAGGGCAGGAGTGCCCTCGGTAGCGCTTGGCAATTTCCTGTGGAGCTGGATTCTCGCGGGCTCCGGAGTGGAAGACGAAATCAGCTTGGGGTACGCGCAATTCGATCGGGCGTTGCGGTATCCGCTCTCGCACGGTGAAGGATGGGAAGTCTTTCCGCGCGTCGATGATGTTGGACTGGTCGCTCCGACCAGTCATCGCTCTCGTTCGGATATCCGCGCTGAACTGGGGTTGAGTGACAACGATCGCGTAGTCCTTGTCGGCGGGCGTGCAAGGTTAAGTGCAACGGCAAGGGAACGTTTGCTGCAAGAGTGCCACGAATACTCGTTTATTTACAACGATTCTCTACCGGATTATCTGGATCTTGCGCGTGCGGCCGATATCGTCGTCAGCAAGCCGGGGTATAGCACGGCGGCGCAATGCATCGCTGAGGGTCAGGTACTCCTTTATCCACCCCGGACAGGTTTTCCGGAAGATCCGATGCTGCTGTCTCAGATGCAACTGTTTGGCCGGGCTATGGAGATCCCACTGGAAGCCTGGGAGGCAGGTGACTGGTGCGAGTGGCTTCGACGCGCACTGGATGTGCCGAAACCTTCGGAGAAGTTGGCGTTAAACGGAGCGGAGCAATGCGCCGAAAAGTTATTTCAGATGTTCACTTGACTTACGCAATACTGAGAATCCTTAATTCACGGTGACATTTTCCGAAACAGTATCCTGGCTTTTCGAATCCTGGTAAAAGAGGCAGGAGATTCACATAATGAAAAAACTCGTATTTTCGAGCATTCTGGGACTTTCGCTTATGGCTTTGCCAATGGTGGCCCAGACGGATCATGATGACAAGGCCGCGGATGAGTACAAGAAAAGCGGCAAGAAGATGAAGAGCAAGTCCAAAGAAGCCGGCCATGAACTAAAGGAGGGCGAAGTCGCCGCCGCCGGAAAAGATATCGGGAAGGGTACCGGCAGCGCTGCGAAGCACGCGGCAAAGGGTACAGCGGAAGGAGCCAAGGCGGTCGGTGAGGGAACGAAGGAAGTAGCTCAAAAAACGGGGCATGAAACCGCCAAGGGCGCCAAGAAGGTCGAACACGGCGTAAAGAAGGCCGTCGATCCGGACGCTGACAAGAAGCCTTAAGTTTGGGGGGATAATGCGATGGATGTTCAGCTGAGACCCGTTAAAGAACAGGTGATCGTCATTACCGGCGCGTCAAGCGGGATCGGACTCGCTACGGCTCGAATGGCGGCTCAGCGCGGAGCCAGGGTGGTCGTTGCTGCTCGCAACGAAGATGCCCTGCGGCAGTTTTGCGATCAGGTCCGAAGCCATGGCGGGCAAGCCCGGTACGTTGTCGTGGACGTTGCTTCCGAACAGGACGTCCGCAGGCTGGCAGGGGAAGCCGTTGGACACTTCGGCGGCTTCGACACCTGGGTCAACAACGCTGGAGTATCAGTCTACGGACCGCTGCTCCAGCAGTCGGTTGACGACGCTCGCCGGCTGTTCGAGACGAACTTCTGGGGTGTTGTCAACGGGTCGCGAATCGCTGCGGAACATCTGCGGACGCGGGGTGGTGCCATCATCAATGTCGGGAGCGAGGTGTCCGACCTTGCGGCTCCGATGCAGGGCTACTACTCCGCGACCAAGCACGCTGTGAAGGGCTTCACCGATGCGCTGCGGATGGAACTTCAGCAGCAAAGTGCTCCGATATCGGTGACGCTGATCAAACCAGGTCCGATTAACACTCCGTTTACGCAGCACGCAAAGAATCTGCTGCCCGACAAGCCGACACATGTGCCCCCGGTGTACGCTCCGGAGACCGTTGCCGAAGCGATACTGCACTCTTCGGAAAATATCGTTCGTGAACTCTACGTGGGTGGTGGCGCGAAGGCAGCGGCGACTTTGCGCCGGTGGGCGCCATCGGTTGCGGACAAAGTAATCGGACACTCGCTGATGGAAGGGACCCATTCCGGAAAGCCCAACGATCGGGACCGGGAAGGCGCTCTCTACAAGCCGGGGTTCGGCGGCGAGGAGCACGGCGACTACGAAGGTCATGTCATGCAATCGAGCATGTACACTTCTGCGACCATGCATCCTGTCCTGGCAAGTGCAATCGGTCTGGGGGCGGCGCTCGCCGTCGCCGGTCTGTTCGGTGCTGTACCGAAGCTCACCAGCCACGAATAGTTCTTTTCCTGTTCGTTCCTGCCTTCATGGTTGCGGCACCGCTACCATGAAGGCCAGGAACTCCTTTGAAAGCCCTCGTAAAAAAGCACGCTGAGTCCGGATTGTGGCTGGAAGATGTTCCCGTCCCGACCATCGGAATCAACGACGTTCTGATTCGAGTCCGGCGTGCTTCCATCTGCGGAACTGACGTTCATATCTTCAACTGGGACGACTGGGCGAAGAAGACGATTCCTGTCCCGATGACGATTGGACACGAGTTCGTCGGCGAGATTGTCGAGGTCGGTTCCAACGTATCCGATTTCTTTCCGGGTCAAATTGTCAGCGGCGAAGGCCATGTCGTCTGCGGACGTTGCCGGAACTGCCTTGCGGGCCGGCGGCATTTGTGTGCACACACCAGCGGCGTCGGCGTGAACCGCCCGGGCTGTTTCGCGGAATACATTGCACTCCCGATGACGAATGTATGGGTTCATAACCAGAACATCGATCTGGATGTCGCCTGCATCTTCGACCCGTTCGGGAATGCCGTTCACACCGCACTCACCTTCCCGGTTCTCGGTGAAGACGTTCTGATTACCGGCGCCGGACCGATCGGGCTGATGGCGGCTGCGGTCGTGCAACATGCCGGTGCGCGGTATACAGTCATTACGGACGTGAACCCGGCCCGGCTGGAGCTCGCGCACAAACTCGGAGTGACGGAAGCCGTCGATGTCCGTCACGAGGAACTGGCCGATGTGCAGCAGCGGCTCGGCATGAAAGAAGGTTTCGATGTGGGACTCGAGATGTCCGGCAATCCCGCGGCGTTTCGAGACATGCTCGCGAACATGAGCCATGGCGGCACGATCGCGATGCTCGGCATCCCGTCCGAATCTATGGCGATTGACTGGAACACCGTCATCTTCAGCATGCTTACGATCAAGGGCATTTATGGTCGTGAGATGTACGAGACCTGGTACATGATGAGCGTCATGCTGCAATCGGGGCTCGACATCAGGCCAGTGATTACACACCGGTTCCGCTTTGATGACTGGGCAGCTGGTTTTGAAGCTATGCGGTCGGGCAATTCAGGAAAGGTCATCCTGAACCTGGAAGCCTGATTCAGAGTTCGGCTTTCAGGAACTTCCACGCAAGCTCGCCGTTCCACTCGTGCGGGCCGTCGAACTCTTTGTAGTCGAGTCCGGCCGTTCCTTTCACTTTTTCAGCGGCTTTGCGGGCTGAGTCGATGGGGAGATTGGTGTCTTTCAATCCGCACTGAATCTGTATCGGCCGCGGGCTGATCAGTTTGACAAGCTCAGCAGGCGGCATATCGAAGGGCCGGCCCTCTTTGGGCTTCGACACCCATTCTGCCTCGTCATAATCGCGGAAGGAGCACGATGCCACCCCGGTTTTGATGCGCTTGTCCAGAGCCATTTGATACAGCGTGTAAAAGCCGCCATAGGACAGTCCGATCATCGCGACTCGTTTGCGGTCGACTTCGGGCCGCTTCAGCAGCAGCGTGAGTGCTTCGCTGATCATCGTCGTCTCGACGGCAAACAAACTGGTGCCGCGCTTTCGGAGCGCGTTATCGAAATCCCGCCGAACCTCGGCCGGAATTTCCGTTCCATTATCGCGGTCGATGTACGGGTACATCGTGATGAGCGGAGCATAGACGACATAGCCCTGCCGGACGGCACCACGAATCATGTCGTGATAATTTGAGCCTCCGTGAAACAGAGCAAGCTCGGGCGAACCACCGCCGCCGTGTTGCGCGATGACGAGTGGATACGGACCTCCGGGCGGACCGTGCGGCACGATATACAATCCGTAGCCTTCGAGGATGTCGCCGAGTTCCGTGTAAGCGCGATAGTAGGTTGCTATCGAGTCGCTGGCAATCTTCTCGAGCCTCAGGTGACGTGCTTGTATGCGCGGTGCCGGATATCCGATTTTTTTCGCGAGAGTCTTCCCCGACGGCTCCCCTTTCTCAGGCAAACTGTCGATGTACTTCCCCAAAAGATGCCAGGCCCGATCGCGAACAGGGACCGACGCCTTAACCTCTTCTTCGTAAACGGTGCCGGGCGGATCGACAGCGACGGCCGCAACGGCGACCGCGAGCAGGAGAAAAAAACTGCGCATCAGCGACGATTTTAGCGTTGATCACAGACGATTTCCTCATCGATCAAATAAGATAGTTACCGATGAAACTCGCTGCCTGTGTGCTTCTGTTGTCGATTGCGGTTTCAGCGCAGAGTGGTACTTATCAGCCGACGTGGGATTCGCTCGACAAGCGGCCCACGCCTTCGTGGTACACCGATGCGAAGTTCGGAATCTTCATTCACTGGGGTGTGTACTCGGTGCCTGCTTTCGGTCCGGTCGGTAAATACGCCGAATGGTACTGGAATTCACTCGCTAAAGGCCCGACGGATAACGGCAAGCCCAACGCCACGTACGAATTTCATAAGCGGGTGTATGGAGACGAACTTCCCGTATCAGAACTTCGCGCCGATGTTTCGCGCTGAGATGTACGATCCCGCTTATTGGGCGAAGGTGTTTGCCGACTCGGGCGCCAAATACATTGTGCTTACGTCGAAACATCACGAAGGCTTTACGCTGTGGCCGAATGCCGAGGCTGACCGCGACTGGGGCCGGCCATGGAACGCCGTCGCTGTCGGACCGAAACGCGACATTCTCGGAGATCTGACGAATGAGGTTCGCAAGCAGGGACTGAAGATGGGTTACTACTATTCGCTGTATGAGTGGTACAACCCGCTCTGGCTAAAAGACCGCCAGGCCTTCGCGCTGCAGCATATGCATCCCCAGTTTAAGGATCTGGTTACGAAGTATAAGCCGTCGATCATATTCTCCGATGGCGAATGGGACATGACCAGTGCCGAGTGGCACTCGCCCGAACTGCTGGCCTGGCTGTTCAACGAATCGCCGGTGAAAGATGACGTCGTCGTGAATGATCGCTGGGGTAAAGACACGAGACACAAGCACGGCGGCTATTACACAACGGAGTACACGGCCGGTCTGGAGGGAAACAATCATCCTTGGGAAGAGAGCCGCGGGATGGGCTTCTCGTATGGATATAACCGGGCCGAGCAGATCAACGATTACCGTACGGATCGTGAGCTGGTGTTGATGCTGGTGGATCTGGTGAGCCGCGGCGGGAATCTGCTGCTGGACATCGGACCAACAGGCGATGGTCGCATTCCCGTGATCATGCAGGAGCGTCTGGAGCACCTGGGGCGCTGGCTGAAGGTCAACGGCGAAGCGATCTATGGGACGAAAGCCTGGACTTCGACACGACAATGGAGTGCGGGCGAGCGCAACAAGCTGAATACCGGCGAGTTCATGACCAGGTATGAGGTGACGGACTACGTCGATCGCAAGAAACCCGGACAGGCGATCATCGAGTGCTTCTTCACGAGCAGAGGGAATGACGTCTATGCGATCATTCCAGGCTGGCCTGGTAATCGATTTGAGCTTCGGAACGTATCGGCTCCGGCGGGAATGAAGCCGGTGTTGCTGGGCCCGTCAGGCGGTACGCTGCAGTGGTCGAAGTCCGGCGATGGTATTGCGATCGATCTGCCACCGGGTTCGGCGGACGCCAGCAAGGCACAGCATGCGTGGGTGATCAAGCTGCCTGGGCTGAAGATGGCGCAATAGATTCCTTTATGCACCTTCTATGCAGGCCGCAGTGCCCTTTGGATCGAGAAGCACTGTCTTTACGCCGGCCGGCAGCAGGACATGCTGCCCGGCCGGCGAGTTGTTGGTGTGAGAGTGGTCTTATAACCCTGTGTCTCCGGGACAGCTCATCACTGTCGCGGACACCTGGCCCTGAGCACTCACGACCAGCCTTGCACAAACGAACGGGCTTGTCGTTCTCAGAATCAGACTCGTGCCGGGTGTGGACACGTAGATGTCGCCATTTCCGACTGTCAGCCGGCTTGGTGGTGCAGTGGTGCCGATCCCAACGTTCACATTCGCACCGTTATTCACCCCGGAAACCGAACCGAGCACCAGCGTGTTGCTTTGGGTCACGGTCGCTTTGCTTCCGATTGCCGTCGCGTTCTGAATTCCGCTGGTTGCCTGGGTCTGAGCACCGATAAGGGTGTTGTTGTTACCTCCCGAGAACTCTTGTCCCGCGCCGTGACCGAAGAATGAGTTTTCGCTGAATCCGTTTTTCAGGCCGGCATCCGCCCCGAAAGCGGTGTTGCCTGAGCCGACGAATCCGAGTTCTCCGGCATTGCTGCCGAAGTACGAGTTGTTGGAACCGCCGTTTGTTCTTCCCGCACCCACTCCCGTGAACGTGTTGCCAACGCCGGAAGCCGACACCATTCGTTCCGATCCGATGTTGTATTGAACCGCACTTACGTTGCCCGAGGCGGTGGAGATACTTCCTGTCGCTGTGACGTTGGCTCCATTGATATTCGTAGCCGAGACAGTGGTTCCGGTGATAGTGCCCGTTGCCGTGACTGTGGCGGCCTTCATCGCGCCAGTGGCTGTTATGTCCGTTCCGGTGACGGTGCCGCTTGAGGCGACGGTGTTCCCATTCAGTGCTCCGGTGGCGGTTACCGTACCGGCGGTGAGAGTTGCGGCCGTCCCACTACCCGAGATGTTGATGTTACCGTTAGCCGCGATGTTGCCTGACACCGAGAGTCTCGCACTGCCGGTGTTGGCCGCGCCGACACCAATGCCGCCGGACGCATTCTGGCGGATGACCGAGTCGCGCAGCGTGGCGGGAGTATTAAACACGGGAATGGTGCCGGGTGTCCCCAGAGTGGTAGTTGGATCCGGCGGACAATCCGTCACGGCTCCGTTAAGCACTCGCCTGGCCTGGTTACCTTTCGCGGCGGCTGTTAGGCAGTCGGGCGGCGGAACTACTGATTGCGCTGCACAGGATACTGCCAACATCAGCGTCGGGATAATCATTACGGAAAGTTGTTTCATTTGCGTTTTCCTTTCAAAGCCGACTCACGTGTATCGCTGAGTGGCATTCAGGTACGCGAGCCGTTTTCGGCAGGCCGGCTCAGTTCGAGCCGTCGCGAATCGTTACATCGCGGTAAGTAACAGGCGTAACGGCGGCGTAAGCGATTGATTTTCACAGCCTGCCGCGCGACGAGTCGCGCGTATTCCGATTCATCGGCTATCGGCAGGCAGCCGCAAAAATGCGCATCACTCTTATAAGCCAGGGGTTCTTGTATGAGATGAATTACAGATGGAGCTTACGTAGAAGTGTTAAGAATCGCGGGTCGGTTCGCAGCGGATCGCAACGAGGGTCCAGCCGGATGTAGGGCAGCGCACCTTCGCGAGTGTTGTAAGCCGTCTCCAGCCACGTCAAAGCGGATTCCCGGTCGCCGAGGCCGAGATAAATCAACGCAATGCCGACCGGCCCGCTGTTCCCGCCGCGAACCATGCTGTCCCGGGACTCGGCAATCAGCTTAAGCGCATCCTCACGACGTCCCAGCCGGCCATAGACATGTCCCAGTGCCGGTGTGGCTCTTGCGTCGTCAGGCGAGATCTCCAGTGTCTTTCCGAACTCCGAAGCAGCCTCGGCATACCGGCCCTGCTGTTCCAGAGCGAGACCGATCAACCACGGCACCAGGGCCACTCCGGGATGGAGCGGCCTGAGACTGCGGGCGTACTCTTCCAGTTCGTGGAAGCGTCGCGCGTGATACAACATGATGCCGACCTGAATGGCGATTACAGGCGAGTTGGGTATGAGTTGCTGGACTCGGCCCAAAGCCGCAACTCCGGACTCCGGATCACCGAGCAGCGCCGAGCAGTCTGCATACAGCCGGCCAGCTGTCACATCCCGGGAATTGAGTTCCAATGTTCGTTTCAGTTCCCGCTCCGCGCCGGCAAAATCCCATTCTTTCAGGAACAGGTGATACCCGAGCGCAAAATGAGCTTCAGCGAGCTTCTCGTCAATCTCAAGACCGCGGACCGCTGTTTCCCTGACCTTTTCGAAGAGACGCTCATCGAAATCGGCGGCGAGCAAATAGGCAAGTGCAAGTCCTCCGTACGCTGGGCTGTATCCCGGATCGAGCGCTATGGCGCGCTCAAAGCCGTGGACAGCAGCCATAACTGCATCGAGCGTCATCTGGTGCCGGCGGTCGCCACCATGCATCAGCAGGTGGTCCCGCTCGCCGCGGTCCATGGAGATGAGCAACGGTCTGGAAATACGCCGTGCCTCATTCGCTGCCGGAGTTCGCGCAGTTTCGTCAGCCAATCGGCGGCTCCGCTCCGCCAGGACGGATCGCGTAATCAGGCGTGAGAGCTCAGCCTGTGTCCCGGCGTCACGACTTTTTCGCTCGTACGTTTCCGACCACCTTCGGTATCCGTCCGCCGTGTCGATCAGTTGTGCCGTGACGCGCAGCGCATCGCCTTCCTTCCGCACGCTCCCGTCGAGTACAGTTGCGACATGAAGCTTCTGACCAATGGCGAGAACGCTGTCGACGCCTGTCCGGAACGGAAGCGTGCTGTCGCGATCGGCGACGCGAACGTCTGCATGTGAAAGACCGGCGGAGACGTCTTTCGTCAAACCAGCAGCAAAAGCCTCGGACTCAGCATCGGGGCTGAAAGTGACGAACGAGAGCACAGCCGTCGCGGAACCCGTGTCTGCGATGGACCGCGGCCGCACGGCCAGCATCCACCAGCCGAGCAGCGCGACGAGACTGGCTATGACAGCCGCGCCCGCGACAACGGGTCTGCGGGAAAGACTCCGTGGAAGAGGTGGCTGTGCAGACTGCGGCTTTGTGGCCAAAACTTCAGGTGCACGCGGCGGAGTTGCCGGAGCCTGTGTGATAAAAACCGGTGTATACGTACCTTTGGGAAAGTCGATTCGCACCGGATCTTCGCGGCCACTGGTCGCGTAATAGGCGAGGATCTTGGATCGCAGGCGGCCTGCTTCGACACGGACAATCGAGTCTGTCGACGGATCGTAGGATGAAGACTTGCCATAGACCTCTGCGGCGATCGTATACTCCTTGAGTTCGCCGCCGGCCCCTGCAAGTGTTCTGTTGACGGTGTACCGCAGGAAGCTGCTGTGCCGTTCAGAGCGCACAAAGCGAGGGTCTGCGAGGATGCGATTTAGTTCCTCCCGGACTAACTCAGGGGTGGGAGGAACCAATGCTGGGTCATCCGAATTTTGCCCCGTGCTCGACATCCACCGATCCTACCCCCAGGCAGCCTGCCCGTAGCTCCTAATCTTAAGCGGGTTGTCTTGCAAGGATCGAACGTTCATCGGGAGAACGGAAACTCGGACTACCCTTAAGAGCGCAGGGCCCTGTTGAAGACTTCAAGCGTCCGTTGCCACGCGAGCTTCGCGGCCTTCTCGTCGTACCGCGGCGTCGTGTCGTTGTGGAAGCCGTGCTGCGCTCCCTCATAGACGTAGCCGCTGTATTTGACACCATTTGCTTTGAGTGCTGCTTCATACGCGGGCCATCCGCCGACAAGTCGTGTGTCCATGGAGCCGTGATGCACCAGGACCTCGGCTTTAATCTTCGAGACGTCCTCAGCCGGAGGTGCGGCGCCGTAAAATGCCACTGCCGCGGCGAGGTCCGATCCCATTCTTACCGCCAGAGTGTTGGCTACACCGCCACCGAAGCAGAAACCCACAACGCCGATCTTGCCGTTGCAGTCCGGGCGTCCTTTCAACAGGCGGGCAGCCGCAATGAAGTCTTCGAGCATCTTCTGCCGGTCGACCTGCTGGAAAAGCTTTCCGCCTTTCTCATCGTCGCCCGGATAACCACCGACACTGGTCAATCCGTCGGGCGCAAGGGCCATGAAGTTTTCGAGCGCGAGCCTGCGCGCGACATCCTCAATGTAGGGATTCAACCCACGGTTTTCGTGGACAACAAGAACTCCCGGGAGTTTGCCGGTGGCTTTTACTGGCCGAGCGAAGTATCCCCGGATGCTGCCGTTTCCCTCCGGAGAAGGCACGGTCACATACGTCGTTAGCAGACGCTTGTCGTCTTTGGGAACTTGCTCCGCCCATGCGTAGTTTGGACGCAGGCTCTCGAATAGCGCCATTGCGGTCACGCTGCCCGTTGCAAACTTCCCTGCTCTGTCGAGGAAGCCGCGCCGGTCGAGATCTCCATGAACATAGAGGTCAAAAAGATCGAGTAGTTCCTGCGGATAATCGCTTGCTTTTTTACGTTCCATTTGAAACTCTCCAGTTTATCCGGCAACCGTCAGGCGCTCTGAGCGGTGGGGATCATTTTCAATTCAGCATCTGTTGTCGAAGATCACATCACCGGACCTTTGTCGGCAGAAAACACTGGCCACTTAGGGCTGCGGCACGGTCGGCTGTTATGGAAAACAAACGGCAACTCTGAGCAGTGGAACGCTCGGGGGCGTCCATCCAGAACAGTTGTTTTCCAGGTGAACCAGCAGAGGTAAGCGGGCGCTCCACCAACAACAACGCGGTGAAGCAAATCACGACCGTCCAGCCCGCCCCCATTTTCGCGAGAACTCATGATCAAAACTGCTGTAGAGGATAAGTCTATCCGATTCGCGCCCCAGGAAATGACGGTTTACCGCCAAAATCGGAGAAGAGTGATGTTAAGAATTGTTACGCGGAGGGAATCGCTACGGTTGAAACAAGTACCCTTCTCCCCGAATCGTGACGATGTAGCGCGGCTCCTGTGGATTCTCTTCAAGTTTTTGTCTTAGCCAGGCGATGTGCGTATCGACGGTACGAGGCCCGATAAAAGGGGAGTCCTGCCAGACGCGCGTCAACAAGCGCTCCCGAGACAGAACCTGACCACGGTTATCGATGAGATGCCGCAGCAGCTGCAATTCCCTGGCGGCAATGTTCACCGGCACTCCCGCCCGCAGAACCTCGCGACGTTCGAAATCGGCGACGACATCTCCGAACTGGTACTTCTGCACGGGAGTCAAAGGCGTCTTGCCGATCCGCCGCAGCAGCGCGCTCACGCGAGCAAGCAATTCTCTGGGATCGAAGGGTTTGACGAGGTAATCGTCTGCGCCTGTCCGGAGACCTTCGACGCGATCGTCTATCTGTGCCCGTGCGGTCAGCATCAGGATGGCACCGTCGAAGCCGCGCTCCCGCGTGCGACTGCAGATCTCGAATCCACTAAGACCAGGAAGCATGAGATCGAGGATCAGGAGATCGAAACGCTGTTCGCCTGTGATACGAAGTGCTTCTTCACCGTCGCCACACACGACGACATCGTAATCATTACCGCGCAGGAGGTCCGCGACAATCAGCTGCACATCGGGGGCGTCCTCGACCAGCAGAATGCGTGCTGTCATGCCGCTTTCGGCACGGCAGGCAGCAGCACCGTGAACTGCGCGCCACCAGCGGGAGAGTTTCGTACCGTTATGGTTCCGTGATGGCGCTCTACAGTCTCTTTCACAAGGCTGAGACCAAGTCCCGTACCGCGTATCTGGGTAGCGCGGCTTTGCTCGCCGCGGTAGAACGGATCGAAGATGCGCTCGCGCTCCGGTTCAGGAATGCCAGGACCGCGGTCGCTGACACGAACCTCAACTCCCTCATCACTCGGGGCAGCCGAGACTCCGATCCATCTGCCCTGCGCTGCGTGACGGGCCGCATTCGCGATCAGATTGCGAAATGCCAGTTCGAGTGCGATCGGATCTCCTGTCATATTCGGCAACTCCGGTGCGACTGTGACTTCAAGCCGGCAGCCCGCCTGTTCGACTTCGGACGTCATAGCGGCTGCGGCATGCCGAACAAGGTCTCCAATGAGGAAGGTCTCGCGTGGCTCTTCCATGCGTCCGTGCATGGAAGCTGAAAACGCGAGAACATTCTCAATCATGGACGTCAGTTCTTCGGCATTCCGGAGGATCAGACTGGAATAACGCTTCACCGATGAAGGTTCCGTTACAAGGCCGTCTGCGAGGTTGAATGCAGCGCCCCGGATTGCAGTCAGCGGTGTTCGCAGATCATGCGATACACCGACGGCGAAGCGGAACTGCATTTCAGAGAGTCTGCGCGACCGTGCCGTGTACCGAACCAGTGCGGACGCAGCGCCTGCAAGAAGTGCAATCAGAACAAGCGAGGTCAGGAGGTTGCGTATTCGTACTCGCGATACGGCCCTGTCGAGCGACCCTTCCCGATGTCGAACAGCAATGGTCCAGCGGGCGGGCGAGTCCTCGTCACGGGGCGGTCTTCCGGGCCGACCTGCAATAGCAAGGCCGAGCTCAGCCGGAAAAAGGCCCCTGGTCAAATCGGCTGAAGAACCGATGCTCTGCTTGTCTGCACGTGTCGAAAAGATGTCAGGGCCGCGATGATGAGCCCAGCCGATCGACACATCGTACAGGGCTTCGTCACCGACATTGAGATATTCGGACACAAGCCGCGGAATCACTTTGTTTCGAAGGTAGTCCTGGCTCACCTCGAAGATCATCCATTCCAGTTCACGGCGCGGACCGCGATGAAGTTCGTCAGAAAAGATCGGACTCTCAAGCAGCGTCGAATCGAGAGGGATGGAAGGAAAGACCTCCTCGCCGTGCGCCCTTCGAGTCATTGCGGAACGAAGACTCGCCCAGGCGACCGGCCAGGCAATTGGAATCATTGTTCCGGCATTGTCCAGTTGATAGAGGTTCAACGAACCGCCTTCAGGTACAGCAACTGTGATGCGCGTGAACAGATTTCGTTCGTGCGCTGACGCCCATTGCACATAGCGATGCCTGTGTGCTTCTGTTATGCGATTGTCACGAATCTCTTCGGCATTCGGTAAAAGTACTCTGCAGTTTTCCCGAATGTCCTCGTTGAAGGCGCGCCCCAGCCTGCTCACCTGATCATCGACTGCGGCCCGCAATCTGTCGCGCTCTGCGCGACTTACCTCACCCGTCCATCGATATTGAAGAACAGAGAGTCCCGCGCACACAATGCCGATCAGACCTAACAACGCCCATTCGAGCCGGTTCTGACCAAGTCGCTTCACGGTAATCAGGTGCTTCGATGATAGCCCTTCAAATTTAAGCTGATGCGTCAGATTGAGGGTTCATAACATTTCTTAACGCGACCGGCCGATCGCGCGGCACGTTTTACCAGGTATGAGATCGCTGATTTCACGATGCGCACTTCGCGCGCTGCTCGCGACGACCTCAGTCAACTCTTATCGGTTTCTCAAACTGCTGGTCCTCGCTGCAGTCTGCCTTGGTGTTGCCCGCGCGGATGCGGACGGTCCTGATCCGGGACTTGCCAACGTTCCCGGAGAAGCCGGAACATGCACCAATTGCCACGGGTCGGGTGCAAGTTCGATCAACAAGAATAATGGCAGTTTGAAACTCGATACCGGCTCGAGTTCCTCGTATGTGCCTGGGGAAGTTCAGCACTGGATTGTGACAATCTCCGACTCCAGTGCCCGCCGGTGGGGATTTCAGGCGGCCGCGCGTCAGTCTACCAGTACGAGCGTGTCAGCTGGCGGATTTGTTTCCACCGACTCAAATACTCAGGTTATCTGCTCGAACTCCACGTTTCGAGCGCGACAGAAGACAACGACTGGCAGTTGTGGGACATCCGTTCCACTAATGTACGCCGAGCACACGTTAACGGGTACTCGCAATGGCACAACGGGTTCGATAACTTTCGCATTCGACTGGCATGCGCCTGCGACGGACGCAGGTCCAGTTACGGTCTACCTTGCTGCGAACGCTGCAAACGGCAATAACCAGGACGACACAGGAGATCACATTTACACGGCAACATACACACTGAGCCCGAAGAGTGCGACATCCCAGACACCTGCAATCAGCGATGTTGTGAATGGCGCAAGCTTCGCTCCCGGTATCGAATCTGGTTCATGGGTCACGATAAAAGGCACAAACCTGACGTCTGCGACGAGTTGCGATCCGAGCAGCCCAACGGCCGGTTGTCGAACGTGGGCCGCAGCCGACTTCACGAATGGCACTCCAACGTCCCTTGACGGCGTGAGTGTCACCATCGGAGGACAACCGGCGTACGTCTACTACATTAGTCCGGCACAGATCAACGTTCAGGCACCGGATCTCGCGTCCGGCAGTGCGACGGTGGTC
Source organism: Bryobacteraceae bacterium (assembly GCA_963794765.1). Lineage (GTDB taxonomy): Bacteria > Acidobacteriota > Terriglobia > Bryobacterales > Bryobacteraceae > JAWXCM01. Next base: position 27,492 of record CAWCGC010000039.1, on the reverse strand, counting down.
GTAACGAACACCGCCGGGACGAGCAATTCCGTTACGACTTCGGTGACAGATTTCGCTCCAGCATTCTTTTTGAATGGCACTTATGCAATCGCGACTCACCAGGACGGAAGTCTGGTGGCGAGTACCGGCGCTGCGGCGGGAGCGAAGCCGGCTGAGAGGGGCGAAACGATTGTCCTTTGGGGAACCGGGTTCGGCGGCGTCACTCCGCAGGTTCCAGCCGGTAAAACCACGGCTCAGGCTTTAGGTGCAAGCTCGGTCGCCTATGCAGCGACGCCTCCGGCAATCACGATTGGCGGCGTTCAGGCGGATGTGGTTGCAGCTGGACTGAACCCATCCGCGCTCGGCCTGTATCAGATTGCCATCACGGTTCCGAACGATGCACCGTCCGGCGATCAGTCGATCGTCGCTAGTGTCGGTGGCAAGAGTTCCCCAACAGGCGTCCTGATTACGGTTCAGTAACCCTGGCAAGCGCGCCGCGAAAACGTCAGGCGCGCTCTTTATCACTCATAGAGACGCGCAGAAGTTCGACGAAGGAGACTCGCTCTGGAACGGGCTGCACTTCTGCTCAGATTACTTGCGTGGCATCCCACGGAGAACCAGCCTTCGGCAGACGTGAGCCACAGAGGGAATAACAATCCTTAACTTCCCTCCTGACTGGTAAGAGGCGTAAAGTGCAATAAGCGTTCGTCAGCGCGAATGGAGAGCCAGGATATGCGGTTTCTTTTGAGAGTAGCGATGCAGCGAGTGTGCCTGGCCGCAGGGATCGCGGGTCTTTCGGTCCTGCATGCCGCCGGTTCGCAGAGCGCCACGGCGAAGATTGTCGCGGCGGCGAACAGCTTTCTTTCAACGCTCGACGCGAAGCAACGGCAAAGTGTTTTGTTCGCGTTCGACGACGAGCAGCAGCGCAAGCGGTGGTCCAACCTTCCGGTCGCTATGGTTCCGCGTGCCGGGCTCAGCATGGGCGAACTGACGGCAGCGCAACGGTCCGCTGCATTGTCGCTCGTTTCGACTGCGCTGAGCCGTCGCGGGTTCCAGAAGGTTCAGGAAATCATGGACGGGGATGAATTACTGAAAACCGGAGGCCGAAGCAATTCGATGTTCGGCAAAGATCTCTTTTTCATCTCGATCCTGGGAACACCTTCGGAGAAGACGCCGTGGATGTTGCAGTTCGGAGGCCACCATCTGGCGCTCAATCTCACAATTGCCGGCGAGCACGGTGTTCTGACCCCAAGCCTGACTGCTGCGCAGCCGGCTCTTTACACACTAAACGGCAAGACAGTTCGGCCACTCGGGCAGGAGAACGACAAAGCGTTTGCGCTGCTGAATGCTCTTGATGAGAATCAGCGAAAACAAGCGATCCTGAATTACCGCGTGGCCGACCTGGTGCTCGGCCCTGGACAGGACGGGAAGACGATACAACCGGAAGGTCTGAAGGCCTCTTCCATGACCGAGCAACAACGCGCCATGCTGCTGGACCTGATTTCCGAATGGGCTGGTATCGTGCACGAAAGCGCCGCGGCAGCTCGTATCGCGGAGATCAAGGCAGGGATGAACGAGACGTGGTTTGCATGGAGCGGTCCAACGACCGTGGAACCCGGGCGTAACGGGACCGCATACTACCGTGTTCAGGGGCCAAATCTGGTAATCGAGTACGCGCCCCAGAGGATGGGAGGCGATCCCTCGATGCACATACATACGATTTACCGCGATCCGACCAACGATTACGGGCGCAAGTATTCAACCAGGTGAAGACCGTACTTCCTGCAGCCTGTGCGACTCTTTTGCTGGCGGGAACGACTGTTTCCCATGCGCACCGGCTTGACGAGTATCTGCAGTCGACCTTAATCTCAGTCGAAAAAGACCATGTGCTCGGACAGATGTATCTGACGCCGGGCGTCGCGGTAGTTCCCGCTGTACTCTCCATGATTGACACCGATCGCGACGGCGTCATTTCCGAATCCGAACAGCGAGCTTATGCCGAGTGGGTTCTGCAGAATGTGTCACTGAAGGTTGATGGACAGTTAGCTGCTGTCCGGTTTGCGCGGGCTTCGTTTCCGGAGACGGAGGAGATGAAACAGGGCCGCGGCGATATCTATGTAGAGTTTCACGCGCGTTTGCGCCGTGGCAGCGGCAACCGAAAGCTGGTGTTTGCCAATCACCACGCGTCCGACATCTCGGTTTATCTTGTAAATTGTCTCGTTCCGCGCGACCGCGATATTCGTATAACAAATCAGAAACGAAATTTTCCTCAGTCGGTATATCAGCTCGATTACGTGGTGCAGTCAAGCGCTGGACCACAGGGGTGGTCTGTCTGGTGGTCTCCTTCTCCGCTTTGGATCGGCACTGCCGTTATTCTTCTGGCGACACCTTTTGCCCTGCTGTGGTGGGCCGGTAAACGCCATCGCTACGGCCAATAGCCATCATTCAGACTGCCGCGGCGTTATGACCGGCTGCGAGATAGTGCCACAGCAGCCACACAATACCAATCGGAATTGCAGCCGTCGCGATAATTGCCAGCAACACGACCGCAAGGAACAGGTAATCGCTCGCTCGGCTATGCGTTCCGGCACGCGCCTTTCGATATAGCTCGAGATTTTTGCTGTTCGCTTTAAAGGTGAAATCAAACAGATCGCCTGCGACCGGAATCGCGCCGATAGCGGCGTCAATCGCGATATTCGCCGTCATTCGCGCGATCGTGGAGCGACTAACACCCGCACGGTGCGCCTGCACGACGATTACGCCGGAAACCAGAGCGCCTATCACGTCACCCAGACCCGGGATCAACCCGATTAGCGGGTCGAGGCCGATGGTATATCCGCCGCCGAGCGGGATTGAGTTGTCCATTATCCAGGCGACCCACTCGATTACCTCGTCTGCCGGATGCGGCTCCACACCGCTGTAGTCGACTCGACGACGACCCTGATTTCGATTCCCGGGTGATCCTTCAATCCTTGCTGGCACTTAATTCTCAGCCTACGCCAGTGTCGCGTCGCGGTTCGGCGAGCTATAGATGCATTGACAATAATTTCCTAAAACTCGTGGGTCGGCAGCCGATACGTTCGTTAGACTTGCCCGCCGACGCAGTAAATCGAAGCGGCAGGGCCTCGTAACTCCATGCCTGATCTGGCCATCATCGTCCCCGTCCTGAATGAGCGAGAGAACATACGCTTCATCGTCACAGGTCTCCGATCGGCTCTGAAGGGGCTGTCCTGGGAAGTGGTGTTTGTTGACGATGACTCACCGGACGGAACGGCCGATCTGTGTCGCGAGTATGCCGCCGAGGACTCTCGTATTCGAGTGATCCAGAGAATCGGGCGCACAGGACTCGCGTCAGCGTGTGTCGAAGGCATGCTTGCGACGGCCGCACCGTGGATCGCAGTAATGGACGGCGATTTGCAGCACGATCAAACCCTGCTTCCTGCCATGCTCCGAAAGGCACAGCAAGAGTGCCTCGACATTGTCATCGCGAGCAGACACGTGGAAGGCGGCAGCATGGGTCAGTTCGCCAGATCGCGCGTCGTTCTCAGCAATCTTGGCCGCGAGTTGAGCAGCCTGGTTCTCCGAGTGCCGGTAACCGATCCGATGAGCGGCTACTTTCTGCTGAGCCGGTCGTTTCTGCTTGAGGTTGTCAGAAATCTGTCGATTACGGGTTTCAAGATCCTCGTCGACATACTGGCTTCCGCCCAGCGCAGGTATCGTGTCGGGGAAGTGCCCCTTACATTCAGGCAGCGCGAGCATGGTGAGAGCAAGCTCGACGTTTCGGTGACAGTCGACTTACTGATCCTGATTGCTCACAAGCTCCTTCGCGGAATAATTCCGGTACGCTTCCTTCTATACGTGGGAGTGGGCGCCGCCGGGGTGCTGGTTCACCTGGCTGTTCTCGCTTTGCTGTGGTCTGCATTTCCTCAGGCCCGGGTTGTCGCAGGGCAGATTGTCGCCACGGCTGCCGCAATCCTTTCGAACTTCGTATTGAACAACGCGATTACGTTTCGCGATCGTAAACTGAAAGGCCTGAAGGCGCTGTTTCAGGGGCTGTTCTGGTATGCCCTGGCGTGCTCCGCCGGCGCAGTCATCAGTGTTGCGACGACGCAGTTCGTCACCCAATCGGGTCTGGGGTGGGCTCTGGCGGCCGGAATCGGAAGCCTGATCACCGCGTTGTGGAACTTTGGCGCAGCCTGCCTTCTGGCCTGGAAGATCGGGGAGCGACGCCGGCGCTTTCGCAACACCGGGGCACTCGCGCGCCGGTCTGAACGTCCCTTTCAGGTTGAGACCGCATGTTGATCCCGGTGGAAGTCGACAAGCGCACTCCACCTGTGACTGACAGATCGGTTTCTCTCCGATCACTTATTCTGCCTGTGCTGCTGCTGCTGGCGCTGACGGCATTGATAGCTGTCCGGACTCCGCTATGGTTCGACGAAATCTTCACCTTCACAGTGGCCAGCCAGCCGGGAGTAAAGGGTGTATGGACAGCATTGCTGAACGGCGCCGACAATCATGCACCGCTGGACTACGTTGTTCGGAATCTTTCGCTTCGTCTGCCGATTCAGACCGAGCTGGCGTTACGACTGCCGTCTTTGATCGCGTTTGCCGTGTTCTGTACATGCATGTTCTTGTTCGTGCAACGGCGGGCCGGACGGATCGCCGGATTATGCGCGTTCACGATTCCGATCGCGACGACGGCGCTCAAGCATGCGACGGAAGCTCGGGGCTATGCGACCTTGCTCGGTTTTACAGGCGTTGCGGTGCTCGCCTGGCAGTCGCTGGAAACGCCCGATCGGAAGGCGCTCAAAGTGGCCAGCCTGGCCATCGCGCTTACCGGCGCCATCACGTGCCATTACTATGCCGTGCTGCTGTATGCCGCGCTGTTCAGTGCGGAGTTGTTTCGCTGGTATTGGTACCGAAACGTTCGACTGTCCGCGATTACGGGTTTCGCAGGTGCCCTGCCCGGAGTAGTCATCGCCGTTCCGTTCGCGCGCGCAGCTTCCGCCTACGCGACCGGTTTCTGGACACCCGTAAGCGCCTCCGACATTCCGATAGCCTTTGCGACTCTGTACGGCACCGGCACTTACCTGATTTTGATTGTCGCTGTGATGCTGGTGTTATCCCGCGGCTGTACAACCAGTGAGCATCAAGAATTTCATAGCGACTCTCGCGTTGTGCCGGACATGGTTTTGGGACTGACGCTCACCGCTGCGGTAGTGCTCTGCTTCGTTATGGCCGTGCTGGTTACCCACGCGTTCTACTACCGGTATGCGATTGTTGCGGTCGGCGGGCTTTCGATATTGCTGCCCATGCTGGTTGCCCGGCACGCACCGGCAAAGAGGAATTTTCAGCTCCTGCTCGCGACAGCGGTTCTTCTGGCGTGCATCAATATCGGATATCGTGTGAGTCCAAGGAGCTGGCACGACGGCCCTGGCTCCCATATGAAGGCGCAGGTGGAAGCCGCGTTGTCGTCATCCAGAGGTCCAATTGTCTGGGGCGACATCATGGAATGCCTTCCGCTGATGCACTATTTCGGATCGATTTCGCAGGGCCGAATCGTGTGTCTGACCGGAATCAATGGGAATCCCACGCTGGATCGGGCTGCGAGCAACCTTGCTCCCTGGACGACACTCCCAATTCGGAAAAAGTCAGATTTCCTGCGAACAGTAACTGAGTTCGCCGTCGTTCATCCCGAACGAGTTGAGTCTGACCTGCTTGCCAACTGTGCCACCGCGGAGAAGGTGCCTGACCTCAAGTTCAGTGTCCGAAACTGCACCGCAAAGCTTTCCAGATAGCTCGGCTACATCGGGATAACAGGCGCCAGCCGTAAACACCGGCCTGGTACTCAGCGAGTTGGCTTGGCGGCTTCAGACTCCTTTGTGCCGTGCTGGAACGGGTGCTCAGTCGAGTCGTGATCGTTCTTCGGATGAGCCGTGTTGTCCTGTTGATTCAACTCACGGCGACCTTCTTCGGTGGTGGCCTTAGCCAGCCGGCACTCCACCTCGTGCCCGCTCAGTTCCGCCTGGGTGTTGAAGTAACGGCCGCACGCATTGCAGCGATAATTGTTGGTGTCGGGTCCGGCTGGGGAAGGCATCTCTGAAGCTCCTCGCCCGTAAGATGCAATTGTGGAAGGCTCGTTACAACTCCCAAAAGATTTGCTAAAGCCTGCGGCGCTCCCAGCCGAAAAGGTAAGCAGCACGGCGCTGTCACTTAAAGCGGTCCGCGGTAAGGGGGTTTCATGAGTTACAACTCGGGAGGAGTCTCCGAAGTTGACGTTCCGGAGTTGCTGGACCGGGTCGGCGGCGATGCGGATCTGCTGCGCGAGATCACGACGATCTTTCTTGAAGAATACCCGCAGCTGCTGGAAGACGTCCGGTCTGCTGTCGCTCACTGCGACGACCATTTGCTCGAGCGATCGGCGCATTCGCTGAAAGGTTCCGTCTCGAACTTCGGTGCGGAGTCGGCTACGGCGGCTGCGTACTCACTCGAGAAACTGGGACGCCAGAAGAACGCGGCCAGCGCGGCCGCTCACCTTCAGAAACTCGAGGCGGAGTTGTCCTCGCTTCTTCCCGGACTACAGGCGCTTCTGAGCAAGATTTAGCCGCTACTCTGGTGGCGTGCACTTTGAGATAGAAGCCGAGTGCCCGGATACGGGTGCGCGGGCCGGCATTCTCCACACGGCTCACGGCGATGTGCCGACACCCATTTTCATGCCGGTGGGGACTCAGGCGTCAGTTAAAGGTTTGAGTCCAAAGCAGTTAGTGGAGGAGATCGATCCGCCGATCATTCTCAGCAACACGTATCACCTGTATCTCCGCCCGGGGCACGAGACCGTCAGGGCGCTCGGGGGGCTGCACCGGTTTATGAACTGGCCCCGACCCATTCTGACCGATTCGGGAGGCTTTCAGGTCTGGAGTTTGAACGACTTGCGGAAGATCAGCGAGGACGGGGTGCTGTTCCACTCGCATCTGGACGGCAGCCCGCATATGTTCACCCCGGAGTCGACGGTCGATATTCAGGTGGCTCTCGGAAGCGATATTGCGATGGTCCTGGACGAGTGCATCGCATATCCGGCGACTCACGAGCAGGCCGCTACTTCAACGGCTCTCACGGTTCGCTGGGCGCGCCGGTGTATGAATCGATTCCGGCAAACCGAGGCTTCGAAAGACCGAGCCCTGTTCCCGATCGTCCAGGGCGGGATGTACCCGGATCTGCGGGCCGAGTGCGCAGCCGAACTCGTCGAGCTGGACGCAAAAGGTTATGCGATCGGGGGACTTAGCGTCGGCGAGCCGCGACCGCTGAGTCTCGAGATGGTCGAAGTCACGGCCCCGCTTCTGCCAGTGGATAAGCCGAGGTACGTCATGGGTGTCGGACTTCCTGCCGAGTTACCCGAGTACGTGGCCCGAGGCGTCGACATGATGGATTGCGTGCTGCCGTCACGGGAAGCGCGCACTGGCCGGCTGTACACGTCGAAGGGCCGAATCGTCATCAAACATGCACAGTACAAACAAGATCCCGGACCGGTCGATCCTGCATGCGAGTGCTATACGTGCCAGTACTTCTCGCGTGCTTACCTCCGGCATCTGTTTTTGGCGGGTGAAATCCTGTACTCGACGCTTGCGACCATCCACAACCTTCGCCGGTACCTTGACATCATGCGCCGGATGCGAGAGGCTATCAAAACAGGAACATTTGCCAGCTACCTACACGCTATTCGTGCGTCCGCAGTCTGCGCGGAATCGGATGGGTCGTAAAGCCCCTGTTTCTCATCAAAAATGGTAGTTACCGCCACAGTATTGTGTTTCCTTCAGACATCTCCGGGTGCCGCGGGTTCTTCTTACATCGCCCTGCTCCCGATGGTGCTGATCTTCGGCATCTTCTACGTTCTTCTGTTCCTGCCGATGCAGCGGCAGAAGAAGACCCAGCGGGAAATGCTGGCCGGTCTTCAAAACGGCAACGTCGTCCAGACCTCGGGCGGGATGATCGGCACCATTGTTTCGATAGAAAATGATACGCTGGTTCTGAGAATCAAGCCAGACAACGTCCGAATTCAAATTGCACGCAGCGCAATTGCTGGCGTGATCTCCGAGAAAAGTTAGAAAGTACCTCCTCACACCGCATGACCAAGGGTTTGCGCATTAAGCTCGCCGCTATAGTGGCGGTCATTCTGATCTGTATCTATGGACTAATCGGAATCCCGAAGTCATGGGATGAGCTGGTGTCCAACTGGGACCACAACATCCGATTGGGTCTCGATTTGAAGGGCGGCAGCCACCTGGTGCTACAGGTTCAGGTGCAGGACGCCTTCGTTTCCGAAGCGCAGCAGGTTGCTGAGCGGCTGCGGGACGAACTTACTAAGGCGGCTATTCCCTTCACGAGTATCGAGAACACCGAGCCGAAGACGATCGATACAGCCGACCAGGTCCGGGTAATCGTCAAAGGCCTTCCGCCGGAGAAAGCCGGCCAGTTGCGGCAGATCGCAACCGATCGGTTCGCCAACTGGAATCTGAACACCGTTTCGAGCTCGGAATATAACCTCAGCATGAAGCCGACGGATGCGCTCGAGCTTCACCGGAACACGGTGCAGCGTGCCATCAGCACGATTGAGACCCGAATCAACGGTCTCGGCTTGGCTGAATCCGCGGTTCAGCCCCGCGGCCGTCAGGATGCCGAGGGCGAGATTCTGGTTCAGCTGCCTGGTGTCGACGATCCCGCCCGCATCAAACAGATTCTTCAGACCGCGGCAGTGCTCGAGTTGTATGAAGTCAAAGACGGTCCGTTTGCGACCGAAGACGAGGCACGATCGAAGCACGGCGGAGTTTTCCCATTTAATACCAAGCTGATCAAGGGTGCTGAGCGCAGTGGTTCCAACCCAGGGTTTTTGCTGGTGACGCGCACGCCTGTGATCCGCGGCACCGACCTGCGCGACGCACGTCCGCTGCAGAGCCAGACGGGTTCATGGGAAGTACAGTTCATGCTTTCGCAGGACGCCGCCAAGCGGTTTGAGCGCTTTACGGAAGCTAATATCGGCAACCGCCTCGCAATCGTGCTCGATAATCAGTGGCGTCTGGCGCCGACCATCAACGCAAAAATCGGCGACACGGGCGTGATTGAAAATATGGGCGGCCAGCAGGAGGCGTCCGATACGGCGCTGGTTCTTCGCGCCGGATCGCTGCCGGCGAGTCTGGTCTACCTGCAGGAAAGCACCGTAGGTCCTTCGCTCGGGGCTGACTCCATCCGCGACGGCATTATTGCCGGCCTCGTGGGCATTGCCGCGGTGGTGGTGGTGATGCTGGTTTACTACAAGAAGAGCGGTATCAACGCGACGCTCGCCCTGGTTCTGAACGCCGTTATCCTGCTCGCCACGCTGTCGTATTTTGGCGCGGTTCTTACTCTGCCCGGTATTGCCGGCGTCATCCTGACGATCGGTATGGCCGTCGATTCGAACGTTCTGATCTTCGAGCGCATCCGCGAAGAACTGCGGGCCGGTAAGGCTGCCTTTGCGGCTGTCGAAACAGGATTCAGCAAAGCGTTTGTAACGATCGTTGACACCCACGTGACGACGGTGGTGTCGTGCTTGTTCCTGTTCCTTTTCGGAACGGGTCCGGTGAAGGGCTTCGCTGTGACACTCGTGATCGGTCTGCTCGCGAACGTGTTCACGGCTGTTTTTGTGTCGAAGTTCATCTTCGAATGGGAACTGTCAGGAAGTCGTCAACCGCGGCTCTCCATCTGACGCACGCTGTTACGTGCGGCCGGGAGAGGTTCGTACTGTTTTTACGTCACGTTTGTGACGTTTCCGGGAACTGATTAAACGAGTCCGGTGTCTAGGGAACAGAGCCGGCAGGAAGAACTGTAACGCCAGATGGAGTTATTTCGGAATACAAACTTTGACTTCCTCGGCAAGAAGTGGCCATTCATCATCGCCTCGCTGGTTCTGACAGTGGCGGGAATCGGCAGCATACTTGCCAAAGGCGGGCCGCGCTACGGCATTGATCTGAAGGGTGGTGCGCTGGTCTACGTGAAATTCGCGGACCGGCCCAACCTCGAGAAGCTCCGTGCAGCGCTGGACAAAACGCTGACAGGCGGCACGCCTGAGATCCAGGAAGTTACCGGCACGAACGAGATCATCATCGGTATTGACCAGCGCACGGACGCCGAACTGGCGAGCGCTCGGGAGACCATCGTCAACACCCTTGCTGCGACCTATGGCCAGCAGTCGTCGGGCAAGCTGGATATCAACAACGCCGGACAGCAGGCAGTCGTTGATCGTCTGCGCGGACCTCTTTCCGCGTCTGGCGTCAACCTGAACGATCAGCAGCTGCAGGATCTGGTCGCCCGCATCCTCCAGTTCCGGAACACACCTCCGCGCTCCGGCGTACTTCGAAGCTTCGATGATCTGCAAGGCATTCCGGGGGTCACTTCACAGGTGATTCAGGTTCTGAAGCAGCAGGCTTACACTGCCCCCTACTCGGTTCGGCAGGTCGAAGTTGTGGGCCCCAAGATGGGCCGCGAACTCCAGCACCAGGCAATTTACGTTGTGCTCTGGGCATTGCTGGGCATGTTGGTATATATTGGGTTCCGGTTCGAATGGATCTACGGGCTGGCTGCTGTTATCGCTGTCTTCCACGACACGATCATCACGATCGGCCTGTTTTCGATCTTCAACAAAGAGATATCGCTGACGGTTATCGCAGCGCTTCTGACGCTCGTCGGCTACTCGATGAATGATACGATCGTTGTCTTCGATCGCATTCGTGAAAACCTGAGGGGGAATAAGCGAATGCCGTTCAGCGAGCTGGTGAACATGAGCATCAACCAGACGCTGAGCCGAACGATCCTGACCTCGGGCCTGACGTTGCTTACGGCATTGTCGTTGTGGATCTTCGGCGGTCCGGTGCTGAACGGGTTTGCGTTCGCGCTGGTTGTCGGAATCGTTGTTGGAACTTACTCGTCGATTTTTATCGCCAGTCCGATCCTGATCTTCTGGCGGGAGTTTGTAGATAAACGCAATAAATCGGCAGCCCCTGCTGCTTCCGGTTCAGCTGGAGCGGCTCGGCGGACGCCGGCAAAAGCGGTGAAGTAATCAGATCTTCGCAGGGCTGCGGCTTGTATGCTCCTGCTGAAAGGGTGGTCTCCCATGTTTGAGCAGTCGTTTGTTGAGGGAGAAAACGCAACCAGAAAGGCCTCGTCGGTCTTTATTTCGTTCCTGATCCAGGTTGGGCTGGTGACGGTTGCGGTTCTGATCCCGATGATTTATTACGAGGCGCTGCCGAAGACGCAGTTAACGAGCTTCCTCGTCGCCCCGCCTCCGCCTCCTCCCCCGCCTCCGCCTCCGGCAGCGACACCCCCGCCTCCGAAGGTCCAGAAAGTTATCCCCCGTCAGTTTGATGCGAACAAGCTGATGGCTCCGAAACAGATCCCCAAAGAGATCGCCATGATCAAGGAAGAGGAAATGCCTCCTCCGGCAACTGGTGTTGTCGGCGGCGTTCCGGGTGGCGTACCCGGCGGCGCAGCGGGCGGCGTCATTGGGGGTATCATCGGTTCGGTTCCGACAGGTGCGCCTCCGCCTCCTCCGCCTCCGAAGGAAGCGCCCAAACCCGTAACACCCCAACGAATCCGTGTTGGCGGTAACGTTCAGTCGGCCAAGCTGATCAATCAGCCGAAGCCGTCGTATCCGCCGCTGGCTCAGCCAGGCACGTATTCAGGGCGTGGTTCGCTTTAATGCTGTGATCGGTAAAGATGGATCGATCCAGAACCTGACGCTGGTCAGCGGGCATCCGCTGCTGGTTCCGTCCGCGACCGAAGCGGTGCGTCAGTGGAAATATCAGCCCACGCTTCTCAACGGTGAACCCGTCGAGGTCGTGACGCAGATCGACGTGAACTTCACGTTGTCTTCGTAGGGAGCAAAGTGATCGTCTCTGACCGACTCACCGGCCGAGCTGCGGGGTCAGTCAGAGGACTGTAAAATTGCCGGATTCGGCAAGAAACAGACAGAATTAAGGCTAATCAACTCGCAGGAGAACTTTAGAAAATGCTCGCAACCATTCAGATTTGGGCCTTGATGCTGCTCCAGGAAAGCGGCGGCGTCAGCTTCGACCCCCTCGCCATGTGGAACCAGATGACATGGCTCGGTAAAGCCGTCGTCATCACGATGTTCATCATGTCGGCGTGGTCGATCGGCGTCATGATTGACCGCTTTCTGGCATACGGCGCAGCCCGGAAACAATCGCGTCAGTTCGCTCCGGCAGTGGCCGGCGCTCTGCGCGAAGGCAAGCTCGACGAAGCAATCAAAATTGCTGACCGCTACAAGAAGAGCCACCTTGCCAAGGTCGTTGTTGCCGGTCTGCAGGAATTCCGCGCTCACCAGGACAGCAACGAAATTCCCGGTGAAGAGATCGAAGCTTCCAAGCGCGCCCTCGATCGCTCCGAAGCCATTGTTCACGCTGAACTGAAGCGCGGCATTTCGAGCCTCGCGACGATCGGTTCCACCGCACCGTTCGTCGGACTGTTCGGAACTGTCGTCGGCATCATCAACGCGTTCAAGGGCATTGCAACCGAAAAGTCCGCCGGTCTCGGCGCTGTTGCCGCGCGGTATTTCGGAAGCGCTCGTTACCACCGCCGTCGGTCTGTTCGTGGCCGTTCCCGCAGTCTGGATGTTCAACATCTTCTCGGGCCGCCTTGAGGCGATGGACGTCGAGATGGGCAACTCCAGCTCGGAACTGATCGACTACTTCATCAAGCGATCTCAGCGCGCCGGCGCCCGCAAGGTCTAGGCGAAACGCTGCTCCGGACGCTTCGGCATTGCGAGTTGAAACGATTGCGGCGAGTCAGTCAGATGACTCGCCGCAACTGCGAAGCAATGAGAGATGCCGAACCAGTCTTGCAGTTTTGAGAATTCCCGGAGTGCAAACAGGAGAAATCAATGAAGAAAGCCGCTGCTCCCGATCCGGTAGCCGATATCAATGTGACGCCCATGGTGGACGTCATGCTGGTGCTTCTCATTATCTTTATCGTCATCACGCCGATGCTTTCGAAAGGTATTTCGGTGGACATGGCGAAGGCAAATAATCCGACAGCGATGGCCGACGCGGACAAAGAAGACGCGGTGCTGGTTGCTGTTGCTCGTGACGGCAAGGTCTACCTCGGAACGAACCAGACGCCCCCCGACAACCTTCCGCCGAAAGTCAAAGACCTTCTCACCAGTAAGCTCAACAAGACGGTTTACGTCCGTGCCGATGCGCGTGCAAAGTATGAGCGCGTTGTTGATGTCGTGGATAATCTCCGCGCTGCCGGCGTTGACAACATCGGTCTGTTGACCGAAGAGAATACGAAGGAAAAGGAAAAGCAACAGGCAGCCAAACCAGCTGCCGGGAAGTAGGCGGACGCGGCATAAGCCGCCGTCCGGTGCGTAAGTTTTTACTCAGGGAGCAACTTTATGGGAATGGCAGTTGGCGGTTCCAAAAAGATCAAGTCGGACATGAATGTCACGCCACTGATCGACGTTCTTCTGGTGCTGCTGATCATCTTCATGGTTATCACGCCCCTCACGCCGAAGGGGCTGGAAGCGCTGGTACCTCAGCCGCCACCTCCGAATCAGCCACCGTCGCAGGACCACGACCGAACCGTGGTGATCATCATCGACAAAGACAAAAAGTGGATGATCAACACGGAGCAGACCGATCCGACCCGCGCCGGCGACCGCCTGCAGGAGATCTTCAAGACACGCGCCGAGCGCGTCGTGTTCGTGAAGGGCGACCCGGACCTTGACTTCAGGGATGTTGCACAGGCGATCGATATCGCGCACGGAGCGGGCATCGACAAGGTCGGTTTGATGACATCGAAGATGGAGGCAGGACAGTAATGAACCTCCGCAATCTCTCGCTTGTCGCGGCAGTCGGAGCGATTGCTCTGCTGTCGACGGGTTGCGAGAAGCTGAAAGCTCGCGACAATCTGAATAAGGGCGTTCAGGCGTTCAAGTCGGCGAAGTACACCGCAGCCGTCGAGCACTTCAAGAAGGCGACGGAGCTGGATCCCGAATTCGAGACAGCCCGGTTATATTTGGCATCTGCGTACATGAGCCAGTACATTCCGGGAGCAGATTCGCCCGAGAACATGCAGTATGCAAAGGCTGCCGAGTCGGAGTTCCAGAAGGTTCTGGAACGGGAGCCCAAGAACACGCTCGCGATTGAATCCATCGCTTCTCTGCACTACAACGAAGCACAGGGAAATCAGCCGCTGGAGCAGAAGTTAAAAAAGCTGGACGAAGCTGCACAGTGGTATCAGCGTCTTGCCGACACCGATTCAAACGCGAAGACGGCCTACTACAGCCTTGGCGTTATTACCTGGGCCAAGTGGTATCCGCGCCTGATGGAAGCCCGCCACGACATGGGCATGAAACCGGAAGATCCCGGTCCGCTGAAGGACAAGAAGGTTCGTGAGAAGCTCCGGACGGAATGGCTGCCGACTATCGACAAGGGTATCCAGAATCTTGAAAAGGCTCTGCAGATCGACCCCGAATACGACGAAGCCATGGCGTACCTGAATCTTCTCCACCGCGAGCGCGCCGATCTACTCGACGATCCTTCTGAATACAAGAAGGAAATCGACATTGCAGACAACTTCGTGCAGAAGGCTCTGGAAACGAAGAAGGTCAAAGCCGATCGGGCCGCTAAGCAGGCCAACAAGGGCGGAATCAAGGCCGAGTAACTGTCGTCACTCGGATAGCGATTTGAGGCCGCCAGTCTCTTGATGAGCCCGGCGGCCTTCGTGTTTTTCCCCTCAGGCCTGCGCCTCAGCGGCGCGCTCCACAAGAGGCCGAACCTCGATGGTTCCGTACCGGGCAGAAGGGATCCGTTCGGCGAGACTGACCGCCTCATCGAGGTCCTTCGCATTCACCAGGTAGTAGCCGCCGAGCGTCTCCCGGGTCTCCATAAACGGACCATCGGTCAGCAGGACCTTTCCCTCGCGCTTTCTCACACTCGTAGCGGAAGTTTCCGGCTGAAGCTGTGAGCCGGCAATGAAGTGGCCGCTGGCGTGGAGCTCGTCCGTAAACTGCCGGTACTCGGCCATAAGCTTCCCGATTTCGCTCTCGGTCATTGCCTCCCAAACCTTCGGGTCATCGTAAATCAGCAATATGTATTTCATGCTCACCTCCGGAGTCTAGTCGAACAGCAAATCGCCAGATCGACACTGCGGCAAAGAATTTTTATCATTTCTTGTGATGGTCAACGAATCGGCTCCTGCTGCAATTGTCGAACGGCTTTACCGCTCCGACTGGAGCCGAGTCGTTGCCACTATTATTCGGGTTACGGGTCAGTTCGGGATCGCGGAAGATGCGGCCCAGGACTCCTTCACTGCGGCTGTTGCTGAGTGGCCGATCTCAGGAGTACCGCGAAATCCGCGCGCCTGGCTTATCGAAACTGCGCGCCACAAGGCGATCGATCGGATTCGGCGCGAAAGCCGCGGGGCAGAGAAGTTGCGGGAGCTCGCCGTGCTGCAGCAGCAGAACGGTGGGATCGAACTAACCGAGACGGATGTTATACCCGATGATCGGCTCCGGCTGATTTTCACGTGTTGTCATCCGGCTCTTGCACCGGAAGCACAAATTGCCCTTAGCCTCCGAGTCCTCTGCGGTCTGACCACGGCCGAAATCGCGCGGGCGTTCCTCGTTCCGGAGGCGACGGTCGCGCAGAGAATCGTACGTGCAAAACGAAAGATCGAGGACGCGCGGATCCCCTACGAGGTGCCCGATCGTTCGAAGATGTCGGAGCGCCTCGATGGTGTTCTCAATGTTATCTATCTGGTGTTCACCGAGGGCTACACCGCCACCTCTGGCGACGGCCTGATTCGAAGAGATCTCTGTTCGGAAGCGATCCGTCTCGGTCGATTGCTGCGGGAGCTGATGCAGCCGGATACTCCGCCTGAAGTCACGGGTCTGCTTGCGCTGATGCTGCTTCACGACGCTCGACGAGATGCTCGCGAAAGCGGTGATGGCCAATTGATTCTGCTCGATGCTCAGGACCGCACACGCTGGAATCGAGTCCAAATCGAAGAGGCGCTGCCTCTTGTAACCGAAGCACTTCGCGGCGGAACATCGCGTTTTGCGGTGGAGGCCGCGATCGCGGCCGTGCATAGTGAAGCATCGCGACCAGAAGACACGGACTGGATACAGATCGCCCAGCTTTATAACGTTTTGATTCGGATTACTCCCTCGCCTGTGGTTGCCCTGAATCGAGCTGTCGCGGTCGCGATGGTAGATGGTGCGGAAGCGGGCCTTCGGCTGATTGAAGAAATGGCCGCAACCGGAACGCTCGATCGATATCATCTGCTGCACGCGGCCCGGGCGGATATGCTTCGTCGGCTTGGCTTGCGGGGCGAAGCTGCACAGAGTTACCGCTGCGCTCTCGACCTGTGTTCGAACGGGCACGAACGCAAGTTTCTCGAGCAGCGGCTTACGGAGATGCTGGTTTAGGTTTGCGGGCTATTTAACGATCGGCGACGGATGTGAGCGAGGGTGACACAGCTCTATCGTAAACAAGGATGTTTCCCGATCTTGTTTCGTGGAAAGAATGTCTGAGATAATCCACAAGCTGTTTCGGCAGTTCCTGAATCCAAAAGGCGTCTATTATTACCGTGGTCACACCAGCGGCATTCCATGCAGCTATGATCCGCTTTGTGTCGGACACTTCGAGCGTTGTGTGCAGGTGGAACCACAGCGGTAGTCCACTGATCGGAACAGTGCCGAACTGTCTTGCCATCATTTCCAGTCCCGGCCCCCAGACAATGCGCTCGGCGGGGCTTGAGTGCTGACGAACGAGCGACATTGCTGTTTTTACTTCGTTTGCCGTTTCGGGCGTGAATTTTACGCCCGACAAATATCCGTTGAATGCCGGTCCATCGACAAACGTATGCGAACGGCCCGCGCGAACGGGGCCATATAGCAATCGTGAATGGGTGAACAAGGAAACGAATCCCATCAGCAAGTAGAGAGCGGCGAGTGCAACACCTGCGACTGCGAACCGGCGAAAATCGACCGCAGGTGCGAATGCCCATCCGACAGCCACAAGGCCGATGGGCAACAAGGCTGCGCCCATGGATGAGAGGTCCACATTCGAGACTGCGATCACGGCAGCGAAGATCCACACCACCGCAAGCGCGGCAGCAGCCATGACCTGCTCGGACGTGAAGTTTCTTCGCTTCCACGCAGCAAAGAAAATGGCCGCCGCACCGAACGTGAACATTCCGCGGAAAGCATTAAAACTGTAGTAATCGTTTACCGGCCCCAGCCAAAATCTCGGAGTAGCGATGTTCCTCAGAGTATGCGCCCGGCTTGACGGAATTGTCACAACCTGGTGGAACCATGACGCAGGACTGACACCAGTGCTCAGGATTTCGATTGCGAATCCGGTCGCACACGCCGCCGACGGCAGCAAAATCGCCGCGATCAAATACTGCGACCCGCGTGCCGCAACCCGTCGTGACACTATGAACAACGCAAGTCCAAACAGCGCCGCTGCTGCCGCACAATAATTTAGCTTCGTCATCGCACAAAGGGCGACAAGGCTGAAGGCGGCGGTCAGATGCAGGACAGGCGCGTATCGTCGGCGAATAATGTCTGCCGAGATCAACGCGGTTAACACCACCAGCCACAGTCCGAGGGGGTTGTACCACAAGATTCCGTGCTGCAGTGCTGTACACACGGCCAGCGACAACGCGATGGAAATCGCGCCCGGACTGGAGATCATCCTCTTCAGCAGCGCGTATGTGCTCAGGAACATCGTGAGTGCGAGCAACAGGTTCGCATACGCGAGGGAACTCAGGTGCTCACCCCAGACAGACTCGGCCCACCACGACAACCGGTATGGAAGCGTCTGTATCGGCGTCTGGAAATCTACGTACGGCCTGAGACCGAGTTTGAGAAAAGCGCCGGAGTATGGAAAAAGTGAGTAATCGTAGAAGTCCGCTAACCGTTGGCTATTGATCGTCCACAGACAGACGATCAGAACACTCGCCAAGCTGCAACCAAGAACGATCTTCAGAACGTCAGATCGCGACGAACTTTCAGAAGATGTGTGCCTCAAAGCGTTCGGGTACCACTTCCATGCGAATGAGAGTAACATCCCTGCCCAGACATTTATGTCTGGTTTACTCTTTGGCAGACAGCCATCCAACAGCTCACATTTTCGTGAGAGGAGTTCCTTACTTGTGGGTCCGGTCCGGACAAATGGTGAGATGGTCGGGGCGAGAGGATTCGAACCTCCGACCTCCTGGTCCCGAACCAGGCGCTCTAGCCAGGCTGAGCCACGCCCCGATGTTGGCGAGAAACGTTACTTACGCAATATTAGCGCATCCGGCGGGATTCCCGCAACGCGGTCTCTTACTGGAACCGGTTTAGTTCCGTTACCAGGGCGTCGATGCCCTTCTTGCGATAAAGCTCGGTCAGGCGCTGCTCCTCGGGAGAGGGCGTCGGGCCACGCGAGCTTCGGTCGGGAACCCACATCATTCCGTCGGCAAACTCGACGCTCGCAAGATAGGCCTTCATATCCGTGATGCCGATTGGGTTGCCTCCCGGCTGTGTGAACCGGTAAGTCACATCCTGGACCATAGTGGTTCGCGAATGCGGCTGCAGGTTGACTTCAACCGGAACCGCACCGGAGACAAACTCACGGCCATTCCCGTCCTTTACCATCCAGCCGATCTCCAAACCCCGAATTGGCCGATCGGCCTGACTGCGGAGATGCAGTCTGGGTGAACGGGCCTCATTGTCGGCAATCCGGACCAGGCCGGTGTCGGCGACGATCGGGCTGCCGTCGAAGCTTCGAATAAAAGCCAGTTCTACCTGACGCTCATTACGTGAAGTGGTTGCACGTCCTGCTTGCGCGACACGAGCGTCCATCTGCATGCGATCGGCCTGATCGTTGATGCTCTCGAGCATCGCCGTCCGCAAGGCTTCCCTGCCCTTGCTCTCCAGCACTTTGTGGTAGTACTGCCGGTCGCGGCGGGCTTCGAGTTCCCACACCGTCATGGAACGGCGGCTATTCAGCTTGTTCGGACCATAAAACGACAGATCCTCAAACAGAACTCCGTCGAGCTGAATCTCTACCATCGGTCCCGTTCCCGCTGTCAATGGCCTAAGCAGACGAAGGTCGATGCGAACCGGAAAGTTTTCGCCGGGCTGCACATTGAGACTCGGGACTGACACACTGGCTTTACCACCGGGCGTGAAGTCCTGCGACTGTACAAGCAGCGTAACCCCTCGAATCCGCCGCGAACTCGAGTTCCGGAGCGAAAGCGATGTATGCAAATCGAGCAGCATTGCACCGCCGCGAGGATTGAAAGTGGACTCGCCCCAGTCGGCACTCATCACGGTCACCGGCGAATCTTCCGGCAGCGTGATGTGCATCGTGCTTCGCGGATCGAGCCGGCCGCTCTGGGCCGACGCCGAGCACGCCAGTACTACCGCACCGACAACGGCACGAATTTTACTCAGAGAAGACATTGTTGATCGTTATCTGACCCGTGTCCGTATCCACATAGCGAGCCCGCAGACTCCCGGGCGCACTCAGGATCATTGCCGGCTGCTGCGTTTTACCGGGTCCATGCAACAGCACCAGCGAGTTTCCGTTTTCATTCAGTTCGAGGCCGGCGCTTGTCGTACGCAGTTCGACCTTCGGGGCACGGAGTGCGATTTCACCCGTGGACCGCCGAGGAATCGGGTTCAGGAACCACGCCCCGACCAGCGCGATGGACATGCCTGCCATGACAATCGCAGCTCGCCAGTCGAGATGAACCGGGTTTGCTTTCGGGGGAGCAACACATTCGCCCGCTTCAAGTCCGAGATGAATGTTCGCACTCATCTCTTCTGCCAGACGATCCCAGTTAAGTCCGGCCGGCATGTCTGAAGTCGCAGCGCGGAGGTTCTGTCCCATCGAGCGGAACGACTTCATTTCTGCGGTGCACTCAGAGCACGACGCCAGATGACGGGCAATCCGCCACTTGTCAAAGAAGCCGCAGTCCCCGCCTGAATACAACGCGAGTTCGTCAATCGGTGGATGCATTTTGTCCTCGCGAGTCATGACTTCCTCCTCTCGAGGTATCTCCTGAACTTGATCCTTGCGTTTGCAATATGCGAGCGGACGGTCGCTTCCGAGCAGTTCATCAGCCGGGCCACTTCCTTGCCCGGCAGATCGTCAACATCTCGCAGAACCAAAGCTGTACGTTCGCGCTCGCTGAGAGTCTGAAGCCCTTCCTGCAAATAACTGTTGTGCTCCGCACGAAGCAGCAGGCGTTCAGGGCTTTGCTCCGGTTCGGTCCGGAGCGGCTCGGCCAACTCGCCGATATCGGTCATTGACAGCCGTCCATGCCGCCGTAAGTAATCGAGAGCCGTGTTCGTCGCAATTCGGGAAAGCCAGTGCGACGCTTTATCGAGATCCTTAATCTGGTCCTGCCGCTGAAGCGCTTTGATAAACGTCTCCTGCGTGAGGTCCTGCGCATCGTCGACATTCCCGACGATGCGGAAAATCTGCAGAAAGATTCGACGCAGGTTCTCCTGCACGAAGCGCGCATGCAGTTCACGCGACTCTTCCGTGACGCCGCCGCTCGAAGGCAACTCGGGAGTGCGAGCAGGATCACTCATGGCATTGCCCAACCGCGGAAACGCCGTCGGCGCACTCATCCGATCTGCTCCACACTTCCTTGACGAACAGCACTTGGGAAACGTGGAGGCTAATCTGCGGCGACACTGAGCGGCGCTATCCTGATCACAGGATATAACGCCATGAGGCCGGTAGCGGTGATCGGAATCGGAAAGACGCCATTCGGCGCGTTCGTCGACCAGGACCTGCGATCTCTTGCGGTAACGGCCGGCCGCAAGGCGATTGCCGACGCAGGTGTCGATGTCTCGCAGATCGAGGCCTTTTACCTGGGGAATTTCGCGGGTCCGTCCTTCGTCGGCCAGAGCCACCTGGCGCCATTCGTTGCCGGCTCGATGGGCCTGACCGGGATTCCCTGCACCAGGATCGAGGCCGCGTGCGCATCGAGCGGATCTGCGCTTTTTCACGCTGTTTCTGCGGTTGGGGCGGGGCTTCACGACATCGTTCTGGTTACCGGTGTCGAGAAAATGACCTGCCAGGAGACGCCGCGTGTCGCCGAAATCCTCGCGATGGCGGGTGAGTGCTCGACGGAGGGGAAGGCCGGAGCGACGTTTCCTGCACTGTTTGCGCTGATCGCGAAGCGACACATGCATCAGTACGGAACGAGGCGCGAGCATCTGGCTGCCGTCGCTGTCAAGAACCACGCGAATGGCGCCAAAAACCCGGACGCCCACATGCGCAAAGTAATCAGCCTGGAGCAGGCGCTCGCCGGTAAACCGATCGCAGACCCGCTTACTGTTTACGACTGTTCGCTCGTAAGCGACGGCGCGGCATCGGTCATCCTGTGCCCTCTGGAGCGGGCGAGGGAGTTCTCCAAAAAGAACGTGCAGGTGCTGGGGATCGCGCAGACTTCGGATTTCGTGGCGCTGGATCGCAAAGCGGATATCACGTGCTTTCCGGCAGTCGTAACCGCCTCAGAGAAAGCCTACAAAATGGCTGGAGTGGGACCGAAGCAGATCGACGTTGCCGAGGTCCATGACTGCTTTACGATCGCTGAGATTGTCGCTATAGAAGACCTTGGCTTCGCACCAAAGGGCCAGGGCGGTCCATTTACGGCAGAAGGACATACGGCGCTTGACGGTGACAAGCCCGTGAACACGAGCGGCGGACTCAAGGCGAAGGGACATCCAGTGGGTGCGACCGGCGTCGCGCAGATCTGCGACATCGTGCTGCAACTGCGCGGCGAAGCAGGCGAACGGCAGGTGCGGAAGGCCGAGATCGGGCTTGCGCAGAATCTGGGCGGTTCCGGAGCGTCCTGCGTCGTGACGATTCTTGGAGCCGTGGCGTGAGGACTGGCCGAGTCTATACCGAAACCACAATCTACGCGGCGCCGCGGGAGTTTGTATCGGAAGCTCCGTACCAGCTGATTATCGTCACACTCGACAGTGACGGGTCTCGCGTGACAGGGCGTGTCGTCGGCGATGCGGTCAGGATTGACGACCCGGTGGAGGAGGCCGAAGTACGGTCAGGGGTTCCTTTTTTCCGGCGTCCGGCTTCGTAGTTTCTCATGAGAACTATATAGACGGACTGCCACTCCCAACCTAGTGGCACTCTACAAGACCCGCAGCGCAGCCGTTTTTGGGATTGATGCGCATCCCATCGACGTGGAAGTGGACATGTACGCGTCCGGCTCCGCGCGCGACTTTATCACCGTTGGGATGCCTGACACGGCGGTGCGCGAGAGCCGCGAACGTATCAAGTCCGCGCTGATGAATTCGGGTTTCGGCTACCCCAATAAAGCCGTGACGATCAATCTGGCTCCTGCAAATGTTCGTAAGGAAGGTGCCGGATTCGATCTCCCGATGGCAATCGGGATTCTGGGCGGCTCGGGTGCGGTGGGTCAGTCCGATTCGTTTATGCTTGCGGGCGAGTTGTCTCTGGACGGCTCGCTGAGACCCGTACGCGGCTGCTTGTCCATGGCCGTTTGTGCCCGGGAACAAGGCATACCCAATATGATCGTGCCGATGGAGAATGCCGCGGAGTCCGCAGTGGTCGAAGGGGTTCGCGTTTTTGGGACGGCTCATCTTCGGGAAGTCATGGCCGTCCTTGCCGACCCCGACAAGTTTCAACCAGCGCAGGCGAGGCCCATCGATGCTACGGGTTACAGCACGACGCTACCCGATTTTGGAGAAGTCAAGGGTCAAACGACTGCCAAACGTGCGCTGGAGGTGGCCGCGGCCGGCGCGCACAACGTACTCATGGTCGGGCCTCCCGGCTCGGGCAAAACGATGCTCGCGCGGCGCTTCGCAGGTATTCTGCCGCCGCTGACATTCGAAGAGTCGCTGGAAACGTCGAAGGTCCACAGTGTAGCCGGGTTACTACCGCGCGAGACCGGACTGCTGCGTGAACGGCCCTTTCGAGCACCGCACCACACCGTCTCCGATGCTGGTTTGATTGGCGGAGGCAGCGGTGTGCCGCGTCCGGGCGAGGTGAGTCTCGCGCACAACGGCGTGCTTTTCCTGGATGAGATGCCCGAGTTTCCGCGCAACGTGCTGGAGCAACTTCGGCAGCCGCTCGAGGAAGGCTCGGTCACCATCTCGCGAACTACTATGCGTTTGCAGTTCCCGGCGCGCTTCATCCTGGTCGCGGCGATGAATCCGTGTCCGTGCGGATATTTCGGAGATCCCACGAGAGAGTGCCGATGCACCGGCGCGATTATTCAGCGGTATCTGAGCAAGATCAGCGGACCACTTCTGGATCGCATCGATTTGCATATCGAGGTTCCGGCAGTGCCCTATAACGATCTGCGTTCCAATGCCCCAGGTGTGACGTCGGCCGAGATCAGGCAGCGAGTGACGCGTGCCCGCGAGATTCAGACAAGACGCGGCTTCTACAACGCTCACATTCCGCACCGTGCTCTTCGGGAGCTCTGCCGGCTGGACGAGGCAGGTGAACGGACGCTGGAAATGGCTGTACGCAGAATGAGTCTGTCGGCACGCGCCCATGATCGGATACTCAAGGTCGCAAGGACTGTTGCAGACCTCGGCGGGTCCGAGTATGTGTCAGGCAAACAGGTGGCCGAAGCCGTGCAGTATCGCTCGCTGGATCGTAACTACTGGACTTAGGCGAATCTTGTCCGACTACCTGGCGGGTGTCAGCAGACGAACCGCATTATCCCAGGGATCGGCAACAACGAGCCTGCCGGACGGGTCGAACGCAAGGCCCCCGGCTCCAGTTGCGCGCCGGTCCCGTCCAATCGCCCGATACCGGAAACGGAACACCTGTACCCGCAACCGTTGTGATCACACCGGACGCGCTGATCCTGCGCACCCGATTGTTAAACGTATCGGCGATATAGACCGTGCCATCCGAAGCGACGGCAACGCCGGCAGGTACGTTCAACTGGGCGTTTTTTCCGGACCTCCGGCGCCTGAGAAACAACAATCGCCGCTTCCGGCAACTGTCGTAATCGAGCGATGGACGTTCCGATCGCCGGGACAGGCCCGCCGCCGCTACCGACGAGTGTTGAATGATGAACTGCTGATCGGAGCGGGCCGACGCGGCAGCGATCAGAGCCAATGCGATCGTCAGCCTTATGGAACCCTCCTATGTGGGTGTGGCCAAATGCGCAGTTATGCCTGATTCATCACAATCGAGAAAGGGTGAATGGCGGCCACCCAAGCCAGAGTAGCGACAAACAACCAGCACAGTTGGTTGTGCCATCTCACGCGGGGATTTTGTCTGATTGGCAGCCAGTTTCGACTGGGCGCGTGTTCCAAGTGCCGGCTCTGCTACGTTTCAACACTTTCCCGAACGGCACGAACACGATGTTGGGATTGTTTTTGCGGAACGAAGCCAATTCTTCGGAAGTCGTGTTCTCGGTTGCATATACGACGGGTGTTGCGGTCGAGGCTGCGCGGATCTCGGTTAGTTTCTTTTGGCGCTCGGCTTCGCGGAGCTCTTCTTCTTTCTCCTGGATGGCTTGCTCGCGGCGGGCCTTCTGCATGGCTTCGAGGCGACGGACGGCTCGCTCGTAGTCGAGCCATGCGTTCTTGCGATAGCGGTCGAGGGTTTCAAATGTGAGCTGGTTGTTCTCATCGCCCATGGCTACGCCGCAGCCGAAGTCGTCGGCGGAGGTTGGGGTGTCGGGGATGCCGAAGCGGCGCTGCATGGTCGCAAGTGCTCCGTCCATGTAGCCGGACTCGATCTTCTCGAGACGCTGCATGCGGTTGTATGCGCTGGCGATCATGTCTACGAGCTGCTCTTCTTTTAGGCCTGCTGGCTGCCACGACTGCATTAGCTCGTTGCGCATTTCGTGGAAGGCGTTGTGGTCTTCGTGGCGCATGGGCGAGTAGAGCATGTTCTTTGCTGCGAGGCCGTGCTTCCAGGCGTTGGATCTGCTGGCCTGCTTTCCTTCTTCGGTTCTGGGTCCGGTGCTCTTGATTGCATTGCGTCGATTGGCTTCGATTTGCTTGTCTGTTGCCATGGCTCTTGCCCTCCTCTGTCCTTTGCGCTTGCCTCATTCGGGCAGGCTACGCTCACGGGCGTGATTTTGACATGCGGGTCCAAGCTTTTTGGGGGCGGTGTTGGGTGGGGCGGCTGTAAGTCGTTGCGCGCGAAGAAAATCTAATTTCTCGATTTCCGGCAACGTGCGGATTTGGCCACGGCGTCCAGTGAAGGAGCGGAGCCTGGGCTCGACGAACCAATCGGGTTCGCGCTGACGACGGTGGAGGGCCCGGGTGCGCCTGTGGGGATGATCGATGCGGGAGCTGGCATGCGCGTTGACGCGGTCAATACAGCAGATTCGCCCCAAAGTCAGGCATTCGTCCTTCCTTTACGAGCGCACTCCAGTCATCCAGCCGCCCGCGGTGAAGTTTCCAGAAACTCCGGCACAGATTGAAATATTCGAGAACCACTTCCCTCTCACCAGCCGCAATCAAGTCTTTGGCAAGACCCATGTTTGGCCCGAAGCTGTTCAGTTGTGGCGACCCAGGCGTCCGCCCGGCCGCAAGTAAACTCGCCTTCGCCAAAACAACATTCTTATCCCGCGCCATCGCCACACGGCCGATCACAAGGTTGCCGTCATGAACGGCATTTCCTGAGTTCCAGTCCTTACCGATCTCTGCGACAGACGCGAGAAGCTCGCGAGCATAGGTTTCCGCCTTTGTATACTCACCCGCGTCGAACGCCACCTTGGCAATCCGGGGCAACCCGTAGAAACGTTGTATACCACTGGAAGGAAGACTCTCCTCCAGCGTCACGAACTTCTGCTGGGGCGACAGTTCGACCGCGATTCGTTGCTGCTGGATGCCCATCAACAGATCGCTCGCAAGCCGGGCTGGGCCATCGAGATCACTGTGCTGCAGAGCCGCCTTCAACTGATCAGCTATCCCATTCAGCTTGTCCAGTTGCTCGGCCGGGACCTTCGTGGGGCGCTCCTGCGCTCCAGCCAGAAAGGAACCGAGCAGGAAAAGAGCAGTGACGCACCGCATTTGTGTCTTCAAAGATATTATCTGCAAAAAGGTTCAGCCCGTAAATGAAAGGACCGGCGGGTACTGTGTGCAAGTCCATATCGGCCGCGAGTACAGGTGAAAAGGAGTTGCTGGCTATGAAGATCATTGATGAGACATAGAATCGTCTTCGGTTCTGCGGCAGCGGTTGCATCTCTTGCGGAACTACTGCCGCTGAGTATGGGTTTCCGATGTCTTCCCTGGTTCCGGGCGCTCCGGGTGAAGCCTATTTTCAGGAACAATCGGGTGCCGCTGGGGCGTTCTGCCCCTGGCCGCCTCTCTGGCGTATTCTGCATTGCCGGCGGCTCGGAAAACGTGCTCTGCAGAACCCCGTCATCCGGCTTCGTACTGCGACAGTGCTCGGTTGCCAGTGCAGCCTTCGGTCTGATCGTGTTTGCCGTTGTTGGTGCTCTCGCGGATGTGCGTTGATCACTTCGACACGGAGCCGTCCCTTGTGCGCGTTGTGTCCGATCGTCGTAAACTGACCACACAGGGCGAGGCTCCCCTTCACTCTCGGCTTGATATTCTGTCGAGCGGTGGATCAGTACTTCCAACAGATTTGCTCCGGCGGTACGCTGTCAGCTCAATCAGTTCAGCGAATTTCCGAGGATGGCTTTGTGACCATCCCTGGGCCGGCCACGGGTGATTGCCTTCACAAGCTAGCCGCGTCATACGACGAACTTATGGCGACCGCCTCCGGGCCAGATTTCAGGATCGCCAGCGCTACGACCCGGAGGTCAGATCTGCTTAGCCACCGATCTGAATTCGACTGTATCTACGTCCATCCACCTCTCCTGGAAGCTTGCAGTCAGATGATAGGGCAACCATTCAAACTCAGTTCGCTTCTGGGGAGAACTCTGCGTTCGGGGGCGACTCCGCAGGAACTGCACGCAGACCTGACTCGAGATTCTGAGGACGCACCGCTGGTCGGCTTCATCCTTATGATCGACCCGTTCAGGGAAGACAACGGGGCCACGCGTTTCATCCCAAGGTCACACCAATGGACCGATTTGCCGCGTGACCGACTGGCTGACACGCGCGCAAAATGCTCAGGCGAAGTTCTGTGCTGCGGTGATCCAGGTACAATGATCATCTTCAATGGCGCAATCTGGCACGGGCATACCGCGAACGTCACTCCATCTGTGCGTCGGTCAATTCAGGGCTACTTCGTTCGACGTATGGCCAAGTCTGGATACGATTTTCGCAATCGCCTTTGCTCACCGGTGCAGAAACGGATGAATCCATTGGCACGCTATCTGCTAGCTCTTGATGACCAGCCCCACTAGTTACTTTGGGCGGTCAGGCTGCACCTGTGACGGTATGGCTGAGATCTCGATTTGATTATGCCCATTGTCTCCGTTCCCTGGAATGTATGCTGCCGGAACGAGAGTTGCCGCATTGTCGGCGAT
>CAWCGC010000038.1:0-128241 GCA_963794765.1 Bryobacteraceae bacterium | reverse complement strand
CAATGTGCGCAGGCAGCGATGGCGCTCGCCTGGCTGCGCTATCGCGATCCGTTTCATCCGCTGATACTTATCGCGCCCATGTTCGCGTTCCTATACGTGTACATGCCGCTTCGATTCTATGAGTCGAAAGACCTGCTTCTGTTTCTTACGGAAGAACAGGCGGTTTTTGTTCAATCTGTGATTCTGTTGTCTTTAGGGGCGTTCCTATTGGCTGCTTTGTCGGGAGCAGCTCAACTGGCGATTCCCGGCTATTGACCCGAAGATTCGGTATAGCCGCGAGGTGCTGCACAAAGGTGCGTACTGGATCGGCGGAGCAGGCCTGCTGTGCTGGGCCATAACCATCAAGGGTGCGGGTGGATTCAGTGCTGCCTTCGGACATGAGTACGGCATGGGCTGGAGCGAATTCGGTTTTGTCCGCGAAGGCATTTATCTGCTCATCGCTGCTCTGCTGCTGCTGCTTTCGCCGCATGGTTTTGCTCCAAAGAGTCGAGTCTGGCAGTTGTGGGTGGCCGCACTTGCGGCCCCCTGGGTCATTCAGGGCTTGCTCGGTGCACGACGCGGTCCAACGATGGTTATCGTTCTGACCCTCGTGATGGGTTGGTATCTTGCCCGCGGTACACGGCCGCCACTCAGCCTCGTGCTCGGCGGTGGTGCCGCACTGGGTGTTCTGGTTCTGTTTTTGGTTACGAATCGCGCCAACATTCACCTGAACGCTGATGTAAAGCAACTCGATGTCAGCAAGGTAGATGATTTCTTCAAGCCGGACGCTGCTAATGAGTACATCTTCGGTGCGGGCTGCATGATCACTTCGCACCAGACCGGATACTTTTTCTGGGGCAAACGATATCTTGCGCAGGTGACTGTTCGACCAATTCCTCGTCAGATCTGGCCGACAAAATACAAGGACTTCGGAGTTCCTGAGCTGGAACAGAATGCCGGTGTCGCCGGGCCGGGTCTTACGACAGTCATGGGCTGGCAGGAAGTTCCCGGAGCGGCTGCAGCAGCCGTTGCCGATCTGTGGGTGGAGTTCTCCTGGTTTTCCATTCCTGTCATGGGCCTGATCGGATGGGCCTATGGATATGTGTGGCATCGGGCGTTGCATCAATTGGAGTGGTGGACCACGCTTTACATGATTCTTGCGTTGTTGTCCATCTACTTCGTGACCCAAAGCGGCGAAGCTGTCATTTTCCGTTTTCTTATCCTGGCGACGTTTTCCAGCTACGTGTGGCGTAAAGCGGCCTTCTACGAACCGCGGCCGACGCTGGTGAACGTCCCCGCGACTGTGTGATTACCAGATGCGCGTTTTGATGCTGGCGACGTACTTCCCGAAGCCCATGAACCCGATTATGGGCTCATGGGCACTTTCGCAGGCTCAAGCGCTGCAGCGAAACGGTGCTGATGTACAGGTCATATCATTTACTGCCTGGGTTCCGCGTGCTGTGGCCAGAACGCGAGGTTCCGCCGCATATGCAACCTGTCCGAGAGAGTACAGCTGGGATGGTCTGCACGTATCCTATCCTCGCTGGCTGGTATACCCAGTCGGACCGTTTCGTCGGTGGACCGAGCAGTATCCGGAAGCATTTCTGAACGCCGGCTGGCTTTCCGCCCGTCCTGTGCTGGAGCGTGCCATCCGAAGATTTCGGCCTGACGTTATCTACGCGCACCATACGGGTGTTAACGGATTTCTTGCCGAGCGGCTGTATCAAGCCCACGGCATTCCTTACGTAGTCACAGACCACGATTTCGGGGAGATTTCTTCCTGCGACGAGTTGCCGGCGCGGCGGCGCATGTTTGCCCGCGTCACACGGCAACGCTTATACAACGGTAGCTGTGGCGTCGCGCATGGAGCGCGAGATACGGCGACTCTTCCCCGAGGCCCGGACGCGAACCGTGCAGAACGGAACCGATCCGATCCCAGAGGAGTTGCTAAGGAGCACCGCGGCCACGGCTCGCTGGCAGGAAAGCGTCGTGGTCTTCAGCTGCGGAGCGTTCTACCCGCGTAAAGGTTTTCCCGCTGCTTGTGGACGCTTTCGCGCGTGTTGCAGGCGCAGTATCCCAATGCGGTTCTCCGCATTGCTGGTGATGGCGAGGAGCGCGGGGCCATTGAGGACCGTATCCGGCACCATGGTCTGAACGGCCGAGTCGAGCTGACTCGGATTTCTGCCGCACGGCCAAGTGCTTCAGGAAATGGTCTGGTGCGACATTTTCGCACTTACAGGATGGGACGAACCTTTCGCGACTGTTTACTCGGAAGCGATGTCCGCCGGAAAGCCCCTGTTGTGCTGCAACGACGGTGGCATCACCGATGTTGTGCAGAACGGAGTACATGGCATCACTATCCCGCCGCATGATGCGAACGCGATTGCAGGAGCATTGGACCTCCTTGTGTCCGATGCATCACTGCGCGCGCGTATGGGCGCGTGCAGGTAAGACGCTGTTCGAGACGCGTCTGACATGGGACCATAACGCTCGTGTGATGACCTCGATCTTCGAAGAGGCGCTTTCCGGCAAGCGTGCCTGTAAAGCAATGAAGGCCTGACGCATTGAATCCACAACTCACCATTGAGAGTGCGCCGTCCCGTGAGGCAGCGAAATCGTGCCGCGTGCTGCATGTTCTGGCCTCGCTCGATCAGCGCTATGGCGGGCCACTTCGAGCCGTTCTCGATTTGTGTGCAGCAGGTGAGACGCTTGGCGTTCGCAGTGAGGTTGTCGGCCTCGGCGAACTAAACGTTCCTGATAACCCTTTTCGCAAGGATCGCATTCATAGCCTGCCGGTCAGCGGAGCTTACCGGTACAGTGCTGACCTTCGTCCATGGCTCCGCCGGAATCTGGAGCGGTTTGATGGTGTGGTTGTGCATGGCCTGTGGCTATACCCGAACTGGGCTACGGCTCGCGAGTGCCGTGAGGCTCGTAAGCCTTATGCCTGCTTCCCGCACGGAATGCTGGAGCCGTGGGCTGTTTATGGACAGGGACCGCTGAAAGCAGCCAAGAAGATTCTCTACTGGTTGTTGCGCGAGCGCGGTGTCTGCCAGGGCGCCTGCCAGATGATGTTCACGACTTTCAAAGAACGCGAACTGGCGGAGAAAATGGTTCGGCTCCGGCCAGCGAGCTCAATCGTTGCGCCATTCGGGTTCTCGCCGCAAGTGCCGGCGCGTGTTGAGCCGACCCGGGCAGAACTGAGACAACCGGCTCAGCAACGTGTTGCTTTGTTTCTCGGCCGCATTCACCCGAAGAAGAACGTACCACTCCTGCTGCGGGCCTGGGCAGCTGCCGGGCTTAGCTATCCATGGAAGCTGATCATTGCCGGGACCGGTGAAGCGGAGCACATTGAAGAGGTTCAGCAGCTCATCAGGACGCTGCGTGTAAGTGACACCGTCGAGCTTGCAGGATTTGTATCGGGAAATGACCGCGCCTACCTGCTGCAGCGGGCAGACTGGTTTCTGCTGCCTTCGAGCCAGGAGAACTTCGGTATCGCTGTACTCGAGGCGGTGGAGCAGGGATGTGCCGTGGCGATCTCCGATCGGGTGTATCTTTCTGAGGCGTTCCGCCGGGAGTCGGCTGTGCTACCGCGTCGATCAACAGGCGTGGAGTGATTTCCTCCGCCATCGTATGCAGGATCAAACAGCGCGAGATGAGACCGCACGTCTCGATCGGCAGCATCTGCTTGCCCGCTTTGCGTCGGATCGTGTAGCGCGTGACTGGTCCGAAACGTGGCTGCGGCTGTTTCCATCGGTAGCGGCGTGAAGATTCGACTTGCGATCGTCAGTAATGAGCAGACGCCTTACCGGCTGCATCTGCACAGGCGCATCGTTCATGAGTGTCCGGATATCGAGCTGTTCAGCGTTTTTACACACGATGTGGCCAGCTCCCCATGGAGCCAGCGTGAAGCCGCGGAGATCAATCCGGTTCTGTTCGGCAGAGGTGACGCGAGTGCTTCACAGTCGAGCCTGCATCGCGCTCCGCACGAATGGGTGAAGGGTGGGGCTGTTATCCGGTGGATGGAACGGCAGCAGATCGGTGCGGTTGTCCTGCTCGGGTATAACGACCCTGGCCGGCTGCGGATTCTGCGCTGGTGCAACCGACGCGGCGTCCCCTGCTTTTTGTTTGGAGACAGTAACATCCTGTGCGACACGGATCGAGGGCATTCGCCATCTCGTTAAGTCTGCAGTTGTTTCCCGCGTGATCGAGGCGTGTGCAGGTGTTCTGCACTGCGGGAGACTAGGCCGCGAATATTTTCTCCGCTATGGCGCGCCGCCTGAGCGGCTGTTCGCGTTTCCGTATGAGCCGGACTACAGCCGGTTTGTTGCAGCAGATCCCGCTCGCTTGCAGGCGGTACGTGAGCGGTATGGCCTTCAGGCGGATGCTCGCTATGTCATGTACAGCGGGCGCCTTGCGGAGGTGAAACGCGTCGATCTGCTGGCGGATGCGTTCGCAGAGATCGCTTCGCGGCGACCTGAGTGGCGACTGCTAATTGCCGGATCGGGACCGCTGCGGGAAAGATTGAGAACCGTATCCCAGACACTTTACGAAATCGCGTATCGTGGACGGGTTTTATCGACGATCCCGCGGATCTGGCAGCTCTTTATCAGTCCACTGAGGTTCTTGCGATCCCGAGTGATTACGAGCCGTGGGGTGTGGTTGTTACCGAAGCCGTTGCTGCAGGTCTTGCCGTAGTAGCGAGTTCGGTTGTGGGCGCTGCCGCTGATGTGGTTCAGGATGGCGTTAACGGACGCATTTTTCGGAAAGGAGACGGCAAGCATCTGGCCGAGTGTCTTCTGGACATCACGGATGAAGCCAATATCGGTCGTATGAGGGCCGGCAGCCGCAAGATGCTGGCACGCTGGCGGGCGGCTTCCGATCCGGTGCGGGGACTGAGGATGGCGCTCGCATGTGCAGGTCTGCCGATTGAAGCGGCTGTTGAACAGGAGAGCGTTGCATGACTGAAGTCGATCTGGGGTCATTCGACAACTCCTGGTATCAGGCAGGACGGCCGATGTGGGTCCAGATGCTGTGGTTTCTGGTCGGCGCGCCGGTGCTACGGTGCTCGCTGCTGCCGGTGTCATGTGTTCGAGTGTGGATACTGCGGCTGTTTGGAGCATCACTTGGCCGCGGGCTGGTGATTAAACCGGGCGTTCGCATTAAGTATCCGTGGATGTTTCAGGCAGGCGACAACTGCTGGCTCGGCGAGGACTGCTGGATTGACAATTTGGCGCCCGTTACGCTCGGCAGCAATGTCTGTATTTCTCAGGGAGCTTACCTCTGCACTGGCAATCATGACTGGTCGAACCCGGCATTCGGACTTATTGTCAAGCCGATTGACCTCGATGACGGATCGTGGGTCGGTGCCCGAAGCGTACTGTGTCCGGGAGCACGGCTTGGGCGGGCAGCGATTGCGGCTGCGGGCAGCGTTATCACGGGGTACGTCCCCGCCTGGGAGATCTACGCAGGAAATCCAGCAGTTTTCGTGAGACGGCGGCAAATTCGGCAGCCGTACGACGAACTTGTACCGAGTATCGCCCAGTGAAGCTCTTTTTCCTTCTGCTCCTTCCTGCCATCGCCGGTTACGGTCAGAATCCAGGCGACCGTCTGACGGCGTGTATTCAGGGATTACCCAGCTGCGACCTGTCTTCCCTGAATGCTGACCAGATGGCTCGGGTTTCTACGAGTGTCAGGAAAAGAAATTATGACCGGTGTATCAACGGCAGCAACACATGCGATCCTGCCGCGCTGACGACAGAAGAGGTTAAAGTCAGTCCGGAACGCCTGGCGTCAGCGCAACGTTGACAAGTGCCTCTCCGGCATGGCAGCGTGCGATCCGATGAACCTGACCGACGCGGAACGAAAGATGATCGCCGGGCAGAACAGCCGGCGCAATCTCGAGGCGTGTCTGGCGGCTACGTCCAAATGTGATCCGACACGCCTGAACGCTTCTGAAGTGAGCCGCGTGCAGGCGGAGATCCGGCGGCACAATCTGGAACAGTGCTTGAACGGAAGCAGCAACTGCGACCCACTCCAGCTTGCCGGACATGACCTGGAAAATGTGACGGCTGCGGGCAAGCGCAGAAACGTAGAACGATGTCTCAATGGACAATCGACTTGCGATCCGCTTACTTTGACGCCGGGTGAAGCTGCGGCCGTGTCACAGGCACAGCGGAAGAGAAATTACGACCAATGTCTGAACGGACTATCGACCTGCGATCCGCTGTTGCTGACAGCTCCCGAGTCGGCCGCGGTTGCGACCGCAAGGAATCAGCGCAGGCGGAAGTAAAGAGGCTTCAACCTATACGCGTATTATTCGCGCCAGACTGGCGCAATGGAGTCGCGTATCAGAAGCTTCTGGCCAGAATTCGCTGGGGGAGTTGAGT
The DNA here is from genome assembly GCA_963794765.1 of Bryobacteraceae bacterium. GTDB lineage: Bacteria > Acidobacteriota > Terriglobia > Bryobacterales > Bryobacteraceae > JAWXCM01. Next base: position 121,876 of record CAWCGC010000038.1, on the reverse strand, counting down.
ACCGAATGTCGAGTTCACATCGTCAGTACCGACGCGCCCTCCCGCTCGCGCGTATTGTGAGTCAACTGCAGCCAGATGTATTGCATCTGCACTGGCCGGAAGCGTATGGCTTTCGGCGGCAGTCTACTGGACGCTGTTCGAGTCAGGCGGTTATCGACTTGATGTCCGGCTCGCAGCGAGGACAGCGCCGGTTGTAATCACGGCTCACAACCTGTTTCCGCACAATGTGGATTGGCGCGGCGCGCTGGGCAGAGCCATCACTTCTGTCCACCGGCTGGCTTCTGCGGTTATCGCACACAGCCAAGAAGCGGCCCGAGTAGTATGTGAAACCCATGGCGTAGATCCAGCGGCGTGTTTTTATGATCCCTCACGGAGATCTGTCGTCTGCTCATGGCGGCGTGCTGCCAGACCGCTCGCAGAGCACGCCAGGTCGCTGTCGCTTCCGGACAGACCGATATGTCTGATGTTTGGACGAGTGGAGCCGTATAAAGGCATTGACGAGATAGTTGACTTCTGGAACACAGACACGGCCGGCGGCAGAACTCTGCATTGTGGGATACAACGATGGTGACGCATATGGGACGAGGCTACTGAAGCGAATCGGTGGGAATCCGTCTATACGGACCGTCTTTCGGCATGTACCCGATACGTGAGCTGGCCCTCTGGCTTGCTGCCAGCCGATTGCGTCATTTTCAACTATCGCGCACTACTTACTTCAGGTGCTGCTTCCGTCGCACGATCATTTGGAGTACCCCTGCTGATCCCATCGAGGCTTTCGACTGTGGATCTGGGCGAACCGGATTCACGTGTGTTTCGTTTCGATGACATTTGGCAACTAAAACATTGTTGCCTAAAGCGCTCGCCGTAGGGCCGGATTACTGTTCGGCAGAGCCCTGGAGACGCGCATGTGCCTGGGATTTGGTCGGCACAAAAGACCAGGGAAGTATACGACCACGTACTGAGAGGAACCTAATGTGCGGTATAGCAGGATTTATTGACCCAGCTGCAGGGGAGACTGCCGGACCGCAGCTCGGCCGAATGCTGGACCTGATCCGTCATCGCGGTCCGGACGGCGAAGGTTCGATGCATGAAGGTCCGCTGAGCATGGGTATGCGGCGGCTGAGCATCATCGATCTGGAAGGCGGCCGTCAGCCTGTATGGAACGAGGACGGCACTGTCGCGGTTGTATTCAATGGCGAGATCTACAACTATCTGGAGTTGAAGCAGGAGCTTTCGAACCATCAGTTCCGCACGCAATCCGATACAGAGGTTCTGGTTCATGCGTGGGAAGAGTATGGCGAGAGCATGCTTCACCGATTGCGAGGCATGTTCGCCTTTGCCATATTCGACAGGCGCAAGCGAACTCTGTTCCTCGCTCGCGATCATTTCGGGCAGAAACCTCTGTACTATTTTCAGCGACGTGGCGTCTTCGGATTCGCATCGGAGCTGAAATGCCTGCTGGCGATGCCAACGTGTCCGCGCGAGCAAGATGCCGAGGCATTCCTTGATTACATATCCTGGATGGCACTGCCTGCTCCACGAACGCATTTCCGGAATGTGTGGAAGTTGCCTGCCGGCCACCAAATGGTCGTGCCGCTCGATAACCCATCAAAGATGTCCGTATCGGAGTATTGGCGGTATGACTTGTCGAAGCCTGCGACCATACACGACATCGATGAAGCGGCCGAGGCCGTCGATGCAGCACTAGATGAGTCGATTCGACTGCATATGCGTGCCGATGTTCCGGTCGGTGTGCTTCTTAGCGGAGGTCTCGACAGCCGAACAATTGCGACTTACGCGCGTGAGTACGCGGGAGAACCACTACAGACATTTTCAGTAGGATTCGGGAACACGGACTCGGAGTTGCCGGAGGCACTCGAGTCGTCGCGCCTGCTGGGCACTGTTCACCATGCGATCGACATCGGCCCCGAAGATTATGCCTCTTCGCTTGACCGCGTCGCATGGCACCTGGATGAACCAGTTGGCGACCCTGCTGGCCTTGCGGTTTTCACGATCTGCACACTGGCGAGGGGCTGGGTCAAAGTGTTGCTGTCGGGGGAAGGCTCCGACGAGCTTTTTGCCGGCTATGCGGGCCGATATGCCGGAATGCAAATGACAATGGCCCGGACACGGTCCTTAGGATGGCTCAGGTTTGTTATGCCAGACGTGTTTGCGAACGGTGCATCAGCACTGGCAAGGCTGGCGAGGCGCGTGCGTCAATCTCCGGCAGCAGAAATAGCGTCTTTGCGGGTGGAGGGATTGCCGGGTGATGTTCGCAATCCGAGGGGATTCACGAAAGCGCAACTGAGCAGACACTATAGACGTACAGCCGAGATTGGTGAAACGCACTTTAGAACTCAGAGAGATGGCCTGAGTGAGATGCTTGCGTTTGACGCACGCTGGCAGCTGGCAGAGTCTCTTCTGCAAAAAGCCGACAAGATGAGCATGGCCGCATCGATCGAATTGCGAACACCGTTTCTTGATATCCAGGTTGCGGATTGTGCTTCTTCGATTGATTCTTCGCTGAAGCTTGGGGCTAACGGTGTTGGTAAAACGGCTCTCAGACGTGCAATGGACCGACGTTTGAAAGGATCGGCTGATCTGCCGAAACGCGGATTTCCGGTTCCTCTCCGTCAGTGGTTTACGGGACCCCTAAGAGAACGAATCGAGGATGAGGTGCTTGCGCGTCAGTCCGCTTGTGGATCGCTTCTGGATCCCGGCTTGCTGCGGCAGAGCTGGGCGGAGTATAGAGATGGAGCGTGGGACGGTTCCGGTGTTTTTTATGCACTGTGGCTCTATGAGGTGTGGGCTCGTCAACTCCGCAGCCAGCCCAGCACAAACCGAAAGATCGCGTGAGATCCTGAAAGCCTTCATTCCGTGTCAGCACAGCCCCGATCACACATAGTGCGGTTGGCCCGTCAATTCAGTGGTTTTGCGGTGTCGCTCCTAACGAGTTGACCAGCGAAGTCGTAATATCGAATCTGGGCGACTGACATTCCTGAGAGATCCAGTGTGCATGAGTTTTCACCAAGCCACTGCCCCGCCTCACAATGCAAAGCGCTGTTGCTCACCTGCGCTGCGGAAACACCAAAGTAAACTCGCATTTTGACGGGATACTGAAGGATCTGCGCCGGTGTCCCTGTAAACGAAAGTGTTCGTCCTGTAGAGGAATCAGTGACAAGCACAGTGCTCATCTCGTTTCGAACATCCAGTATGGTGTTCATCATGTTGTTAAGGTGTATTTGCGAGATCTGCGGATAGAGGCTCATTAATGCAATATCGCCGATCTTCTGACTGGTCCGAAAGTTCCAGGTATTCCCATCCCAGCAGGAATCCGAACAGTCGTTCCACTTAACAGCCATTGCGGCATTGGGGTATGCCCACCTCCACGTCAATGGAGAGATCTTTGCGTCTCCCGGGCTCTTCATATCGGTGAAGGGGATGGCTGCGGCCATCGTTCCGAGGGATTCCTGTTCGGGTATGAACAAGGAGTCCGGAAATTCTTTTTGGAGTGTGCGAAAGATAGCAGGATCGATCGGGCCACCGCCGGTGTACACAGCGCTGTCCACATAAAAGATGGTGACACCCCATCGATCACGCGCATAGGCAGCCTTGCTGCGCAGGAGATCCAGAATTTGTTGCTCCTGTCCATTCCTGAACTCGGTCTGAGAGCCGTTGCCGTCCGGCACAAGAGCCCATCCGTCATAGCAGCCGTAAAACGCCTGCTTATACGGAGCATCTACGCGGATAAAGTAGTCGCGCCAACCGTTGTAGGGGTCGCTTTTGCAGGTTCCGGGTAGAGTCTTCCCCCAATTCATATACTGCGGCCGAAGGGTCACGCCTACGCGATAGCCAGCTGTACGGAATGCTCCAAACAGTTCATCCGCGATGGCATTCATTTCCGGAGCGTACCCGGCTCCCAGTGCACGCGGGTCCCCTATATAGGTTGTGGGGTGAATAAACTCCTGGCCTTCCAGATCCCACACAATAATGCCCTGAGGACGTACCGGAAGTGCGTTCATCTGCGATACAAACATCCGAGCACGATCCAGCATCGTTGTCCGGAGCACAGCAGGATCCGCGACATTCAACGTGGGATCCTGCATATATCCCCTCGGGTTTATTGCACTTGTCTTTCCGTTATCCTAAGGCCGGGTTCCAGGCGCATGACGGCAACTGCCAACAGCGTACTTGTTATTTTCAATGTATACGTTGTAGCACTAAGCGAACGCCACTCTCATTAAATGTGCTTTGCCCAGAGTTACAATGCCCATCGTCTGGTTGTGCTCTGAAAGAGTCCGCTGATGTCTTTTCGCGTCGATGGCCAGTGTGCGTGAGGCAGTCACATTTGCGGCCGATCGAATCAAAGAAGCGACTGACTTTCTGGCTGAGGTATCGTCCACACAGAAGAGTAACGCCATGCAAGCTGCGTGCTGATGCTGGAAGGCACGTATTACCAGCGAGTAGACTCAGCTTTTACCGGATGTGTAAGATGTCAGGTCGTGTGCAACCATTTCTGACACGAGGTCATCGAAACTCGTTTCGGGAAACCATCCCATGCTTCTGTCGTGCTTTTTCACTACACCCTATCAGGGGCACATCTTCAGCGGGTCGATAATATTCCGGGGATTCCCGGACGTAGGATTTCCAGTCCAACTGTTCTGCTCGGAATGCCTTTTCCAGGAACTCCTTTACAGATCGCCCATGTCCGCTCGCAATGACGTAATCGTCAGGATGGCTCTGCTGCAAGGACAGCCACATGGCGCGGACATAATCACGTGCGTGTCCCCAGTCCCGCACAGAATCGAGATTACCCAGCTGGAGCTCGTGCGGATCACCTGAACGAATCCGTGCCACTGCGAGGGTGATCTTGCGTGAAAGGAACTGACGAGCCCGTCTTGGCGACTCATGGTTGTAGAGAATTCCGCAGCTTGCAAACAATCTATATTTTGTGCGGTATACCGATATTAAGTGAAAGCCGGCAACCTTGCTGGCACCATAGACATTTCTGGGGCGGAATGGGGTGGTTTCATCCTGGGGACAGACGCGAACATCGCCGAACATCTCACTCGAGCCTGCATAAAAAACACGACAATTCGGTGAGTGAGTTGCTATTGCCTGCAGCAATATCAGCGTACCGTCTACATTCACCCGTACACTCTCGAGTTCCTGACCTGGAACAAATGTCTGGGCTGCCAAGTGATAACATTCATCTGGTTTTACCGACTGAACAACTCGAGTAACTGCTTCGCTGTCAGTCAGATCAGCAATATGAAGCCGGAGTGAACCGTTATCATTGAGCGGCCGCACTGTTTTGGAACGTGCGAGCCCGTGAACGTCGTAGCCTTTTGTCTGTAACAGCTCAAGTAAGTAAGAACCGTCTTGTCCCGTGATACCGGTGATGAGCGCTGTCTTGTCCGGCATACTCAGGAACGAGTTACCGAAGCACCAACCTGGGCGTAGCCCGACTGCTTTAGCAGTTGTTCCCTTCTCGCAAGCGCATGATCATGATCGACCATCATCTCGACCAGATCTGTGAACGAAGTTTCGGGTTTCCATCCCATTACGGTTTCAGCCTTCGAGCCGTCCCCGCGTAGGTGATCAACTTCCGTAGGGCGGAAGTATCGGGGGTCAATCTCGACATGCTTCTCCCAATCGAGATTTAGCCGCCGACTTGCGATCTCCAGAAAGTCCCGAATAGAGTGTGATTCACCAGTTGCAATCACATAATCATCCGGGTGATCCTGCTGCAACATCATCCACATTGCGCGGACGTAATCACCTGCAAACCCCCAGTCGCGCCGGGCGTCCAGATTGCCGAGATAAAGCTTAGACTGCAAACCCTCTTTGATGCGCCCTAGTGCCCGAGTGATTTTTCGTGTAACGAAAGTCTCTCCGCGTCGTGGTGACTCATGATTGAAGAGGATACCGTTGCAGATGAACATGTCGTAACCCTCGCGGTAGTTAACCATGTACCAGTGTGCGGCCACTTTGCTCACTGCATAAGGGCTGCGAGGATAGAACGCGGTGTTCTCATTCTGAGGAGGTCGGGCTGCACCAAACATCTCACTGGACCCTGCCTGGTACAACCGGACCTGGCGTCCTGTTCTTTCCGTGTAATCACGAACTGCCTCAAGCAACCGAAGCGCGCCTGTTCCGGTTACGTCGGCAGTGTATTCGGGTTGATCAAAAGAAATCCGCACATGCGACTGAGCTGCCAGATTGTAAACTTCATCGGGACAGACCTTCTCGACGATGTGTCGGATTCCGGTGCCGTCGGCGACATCACCGGCATGCAGGAAGAGCCGTGCGGCTGGATCATGCGCATCTACATAAAGATGGTCGATTCGGTCCGTGTTGAAAGTAGAGCAGCGGCGAAAAATCCCGTGAACCTCATAACCTTTGGCAAGCAGTAGTTCTGATAGATATGAGCCATCCTGCCCGGTGATACCAGTGATCAGTGCCTTTTTCATGTCACAACTCTGGAGGATAACACGTGGACAGGAAGGCCAAGTGGCCAAACCTTGAGAGCCGCGGAGCCGGTGAAGTAATATGACCAGGGCGCTCGAGGAGTTGCGAATTTCCGCGACATCGGTTCAAGCCGTTGCAGCAGGATATGGCCGCGAGCTGTAGTCGCGATGCCATCCATGACTGGATAAAGGCGGGTACTGAAGAGTTTTGCCAATCGAATCAGGTTGTATGCAGTTGCCACAAGGTGAACATACAGCCAACATCGTCGTGTCCATCGAAGACTAACAGTTGCATCAGTCGACGAGATCTTTGACGTTCTGCTGTTTCGTTGAGTCAGATGTAACTCCGGGTCGCATTTGTTCGTTTTTTCATGGCTACTCGGACTTTATATCGGCGCGCAAGCGAGCGCCGGTCCCTCTAATTCAGTCAAAAGATAAAGAGGTTGCACGCTGCTCGGGCAGCGTGCAACCATCTAAAATCAGTCCTTCACGATTGCCGTTACCGTAGAGCCATTCGACGGTGCACTGAAGCCCGCCGGCGTGTTCACCGAAATTACGGTCTGCCCTGCAGCGAGGGGTTTAAACTCAGCGAGTGCAAACTCCGACCCAGCTTTAAGCTCCACTTTACTCGTAACCTGTGCCACGTCGGGATTGCTGTTCTGCAATTCGACCACCGCTGAAACTCCGGCGCGAAGACGCTGGGCTGTCCGGTCCGCACCACGCTTCGTTTCGGGATCAAGATATACCGGCCAGAGGCTTACATATGCCGGTTTCTTGGCCGAAAGGGAAGCGGTGAATGGCCGTGGGTCCCGAATTCCCGAGTTGGCCCGAAGCACTTCGGCTTCATCCGGAGGACCATAAAGCCAGTACACGACCATGATCCCTGACGGAGCCAGATAAATGGGAACGACACGTTCTTTGAAGCCCTTTGCCGTTGCTGTGTAGTTTACAGTTCCGGAATCCGACAAACTCTGAATGAAGTACGAGGCACGGAGTTGTCCCTCAGGAACGTGAACCGTCAGCGAACCCGACCCAACTTTGTCGAAGTTGGTCGAGAGCAACAACTTCTTCGGATCAGAGCTTTTGAGCTCAACGTCGAGGCCACCCGCCGGTGGCGGTTCACCAAGCAACACAATTCCCTGGGTCTGAAGATCCTTTCCGATTGTGAGATCCCCGGTCAATCCAATTCCGGGATAATCTACAGTCGCGGCTACAGTGGCGGCTGCGGCAGTCAGTCCGAAGCTCTGGGGCACCGCCAGACTTAGCGTTGTGGTCCCAGGCAGTGCAGGCTGGAACTGGGTTTCTGCCGACATCATTCCGCTCTGAATGAGAATCCGCGGGGGTGACAACTTCGCCACTTTTTCATCGGAAGAACGCACCTCAATCTCAACTGAGCGCCCGCCGGCGACTGGCTGCGGCGTGATCACCTTTCCGTCCTTGTCAAGAAGGGCTGAGTAGACCGTTATGCGAGCAGGAGCACCAGTCGTGGTTTTAAAAGTTGGGGCTTTATATGGCCCATGGAGCATGATGCCTGATGGACCGATAATCGCTTTCCCCGACGCTTGCTCATATCCATCCGCAGTTACGGAGTAAGTAGTCGTTCCCAGTTCTGAGCCCGCCTGAAGAAAGAAGTCGGGAGTCTCGACATACTGAGCTTTAACCGTCAGAGTAATTGACCGCTGGCCGGGCTTGTCGGGCGCCGTCCGAGAACAATAATTTCTTCGGATCGTTACTTGTGATTGTGACTGAGAGGCCGGCCGCTGGAGCGTGCTCAGATAACCGGACACTTGCGAACGTTTCCAGGTTTCTGCCGATTGTCAGACCTTCCGGAACGCTCAACCGCGGCGCTCCGAACATAATTAAGTTTATGAATAGCGAGAAAGAAAGAATTCTTAAGCCGTGGTTCTGCATTATTCACTCCATCGTCCGCAGGGGTCTACTGAAGTAGACCCCGTTTCAAAAAGGACGGAGAAGTAATTTGCTCTTCTCCGTCTTCAATCGGAGGGTATCCGGTTCCTGTCAGAAGACGTTGACGGACGTCGTCGTCAAGGAGTTCGGAGTTGTCCAGCCGCTGGGTTGCGAAACCGAAACGGTAGCTGTTCCAGTTCCTTTCAACGTTATGGGCAACGTCGTCGTGCTGGATCCTGGGGTGATAGTTACTGTCGTCGGAACAGTCGCAACAGCTGTATTCGTGCTGGAGACAGCCACATTGAGGGCCGAACCTCCTGCGAGCGACTGCTGAGTGACCGGCGTGTTCGAATCGTCGAGCAACGCTGTGAACACACTGACAGAATTAATCGAACCAGAGGACAGCGGACCAGAGACGCTCTGCGGGAAGAGGACGACAGCGGACGGTGCGAACTGCACCGTTCCTACCGCAGTACCGAAGCTGGCCGTTGATACGGTGTAAGTTGCGGACCCGCTGTTTGCCAGAGACTGCACGTAGAGTGTTGCAGACTGCTGGTTAGCCGGTATGGTGATTACGATTGAACTCGCGCCTGCAGCGTTTGGATTAGTCGTGAGTTTCACGAAAGGTGAATTGCTCGTTACCGTCACATTTACGCCACCTGCACCCGCAGGAGACGGCAGCAGGATCGCAGTTTGGTCTTGCAGGAACTGACCCACAGTCACCGGTGCCGGTGTCGGAAGTTTCTGTGACGTTACCGTCGCATTCACCTGTGCAGATGCGAAGTTCGGTGAACTCGCGGTGATCGTTGTCGATCCCTGAGCTTGCGGCTGGAACGACGTCGATGCTGAATCGAATCCGCCAGGAATATTGATTGGCGAGGCCGAGATTGTGCCTGCAGCAGTGTTTCCGCTAACGACTGCTACTTGCACCGCGAGCCCGCCTGCAACCTGCTGGTTCTCGGCGAAACTCCCATCGGTTGCCAGTCGGCCGGCAAAGATAGTGAGCGTTGCGGATCCTATTCCAAGCGGAGCGCTAAAGTTTGGAACGCCGAAGCCGGCCGGCGACTGAATCGCCAATCCGGAAGGCGCCATCGTTACGACACCGGAGACCGTGCCGTAAGAGCTGGCCGTAGCGGTGTACCCCACTGTTCCGGTATTACTGAATACCTGCGCGTAGAACTCAGGGGTACGCGCCTGGTTCGGCGGTATCGTGACCGTGATGGAAGTCTGACCGGCGTCGGTTGCATTGAGTGCAAACTTCAGCTTCGACGGGTCGTTGCTGGTTATCGTAACCGGAACTGCGAAGGGCGCGGGTGCACTCAGTGACACCGAGACATTCTTCTCGAGGAACTGTCCAATCGTGGCACTGAATGGAACCATATTGCTTCCCTGCACGATCGCGGTCACCTTGGAGCCTGTTGTCGGCGTGGTAAAGCCTGGCAGGCTGACTGTGATATCCGTTGTGCCGGTATTGGTCGGACTCGCAATGAAATTCACATTGCCGGACTCTGAACCACCGCTGATGACGACTCCTGCAGCAGACAGACTACCGACGCTGGAAACTGCATTATTAACGGGCGCGTTCACTACGAAGCCGCCTCGAACCTGCTGGCTTGCTGCAAACATTCCCGAACCATCGAGATATCCGGTAAAGACAGTAAGCGGTGTTGTCGTGCCCTGGAAGGCATTAAACGTACCGCCAATCCCACTCGGCCCGGCGATGACGAGGCCAGAAGGAGCAAATGTAATCGTTGACGTCGCCGTAGCGTAGCCGGGAGCAGAGACCTGAATGGTTGTACTTCCGGTTCCCACCAGTGCCTGCACGGTCGTAGAGATCGTACTCGTGCCCTGGGCGACCGTCGCCGAAATCGTTGATGAGCCCTGAACGCCTGAGTTGCCAACCAGAGCCTTTGAGCTATCGAGCGATGTGATCGTTACCACTACCCCGCCCTGCCCCGGAGGTGGATTGAGAGAGATGGTTACGGGCGCCTGCAGATCCTTACCGATCGTTGCGTTGGTCACGGCAAGCGTACCAGCACCGCCGGTGCTGGTATTCGAATTCGTCAGAGCGAAATTTACCGCAGGCAATCCCTGCACGTTTGCTGTGACGTTATAGGAACCGACCGTCCCGTTCGCGGTAAATCCTGGCGAAGTCGCACTGCCGAGACTGTCTGTAAGCACAGACGGACTGCCGTTAAATGTGCCGCTCGGACCCGAGCTGGGTGCAATGAACACCACCTGCACCCCTCGCAGCAGGTTCCCTCCCGCGTCAGTAACGACTACCTGGAATGGGCTTCCAAAAGGAGTGTTGATGTTCGTGCTCTGACCCGACCCGCCTGTTGCCGTCATTGATCGCCGCCGGTCCTGGCTGATTTGTCAGATTGAAGCTTGCGCTGACACCAGGAGTGGCAATTGTTGCCGCAGCAATATAATTGCCGGCTGTTTGGTTCGCCGTAAGGATTGCAGAAGTCGCAACACCCGACGCGTCTGTCTTGGCGGTGTTGACTCCGCCTGCAAATACTGCAGAAGGACCGGCGCCGGGAACGTTGAACGTTACCGTAGCCCCATTGATTGGGTTCCCAAAGGTATCAGTCAGCTTTACCTGAAGCGGGCTGCCGAATGGACTCAGGATTGTCGCACCCTGAGGTGTACCTGCAGTCGGCGTCAGGGTGGCCGGTGTTCCGGCGACGTTTGTCAGGGTCGCGGTAGCGGATGCCTGGCCAGACGTCGCGGTGATCGAATACGCACCAGCAGTATTGTTCGCGTTTAGCTGCGGTGAGGTGGCGATGCCCGAGGCATTCGTCACGGCAGTGTTGCCGTTCGGAAACGTCACGCCAGCGCCACTTGCGGGACCAGTGAACGTTACTGTTGCTCCGCTGACCGGATTGCCGCTGCTGTCTTTGACAACGACAACGACCGGCTGAGTAAATGCAGTACCCACCGTCGCTGTCTGCCCTGATCCGGAGCTAATTGTCACCGATGCAGCCGGGCCTGTGACATTCGTGAGCGCGAACTGTGCAGAAAGCGCGCCGGCGCTGGCAACAACGTTGTAGCTACCCGAACTACCGTTTGCCGTAAACGCAGCCGAGGTGGCAATACCCGAAGCGTCTGTTGTCGCAGTGTTGTGACCGCCTGCAAACGAACCGCTTGCACCGGACCCCGGAGCTGTAAATGTCACGACGACACCGCTAACGGGATTACCGCCTGCATCTTTGACGATGACCTGCAGCGGCGCTGCAAATGCGCTGTTTGTGGCAGCACTCTGCGGAGAGCCGCTGGCTACCGCAATCGATGCGGGAGCACCCGGGGTGTTAGTCAGCGCAAAGCTTGTCGTGAGCGAGCCCGAAGCTGCGACCACGTTGTATGAACCGGCCGTTGAATTGGCCGTGAAGACAGCGGAAGTTGCAATACCCGAAGTATCCGTAACGGCGCTGTTCTGGCCTCCTGCGAACGTTCCACTCGCACCAGAAACAGGAGCTCCAAAGGTTATGGTTACGCCGCTAAGCGGATTACCCCCTGCATCTTTAACCAGCACCTTCAATGGGCTGGCGAATGGAGTGTTCACCTGTGCACTCTGCGGTGATCCGGCGACAGCCGTTATCGAACCCGCGGAGCCCGGGGAGTTCGTGAGACTGAAAGTGGCACTCACGGCGCCGACGGTAGCGACGACGTTGTACTGCCCGGCTGTGCCATTCGCAGTCAGGATTGCAGACGTGGCGAAGCCCGAGGCGTCCGTCTTGGCCGTGTTCACTCCCCCGGCAAATGTCCCACTGGCGCCGCTTCCGGGTACGGTGAAGGTGACTGTGGAATTGCTAATCGGGTTATTCCCCTGATCTTTGACCTGAACTTTCAGCGGAAGTGCAAACGCAGTGTTGATTTGGGCACTCTGACCCGACCCACTGACGACCGAGATGGCGGGAGTTCCCGTCAGGTTCGTCAGACTGAAGCTAGTGGATAAACTGCCGGTGCTTGCTGTGACGCTGTATGCGCCAGCCGTTGAGTTTGCGGTAAACACCGGAGAAGTAGCAATTCCACTTGCATCAGTTGTCGCGACACTCTGGCCACCGGCAAACGTCCCGCTGGCCCCGGAGCCAGGCGCTGAGAATGTTACCTGGACGCCTGCAACAGGCTTGGCGGAACTGTCTTTGACCACCACACGCAGAGGATTGGCAAACGCAGTGTTAATTGCCGTGCTCTGCGAAGAGCCGTCAACGACAGTGATGGAGGCGGGCTGGGCTGCAGTAATTTTCAGGTTGAACGTAGCCGTGCCCTTTAAAACCGGAGTACTCGAGTCAGTGACCGTAATCGTGACCACGCTGTCGCCCGCCGTTGCCGGCGTACCCGAGATCACACCAGTTGAGGGGTTAATGGATAAGTTGGCGGGGAGGCCAGTTGCAGACCACGTCTTAGGATCTTTCCCGCCCGCTGCCTGAACCGTAGATGTATACGGTGACCCGGCGGTGCCATTCGGCAACGAGGCCGTTGTGATAGCGAGTGGACCTGCCACGTTGACCGTCATGTTCACCGGAGCGATGTTAGTGCCACTCGCGGTAATGGTCGTTGTTCCCGGTGCGACTGCCGTAACTGGGATTCGAATTGCAGGAATCGTGCTTCCATCCCAGTAGAACGTTGCCGTAGGTGGAACTGTCGCCACATCAGGACGGCTGGAGACGAGATTGACCGTAATTCCATCCAGAACAGAGAATTGAGGTCCGCCTGGAACTGTGGAATAGAGTCTCAGTTCAACGTACGTCGGCACACCAATATCAGTGATCGCTACATTCGGAGTAACCCATTCAATGACGGTGCTTACATGGATAACGACTGGAGCAGGGCTCGAATAACCCTGGACAGTTACATTGACTGAGGGTGATCCGACGGTTGCGCCGGCTATGGTCGCGGTTCCCGTCGTTGTTCCCTGCGGAATAACCAGTGTGGTCGGTGTGATCTGGAGCACCTTGGCGATGCTCGGCGTGATCGTCACCGAAGCTCCACCGGTCGGCGCTGGCTTTGACAAAGTTATTGTCAGCGTGGTGCTTTCGCCGATCTGCAGGTTTGTCTTGCCTGCCGCTACAGTGACCGTTCCGGGCGCCTGAACGGTTACGTTCGAAGACCCGTCTACGTAACCCGGAGCACTGGCCGTTATCTTCGCCGTCCCCTGGGCCACCCCGTTGACCTTAAAGCTCGCTACGGTGCTTCCTGCGGGCATTGGAATGAACGCCGGTGTAGTCGCAATTCCTGGATTGCTCGACGTCAGTACAAACTGAGTGAGCTGAGAAGGCGGAGTCGAAAGTGTGATGACCAGGTTCGCATCCGCGCCCGGTGCTGAGATGGTAAGGTCTCCTGGCGAAAGACTGATGGTGTTACCAACGGTCAGCTGAGTAGAAGCCGGAGTATAGCCGGTCGCTTTTGCGGTAACCGTCGCGGTGCCATTGGCAACACCCGTGACCGTAACTCCGCCTCGGGAAGGCTGTGTCTGTCCTGCATCGATCGTAATGCTCGATTGCGACAGCGTTGCCTTGGTTGAATCACTTATCGTGAGGGTGATAGTTACTGGAGCCGCCGCTGCGTGTGCAAGCGAGACGGAGTACGCGATGGTGTCGCCGGGCGCCACCGTCAAAGACGCTGGAACGATCAGATCAGACGATCCTCCAGTAACCTGTACCTGAGTATTTGCGGTACTCAGGCCGTTTGCGGAAGCCGAAATAGTGACAGTACCGCCCTTGATCCCGGTGATCTGCGGAACCGTTGAGGGCTGCGTCGATCCGGCCGCGAAGGTAATCGTAGCCGGAGAAATCGTAAGGGTTGACGTATCGCTGCTTTGAAGGCTTACGGTCACTCCACCCTGAGGTGCATTAGCGGACAGAGTGACATTAAATGCCGCTGAGCTCCCGGCCGCGACCGATACATTCGACGGCAGTACAATACCCAGCCCATCAACCTTGACGACCTGACTATCGCCTGTGAATCCAGTGGCTGAAGCGCTGATTGTTGCCTGGCCCGGTGCGACACCGGTAACCACCGGTTGAGTTGCTGGCACTTTTGCGCCGGCGGGAATGAAGACACTCGCCGGAACCTGGACGATGTTCGTGTCACTCGAGGTAAGCGTGACCGTCGCACCACCGCTCGGGGCAGCAGAGGACAAAGTTACGGTCAGTGTTGCAGTCTTACCCGCGCCTGCACTGACGTTTTGTCCGAGTGCGATAGCGCCAAGACTGGCGACGAGCACTGATGCGGTGCCATCCTGATATCCCGAAGCAGAGGCCTTGATCGTCGCATTACCTTCCGCAACGCCAGTGATGCTGAAGCTCGCCGTAGTGCCGCCCTGCGGGACAGTGATGGAAACAGGATTGATGGTTACCAACCCAGTCGGAGTTGCCGAAAGAGTCACGACCACGCCGCCGGGTCCGGCCGGCGTGCTCAGCGTCAGTGTTCCGTTTATGCTTCGGCCGGTTCCGACGCCAGTTGCATCGAGACTAATTGCAATTCCTGATGCAGTTACAACGATTGACGTGCTGCCCGGCTGATACCCTGACGCAGAAGCCAAAACGTTCGTCGTTCCGGTTCCGACAGGCGTCACGGAGATGTTTACTCCACTCGAATGCGCCGGAACGGTCACCTGTGCCGGCATCGAGACGACGGCAGGATCGAAGCCGGTCAGGTTTACGGTAAGCGGATCATCGCCGGTTGGCACTCCGAGAGTCAGCACAAGTGTGCCAGCTGACGTCGACAAATTCAGCGGATTCGGACTTAGACTGACTTTTCTGGCGCCCACGGAAATCATCACCGTGGCCGGTGTGCTATTCGCGAGGGCATCGGTTACGATCAGCTGAACAACATAGGTTCCAGCAACGTCCGGAGTAAACGTCGGGGTCTTGCTGTTGGCAGCGGACAAATTCACCCTGCTGTCATCAGGTCGGCTGACGAAGCTCCATGAGTATGTGAGCGGATCGCCATCGGCGTCAGACGAAGCACTGCCATCAAGTTGTACGTTCGAGCCCAGAACAATACTTTGATCGGAACCGGCATTCGCAACCGGAGGAGTGTTTGACGTCGTAATCGTGACCGTTGAGGGCTGACTGTTCTGATAGCCGTTGTTCACGATAAGTTGGGCGACGTACGTGCCTGGTTTGTCGGCAACGAACGTCGAATTCTTTGACGTCGTGCTGGACAACGCCGCCGTACTTCCATTCGGGCGTGTTGTAAGCGACCACGAGTAGGTTAACGGCAGCGACTGAGGATCGGAGCCACTGCCATTTAGCGCGACGGTGGCTCCGGTTTTGACAGTCTGGTTTGCGCCGGCATTCGCAGTCGGAGGTTGTGGCGAAGCCGTCGAAATCGTAACTGTCGCAGGTGCACTGTCGACCTTCCCGTCGTTGACAATCAGCTGTGCGACGTAGGTTCCGGGCAGATCGGCAGTAAAGGTCGGATTAACAATATTGGCATTGCTCAGCTTTGCCGTGCTGTTTGTGGGAACGGTGATCAGCGACCATTTGTAGGTAAGAGTGTCCGCGTCCACGTCTGTCGATCCGGAGCCGTTCAGTTGCACGAGCGAACCGATATTGGCAACTTGCGTCTGTCCTGGATTCGCAACGGGTGGAGTGTTGCTGGTCGTGATCTTTACTGTCGATGCAGTGCTGTCCAGCTTGCCGTCGTTGACGACGAGTTGCGCAACGTACGTTCCCGGTTTGTCTGCGATAAACGTCGCTGTGACCGATCTGAAATTCGCTATGAACGCAGAACTCCCTGCAGGCTGGCTGACTAAGGTCCAGAAATAGGAGAGCGGATCACCGTCAACATCGCTGGACCCGCTTCCATTGAGGGTGACCGTCGCACCGAGGGAGACAGTCTGATCAGCGCCGGCCTTGGCAACCGGAGCAGAATTCCCGGTACTCACTTTCGTTGTTGCTGTGTCTTGTCCGGCTCCATTTCTTACCGTCAATGCGATCACGTAATCACCGGCTGCATCGACGACGAAGGTCGGCATAGCGTTCGTCGGGTTGTTGATAACGGCACTGGAAGAAGCCGGTTTCGACACGAACGCCCAGAGATAAGAAAGTGAACCTACACCGGTTGGATTACTCGAACCGGTGCCGTTCAACGTTACGGTGCTGCCCACCGCAGCCGTCTGATTGGCACCGGCGTTTGCAACCGGACTAACAAAGGACCAAACAAGCGTTGAGAGGTCGACCATAGCACTGCGGTCAACCAGCAGAGTCAATGTATCGATACTTGTGGTGCGCCCGTTTGCAGGTACCGGTCCGAAGTGAAGTACGCCTTGTCCGGGTATAACCTGAATGCCGGGATTGCTGCTCATAACAGAAGCAGTTACCCCCGCCAGAGCAGGTCCGGTATTCTGGATCTCCACTCGGTAGGTCACGAACCACTCCGTTCGCGTCGAGCGCTGCTCGCTAATGAACTGATAATTCGAAATCGAGAGCGCGCCAGGACCTGCCTGCGCACTGGTCTTCACCGGCATCAGTGATGCCATGGCAATGATCGCCGCAATAAGAGAACACACGTATCGCATATGACTTCCTTAAGAACTGAATCCCAACGATGAAAGGAATTGCGGCTACATACTTCGGCGAGATCGTCGCCGAAGTATTATCGTGCCGGAACAAATGACGAACGTTCCTCCGGTAAACAGGAACGTACCCGGTTCTGGAACAGCAGACGCAGAGACTGTGGATCCCGACTCCACCAGCGTCAGCTCACCTCCGGCGCCCAACGTGTTGATGAAAAACGGCTGAACACCCGGGAGTCCGGTACCGAGGTAGACAACATCGACGCCCAGTGTGCTTGGGCCGCTGATGTTGTTAAGAGCCAGGGCGCTCAAGTCACCAGGGACGCCCGGCGGGTTATTGGGCTGCAGTAAAAGGACATCAAAGCCACTGGACGCGGTAGCGTTCATTAGCCGGCGAAACAGGTCGGGATCGAACTGTATATCGACCTCCTGGTTTTGCGGTATAGGACCGCTAAGCAGATAGGTGTACCGATATACATTGTCCGGTGAACCCCCACCGGCGGGTGCGACAGAGAAAGTGATGCTAATCGCACCAAACAACTGCGAAGCGGTCAGCAGAATAGAAACGATAGCTATTCGAAAGAGCATGAGAGTTGACCTCCTTCTCCCGCCTGACTATCGGTTTGCGGCCTGCTGTTTGGGAGCAGCAGTGATTCTGGCCAATTCTTCCTCAATTGTTGACCTTAACTGGTCATAGCCCGGCGTTCCGTTGAAGGACCGGCCGTTCAGGAAGAACGATGGTGTTCCCTGGATACCAAGCGACTGAGCTTCGTCAAGCTGGGTTTTAATAAGCGAAGCTTTCTCGCCCGAATCGAGACATTTCTCGAAAGTCGCAGTATTAAGCCCAAGCTGGCGAGCTGAATCCTTCAGCGCGGAGACAGCCAGCTGTTTTGTCGAGAGGAGCAGGTCATGATACTCCCAATACTTGCCCTGTGCCTCAGCGCAACGCGAGGCTTCGGCGGCCTTCTGGGCGTTCGGGTGCATTGGAAGAGGAACGTCTTTGTAAACGAACGCAATTTTGCCTTTGTATTCGGACTCGAGCTGCTTCAGCGCAGGCTGAACCTGCTGACAATACGGACACTCATAGTCTGCGTATTCGACCAGCAGGACAGGCGCATTCGGTACACCGCGAAGCGCAGCGTTCTCCACGGCTATCGGAATGCGAGGCGGAGCAACACTGACGGCTATCTTTGCCTGACTCTTTAAAGACTGCAGATATTCTTTTTTGATTTTCGCGATGCGACGCTCACGAATAGAATCGATAATCTTTCCGCGAACAGCCTCGTATGATTCGTTTGTATCAACGCCCTCGTAGTAAACCCGCAGAGCTTCTTCAGGAGGATTACCCGGAACCTTGCTGTTGACATGCTTATTGAGCAGGTCAGCAACCGACAGACCCTCTTTTCGAGCCTGCTGCTCAAGCAGGTACGTGTCTACATACTCTTCCATCGCCTTCCGCTGTGCTTCGAAATAAGCATTTTTAGCCTGGAACAGAGCTGCGGGAGTTTTTCGCTCCAGATCGTCCACGGTGAGACGAGTGCCATTGATTGTGATGGCTACGTTAGAACTTGCGCTATTGCTTTCCGGCAGTGCTTCCGCCCGGACGACCGTCATCGCCCCGAGTGCCAGCCAGGCGCCGGTGATTGCGAACATGTGATTGCGATACACGATTACTTACCCTCCTCAAATTCAGGGTGGGTCTAAAGACACACCTCAGGTTTTTGCTTAAGAAACGGGCGACCACCCATCAGGTCGCCCGGATAAATAGTTAAAACAATTTACGAATCAGCTAACTAGCGGCTGCTGCTGCCAGCACCGAGACCGCCGAAACGGCAGGAGCGGCAGATACCGAAGGTGCTGCCGTTGCCAATGATGTTGGTGCAGCGATTGGTGATGCTGGCCAACTCACCGGCGCTCAGTGTCGCAGGCGTGAATGCAGTCTCAGTCACCGAGAACGGACCACTTACGGTCGTTCCGGTTCCTGTCGGAGCATTCGCCGAGTGCAGAGTCGTCCCCCACGCCGCCATACCAGCCGGCGCGAGCGGGAACGTTCCACCAGCGCTTGCCGCCGAGTTGGTGCAGGAACTGCCGGTGTAGCTCGGTGCTGCCGCAGTGCCGCCCGTAGCAGTGGCGACCAACTTTACCACCACCGAGTTCGGCCGAGTTCCCGTAAGCGTGTTGCTGATGAGGTCGTTCTGAGTTGAGAGAGAAACCAGGCCGTTAGGAGTGATTAGACAGGAGCAGCAGGAAATCAGCTGTTCATCCGGCGAGAACGCATATACGTTCACACAAATGTTTCCAGCTTGACCACCAAAACCCGGGCCAAACAGACTGGCACCGTTGGCACCGGTGTTGGTGATGTTAATCACGGAGTCACCAGAAGTCAGGTTCGATGCATATCGAACCTGAAACGTGGAGTCGTGAGCTTGAGCGAAAACGACTGTCGAAAAAAGAGCAGCCGCGAAAACTGACTTGGTCAGGTGCATAGAGAATGTCCTCCGCTGAGCAAGTTACCACCTGCATCAGAGGGCGACAACCCTCGAACTAAGTAGGCCTAAGGCGTTAATCGCTTGGAATAGATAGCGAGGCGTGGTACCGAGGTTGTATTACTGCACCATAAGTACCAGTACAGAA
Organism: Bryobacteraceae bacterium; assembly: GCA_963794765.1. GTDB lineage: Bacteria > Acidobacteriota > Terriglobia > Bryobacterales > Bryobacteraceae > JAWXCM01. Next base: position 102,337 of record CAWCGC010000038.1, on the reverse strand, counting down.
GCTATAGAATACGGGACGCGCCACACAACATTGCGTAGTATAGGCGGCTCTCTCGATCTACTACGTGTGTATTACATCGCGTCAAGTAGTTCAGCAGCACTGTGTGTACTCATGAGCCTTCAGAGGCGTCTCTGTGGCGTATAGCCAAGGGATTTATTTGTGCAGCATTGTGAAGTACATACGAGTGTACTTGGAAAAATCCCTTTGACAGTGATAAGTAAGTTTTTTAGACTACGATCCGTATTACTCCTCTTGTACTTTATGCCTTTCAGGCACTTACTTCCTGTGACGTTGGCGCAGTTGATGGAAAATCACACGGACGGAAAAAACTGGAAAAGGTAACGGTGACGGCCGGAGTGAAGTGCAAGGGGGACACCCGACGTGACTTTAAACGTGTAAGGGCGGAACGCGTGCTAAAACGCAGATCTCATCTGGTGACTTTTCGAGTGTCGACTGACGAACATGCGCAGCTTGTGAGTGCGTCGACGACCAGTGGCTCTCGAAGCGTTGCTGAGTTTGTGAGAGATGCGGCAATCGAGAAGACTCAGTCAGCTGGATTACAGGCTGCAACGCTTACCAGTAATCTTGCAGCACTGATCAACGATCTCGGCGAGCTGGATGAAACGCTTGTAGAAACGCGACGAATTATACGGCGAGTCCTGGGTGTTCGCGAGCCAGAACAAAAACTATCGACTGTATCGGAGGGACAGAATGATAAGACAATTCAGAAATAGTTCACGGCCTTTCGCCGCTCGAGTCTGGAAGGTAACGGCAGCTCCGTTACTCCTGGCAGCAGTTCTCTCTTTCTCAGCGCCTGTGCAGGCGGCGTTTGTTAATTCGTATGCACCGGAGAACTTCACACTTACCAACAACTCGGTGTTCACGGATGGCTATGCGCTTCCCGCTGCCGACGGTTCCCTGGTGATCCTTAACGGCGGAAACTCAGGATCGGGTTTGGAAGGTACGACCGATTACACAATAACGGCACCGGCTTCAGGGATAGTCAGCTTTACCTACGAGTACGGGTCGCTCGACGACCCCGGATATGACTCGGCGGGATATTTGATTGATTCCGTGTACACGCCAATCATAGATACTGCAGGAGTACCGCCGGCCACAGCCCAATTCTTCGTCAATTCGGGTCAGACATTCGGCTTTCGTGTGTGGACGGAAGACAATCAAAACGGCCGGGGCACGCTGATTATCTCTGAGTTCAGCGCACCTGAGGCTTCAGTCGATGCCGCGACGGTACCGGAGCCCGGTACGGCAGCTGCAATGGTTGCCGGTTTAGCGGTCCTGGCACTGAGGCGCCGGCGAAGCTAGTCGGCTCTGTCACAAAAGGAGCAATGACCTGATGCGCGCTCTCTTCTTGTGTGCAGCCGCGCTGACAATTACTGTCACCGCACCCGGCCAGAACCCGATGTTTTACTTTGGAAAGCCTGCAACGGGTGAATTCTCGTTGTACAGGAGTGTCAATCTCCGCCAGCTCGGAGCTGCAAAAGCCCTGCTCCGCGCTGCTCAGACGGAAGCGGCGTTCAGCCCGGAAGTTCAGATCCAACCGACTCTGAACGGACCCGAGATGCTTCCCAAAATCGAGCCGAGGCTTCATCCACCTGTCCAGGGTTCACGGCCTGTCGGAGCTACCGGGCATCTCGGCGGAGTTTCTTCTGCGCGGACAGGTGTGTTCGCTGCTCGCGCGGCACTGGCCCAATCTGCCGGGGTTCCCACGCAGACTCTGAACGTTGTGAAATCACCTGCCTCAATCGGGTTCGATGGATTGAGTCATGCAGATCAGAGGCTGGCAAGTAACGGCAACCAGCTTAGCGTGGAACCTCCCAATACCAGCATTGCTGTCGGTAATGGGTACATTCTCGAAGGCGTTAACAATGCCGTTATGGTGTATGACCTGACAGGTAAGCCGGCGCTTCCGAAGGTTTACGCAACCAATGAAGTCTTTGGACTCGCACCTGCCATCATTCGCTCACCGCTGACATTTGGACCGTTTCCGACCGACATGCGGGTGTTCTATGACGCTGGAATCAACAGATTCTTTATTCTCCAGCGTGTTCACGACAGAGATACGTTCGGCAACGATCTGAACCTGTCGCATATGTATCTTGCTGTCAGCCAGACAGGCGACCCCACAGCCAGTTACAACGTTTATGTCGCAGATACGACCGACGTCAGCAATCCACTCTGTCCGTGCCTTGCCGACTATCCGCAGATTGGTGCGGATCAGTACGGCTTTTATATCAGCGTTGACGAATACGACACGCAGGTTCAGTCGTTCGTTGGAGCAGTGATTTACGCCATCTCCAAGTCATCACTTGCCTCCGGAGCAGCTACTCCAACCGCCTATAAATTCCCGCTGCCGTTCCTGTCCGGCTATGAGTTTGCAGTCCAGCCTGCAACCACGCCGCCTGGAGCGTCTTACTTCATCGCCAGTGGTGGTATCGAATACTTCGCCAGTACCGTCGGGTCTTTCTCAAGCGGCAATTCAGTCTCAATCTGGGCGATGACGAACACCAGTTCACTGTCGACTGGCAGTCCGGCACCTCAGCTGATGCGAATCAGTGTGCCCACCCTAACGTATGTGTGGCCAGACTTCGCAACGCAACCGGAAGGTAGCAGACCAAACGGCCAAAGTCTTACCCCGCCTGGTGCTCTGCCGTTCATTGATCCTGGTGATACACGAGCCTTATCGCTCATGTACTCCGCAGGGGAACTATTTCTCACTTTCTCGACGAAGGTGACAGATATCAACGGCAAAACACTGGCGGGCGGTGCTTTCATCGAGTTCTTTCCGGCCTACCGTAACGGCACCCTGACCGCGTCGGTTAGCAGGCAGAGCTATCTGGCCGTCACCGATCACCATCTCCTTTTCCCGGTGATTGGGGTCAATCCACGGCGTAACGGAGCTATCGCCGTCACTCTTACCGGACCGAACTTCTATCCAAGTGCGGCGTTCGTCCCGATCGATCCTGTGAATATGCCGTCAACGCTTCGGGTCCCTGCCCCGGGGCTGAATCCAGAAGACGGTTTCACTGGTTATCCTGGCGGTTCGTTCCCTGGACTGGCTCGCTGGGGAGATTACAACGCGGCGGCTGTTGCAGCCGATGGGTCCGTCTGGATAGGAGCCGAATACATCGGCAACGCACCCAGGACGGAAGCCGCTAACTGGCAAACGTTTATCGCGCGAGCGATTCCGTAAAACGCGCAGGGCATCGCGGCTGCACGTTCGCGTGCGGCCGCGATCTCCGCAAGGAAAACGTATATGAAGAGTTCACCGAAATCATGGTTGCACCTTCAGCCAGCATCTGCGTCTGGCGACGGAAACGGGCGCAACGGAAGCAGTAACGGAAAGAACGGAGTTCGCCCGGATCAGGGAATCCTGGTGCTCGACGAGGACTCTCTCGTCGTCGCCGCGGACGAAGGCGCAAGCACCATTATGCGCCGCGCAAATGATCTCAGAAATCAGGCCGTCGTCGCTGGATTGCCTCCTGACGTCTCAGAAGCTCTGGAGCGAGCAGGATCACCCAGCGGGAGAGTTCGTGTCGGCAATGATTACTATCTGTTCCGAACCTTTGACCTGAGCGGAGTACGAGACAACAAGGCAAGTACTCCAACCACGGCCCTGTATTTACAAAAAGACGTCGGCATCTCGGATTTTATTGAGGCCGTCGCGATTAAGTATCATCTCACCGAGCGAGAACAACGTACGGTCGAAGGTGTTGTCCTTGGGCTCTCCAGCAAAGAGATTGCCGAGCAAATGGACATAGCTCCCAGCACCGTCAAGTCTTTTCTTCGTACGGTGATGATCAAAATGGGCGTTTCCACCAGAACCGCCATCTTGCGCACAGTCCTGCGACTCGACCAGGGCGATGTGTCACCATGAGTGACCGCTCAGGTTGACGTCAAGACCTGTGTAGCATAGATGACGCTCAGGAGCGTTTTGAAAAGAGCCGCAGACACCAGCTATATATAATAAGGACTGCGGCTCTGGAATTCCGACTCCAAACAGGTGCATAGGAGTCCTCCAAAGGTGTTTCGGAGCCGCGGATGGCATCGTCTCTTTCTTGTGTCCCCCCCCCAAAGTAGTTAGTACCAGAGTACTGTTACCGGGATTGCTCTTAGTAACTCTCGGCTGATAAGATCGTCCTTCCGACATTGTTCACGTTTACACACTAACCATGCCGGACGTGTGCGCTTTAGCCTGACGAGTAAGAAGATGAAATTGAACCGGTCAACTCTGGCCATATGTATGCTCGCGGTGTTTGTGCCTGCGGCCGCACAAACGATTCCGCATCAGATCACAACACTTCCGGCGGGAGTGACATGGTGCGATGACAACTTAGTGGTCACGTTGTTGAACAACATCAACCAGGTCCGGACGAGTAACTCGCGCAGTGCACTTGTTACGAACTCTACGGCAACAAAGGTGGCCGAGACCAGAGCAGTGCAGTTCAGTTCGTACATGGCCACGCATTCTCCTGCGACTCCGGGCTTTAACCCTCATGAGGGTTACGACACCACTGCCGCCAGCTTCGGTTATCAGATCGTTGGTGAGAACCTTGCATATCTCACCGCAGACCCAAATTACATCGTTTTCGGCGGATGGCAGGATAGCCTTCACCTGGCTGCCATGCTTGCGACTGACGCTAATGTGGCGGGGGTTGCGTGTATCGTTGCGAACGGAACTCCATTTTGGTCGTTTGATCCCGGCATCGGCTCTGGCTCCAGCACGCCTGCGCCGACACCTGCTCCGACACCAGCCCCTGCTCCGACGCCAACTCCCGCGCCAACAACCTCCCTTGACTCTGAGCAGGCTGCGTTTCTTCAGCTGATCAATCAATTCAGATCTCAGAACGGGGTTGGGCCGCTTCAGTTGTCCACTACTCTCCAGCAATCGTCGCAATGGATGAGCAACGACATGGCAACTAAGAACTATTTCAGCCATACCGATAGCCTTGGTCGCAGTCCCGATGCTCGTATCAGTTCTTTCGGATACACATATACAGCCTGGGGCGAGAACATTGCTGCAGGCAACTCAGATGCACAGAACACCCTGAATCAGTGGGCTAATGCATGCGATCCGGACGGATCAGGCAACTGCACCTATGCGCATCGGGTGAACATGCTGAACCCCGGCTTCAAGGCGATCGGCATCGGGCGTGCGTACAGTGCTAACTCGAGCTATGGATGGTACTGGACGACAGATTTCGGCGGAGTTGTTGACCAGAGCTCTTCTCCAACTCCGACGCCCACACCCGCCCCGACTCCTGCGTTGCCTGTGATCAGCTCGTTTTCAGCTAATCCCTCGTCGATAACCGCTGGCCAAATCACTACTCTGTCATGGGCCGTTTCCGGCGCTACTTCGATCACCATTGATAACGCGATTGGAGATGTCACGCAATTGCGATCGTTAAATGTTGCCCCCGCTCAGACGACTACATTTCGAATTACTGCCACCAACCTGGCAGGAAACGTGAGTGCAACAGCCACCGTGACAGTCGCACCCGCGAACGTTGGAAATCAGCCTCCCACGACGCCTGTCATCAGTTCTGCCGCGGTGAGTCCCTCTCGCGTAGACCTCACGTGGACAGCAAGCGTCGGCAGTGTGGGCACTCTTGCGGGCTACCGTATTTATCGCGACAGCAATCTGCTCGCAACCGTGTCAGCCAACACGCTGAATTACGCAGATACGAGCATCGCACCATCTTCCACGTATACCTACGTCGTGAGTGCTTTCGATACGGCTGGTAAGGTATCGGCAAGTGCAGCGAAGCAGGTTACTACTCCTGCTCCGGTATCGAGCGGCGTCTCGTGTCCAGCACCCGCTCTGAACGCTTTCCTGGGCTGCTATTTCGATAACGTGAACCTTACCGGCTCACCAGTACTAACTCGGAAAGATGACCAAATCAATTTCGACTGGGGTCGAACTTCACCGGGTACTGCGGTGCCCCCGGCGAACTTCTCTGTGCGATGGCAGGGCTATTTCGATTTCGATCAGGGTACGTATCAGTTTGCCTCGACCAAGCTCCGATGGTATGAGGGTGTATCTGGACGGAGCTGTGGTGCTTGACAACTGGCGTGATCAGACCCCCGCTATGGCGACTGCGTTTGCGACAGTCGTGCCAGGATCTCATCTCGTTACCGTGGAGTATTACGAGCGTACCGGAACCGGATCAGCACATTTGTACTGGCAAAAGCAGTCTGACCGCCGAGGTTCAGTCGGCGCTCCGGTGATCTCGTCCTTCACAGCATCACCATCTACCATTGCAGCCGGCTCCAGCAGCACCCTGACCTGGAGCATCAGTGGTGCGACATCGATCACAATTGACGCAGGCCCGGGGGATGTAACCAATGTTGCGTCCGCATCTGTTTCACCGAAAACTACAACAACGTATACACTCACTGCGACGAACGCAGCGGGATCGGCGCAGGCAAGTGTGACGGTCACCGTCACCGGCTCTGGCGGCTCAACGCCCGGATTGCCAGCCCCAATAAACGTCACTGCGACTGTTAGTGGTGGCGCCGTCATTGTTAACTGGCAGGCTGGTTCAACCGCCAGCATCGCGGGTTACCAAATCTTCAGGAACGGGCAACCCGTCGCGATAGTTTCGGCGAACACGTTTACCTGGTCTGATTCAAGTGTTACTGCCGGTAGTACGTATACGTTCGTGGTCAGGAGCTTCGACACTCAGGGCAACTACTCACCATCGAGTCAGGCGGTGCAGGTGACGATTCCAACGTCGCAGTCCACAAGTGCCAACTGCCCTGCTCCCGCCGTAAATGCCTTTACGGGCTGTTACTACAAGAGTCTCGACCTGACCGGCACGCCCGCGGTGGTTCGCACCGACGCTCAGGTGAACTTCGATTGGTTTGGAAGCCCACCAGTACCGGAAATTGCGTCATCCCAATTTTCGGCTCGTTGGCAGGGCCAGTTTACGTTTGACGCCGGTGTTTACGTGTTTACCGCAATCGCGTCTGATGGCATGCGCCTCTACATTGATGGTGAGCTTGTGATCTCTGCGTGGCAGGATCAGCCGCCAGCCGGGTCCTCAGTACAGCGAACACTCACGGCAGGTGCTCACACGATTGCAATGGACTATTACGGCCGGAACGGAACCACGGCAGCACATCTAAGCTGGCAGGGTCCCGTCTCGTTGGGACGACGTTAGCTCGATAGAGGCAGGTTCTCCAGCCGGGAATCCAGGAACTATTTGGAGATTGCAGCGGTGGTCAGTGGCTTATCGGTATCGACAGAAGAATCGTGCCCGTTAAGCAGCGACTGATAGTATCCCTCGAGCTGCTGAGCCGCGACTTCAATATTGAACATTTGTTCGCATCGCGCCCGAGCCCGGCGGCCGAAACGGACGCACATTGCAGGGTTGTTCAGCAGAGACAAAATCGCTTCTGCAAACTCGTGGGGGTCTCGATTTCCGATGAGGAACCCGGTCTCGCCATCTACAATGGCTTCCTGGTTGCCACCCACGTCGGTGGCAACTACGGGAATCTCTGAAGCCATGTACTCGAGAATGGCGTTTGAGAACCCCTCGCTTTTTGAGGTCAGACAACCGATCGTGATCCGAGGCAGGTAAGATTCGACGCTACCCCGGCCGGCGGTGAACGTGGTACGTTCTCCAATCCCGAGCTCATCCGCCAGGTGCCTGAGTTGCTCTTCCTGAGTTCCTGCACCAATGAGCAGAAAATGGGCATCGAACGATTCGCGTGCAACGATCGCGGCAGCACGCAGGAAAAGCGGCAGGTCCTTTACAGGCCGATAGTTCGCGACAATTCCGACGATGGGTTTACCGTATGGGAGCGGCACATCTGTTACTGACCCGAATTGTGGTCGGAATCGGTGCAAATCCACGCCGTTGTAGAGGACGTCAATCCGGTCAGTGCTGACCAACTCGTTTCTCGAGACGGCATTCTTCGCTGCTTCTGAATTGGCCAGAACACGAGTCGCATAACGAGTTAGTACCCGCGAAATGCAAACAGCACGCCAGTTGTAGTCGTACCCCAGACTACGGCGACTTACGAGGACAACTTTGGGATCGGCCAGGAGGGCCATAGCGCTGGCGACAAGTGACGACTTCATCATGAAGCCGTGGACTATGTCGATCTGGTGTGCCTTCACATAATGAGCCAGTCTCTTTACCGCAGCGATACCGTTGACCGACCATATGCGGTTGAGGCTTAATGCCACCGAATTCTTCAGGCATGCCGGCGCAGTTGGGAATCGTGAGCCGTCGAATGTGACCAGGTGGAGATCAAAGCGGCTGCTGTCCAGGCGCTTACTCAACTCCCGAATCTGCCGTTCGGTTCCAGCATCAAGACCGACTGATTCGGCGATCCACAATAGCCGGATTGTGTCGGATTTTAGGGAGTGTGGGCTCAAAATCACGTTCGTGAATGGCCCGATTGTAACGGCTAATATTTGTGGGAGCTATTGCCCCTGAGAACTCATGAGAATAGTTCGGTAGTACCGCTCAAGTTGTGTTGTTGCAACGTCCAGCGTCCATTTATTCCGGCAAGATTCGAGACCGCACCTTCCAAAATCGCAGCGGAGTTTTTCGTTTTGCAGCAGCATTGCAAGGCGGTCGGCAATCAATTCAGGTTTGCGATCACGCACAAGAAATCCAGTTTTGCCTTCAATAACAGCTTCCCCAACGCCCCCAACGTCGCAAGCAACGACCGGCAGCCCGGCAGCCATGTATTCAAGAATCGAGTTTGAGAATCCTTCACTTGACGATGTCAGACACCCAATTCCAATGCGCTGCAGCCAGTACGGTACTGGCCCTTCACCATTTGTGAAGTAAACCCGACTTGCGATTCCGAGGCGTTCGGCTAGTATCTCTAGGTCTGCTTTTTGCGGTCCGGCACCGATCAGCAGGAAGGCTGCATCCGGCACGGCAGCCGCTACAATGGCCGCACTCTCGAGAAACAACGGATAGTCTTTTACCGGGCGATAGTTCGCCAGCATTCCCACAACACGTGACCGGTCCGGGAGATCCCGGAAGCGCTCCGGAGGAGTATAGTTGTGCTGCTGCGACGGATCGAATCTCTGCTGATCAACTCCGTTATAAAGGATGTCGATCTTTGTCGGATCAAGGCCTTCCAGGTTAACGGCGGCATCCGCGGCCGCCTGACAATTTGCAGTCACGCGTGTCGTCAGCCGATTGAGTACGCGCATGAGCTTTAACGAGCGAGGCGTGTGATAGTACCCGATGTCACGCCGACTGGTGAGGATATGCCGTACACCCGCAATGCGTCCCGCAGCAACTGACGCAATCGCGGATTTCAGCATGAACGAGTGGACCACGTCGAAACCGCCGTCCCGGAAAAATCTGGCCATGCGCATGGTCTGGGTAAAACCGCGAGGAGTCCAGATGTGAGGTGCATTAAAGGCATCCAGCGTTCGGAATATCGCGTAAGCTTCCTGAGGCTGGTCGTCTTTCAAGGTCACGAGTGCAATGTCGAATTCATTGCGATTGATCCGTTTACCCAGCTCGATCAGCTGACGTTCCGTGCCGGCGTGAGGCGCGATATCGTCAATGATCCAGGCAATCCTCGCTGGTTTGGATGAGGGTATAGTGATACTCCTGTATCGACAGGATCTCAGAGGTTGATTACTGAGTAATAAACTGCTCTGCGGCCGCAGATCGTGCCGCGGGCTGTCTCCGGAGCCATCGTTCAAACACCAGAACCGACCACAGCTGAACTGGCGCCGTTCCGCTGCTTCGAACCGAAGCGACGGCTGACTTCAGCGTGCCGGGTTTAAGCCAGCCCTCTGTTTCCACCAAAGGCTTGTTTTGGAGTTCTTCGATTTCCGGCAACCACGTGGACGCAAGCCAGCGCTCCACCGGGATTGTAAAACCTTGCTTTTTGCGTGAGGCTACAACATCTCCGATTCGACGGCGAGTGATCGTCCGCAGTACCGCTTTCAGTTCACCGCCCTGGAGACGGACATCCCATGGCAGAGAAGCGGCAAACTCCCATAGCTTGTGGTCGAGGAAAGGCGAGCGGGCTTCGACAGCCCAGTACATCGACGCCCCATCGACCTTCGTCATGTACTCGGAAACGAAGCGCGTACGGCGCTCATAATCGAGGAAATCACGCATCAGCTGTCTTCCGCCGCCAGCAGTACGCGCGATCATGCGATGAGATAAGAAGCGGCCTTGCAGCTGATCCCCTAGTGAACCGCTGTTATAGAACCACGGCAGTCCGTTGTGGGCGTTGGTGACGGCGCCGAGTCCACCAAGTGCAAAGTCGACCATCCGCCATGGCCGCCGCAAGAGGCCGATATCGGCAGTCACCGGTTCCAGCGATTGCCAGAACGAACCCAATCCGCTGGGCAAAAACTGGCTAAGCCGCTGAGAATACAGGAATTTCCTGTGATGCTCGTACCCGAGGAAGACGTCATCGCCACCGTCCCCGGTTAACAGCACAGTCACGCGATTTCGGACGGCCTTACAGACGCGCAGCATTCCGAGCGCTGAAGAACAGGCAAATGGCTCACCGAAAGCCGCGGTCATTTCGTCAAGATCTGGTTTTTCGTCCCGGTCGACACTGATGATGTCGTGGGGGATCCCAATGAGCTTCGCAGTCTCAGCGGCGGCGTGGCTCTCATCGGCAGGGTCACCCGGAGTTCCGACTGTGAATGAGCTCAGGTTTGCACCGACACGGGCCATCGCCCAGCAAACCAGAGCGGAATCGATACCGCCGCTGAGAAGTGACCCAGCGGGAACATCGGAGATCAGTCGCAGTTTCGCAGCCTCGATCAGAAGTTCTTCGGCCTGATCGGCCGCCTCTTCCAGCGACAGCTTTCCTGATGCGGGCTCCGGCGGCGTCCAGTACGTCCGGTGCGAGATCTGGCCGTTTCGCCACTCAACGATGCTGGCGGGAGCGACTTTACGCACTCCGGTGTAAATCGCCTGATCTTCCCCAATCCAGCCGAACTCAAAATACTCGAGTACAGCGTCGGGATTGAGGCTGTCGCAGAGATCTGCTTCGCGCAGGGCCGATACTGTGGATGCGAACGCGATACTCTCGCCCCGCATAATGTACACCAGCGGCTTGACCCCTAGTCGGTCCCTGATCAGGAACAGAGCACGGCGCCGGTTATCCCAGATACCAATCGCAAACATCCCGCGGAGACGCGAGACCAGAACGTCCACACCCCACTGCTGGTAACCATGGACGAGCACTTCGGTATCGCAATTCGACCGGAAGCGACAGCCGAGCGACTGGAGATCCTTTCTAAGGTCCTGGAAGTTATAGATACAGCCGTTGAAAACGACTCCGACCTGCTCATCGTCGGAAAGCATCGGCTGCTTACCGGCGTCGCTAAGGTCGAGAATGGCAAGCCTGCGCTGGCCCAGAGCAGCACCGGCCCATACTTCAAGACCCTCAGAATCGGGACCACGCCGCGCAAGCGATCGATTCATCGCTGCGACTGTGCTCGATAGTTTGGTGGGACTAACGTCTGCTATATATCCGGCTATGCCGCACATACTCTATTTGCTAATCTCTTCCGGCTTGCTGCAGGCGTCAGATACCTGATAGTACAGCAAACATTGTACGTCTGCCAATCGGATTTCCCCTGTATTGACGTAAAATCCTGCCTGGACTCTCACCCACTAGAACTTTCATCGTCTGCGTAGATACTTCCGTTAGATCTATTTTCGGCCGATCGTTTTCTCGGAAGGCAATGAGATCCTGAAGTTTCCAATGTTGCAAAGGACCAGCCGGGACATTCCGGCTTTGCTGATAACGATACTCATCATATCGGTAGCCTGGCTCATCACCTTTCGCGGTGGTCACGACTGGGGCGGAGATTTCAGCCTTTACATCGCTCACGCGAGGAATATAGCTGAAGGACGGAATTACAACGCTGTCAATTTCGTGACCGTCCATGACTCACCCCTTCAGTCGCCCCCTGCGTACCCACCTGTCTTCCCCCTTCTCCTTGCACCGGTATATGCCATGTACGGACTGGACTACAGTGCGATGAAGGTCTGTGTTCAGGCGCTGTGGTTTGTTTTTGTTGTCCTGTTCTATGTCTATGAACGACGTATGGGTCTGTCACCATGGCTCGCCGCATCAGTCCTCATCGTTCTGATGCTCAGCTACGTGCTTCTGGACCTGAAGGATTCTGTCCTTTCCGAGAGCACGTACATGGTGGTGTCGACTGCCACCCTGCTGCTTGCTGACCTTGTATATACACGACGTCTCGATGAGTCGCATCCCGTCCGGTACGGCGCGCTGATCGGTATGATGCTGGCGCTCACAATACTGACTCGCATAACCGGCATCGGGCTGGTGGGAGCCTTTGGCGTCTACGAACTGTATCGCTTTCGGCGTATTCGGTTGTTTGCAATCGTTGCCGGAATCGTGTTTGCTGTCTTCTTTGTCTTTTATCAGCTGACGCTCGCAGGTGGAGGTGGGTACGCAAACCACCTCGCGTGGAAATCTCAGGCGTTGGTTGACAACGTCGTGTTTTACTTCAAATCTCCGGCACTCTTGTGGGGACAACTGACAGTGCCATTCCGCTATTCCCTTGCCGTCGCTTTCCTCGTGATCAGCGGGCTCGGATACTTTCGCCGTCTCCTGAAGCACGCGGGTCTGAGTGAGTTTTATGTCGGACTGTACATGATTCCGCTGTTGCTGTTTCATAATGGCGCAACGCCGCGGTACTGCGTCCCGGTGTACGCCTTTTTGCTCGTATATGCAGCAGAGGAATTGCGGTTCTGGATTACGACGTACCTTCCCACGCAGCGCCGAGTCATTGCATGGGCAAGTATTGGCATCCTTATATTTGCAGCAAGCACCTGGAATGTCGAAGAGCGAAGAAGAACACCGGAGCCGGATGGTCCGGAGTCGAGCGATTTTCAAACTCTCGTCAGCTGGATCAAACAGAACACCGGGGCGCGTGACAGCATAGTATTCAACAATCCACGCGTGCTCGCGCTGTACACAGACCGGCCGTCTGCAGCCTGTATCGACTCAGCCAATGTCGCTTCGGTTCGCCACTATCTCAATGAGATCCACGCAAACTGGATTATCACGTTTGACGACAGTGAAGTGGACCATCGGTCATCGATTCCTGTTGTGAAGCAACATCCGGAAATCTTCCGGCCTGTGAGCCGATTCGGGCGATTCGAAGTGTATCGTGCCGACCTGTCGCCGAAGAGCGTGACTACTCTGTAAACCGAAAGCGAAGGAGCGTCCAGACAGCAATCAGACCGTCTCGCGGTTTGATCTTCTTTCCTTCTTCGGCCGAGCGCGGATAATAGCGGATCGGGACTTCAACTATCCGGTGGCCGAGACGGACCAGCTTGGCGGTGATTTCATGATCGGTTTCGAAACCGCTCGTCCGGATATTCATGCGCCGCACAACCTCAGCAGGGTATAACTTGTACGCCGTCAGGGTGTCGGTAATCCAGCGGCCGTAGACCATTGCTGTCCAGAATGTCAGGAGTACTCCGGCGAACCATGGCCCGGTGCGTTGAAGCTGGTGCTTGCCGGGCGTTAGAGACCAGCCCTGAGCTTCGAAGGTCCCCAGAGTCCGGCTGCCGTAGATAACGTCGGCGCCGGTTTCCCGAAGCGCACGAAGCATAGGGAGATAGTCATCGGGATCGTACTCGAGATCCGCATCCTGAATAAGGATGAAATCGCCCGTTGACTCTCGAATTCCGCGCTGAACTGCTTTTCCCTTCCCTTGATTCGGGACCTGCGTGAAAACCTTTACTCCCGGAAAACTTCGGGCAATCTCTCCGGTATTGTCTTTTGAACCATCGTCGATGACGATAAGTTCTTTCTCAAACCCGAGGGCTTCGACAGGAACCGATGAGATCTTATCGAGGAGCTTCCCAATAAACGCGCCTTCGTTGTAGGCGGGAATGACGATCGATAATACGGGCATCAGGCGGTCAGGAACCGATTGCGAATCAGACCGGCAACTGCCTTCAGCCCGTCAAACGCAGTGATTTTCTTCCCCTGCGCCCGAGTTCTGGGCTTGAAGTCAACCGGTAGTTCCACAATGTATTCTCTTTCCTTTGCGAGCTTCGCGATCAGCTCTGTATCGAGATCGATCCCGTTGCCTTTGAGCGCGAGCTGTTTCAGGAGTTTCGCATCGAAGGCCTTGACGCTGGTCAGTACATCGGAAACGTACCGGTTATAGAGCAGTAAGGTCAAAATGCTCAGGAACATCCCGCCGTATTTGCTGGTAATGTACAGGCGCCAGTTATCGCCGTAAACCTCGCGGAGACGCCCGGAAAGATCGACACACTTCGTCAACCGCGTTCCAAAGACCGCTTTCGCTCCACCACGGACCATTGCGTTGAGCACCGCATAGAGGTCCGTCGCGTGGTACTCAGCGTCACCCGGGAAGAACAAGATCAGGTTTCCACGGCCGCGTTCGATTCCCATTCGCAGAGCAGCGCCGCGACCGAGCCGCGAAGGCAGCTGACACACTTTCACGTTTCTTACGGACCGCGCAAGTTCGACGGTGCGGTCGGTAGACCCGCCGTCTACGACCAGGACTTCCTTCGTAAGGCCGTATGGCTCAAAATCGAGAGCTGTCAACGACTTCAGTACGTCTTCGATCGTGCGTTCTTCGTTCAGCACCGGCACGATAATCGATGCCATGTGCTGAACCTGCTCGAGTTCAATATCGATGCGCGACTGAACTATGGTTTGCAGTTCATCGACGACATAGCCGCCGGAGTGCCGGCCTTCCTGAGCTTCCCAGTCCCGGACGCGGACGGTTTCAAGCGGGAACTCGAAGTTGTTCGCATCAAAGGGTACGTATTTCGCTCTGCTGAGGATATTTTCCTGGGTTTGCTGTACGAAGAACTGAGAAACGACGTCAGGCCAGTTCAGGTTGACGTCGCCCCGACGTGTGAACGCTTGTATCAGCTTGCGCGCAAGGTCGTTGGCGTCGTCAGTCTGAATATCGAAATCACGGTGGATGTTGCCAACGAAAATTTTGTCCGCGTTTTTATTCGCCGCTATTGCTTCGGCAACGCCGTCGGTCATATAAGACGGGAACAGCGAAGAATGCTGCGTTCCGGGTCCGTAGATAATAACGTCCGCAGCCTCCAGCGCCTCGGCTGCGCGCGGATTCATCCGGGGCGTTGCGTGTTTCTCGCGAAAGAATTTCGACCAGCCGGCGGGCGGCTCTTTCCGTTCCTGGGAGTTCACCCACGGGTGATAGTCGTCGGCGTCGAGCAGGAATATGTCAGAAATCTTTGAGTCGTCTTGTGCAGCAACGATGTCGGCTTCGTTTAACAGAACGGAGCCATTTTCTTTTTCGGCGACGAGAAACAGGTTCTCGCCCATCGTGATGTTGAGCAGAGTTCCTGGCTTTACTTCATAGAACTCGCTGAACACATCAATTGTGTGATTGAAATCTTCGCCGCTCTCGAGGTAACAACCGGCAAACAACAGATTGCCGACGGCACAATCGGTGAAGTCGAAAGTTCGGCCGCGAAGTTCCTGTTCGTGGAGGTAGTCGACGAAAGTCTTCAGGAACGATACGGCCCGGCGTGCCTGAAGTACAGTCAGGTTTTCGTAAGCCGCCGCGATCTTCGAAGGCAGGTTTGCTCCGGATCCTGAGATGATTCCGTCCAGGAACGCGAGTGCGTCGGATCTTGAAATTCCTACCGGCAGTCGGTAATCAGAAAGCAACTTCAGGCTGCGGTGGCTTCGCTCAGCCGATGGCATCAGACGGTTGATGTTTTTGCGGACATCCGACGGCCCGAGCATCGATGGAATAAAGCGTCGCAGCCGGCCGGTCGAGTGGCCATCATCGTACGCGTTAATCAGGATGTGCAGAGCGATCTGTTTGTGACGGATCAACGCTTCGGTGATGCTGTGCGTTCCGGACCCGCCTGAAAACAGGACAACGTTGATCTGGGACCGGGGTTGCGCACCTTCACTGCGGACGCGCGCAGGGGAAACAATCGGCTGACTGGCTACGGATGACATGCTGTGCTCCGAAGATACTTTTCAAGCTGCAGGGCATCCTCCCGCGAATTCACACCCATCGTTTCTTCCATACTCACCACCTGTGGAGTCAGGATAGTGAGGCCGCGTTTCGCCGCCAGCAGGATAGCAGGCAGGAAGTTGAACTCCCCTGTACCTTTTCCTCCAGCCAGTTCAGGAGAATCACGCAAGTCAGACAGCAAAGACTTCAGTGTTACGGTCTGGAAACAAAAGAAGCCTGTGTCGCTCTCCCCTTTCGCTGGCATGGTATCGCCTTCCCGAGCTTGTAGCAGAGAATTAATTCGGCCGGCTTCGTCTCGGCCGAAGTGAATATAAGGCTGTTCTCTCCAGACTGTAGGAAAGGTTCCCACCGCCTCGACCGAGCTTTGATGTGCAGCGAGACACGCCCTGACAGATTCGGGCCTCAGTCCCGCCTGGTCACCCCATACGATCGCGGTGTTTTCCGTTGTTACGTTCTCGAGCCCGATCGAAACTGCATCCCCCATACCGGCGGGCACAGGCTGAATAGCTATTTGAAAACGACCCTGCTGCCACGCTGTCTTCCATGTTTCTTTAAGCGCAGTCTCGACAGGACCGCGCCCCTCTGGAGAAAGCACCAGAACGACGCGAGACGAGACGGGCAGCAAAAAATCCAGGAGCCAGTTAAGAATCGGCCTTCCAGCGACGGGAAACAGGATTTTTGGCTGATCGAAGCCGAGCCGGGACCCTCGCCCGGCAGCTGGAATAATTGCCGTCCAGCGTTCCGGGCTAATTATTCCCTGGTTGTGCTGCATTAAATTTCCTCAGCCATGCCGGAAGTACTCTTACACTCGACAGAACGGCGATCGCGCCAGCGCCTGACAGATCTGCTTCGCTGCAGGTTCCTGCAACTCCGACCACAGACCCACCTGCCCGGATCGCGGCGATAACCCCTGCGACGGCGTCCTCGACAACAAGACAACGTTGTGGGTCGACACCGATCGCCTCGAATGTTCGTGAATAGATCTCGGGGTTGGGTTTGGCCTGACTGACGTCTCCTCCTGTAAGTACAGATCGGAACATTCCCGAACTACTTGAGCTTTTTAGAAAAGACTGGACGCTTTGTGGAGATCCCGAGCTCGCCAGCGCGAGAACGAAACCCGAATCACGGAGCTCCGTCAGTACTTCAATGATTCCGGTGATCATAGTCGCGGAGTTTTTAATCAGGTCGAGGGCGACACGGGTCTTCTCCGCTGAGGCCGCTGCGATCGTCTCCAATGAGACCTCCATGCCTTTGTCGGCCAGAACGGCTTCGATGACGTCGCGTGTTCTCCAGCCTGCAAATGGGGCGTACTCAAAGTCTGAGATGCCGAAATACTTCTGCAGCACGTTTTGAAACGCAGCGCTGTGACACGGAGCGGAATGCACCAGCACGCCATCCATGTCGAAGACAACCGCGTCAAACGCGGTCTTTGTTCGAATGGGCGTGGCGGTCACCATTTCAGTGTACCGATGCAACTCTGAGACGCGGCGTCCAGATGAGTAACAAAATACTGGAACTTAGATAAAAAACGCGCAGTCCTCCATCCGCGAAACTGGGGGTATGCCAAGGCTCCGGCCACGTGATGCTCGACGCCAACCGCGTGGGAGCCTCGAGATCGGTAACGCGCTGCTCGTGGGCGAATACAAAAAGGCTGGGTCAGCTCGAAGTCCTACGGTCCTGACGTTCCTCAAGAGTCTGCCGGTCGTCGAGGACACGCAGCCGGCGCCGGAGCGGGTTGAATGTTCTGCCCAATCACGCGGGAGTTTGATTGTCGGCCTGTGATGGCGTTTCTGTCGAACTGGCCGGCCGGCGCGGGGCCGCACTGGCGACCGCAACTCCGAACACAGGCCGTGGTCACGAATAATCGTGTTACACTAAATCTCGTGGAGACGCAGAACATCACATTAACGCTCCCGCGCGAGTTGCTGAAACAGATCAAGAGACTCGCTGCCGATCGCGACACGTCGGTGTCAGCGTTGATGGTTCAGGCTCTTTCCGGCCTCGCCGATGACGACCGCCGCTACTCGGCCGCTCGCAGGCGGGCACTCGCAGCCTTGACAGAGCCACGAGCACTGGGTACGAACGGGACCGTAACCTGGTCACGCGACGAGCTGCATGACCGCCAGGCGTAGCGAGACCCCTGAACGTGAGTTCATCGACACCAACGTGCTCATCTATGCGCACGACGTGACCGCAGGTAAAAAGCAGGCAATTGCCCAGAATTTGATTCGCCGGCTATGGGAGAGCGGGACAGGGTGTCTCAGCGTTCAGGTGTTGCAGGAATTTTTTGTAACTATCACCCGAAAAGTCGGTCAGCCGCTTTCCGTCGACGAAGCAGGCGCCCGGATACGAGACTACAGTCTTTGGCGCGTTTTTTCTGCAAAGCCGGAAGACGTGGTGGGCGCCATCGAATTGCAGAAAAGGACGGGCTTAAGCTTCTGGGATGCCATGATTCTTCGAGCGGCTTCAGAGCTTGGATGTGATTTGCTGTGGACAGAGGACATGAACAACGGCCAGTTCAGCGGGGGTGTTCACATTCGAAACCCTTTCCTCGCGGACAATTCGTAATCAAAGTCTCACGACAGCCGATACATTACATATCCGGGTATCCGGCTGCAGAATGCGATACTTAGAAGACTTCAGTTTGCAACGCCAACCCTTATGCCAGCTGTGAGTGAGGCCGTTCCCGACACCACTCCACCGCAAAGTGGTGGCAGAAGTTTCGTTTCCAATGTCCTCTGGAATTGGGTCGGTGCGATCGCGAATATCGCCGCCGGACTGTTTCTTCAGCCCTACATCATTCGACAACTCGGGTCTACGCGATATGGCATTTGGGCTCTGGTCTTTTCGACCCTCGATTATTTGAGAATGTTCGATCTCGGCTTCCGCGCCGCGATCGTTAACTACACCGCGCGATACAGAGCACGAGACGATTATTCCTCCCTTAACCGAATGCTAAGCAGCGCCGCAGTTTATTTCGGCTCACTGGGGCTCGGTATCTGCGTGTTCGTGGTGTTCTTCAGCGCCAGATTTCCGGCGCTGTTCAAAGTCCCGGCCGAGTACGCAGCGGATTCGGTGTTTTTGGCCAGAGTCGTGGGAGTGTCTGTTGCAATTGGATTATTTTCTGCCCTCTTTTCAGGAATGCTTGAAGCTTTTCAGCGCTTTGACTTGCTGAACCGGGCGTATGTCTCCGTGATGATGATCCGAATGGCTGGGTCAATCCTGCTCCTCTATCTGGGGTACGGACTCGTCGAACTAGGCCTTCTCTATCTCGCCACTCAGCTTGCCGAGCGGCTCTGGAATATCAGAAACGTCTTACAATTGGTGCCTCAGTTGCGGCTGCGAATCGGCGAGGCAAGCACTCAAACCCTTCGGAGCATGTTCGGATACAGCTTCTCGTCATTCCTGTTGAATAATGCGATGCTGGCCGGCAATCAGGCCCCGCTGGTGATGATCGGGTATATGTCATCGGCTGCAAGTGTCGGCTTCTTCAGCCTTCCGTTCCGTTTGGTGAACTACGCCGGCGATGTGATTCCACGCGTTGGGTCCGTTACGACTTCCAAAATCGCTGAGCTGGATGAGCGTAACGCGAAATCAGTCAAGCAGTTCACCGAAGTCATCAACCGCTACTGCTATACCCTGTTCCTGCCGCTGACAGTTTTCTTTCTCGTCTATGGGTATCCGCTTCTGGCGCGCCTCGTTGCCGCCGACTTTGCAGCCCGCAGCGCGCCTGTTCTACCTCTGATTGCGATCGTCGTGGCCGTGACCACTGCCGGGATGTTTAACACCCAGGCAACGCTTGTCGGACAGGCACGCCATCGAATCTATGCGTACGGTTTGACGCTTGAGGTGATCTGCCTCGTTGGAGCGCTTGCGTGGTCGATTCCCCGATACGGCATCGTCGGAGCTGCGTGGTCAATCCTGACGGTGATGACGTTTTCGCGCGGACTCGTTCCTGCAGCCCTGTTTTGCAGGTATAACGAGTGTTCTCTCGCGAAATTCCTCTGGTTCATTTACGCCGGTCCCACTTTCACAGCGATCCCTGTTGCGCTGCTCGCGTTTATTCTGCGCGGCTCTCTCCTTCCTGGTCGCAACTGGCCGGAGCTCATCGCTGCCGGAGCTGTCATTGCGACAGTCTTTTTAGCAGCCGCTTTTTACACGTGCGTTCTGCCGGAACACAGGAGACATGCCATCCATCTGATCTCGGCACGTTTAAGGCGGTTTATATGATGGAACATGCTGGTGAGTCTTCCGGCGCTCTGGTCTTTATGTCCCAAACAGAAAAGCTCCAAACTGCTTTTTCTACTGCCATCGGTGTCTCTCCGGACGCCGATTTTGAAGCGCTGGCGTATGGCAAAACCGAAGGATGGGACTCGGTAGCCCACATGGCGCTGATTGCTGAGATCGAATCCGCATTCGACATCATGATGGATACCGATGACGTTATTGCCCTGAGCAGCTTTCCCGAAGCAAAACGCATCGTTGGCAAATACGGAGTTGTATTTGCCTGACGCGGTTCACGCTGCCTGATGCTGTTTCGAATCGATGAACAAGAACGAAGCGCCCGGACTGCGCTCGTTGATGGCGGGACAGGTGAAAGCTGGACGTACAGCGTATTGTGCCGGGAAGTTGAAGCCCGCGCCGTTCAGCTGAAGCGTTCCTCGCGTGCGTTGTTGTTTGAGTTCTGCCGCAACGATTTGTCGTCTGTTGCGTGGTATCTGGCAGCGATAGAGTCCGGGCACGTCGTAGCTCTCCTTAGCGATCGGCTTGCGGATGCGCTGCGTGCCGATCTGATCGATCGGTACCGTCCTGACTGGATTTACTCATCAGGGTCTCAGCAGCTTGAACCAACAGCCCAGGAGGAAACAGAACTACATCCGCAAATCGCCCTGCTGTTGTCTACCTCAGGGAGTACCGGCAGCCCCAAGTTCGTACGCCTGACCAGGCGGAACATCGAAGCAAACGCCGAAGCCATCATGACCGCTCTCGGCATTACCGCCGATCATCGGCCGATAGCGCACCTTCCGATTCACTACTCCTACGGCCTCTCGGTTCTCAACAGTCATCTGCTGGCCGGTGCAACGGTCGTGCTTACCGAAAGCGGCCTTATGAGCGCGGAGTTCTGGCAGACAATCCGGGAACATCAGGTGAATTCGTTTTCCGGAGTTCCCTACACGTACCAGATGCTGCGGCGGCTCGGGCTTGCAAAGGTGAACGTACCGGGAATTCGTATCATGACTCAGGCCGGCGGAAAGATGGACCCCGCGAACATTGCTGTTTTTCACGAGCAGATGGTCGAGCGAGGTGGAACATTCTGGGTGATGTACGGGCAAACCGAAGCGACGGCCCGTATAGCAATTCTCAATCCCGAACACCTTCCCGAAAAGCTCGGCTCTGCCGGACAGGCAATCCCGGGCGGCCGACTTGCAATTCGCGGTAATAACGGGCAGCTGACGACGGAAGCCGGCGTGGAAGGCGAACTGGTCTATGAAGGCCCGAACGTCATGATGGGCTATGCCTGGGGCCGCGCGGATCTGGCAAAAGATGACGAACTCAACGGTCATCTCGAAACGGGTGACCGTGCCCATCTCGATGCAGAAGGATTCGTCCACATTCAGGGTCGGGCTAAGCGGGATGCGAAATTGTTCGGACTACGCGTGAACCTGGATGAGGTGGAGGCGTTCATACGCCCTCATGGGCCCGCGGCGGCAGTCGCCGGCGGAGCCGGAATTGTCATCTTCTGCGAGTTCGGCGATGTACAGCAGTTCACCGGACTCGTCGATCAGCTGTCAGGGACACTGAAAATCCATCGCAGCGCCTTCAGCTTTCGGCGCATTGAGCGCTTACCGGTCAAAGAAACCGGCAAAATCTCATACAGCGAGCTCGAGGCACTCCTGTGAACATCGAAGAACTTCTGCAGCTTCCGCAATATTCGCTGCCGCAGGCTGAAAAGGAACGGGTGCTGCTTCAGTCGCTTGAAGAACTGAGCCGTCATCATCGCGAGCGCAGCCCCGAGTACAACCGGCTGGTATCGATCATGTTCCCCGACGAGCGCCGGGCTTCGTTGGCAGATCTGCCGTATCTGCCGGTCGGCCTGTTTAAAGAGCATCCGCTCGCGAGCATTCCGCAATCGGAAGTTTTCAAAACGCTTCAGTCGAGCGGTACGACAGGGCAGCAGCCGAGCCGTATTCTGCTTGACCGCGAAACAGCACAACTGCAGACGCAGGCACTGGCGCGAATCATGACGCATGTTCTGGGCCCTCGCCGCCTCCCCATGATTCTGGTCGAGTCATCTGGACTTGTACGGGACCGCCGTCAGTTCAATGCACGCGCAGCCGGATTGCTGGGGATGATGAACTTCGGTCGAGAGCACTTTTATGCGCTCGATGAAAATCTGGATCTCGATGTCGAAGGACTGAAGGCATTTCTCCAGAAATGGGGGAAGGAGCCCTTCCTTATCTTTGGATTTACATTTCTGGTCTGGAGTCGGTTCTATTCTGCGCTGGTTGATTCCGGCCTGGATCTTTCTCAGGGCATTCTCGTTCACAGCGGCGGCTGGAAAAAACTGCAGGAACAAGCTGTCAGCGCGCAGATTTTCCGTGACAGGTTTCGGGAGGTCTGCGGGCTCACGCGTATTTACAACTTCTACGGCATGGTCGAGCAGGTAGGCAGTATCTTTCTGGAGGGGGAAGACGGCTACCTCTACCCGCCGAACTTCGCAGACGTGATTATTCGCGATCCAAACACGTTGGAGGAACTACCGCCGGGGCAGCCCGGTGTTATCGAAGTCTTGAGTGTGTTGCCGCGTAGCTATCCCGGGCATTGTCTCCTCACCGAAGATCTGGGCGTTGTTCATGCGATCGATTCAGATGCGTGTAATCGAAAAGGGAAAGCCTTTTCCGTGCTTGGACGTATTCCTCAGGCCGAGCTTCGGGGTTGCAGCGACGTGATCGCTGCACAGGTTCAGTGATGGTGCTGGAGACGCTCCTGCCTCGTCAGGAATCGCTGCAACCCGCCGAGATCCGCAGCTGGCTCGATCAGACCCCGACCTCTGCTCCGTTCTCGCGATCGGTGACATCTGCCTGTGCCGCGCTTTCGCAACGAATCATGCGCGAACGCGCCGCACGCGAGTACCCCGAACTGCTTGCGCTCGCATTCTGGATTCGCCCGGCGGAAATTCAGCGATTGCGAGAAGACTTCGAGCGCCTGGGTCGTCCCGATCGCCTGCTGATGCCCCGTGGGACAGTTTTCCACCTTCCGCCACGCAATGTCGACACCATGTTTGTCTACTCGTGGCTGCTCTCGGCGTTGACGGGAAATCGCAATATCATTCGGTTATCGCCGCGTCGCTCCGAGACAACAAATCTACTGCTGCGGATGTTTCAGGAGACGCTCGCAGAAGCTGACGAGCCCGCTCGCAGCTCGACACTGGTTGTCAGCTACGGGCATGATGACGAGATGACGGGTTTGCTGTCGTCTGTCTGCGACATTCGCGTTATCTGGGGAGGCGATCAGACGGTTGCGAATATTCGTCGGGTGCCCTTGCCAGTGCATGCCCGCGAGTTGACGTTCCCGGACCGGCATTCGCTGTCAGCGCTGCAGGCCGCCGCGTATCTCGAACTCGCTGAAGCCGACCGCGATCAGCTTGCTGACAAGTTCTTCAACGATGCCTATTGGTTCGATCAGGCAGGCTGTTCTTCACCGAGGCTGGTTGTCTGGTGTGGCGAATCGGAGCAGACCCGAGCGGCTTCTGTCGATTTCTTTCCTCGCGTCGCTGAAGTAGTCCGCCGGCGCCGGTATGCGCTTTCGCCTTCACTCTCCATGCGGAAGCTGGTCTTTTCAGCCGCACGTATTGTTGAGCTTCCGGTTGTGGAGTATCGACGATTGCCGGAATTGACGGTACTCACCCTCGGCTCGCTCGACGAGTTCTCGCGCGAGCATCCCGGCGGTGGTCTGTTTTATGAGTGTCACTTGCCTGAGCTCAAGGCTTTAGCACCACATCTCGTGCGAAAGGATCAGACCCTGACATGGTTCGGGTTCACTCCCGAACAACTGACGACGTTCCTTGAGAGCCTGAATGGCTCTGCAATCGACCGCGTGGTGCCAATCGGTCAGGCTCTGCAGTTCGGCAGATTCTGGGATGGAATGGACCTGTTGCAGGAGTTCTGCCGGCACGTTCATTTGCAGACTGCTGTCCCTGCTCAGCGAGGGTAGACACTTTGAAACGACTCGAGAACAGAATTGCCCTCGTTACCGGTGCGAGCCGCGGAATCGGACTTGCGATAGCCCACGCCTTTGCAGCCGAAGGTGCGACGGTGCTTATGAATGCACGCGATCCCGAGGTCCTCGAGCAGCGCGCGGCAGAGTTACGGCAACAGTATGACGCAGCAGTCGAGTGCCTGCCTTATGACGTTTCGCAGGCTGACGCCGTCAAGGCAGCCTTCGCAGGGATCTTTCAGCGCCATCGGCGACTTGACGTGCTGGTTAACAACGCGGGTATCCTTCGCGAAGGACTACTCGGAATGATTCCGCGGGACCTGATTGAGGACACAGTGCAGACCAATATCGTAGGTCCGTTGCTTCATTTGCAGGAAGCAGCGCGGCTGATGGGCCGGAAACAGTCCGGATCCATCATCAACATGTCCTCGATCATGGGCCGGTATGGAAGCAAAGGTCTGACGGTCTATGCCGCTTCGAAAGCGGCCATCATTGGAATGACCGTAGCCGCCGCCAAGGAACTCGCGCCGAAAAGCATTCGGGTAAATGCCGTGGCGCCGGGTTTCATTGCCACAGATATGAGCCGCAACATCCCCGAGGCGGTGTTCGAAGAGAGGGTTCGGAGCATTGGCATGGGCCGCGTCGGCGAACCTTCGGAAGTTGCTCAATCAGTTGTGTTTCTTGCTTCCGATGAGTCGCGCTATGTAACCGGTCAAGTGCTCGGCGTTGACGGTTCGATGACTATTTGAGACGAATGTCTGTGACCGGGCCACTAAGTATATGTCTGCTATGGTGATTCAAGTGCCCGCGACGAAAGTCCTGTTTATTTTTGGCACACGGCCGGAAGCGATCAAGCTGTGTCCAATTATTGACCACTTCCGTAAGCGATCCGAAGAGCTACAGGTTCAGGTGTGTGTCACTGCACAGCACCGACAGATGCTCGATCAGGTCCTTGACGTTTTTCAAGTCAACCCTGATTATGACCTGAACGTGATGACGCCCGGGCAGACGCTGATGCAGTCGACCAGCCGTATTCTGTCCCAGCTTGAGCCTGTAATTAAGGATGCTGCCCCCGACGTTATCCTCGTGCAGGGTGACACAACAACGACGCTCTGTGGAGCGCTCGCAGGCTTTTACGCAAATATTCCGGTCGGCCACGTCGAGGCAGGATTGCGGACCGGTGACATGCGCCAGCCGTTTCCGGAAGAGATGAATCGCGTGCTGGTGACTCGGGTCGCGGCGGTTCATTTTGCCGCGACGCCCGGAGCTGCGCAGAATCTGCGCGATGATCACATCAGTTCCGATGTCACTCACGTAACAGGCAACTCCGGTATCGATGCGGTGCTGTATGTGCGTGACCGTCTTGCGAATGGAACTCTTCCTTCTCAGGACTGGAACTTCCTCGATCCCACAAAGAAACTGCTGCTGGTAACGGCCCATCGCCGCGAGAGCTTCGGAGAAGGCTTTGAGCGCATTTGCACGGCGATCAGTCAGGTAGCCGAGCTGGATGATGTGCAGGTTGTTTATCCTGTGCATCCAAATCCGAACGTGTCAGGGCCGGTTCGCCAGCGCCTGAGCGGTCGATCGAACATCCACCTGATTGACCCTCTCGACTACGTCGCCTTTGTGGACATGATGCGCCGGTCGTATCTGCTGCTCACCGATTCGGGAGGCGTTCAGGAGGAAGCACCTTCCCTCGGCAAGCCCGTGCTGGTTATGCGCGAGAAGACGGAACGGCCCGAAGCAGTAGAAGCCGGTACGAGCACCCTGGTCGGGACGGATGTTCGGAAAATTGTGGATACGACCGAGTGGCTTGTTCGCGACACCGAAGAATACGAGCGCCGGTCGCGAATCCACAATCCTTATGGCGACGGACACACGAGCGAACGAATCGCGGATATTCTTACGATGATGTTCAGCCGCGTGCCCACCGCCGTCGGTGTATGAGCACGGACGCGATACGCGTGCTCGCGTTGATGGAGTCAACGAACGTTAGCGGTCCGGCGAAGAACATCATCGAGTTCGCGCGACGTGCGAGGACATCTGAGAACGGACGTCGTCCTGTTCAGCTGTCGTTGATCACTTACGTTCGCGATGCAGACGATTCCGAGTTCGTTGTCGCTGCCCGAGAAGCAGGGATTACGACGTTCCCTATTCGCGAACGCAGAGCATTCGATACATCAGCGATTGCCCAGCTCAAAGATATCGTCGTGAAGTGCAATCCGGACATCCTGCAGTCCCACAACATCAAGTCACACTTTTACGTTCGCCTGAATGGACTGTACAAGCGATACCCGTGGATTGTCTTCAATCACGGATACACCACGATTGATCTGAAAGATCGCGCCTATGCGCAGTTCGACCGATGGTCGCTGCGGCGTGCGTTTCGCGTCGTTGCTGTGTGCGGTCCGTTTGCGAAGCGGCTTACCGGACGAGGTGTTAAAGCCGACTGCATTAAAATTCAGCACAACTCGGTGAAGCCTTTCAATGAGCCTGCTCCGGAACAGGTCGTCGCGATTCGCGAGGAACTCGGCGTCACTGATGAACTCACGATTATTTGCGTCGGCCGGCTCTCGACGGAAAAAGGCCATCGGGATCTTCTCCAGGCGGTCGCGCAACTTCGGCGAATGCCTGATATTCCTCCATTTCGCCTCATCCTGGTTGGCGATGGTCCTGAGCGGGAGCACCTGACCGATGACGCTGCAAGGCTCGCTATCACGGAGATCTGCAGGTTCGCCGGGCACCGAAACGATGTTCGCCCCTGGTACAGGACAGCTTCGGTGTTCGCATTGCCTTCGCACTCTGAGGGCTCGCCCAATGTGGTGCTCGAGGCGATGGCGGCGGGTCTGCCGGTAATTGCAACCGAGGTTGGCGGTGTGCCGGAGATCATGCAGGACGGCGTAACCGGCCTGATTGTTCCGCCGCAGCAGCCGCGCAGGATGGCAGAAGGACTTGCCCGGTTGCTGCGCGATGAATCGCTGCGGCAGACGCTCGGGAAGGCGGGACGCGACCACGTCACTCGCAAGTTCACGCCCGAGTCTTATGTCTCATCTCTCGCCGAATTCTATGAACAGGTTGTGACCGATTGGCGCGCCCGATGAAAATCTGCCTCGTTTACCACGGCGAGTTTCCGCCGGCGGAACGGATCGAGAAAATCGCCAAAACGCTCACAGCCGCCGGCCACAAGATTTATCTGCTCTGCAATAACTACGGCAAATTCGGCGGCTCGGAGGAGGTCGTCGGAGATGTCCATGTCATTCGAATCCGTCCCCTGATTCGAACGCGAAAGCTTGCCAAGGTCATCAAGTTCCCGGTATTCCTGAGTCCGCTATGGCTGGGGGAGCTCTATGCGGCTGTCCGGCGGCATGGAATCAACGCCATTCAGGTGATTGATCTCCCGATCGCCGGTGCCGGCTGGGCCATAGGACGTTTGCTAGGTCTCCCGGTCGTAATGGACATGTGGGAGAACTACCCCGAAGCCCTGAAAGGCTGGGCTTCGATGAGCCTGACGACCAGGATTTTCAAGAACCCTGCCGTCGCTCGCCAGGTCGAGTTATGGCTGATGCCCCGGCTGGATCACACCTTCGTGGTCGTTGAGGAGCAAAAGGAGCGGTTAATTCAGGACGGCGTTGCCCCCGAGCGTGTCTCTGTAGTGACGAATGCTGTTGATGTTGAGCTGTTTACCGGAGCAGCGATTCGATCCGATACGCCGCTCGACTCCGAACCGGATACATACAAGCTTCTGTATGTCGGATTCCTGACCATCGAACGCGGCCTCGACGATATCATTCGGGCATTACGGCTATTGCGAGACCGGCTGCCCTTTGTCCGCTTCTACATGGCCGGAGACGGAACCTACGAACGACGGTTGCGCGAGATCGTTGCCGAAGAAGGTGTGGCCGACATGGTCCGGTTCACTGGCTGGGTACCTTTTCGCGACATTCACTCTTACATCCTCAAGAGTGATCTCTGCGTCGTACCTCACCTGAATAACGATTTCATCAACACAACCTTCCCGAATAAGCTGTTTCAGTACATGCTGATGGCGAAGCCGTCTTTGGTGTCTGATGCCAAACCCCTGGCTCGCGTCGTACGCGAGTGTAATTGCGGCTTCGTCTTCCGGTCAGGGGATCCGGCGGATGCAGCACGTGCCATTCTCGAGGCCTATGACGCCCGGAACGATGCTTCTATCGGAGCGCGGGGGCGTCGGTGTGTCGAGGAAAAATACACCTGGGATCACGTTTCCTCGGAACTCGGTCGAGTATGGAAACGGATCAGCGAAAACGCAGCTTCAGGCCGGTCGCGTTTCTGACAGAGGTCGCTTCACGCCGAACTTTGCTCCTGGCCGGATAAGCCCATTTCGCTTCGGAGCTGGTTGCTGAACAGGCGTCTGGTTCTGAGTGTTTCTGAGAATCTGCTGGAAAGCGCCGTAGTTTGCTGCTGTGAATCCCACCAGAACAGGCACGTGGTAGTCGTACCCGATGTGCGAAAAAAGAACATCGAAGGCGTAAACGCAACAGGCGATCAGCAGTGGAAACGAGGTAATCCTGTACTCGCGCAGAGCCGGTTCCTTCTGCGCCGCGCGCAGACAACGATAATTCATCCCAATACAGGTAAACAGCGATCCGGCAAAGAAAAACAGTCCCGGGAGTCCGGTTTCAGACGACACCTGCAGGTAGGTGTTGTGTGTGCCTTGCCAGCCTGACCGATGGCCCGTGTTCTCGCGAACAACGAGGTCCGACGCGAGACGGAACATTTCCGGTCCCACGCCGAAAAGAGGATGCTTGAGCGTGATGATCAAACCTTGTTTTTGAAGCTCTTTCCGTGCTTCGGTTGACGCCTCTGCCGACTGCAAATCTTCTGAGGAGGCATCGGCCGGCGCAACCCCAAAAAATGTACCCAGGCGTGCCACCGTAGCCTTCGGAAGGAAGGGTGACAGAAACAACCCCCCGATGACCATTCCGGCCAGAATGCGTACCCTCTGGTGGCTCGGCAGAAGTTTCAGGCAAATCAGGCTGATAAGAAAAATCGCGAGCATATTCGCTCGCGATCCAGTTCGGAGGACCAGCATCAGCACAGCCGGCAGAATGCCCAGAAGAAGAATCCGCAGTTTAGAGCCGGAAAATACCAGCAGGAACGACGCGCCGAACATAAGGTGCAGGGCCAGATCATTCGGATTGCCGAGAGCCGGTATCTCCGACACGTTGTAACGTGCGTCGTTCGAATAACCTCCGAACATAAAACAAAAGATGATGACCAGTACGTATCCCCAGGCAAACGCGTGCATCAACCACCGCACCTGCCGCGCCGATGTGACAATAGCGCCGAACAGAAAAGGTATAGGATACAGACGCGTGTAATAGGTCATCATCTCCGGAATGCTGCCGCCCGGATACACACTCAAAACGCACGCCAGCGCCCACCACAGGCCAAGACCGAGCCAGAACTTCGACAACTTTGAATCCACAAACGCAAAGAACCTGCCGGATGTGAGAAATGCAAACGTGACACCCAGCTGCGCAAGCCCGATGAGTGGGATTGGCAGGTGTAAGTAAATGATCAGAAACTGGGTGGAAATTGAGGACAACGCCGCCAGATAGAACCCGAGCAGAAAGACCTTGATGTCAATCGGATC
Organism: Bryobacteraceae bacterium; assembly: GCA_963794765.1. Classification (GTDB taxonomy): domain Bacteria; phylum Acidobacteriota; class Terriglobia; order Bryobacterales; family Bryobacteraceae; genus JAWXCM01. The sequence goes on along the minus strand of CAWCGC010000038.1, from coordinate 72,470 downwards.
TTCGGCATAAGATGCGGTCGAGCGCTGCGCCGATGGCCGCAGCCGACGGTTAAAGGGCCCTGACCGGGTCGATGCGCCCGACAGTGGTTCCGGAGCCGGAGCGGTGGTTGAGTTTGGCAGCAAGTTCCCGGGACGCATCTGGTTTGGAGCACACACCGTTGCCGAGATGCGCCACTCTTTATTATCGGTTACCCGAACCCATGGCCTTAGTACACTTTGCACCTTCAGGCGACAAAGTTTGGCTAAGAAGCCAGCTGTCAGTCGCCGATAATAAACAATATGTGTGGGATAGCCGGTTATCTGTCACTCACCGAGCAGGATGCAGAGGTATCTGTTGTCCGCGCGATGTGCGATCAGATCCGGCATCGCGGACCTGACGATGAGGGGACCTACACAGACGGCAAATGCGGAATTGGCATGCGCCGCCTCAGTATCATCGACCTGAATACAGGGCATCAGCCCATCGCCAATGAAGACGGCACCGTCTGGATCGTTTTCAATGGCGAGATTTACAATTTCCACGAACTTCGCACTCGGTTGGAAGCCCAGGGCCATCGGTTTAGAACGCACTCCGATACCGAAACTCTGATCCACCTGTATGAGCAGGAAGGATTCGAAGGTCTTCAGCGGCTTCGGGGCATGTTCGGCTACGCAATTTGGGACCAGAAACTCCGACGTCTCTTTATTGCGCGCGATCGGTTCGGAAAAAAGCCGATCTACTATGCCCGACTCAACGACAGATTCTATTTCGCGAGCGAGCTGAAGTGCATTACAGCGCTCGGTATTCCCCTCGACATCGATGAGGAAGCGCTGCGGCTCTACCTGCAATTCGGGTACATCCCGGACCCGTCGAGTATTTATAGGCAGGTCCGGAAGCTTCCACCGGGCCACTGGTTAACGATTGACCAAACTGGAAAGTTCCGGATGGACCGCTACTGGCAGTTGCCGTTGCCCACCGAAGACGGGCAACAGGACTCCAGTGTGAATGAGCAGGATGTTTGCGACGATATCGTCTCGACGTTCGACGAAGCCGTTCGACTTCGTATGATCTCATCCGATGTCCCGGTTGGGGCCTTCCTGAGCGGCGGAATTGACTCGAGCCTGGTCGTTGCGACGATGTCGCAGTTGTCCAACTCGCCGGTGAAGACGTTTTCCATTGGCTGGGAAGAGAAGGACTTCAATGAACTTCCGCTCGCTGGCCTGGTTGCACGTCATTACAAGACCGAACACCACGAGATTGTCGTTCGGCCGGACGTCATCCAGCTGGTTCCCAAACTGCTTCGTTACTTTGACGAGCCCTTCGCAGATTCCTCAGCGATTCCGACGTGGCTGGTTTCCGAGTTTGCAGCTCGCCATGTCAAAGTCGTGCTGAGCGGGGACGGGGGCGATGAGCTGTTTGGTGGGTATCACTCGTTCTTCTGGGCGGACGAGCGAAGGAAATACGACCGGATTCCGTTGCCGGTCCGGGCGGCGATGTCAGCCGTCTCGGAGGTGCTTCCATTTGCCGCGTACGGGAAGAACTATCTCAGGGCAATCAGCCGGCCGAGTGCGGTAGAGCGCTACTTCGAGTCGATTTCGTTTAATTCCTTCTATGCCAGACGAAGGACTCTGGATTCGCGCTGGCACTCGCCTGCGGACGCTCGGTTTTATCGACAGACGTTCGGCCCGGCGGTGCTTCCCGACGACACCGATCCGCTGTCCCAGGCAATGTACTTTGAAGGCACAGCGAAGCTCGCCGGGGACATTCTGGTGAAGGTAGACCGGATGTCGATGGCGAACTCGCTCGAGGTAAGGTGTCCGCTGCTGGACCACATCCTCGCGGAACGCGCTTCACGGATTCCGAACTCATGGAAGACGACTGGCGGAAAGGGCAAGCTCATTCTGCTGAAAGCGTTGAAGCACCGTTTACCTCCAGAGCTGCTGACGGCCCCAAAGAAAGGCTTCGGAGTCCCACTCGGCCGCTGGTTCCGCGGACCACTCCGGGAGTTGATCCGGGATACGCTCACTTCCGCTGAATTTCACAGCCGGGGGATCGCTCACCGCTCAAATGTCGTTAAGATGCTCGACGAGCACGACAGCGCGCGGCGCGACCACTCCGCTTTTCTATGGCAGCTGCTGGTTCTCGAGCTGTGGTTTCACGATCGTGCGGCCGCCGGCGAGATGCCGCTGCTGCAAGCTGTCCCGCAATCAGCGTGACCGAATTTAACTTCAGAAAAACGACTGTATATCGGGTCCCGCCGCAAGTATGAGCTGAAGCCCTTCTGTCGCCTTTAGGTTTCCGGAAGAACGCAGCGAAGACTAGCGAACGAATTCTGCTTCAGTTTTCCGCGCCGACTCCGGAAGGGTCAACTCTCTAAGATTTGGCATAACAGCTCCGACTTTGGGCTGCAACACTACGTCAGCGACTCCACCTCGGCGAGTGATTGTCTCGTGGAGAAACGAATAAGGGTCGAGAAGTGCTGTTCCGGCTGCATCAGTCACTTCGAACCGCTCCCACAAAGTCTTGACAAGTGTTCCTGGGCCATGTCCAGCAAAAGCACATAAACACCAGACGTTGATCTCCATGTACATTAGCGGGTGACAGGCAGCAATAATGCCACGTGCACCAGCTAAAATTTCCGGTTCGTGCCCCTCTGCATCGATCTTCATAAAGTCGATGGGAGGGAGATTCTGTGAATCCAGATTTACCGCCGGAACCTCGATGAGTGGGAATCTTGTAGCTGCCAGGTGCTCCTCAGAAACCACATGCGAACCAGCGCCAAAGTCGGCTTCATAAAAACGGAGCGTGTCGGGCCGTGCCGAAACCGCCTTGGGCTCCACTACAACATTTCTGATTTCATTAGCAGCCAGAGTTTCCCGGAGCAAGCGGACATTGACAGGCGACGGCTCGTAAGCAATAACATACTCGAATCGCCGGGCTAAAAGAACTGTGGTTAATCCGATATTGGCTCCGACATCTAAGGCCACAGTCTCCAAACTCTGGAAACACGGGTCTTCAGTCCGGCCATAAAGCAGCGTTTCTATACGGTCAACTGTGATTCTCTTTATGTCGGCTGCCATTTCTCTCTTCTTCTGGAGAGACAATACCGCATCGTTCGGATCACATTACTTGCAGAGCGCCCGGTGAGATGCCGGTCCTCAAGCTGTCCCATAATCAACGTGACTCATCAATCCGTCCTGAGGATCTCAACTACCGGGACGGAAGTATGGAATAGACTGCGCACAGATTGAAGAATTCCTGTGACAGAATGAAGCCGTTCAGGACGTCGTAGCGGGAAACACCGCTATTCAGCTGCCCCACCCAGTAGGTCTTTCCGGGTGTGTCCGCAACTCGATTAAAGAATGCACGGTAGACAACATCGATAAAGTCGCTGTTGTTCAGCCCGCGATTCATGAATTCCTGACTAAAGATGAAACCGCGCGCTACTTCTGCGCCCGTCTTTACTCCGTTTGACAGCCAGTCAGTCCAATGATGCAGCCCACCTGGCTCAGCAGGTCGGTTGAGGATCGTCGTGTAGAACCGCTCGACAAACCTGTCGAGGTGCGACTGGGACTGGTTAAATTGATGGCGACCTTCAGTAAAGGAATTCGGTGCAGCGCCAAACGGATTGTCCCAGTGATAAACAACTCCTTGCGTACGCCCTGCGTCTGTACCGCCACTGACAATCTCGAGACGCCCGTCGTGGTTCAGGTCGCCGACTGCCGGGGACCCGGTGAAGTACTGGAAGATATTCTTGTCCACGGTGGAACTGCTCAGTTGCTGGCCGGTATTACTTACTACGATGAGCTGAGCGCCCTGACCATACAAAATTTCGAGCTTGCCATCACCGTCGAGGTCCATGGCGATCGGCGAGCTGAAGATGGGTTCTGACGTCCCGCCGCCGAAAGGTACGGTGTTCACCGCAAAGATCTGCTGACCCAAATAGTTCCAGGCATAAAGATACCCGTCGAGCGTCGCTGCAATGATCTCAGGGCGGCCGTCACCATTGATATCGGCGACGAGCGGCGTGGCAAACGTGCGTCCCGATCCGGTACTAAGCTTGTAGGCCAGCGTTCCATCATGCTTCCATACGCGGATGTAGCTACCCCGCTGATCGTGGAAGAAGTTGCCCGTACCGTAAATGATCTCCAGCGTGCCATCGCCGTCGAGATCGGCTGTTATCGGGCTGCTCCACAACACCTGTTCTTCTGGCTTGCCGCGCAAGGTTAGATAGTTCGGGTTACCAACGGGCGTGTTCCAGCCAGCCAGGTTCTGATTGCCGTCCGCGGAGATGACGTGGAAAATACCTCCCGTCGTGGTACCCGCGTCTGGGTTGGACGTGATGTCGGCACTGACCAGAATCTCAAATAGCCCGTCACCGTTGATATCGGCAATCCGGGGCGTCGACCAGATTGTATCCAGTAGGTGTATGCTGCGCTTTACAGCACCTGTGGCTCCGTTCAGAATCCAGACGTGCTGGTCCCAACCGTTGTATATCACCTCTGGCGTGCCATCACGGTCCAGATCGAATACAACCGGAGAGCCAAACACGCCGTCAGGACGACCGTCGCCCGTGTCCGAGGCGCCCCCAATAATGTCGAGACTCTGATGAAACCACATAATCTGGCCGTTCCGGTTCACTGCATAGACACCGCCCTTGTCACCGGGCTGCCCTGATATGCCGGGTATATTCGCGGACGTATCGGCACCCACCCCCACGATGATGTCTATGTTGCCGTCTCCATCGACGTCAGAGAACGCAGGCGCAGAACTGACGGATGTGGAAGTATACGCTTTGCCCGTTTGCGAGTCCGGCCCGGCGATGGCGGGAAAGGTTACGCTCCACTTGATGGTTCCATCGTCCTTAAGGCATATCAGACCTGCAGGGAGAATCTCGTTGTTTTGGGCATCCAGCAGTTTGCTGGTGCCGACAAATATTTCGTCCCTCCCATCGTCATCGATGTCGTAGAGAGCGATCGAGGCGGTGGTCACGGGTCCAAAGGGGAGATAGCGTGCCCAACTGTTCAGCGGCGTGGTAATCGTCAGTGAGTAATCGGATACGGTGCTTGCGGTCGGAAATACTTTCAGATATACAAAGCCGGTTATGTTCGACTCCCAGTTGAACGCTTCAGTACCGAAGTTAACGAAATTAGCCCCAACAACCTGGCCGGCCTCGTTGTACAGGATCATATTCACGTCAGTTCCGGTCTTCGGCGTCATCGAGAAACTTACGGTACCCGGGTTGACCGCGATCTTGTACCAGTCGTCGTTAATCCCGGAGATCTGATAGGTGCCGCGGGATAGCGCGTATGCCGTTGCTCGTGTATCGTTAGGCTCGTAAGGATACGCTGCTCTTAATGTGTCCGCCAGCAAAACGAGCCCAATAAACGGCCATACCACCGTAATAAGGTTAACTACTACCTTCTTCACGGCAAGAAAGTGGTACACGAGCGCTCAATTTCTCATTTCGCGACGACCCTGTGCTGTATGCCTGAGATCAGCAGTTGACGTCGTCACGCCTTGGAAAGGACGGTCGCGTCCAGTCGGACCCGTTTTCTATGTGACTGAACAGTGAACAGATTACGCACGCACACACTTGCGTGTAATGGACGTTAGGCTCTGTATTATCATCAGATTTCCTGAACCGAGTTACCCGCACGAACGATTACACCTCGCCAGTGTGGTAGCCTTGAGCGAAAACGCTCCAAAAACGTAAACTTACCAGCGCAAGATGTATAAGCAAATATCGGACTGCCGTTTGTGCTTCCACACTGACCTCATCCCCGTACTCGACCTCGGTGTTCAGGCGCTAACAGGCATCTTTCCTAAAACAGCTGATGTCGATGTTCCGGCCGGCCCGCTTGCTCTTGTCAAATGTGCGCGCTGCGGTTTGGTACAGTTGGCGCACAACTACGATTTGTCAATGCTTTACGGAGATACATACGGGTATCGCTCCGGGCTGAACCAGTCGATGGTCCGTCACCTGCGGCAGAAGGTCTCGGGTATAGAGTCGACCGTATCGCTGAAAAGCGGCGATCTGGTTATCGATATTGGCAGTAACGATGGAACTCTTCTGGGATCCTATACAACACCGGGGCTAAGACGTCTCGGAATTGATCCTTCTGGTCAGAAATTCCAGCAATATTACCCTGCTGGTGCAGAGCTGATACCGGAGTTCTTCTCGGCCGACAGCATTCGAAGGCATGCAGGGCCAGCGAAAGCTCGCGTCGTCACGTCGATTGCCATGTTCTACGATCTTGAGCGTCCGCTGGACTTCGTAGAACAGGTAATGGCCGTTCTCGCCGATGATGGTGTCTGGGTTTTCGAACAGAGCTATCTTCCTTCGATGGTGTCGACACACTCATACGACACCGTCTGCCATGAGCACCTTGAATACTACACGCTGAAACAGATAGTATTCATTGCCAACAAGCTTGGTCTGAAGATTGTTGATGTGGCGCTGAACGACGTCAACGGAGGAAGCTTTTCGCTTGCGGTAGCCAAACAGAATTCACCATACCCTGAAGCTCATGCGAAAGTAAGCCGCCTTTTGTCGGAAGAGCAGTCACAGGGCTACGACACAACCGTCCCTCTCGAGAACCTGAATGCCGCAATGCACAGGCATCGCGACGAACTTCAGGAACTCCTCGAAAGCGTTTCACGCGATGGGAAGAAGGTTTTTGGTTACGGAGCTTCTACAAAGGGTAATGTACTTCTGCAATTCTGCGGTATAAACAGGAAACATCTGCCATGTATTGCTGAGGTAAATGAGGACAAATTCGGAGCCTTTACGCCTGGCACGAAAATCCCAATCGTCTCCGAAGCAGAAGCCCGATTCCAAAAGCCAGATTACTTCATGGTGCTGCCGTGGCATTTCCGGCAAGGTATCGTCGAGCGCGAACGTGCGTATATGAGCGGCGGCGGCAGTCTGATTTTCCCTTTGCCCTCTCTTGAGGTGGTGTCAGAACCTGTTGTGATCACCTCCTCCGTTCACCGGGCCTGATTCGTCCACAATCAGGACCAGCTCTGGCTTTGGTCGGTACTTGACGCGCGCATGAAGCATCACACCCTAACCGCTCCCAGGCGAATTTTCTGGCTTGGGATGCATAAGATTCTCACAACCACAGAACTTCCGCGGCTCCGGACGCTCGGGTACGAGGTCTTTAATCCGCCGTATTTGTCCGACGTCTATGATCAGTCGGCAAATCTGGACTGGAATAAAAAGCAGCCGACAACGTTGCCGCGGGAGGTATTCGAAACACTCAGTCGCTACAATTTCTTCTACAATCAGGTTTCACCGGAAATCGCTGAGCTTCTGAACACCTACTTTGACGTTGCGATTGTTACGATCAATCCACAGTGGCTCGCAGCTGTCTTGCGGGTTTTTCACAAGAAGGTAATTTACCGGACTTACGGGCAAACATATCAGATCTGTGCACACCTGATTGGCGAGCGCGTCTGGAAGAACATCGCTGAGAATCCGCAGTTCCACTTTGTTCCCTTCGCTGAGGAAACTCTGACAGGTGAACATCAATGGCTTACCGATCGCTGTTCCATTATTCCGTACGCACTGCCGGATGACGTGTACAAGTACGAACACACCTGGAACCGAACGTTGCACATCGATGAAGTGATGACGAGTGTGCCTAACATCAACAACTCGTATTATCGGGCGATGTACGATCGGCTCAACCACACTCTTCCCGACAATCATCTTCGGATGTATGGCGTCCAGGCTGAAAAAGTTAACGACGTCCGTGTGGCGGGTACACTTCCTCGGGCAGAGGTACTGCGCGCATACCAACGCGCTGCCGGATATTTCTATCCTTACCAGGACCCACATGTCTGTTATTTGCCGCCAGTTGAAATGATGACAATTGGCGGCCCCGTCGTGTATACATCAGGGTCCCTGCTTCATCGGTTCTTCAAAGGCCGAACTCCCGGCCTGGCATACTCAATCGACGACCAGAAACTCGGGATTCAGCGGCTCAGGCGCGGTGACAGAGTGTATGTCAGGGAAATTCTGGCGTCCCAGTCTGATGTCGTCCGGCGTTATCACCCTGACTACGTCTACCCGATATTTGACACGGTCATGAATGAGTTGCTCGGGGACACTGTCAATCACCCTGCTGTTGATTTTTCCACAGCACTTATGACGTTAGCCGGCACAGCTCAGTCAGCAAAAGAGGTATGGCTCCTGTGCCACTGGCCGGGTCAGCTGATTCACGAATCCGCTTCCTCGGGAGCAATGTTTGCTGCTGACGGTATTTCACGCGTCATATTAAAAGTTATCGACGCTCTGCTGCAGAGTACTGATTATCACCTTGTTCTCACCTGTTATGCACAGCAGGCTCCGCTCGTAACAAGTTATTACTTCCCTCACCTGAAAAACGGTCGCATAAGCCTTTATATTCTCGACCCGAATAATCTCCAGACAGTCCGGGACGGGGCAATGGCGGAATCATGGGGAAGCGTATTCAGCTTTCTAATCAGGCGCCACTTTCCGGCTGAGTCGCAGGAAGAACAACGTTTGAATGCGGCTGGTGATCAGATTGCCGGACGCATGAACCTTGCTGCCGAAATAAATGCTCGCCCTGCGATTGCCAGTGTGTTTGTGCCGCACTACTACCACTTTCCGGAAGCTCTGCACCTTCGCAAAGGTATTGTGGCGTATATACCGGATTTCATGCCCCATTTCTATCCTGGCGTTGCCTTTGAAGGCACTGCAGGAAGAGACAAAGAGAATGCGGTAGTCGGGCGCGCTTTGGCAAAGCAGGCCAGGATTGTGATGACACAATCCATGTTTACTGCCGATTACCTGCCACAGTCTGCGTTGGATGTAGATCCCGGAAAGATTCGCACACTCCCGATGCCGCTTCTGACGGGACAGCTTCGGGGAGATCACTCAGGAGGACCGCAACTTTGTTGAGTCGTCTCTCCATGGCCAGCCATTCATCTTTTACCCGACTGCCAATCGTCCCAATAAAGAACTCTCATTCCTGTTTCACGTTTTTAAAGAGCTGAAGCAGGAGAGACCATCGCTGAAGCTGGCTTTAACGTGTACATTGTCAGACTATAAGCCTGTTGAGGAAACCGCGCGTTCCCTGGGCCTCAACTATGACGGTCCTCCTGACCAGCGGGATCTCGTGACCTTCCCCGGAGCTCATGACGGAATTCTTCGGTGCTTGTACGAAGGTGCCGAGGCTCTTTGCTTTACTTCAACAATGGAAGGAAACTTCCCTCCACAGATCATTGAAGCGCTTCATTACGATACGCCCATTGTTGCGACCCGGCTGCCCCATCTTGTTGAGGTCCTCGGAGAAGAAGCAGACTACATGCTTCTCTGCAGTCCCAAACATCTCTGCGACTTCGTGTTTCAGACAAAGCTGATCTTCCGTGACCGTCAATTCATCCTGTATCGCCAGAACCGGGCAAAGAAGAAGATGCTGAGATGGAATAATTACCGAAGGTTCAACAGCCTCGCTGCAAGTATGTTTCGTGAGGCAGACGACGGCCGCCCTGTTCTTCAGCAGGACACGGATGTCTCTTTCTACGACGATGAGATTCTTCCTTTTGGCTTGCTTGCACGGGTGAAGCGCATTCTCTCGGCGAACTCAACGCCTCACGAGTTCAGCATCGAGCTACAGGACCTGATTCTGAGGAAGAAAGCGCAGCCTGATCTGGTCACACGGCATGCACAACAGCTTCAGTCGGGCTGCAGTCGCGCTCGGTTAATCCATGACATTTTGGTCTCCGGGGACCCGAACTTTCAGACAAGCGATCCCGAAGAAGTCGCATTCGTCCGCGAATGGCTGGCGAAAGAATATTCAGAGTCTCTGGTGCTCGATTCAGCCAGCACGGTACATGTATAACAACCGGATAAAGTCGGCACTCGTCCTTAGATCGTGATCTCGTACGCGCAAAATTTGTGAGGACGTCATCCTCGCTCGTGTTCTCAGGGATGTCGACAGCGGCTTTTACGTTGACGTAGGAGCATGGGATCCGACAATAGATTCGGTAACGAAGCACTTTTACGACTCCGGCTGGTGCGGAATCAATATCGAACCGCACCCCGCGTATTTCGCCAGGCTTCAGACTGACCGCACGCGAGACATCAATCTCAACTGCGCAATCAGTACGAATCCCGAAGAGAGACCCTTCTACGTCTTCGATGGTACCGGTGTTTCCACTTTCGACGAGGGACTGTCAGAGCACTTCAAAGCCTACTACTCTTTCCGGGAGATTACCGTTCCCACCAGAACTCTGGCTGACGCGCTGACGGCCGCACCCGAAGAGATTTCATTCCTGAAAGTTGATGCAGAAGGCTGGGAAGAGCAGGTTCTGATGAGCAGTAACTGGGTGAAATACAGACCCATTATCCTGGTAATAGAAGCGCTCGACCCGCGTACAAATCAGCAAACAGGTGAGACATGGCATCGACTTCCTGGTTGACAACGGATACGAGAAGACCTACTTTGATGGCCTGAACAGGTTTTACCTGCGGCGGGAAAGTCTTGACCTTCGATCACGTTTTGACTTACCGCCCAACCTCTTTGATAATTTCGTTCGTCTGGCCGAGCATGAACAACGTATCCGACTGGGTTCGGTGGAACGTGAACTTGAAACCGCAGAGGCGATCTTCTCAGCTTTGAATCGCGACCTGAACCGAACGGCGCAGTTGTTAGGTATAGACCATTTCGATACTCTGGAGAATTACGGCGATAACCGACACGCGGCGTCTGCTCTCGCACAGAAGAGCAGATATATTGATACACTGGCACGCCGGATTGCAGCGCGCGCTGAAGATCTTTACAAAGCAAGCCCGGATACAGCCATGGTTGAAAAACTCCGTGATGATGCCGTCGCTGCCCGGATTTGGGCAGGGCAGGTAACCCAAATGCATGCATTGAAGAACCTGCCAGAGGACGTTCCTTTGGACATGAGCACTCGGAGGAACATCAGATGAACAGTGCCGGACCCAACTCTTTCCTTGACCGTCCTCCATATATATACTTCTGGCGACCTCTCTATCGTCGGATCGTACTTCCGTTCGTTCACCCGTTGTTAGCGTGGATGCGAAATTACTTCCTGGGTCACCTCTCGACGCGTCTCGACAGGCTGGATGCACACATAGCCGCCCTCAACACGTCGCAGACCGCCCTGGCCGGCAGGTTTGAATCTCGCTACCTCGATTCGCTCGGGCAATGGAGTGAGATGGAGCATATGATTCTGTCCAGCGTCAGAATGCTGGACGTTGATGTACAGAAGCAATCCGCCAGGATCGATGAGCTGCTGAAGCAACTTACCGCGCTACAGACCTTACTGCGTCAGGAATCCCTCGAACTCGCATCCTTTCACACAAAAGCGGTCGAGCAAGCAGTTGCACAGTCCAGAGCAATACAGCAGGAGCAAACCGAATTCACCCAGCGATGTCTTTCCCAAAACAGAGATACATGGGACAAGATTGAAGAGCTCCTGCTGATCCTGCTTGCCCAGCACGAACCCGCTCACTTCCATGCGCCTCAGCGCTCTTCAGCCGTGAGCTCGGAGTAAGCTCGCTCGCTCTTAATGTCCTCGCCGTCTGTGTTGTACGTCGATTGCAGGTGCCTGCAGGACTCCGCATTCAACGCGAATCCAACGCAGCCCCATGCGGAAGTGCTACTTCGAACCCGGCACTACAGTGCTTTCCGGTCTGTTACTTCTGTCGGGGTTATTGATGAATCCCTCGGTCGCCTGCCAGCCCACATAACCGACATGTTTGATTGTGTGACGGCGAATCCACAGTCGGTAACTACGGACGGCAATGCGGTGTTGATTGATCTTTCTCCGCTCACCCAAACTCCGTTGTTTCCCGACAGACGTATTTTCCAAAAACGACTGTTCACGGCCGCCGTTGTTTATGACTTCGTGCCCCTGCAATGGCGGTGGCGGTCAAATCTGGTCAAAGACCGGATCCGCTATTGCTCGCAGCTCTTCCGTCTCAAAGAAGCATCGCTTTTCTTTCCCGTTTCGGCGTGGACGGCGCAATGTTTAAACAGGATCGCAGGCATTCCGGAACACGCGATCAGGGTCACAGGCACCGGAATTCCATCTTCAGTTTTTGAAGCTCGCGAGCGATATCTTCAGTGCGCCAGCGCAGTTGTTTCAGACAGACGCCCATTCTTTCTTGTAGCTGGCAGCTCTGATTCGCGGGGAAATGAAATGGCGGTTATTCGTGCTGTACGTACGTTGAATCAACGACGTCACGAATCATATGAGATCGCAGTAATCGGTCAACCGGAAGAACCCTACAAACACGAGTTGCTCAATGCCGCTTCTCCCGACGTTTCGATAGCGTTTCACTCGACTCCGTCTACTGATGACCTCGTGCATCTGTACAGCTCAGCTCTTGCTGCCATCTGCCCGGCACATGTGGAGGGGTTCTGCAGATTTTCACTGGAAGCCTCTGTATGCGAAACGCCTGTTATTGCTTCCGCATCTCCGGCACACGCCGAGTTCTTTCCGTATCTGGATACTCTGTTCCCGTCGTCCGATCCGGATGCACTTGCAGTTCGCTTGAACCGTATTATTGAGGATCCCGCGTGGCAATCCGAGATCGTCTCGGCCCACAGATCAATGGCCAGGCACTTTCATGAGGCGCTCGTAGGCGACCGTTTCTGGAAATCTCTCGTCGCGACCACGTCTCGCTGACAAATCCTCCGCCCGGAGTTATGGCATCCCGGTGCCGTGTGAAAGCTGGGAGTTTTATCGTACCTCTACTGCCTCAGGGGCTCCCTTCAGAAGAGGTCGTTCGCGCTCATCTTTGCTCTTAAGAGATTTTGCCCAGTCGTAAAGTTCAGCATCGAATTGGGTTATGTCTTCGATTACCCGAAGAGTGTCCGGATCGAGGTCCGCGCGGGTAATATGTTCCGGGTTTACGTTTTCAGGAGTAATCTGTCGTGGACGTGAACAGCCGAGCCGTTGGGCGATGTGAGTCAGTGATTCCTCGAACGTCTCCGTGAAGCCGAAGGCGGCAAAACTCGAGAGGCGCTGCTTTGCACGGGCGAGCAGAACTGGGCCATCGAACGAATCCGCGTCCTGCAGAACTTCCTGAAGCTCGAACCGCTCCAGCCCTCCCGGTTCGATCTGACGAGCGGCCCTGACCGGATCGGAAGCTCACCTTGGCGAGGTAGCCACATTGATAGTTGACCACCATGTGGCGAGTCGATGGATGCATGCAGAACTCTTTAATCGTAAGCCGAACGGCATGAGCGTAAAACGGGTGTTCCGGGCTACGCCGCACGTGATAGTAGTGTGAAATTGTTCGTTGAACGGGATCCCGCAGCAGTGTAAATGTCTTGAATTGGCGTCCCGTGTACAACTCTAAATGAGACAGGAAATGTCCACGAAAGATGTCCCAGTTGCGCAGCTCGTTGGGCGATACCCTGATCAGCTGATCCCACAACCAGTAAGGGCAGATCTGGCTGGCTGGATATGCATGTTCCAAAAAGCGCCAGGTCGATACACCGGCGGTTTTCGGTATATGGAAGAAATAAACCCCTATAGACACTAAATCTTAAATTATCAGATAAGGGATTCATTCCTGCTCCTTTCCCACGCTTTTTTCTCGCAAGAATCACTATTTCCGGAGTACTGCGGCCCTGTGGCAATTGTGCATGACCCGGTAGTGTTTTCGCCGTATTTGGCGCAGACCCGCCGCTGCGGGCGCCGGAATCCACCAGCTTCTAAGACATCGGGCTTGCGGGAACAACAACCCCTGTCACCGAACGTACTTGAACAGACGTACAGGTGATCGCGATCGCGGGCACAACTGACTCTGCACCTGTCTGCTACGGCAGTCCTGCTGTGTTGCAGCACGATACAATAAGGGTTACCTACGTTTTATCTGATTACCGTGAGTTGTGGCTATCCTATCTTCATCCACTGAGTCCCTCAGGAAATCCGGCTGGGCTCCCGTTCTTGTTGAAGCAGCATCGTGGTGGTTTATGGTGTTCGGCGCGTTGCTCGTGCCGTTCTTTCTCTGGTCAATGGTGGGAACCGTGCTCTCCGCCGTTCCGGCGGGTATTCAGTTCGCATGCGCCGCGCTGATCGGCCTCGCTGTCGCTCTCGCCATTCTTATGGTCAGAGAACGAAATCGTACGCTCGCAGCAATGGAGGCCTTTCAGTCAATTTTCAAGGGGGTCACTCCCGTATCGCTGAAGGAACGAACCTCCGGTCTTTCGACCGCCCAAATTGGTGACATACGGCGCAGAGCTGCCCAGCTGAAGGCGAGACATGCGGAATGGTGGCGGTCCATTGAGGATTCGCTTGAGCAGTACACAAGTCCCGACGGACAAGAGGGATGGTTCGTCACGCGACCTGTTGTCGAATCACTGCCTGTTGAGGAAGTAGTCACACCGTTCTATCACTTTTCATTCCATCAGTCTGTACCCGGGATTCTCACCGCGCTTGGTCTGCTCGCGACATTTGTCTCCATTCTGCTCGCGCTTTCAGGGGTAACGTACAACCCCGGGAATCTGGCTCAGCCTGTATCGGGTATCGATTCTCTGATCAATGGGCTGTCCGGAAAATTCCTCTGTTCGATCATCGCTCTGATTCTGAGTGTTTTGTTCACATTCCTCGAGAAGAAAGTCTGCGAGCGGCAGATTTTTGCCGCATATCATCAGGTGATCGAAAGGTGCCGTGAGGTTTTCCCGTATTTGACACAGGCCCGTATTCTGCTCGACATTCAGCGCATAGTAGTCCAGAACTCGAATGCGATGAGAGTCGAGGACACCGCGCGAGCATGGCGCTCCTGAGACTTCATGCAGCGGCACGCCTCCGGATCTGATTTCTTTGCACATTCCCTTACGGACCTGATGGCCTCACTGATGGTCATCTTCATCCTTCTGCTTTTAGTCTTTCGTCAACAATCAGGCTTCCGCCACTACGTCCGTAAGCAAGCGACTGCTCGAAGAAATGAAGCATAGGTTTCGTTCCGCCGGCATTCCCGAAGGAACCGTGACACTGGCTCCTGAGGATCCATCGATGCTCGTCGTTGCCTTACCGCCCGAGCTTACGTTTGACCGAGACAAAGCAATCCTCAGACCTGAGGGAAAGGCCTTTGTCGAACGTGAAATTCCGAAGTTGATGAAAGTGGTGTGCAGCGAAGACTTTCGAAAGAATGTAGAGTCTGTGACCGTGGAGGGATACTCGGACAAGGTTTCCTCGGGGACGGCTGCGTCAGCTGGCACGGAACGGAAATCTTAAGCTCGGCCAGGCGCGGGCAATGGCTGTGGCACGCGGCTCACTGGCTGCGCTGCAAACCAATACTGCTCAGCAGACTTGCCTTTTAGAGAAGCTAGCTGTCAGCGGACGAACCGAACAGGATGTGACTGGCGGCGTGGATGCAACTCGCCGAGTCGCGCTGAAAGTTCGGGTACGTTCAGCAGCGAGTGTACGCGCGCTTGAACGAAACGGGTATCAGCGCGCGACTGCCCCGCCGGCGATGATCGAACCGCTTGTCATACCACCTCAAGTCCATAAGATTCTGAATCTGATGGACGATCTCCGCGCAACTCCTCGCAAACCTGTGGATTTCCGTTTGACACAGGAAGAGGTCAACGATTACCTGGTTTACTCACTGCAGAAAACTCCGCGTCCCGGCGTGGAATCGATATTTGTGAAGTTCTATCCGCATAACTACTTGTCGAACTTTCTCGTGATCGATTTTGATGCGGTAGAGCGTTCCAGACCAGGAACAATCCCGCTCGTACTTCGTCCGTTGTTGAAAGGCAAAAAAGAGATCCTGTTCGACATCCGATTCAAAGTACAGGACGCTTTGGCGACATTCGACATAGAGAAGGCATACTACGGATCCGTGCATCTTCCGAATGCATTCGCCGAGACTCTGCTGGAGACAATCGCATCGCTACAGGCCGAACAATACGACCTGAGCCATCCCGTACCACTGCCTTTTGGCCTGAAGCAAATCTCAACGGATAGCGGTGTCGTAACAGGGAAGAACTGAAGCTGCGAACGTTGAAGTGCCGTTGCTGAAGACAACTGCTGCTCAGCTTACCGGACGTGACAGAGTCTCAGCCTACCGGCAGAGCGGCAGACAGCGGCGCGTCAGTCGCAGCGGAATGTTCCATATATGCATGCAGCACTTCCGAAGCGCTGCCGTCACGCATCACTTCACCATGATGTAACCAGACAGCACGCTCACAGTGCTGCAGCACTGTCGCTGGAGTATGGGAAACGCACAGGAGTGATTTCCCCTGCCCTCGCAGTTCAGATAATCTGGCCGTACATTTCTCAATAAAATGAGAGTCTCCCACGCCGAGCACCTCGTCAATGATAAGGATTGCGGGATCTACGTGGACGGCAACCGAGAACGCCAGCCGAACGACCATACCGGATGAATAAGTCCGGATTGGTTCCTGAATGAAATCTCCGATCTCCGAAAACTCGACAATGGTGTCAAACTGCTCGCGCGCCTCTCGCTCAGAAAATCCCAGCAGCGCGGCGTTCATCATGATGTTCTCCGCGCCGGTAAGGTCGGCATGAAAGCCGGATCCAAGCTCCATAAGCGCGGCTATTCGTCCGTTTACGCAGATGCTGCCCTCATCCGGCTTCGCAAGACCGGCAATTAGACTCAGCATCGTGCTCTTCCCCGCTCCGTTCGCCCCTATAAGAGCGAGGCCTTCACCGTGCTCCACCGTCAGCGACACATTTCGTACGGCATAAAACGTGTCATGTTTTGGGCGGCGGAAGACATCACGAATCTGCTCACGCATCAGCCGCCGACCGGTGTGCCGCTGAAAGATCTTGGACACGTTCCTGGCTTCGATAAGACTCATTGCCTAAACGTAATCATAGAACCGGTTCTTCAGCCGGCCAAAAACAATCATCCCTGCCAAAAACACGGTCACTGAACCGATTGTGAGCTTAACCAGCAGAGTCATCGGGGGCGCCTGGGAATGCAGCAGAATTGCCCGAAGTGCAAGAACAAGCGCGGCCACCGGGTTGAACTGATAGATTTCCTTGTATCTCTGCGGAATGATCGAGAAGTCGTAGAAGATCGGTACTAGCCAGAACAGAACAGTGTTGATGGACTCAACAAAGTATCTTGTGTCCCGGATATAAACATTGATGCCGGATGAGATGAGACACAACCCGCATACAAACAAAACCTCGAGACCCCAAAGGACTGGCAGCCACAGCCAGAAGACATTAACGCGCAGTCCGTACAAAAGAACCATGGCCAACAGCAGTCCAATCTGAATCAGGAGATGGACACAGTTGGAGAGAACGCTCGCAATCGGCAGAATCTCCCGCGGAAGCGGGATCCTCTTCACCAGACCGGCGTTTTCTACTATCGAGCTGGTTCCTGTAGCCCACGCCAGCGAGAAAAACGAATATGGAACGATGCCGCACAACAGGAATACAGGAAAGTTCGGCTGGCCTGAAGGCAAGAGTTTTGTAAAAACGAACGTCAGCACAGCCATCATGACGATCGGATTCAGCAGTGACCAGAACGCGCCGAGTGACATGTTCCGGTAGCGTATCTTGAAGTCCTTCAGGACTAACTTACGAATAAGAAAACGGTAATCGCCGGTCCACATGAAATCGCTGGGCAGAAATGCCTGACACCTCGCATTCTGTATTGAGCAGCTTCAGGACAGAGTAGGATGTGTACCTGCAATATACCATTGACCGCATCAGCAGCTACAACGTTAGGACCCTGACCTGCCGGCTGTCAGCAACGTACCTTGAGCGCGTCAAGCGTGAGCTGCAGCCCATCCACCAGGCCGGTCTGCGGCAGCCATCCGAGTTCCGTACGGGCTTTGGAGACATCCGCAATCACGTCCATGATCTCAGCCTTTCGCGCTTGCGTCCGTGAGACCAGCGGCTTAGGTTTCGGCAGAAGATGGTTCACATGTTCGACCAGAGCCGCAACGCTGACCGATGTCCCAGATCCAGCGTTATATGTCCCGCACCTTGCCGAGCGAACCCGAAGCAGCAGGTTTACCAGATCGTCGACATAGAGATAATCCCTCGCAGGGCGGTCATCAGCCACCTCGATCACTTCCGTCTCGACGGAAAGTGCCTGATGCAGAACGACAGGAATCAAAAACGAAGAGTCCTGGCCAGGACCGTAGATGTTAAAGGGACGAATGATCGCCGCGTTTACTCCGAATTGGTCAGAGTAGAAACGGACGAGCTCCTCACCTAAAATCTTCGTCTGACTGTAAGGGTTAAGTGCTCGTACAGGATGATCCTCGTCAATCGGCAGATAATTCGGCCGTCCATAGACATAGGAACTCACGAATGTAAGTGATGCACCTGTGTGTCGGCAAAACTCCAGAACGGTAGCTGTCCCGAGAACATTTGTCCTGTAGAAAGCATGAGTGTCGTTCCAGCTTTCCGGGACAAATGACCTCGCAGCAAGGTGGTAAACATGCGAGATATCTTCTGGTGCCCGTAGAGGACTCTCGGCGATGTCACCATCTCGACTTGACAGAACGTGAACCTGACAACCTGACGCCTGAAGAGCGGAAACCAATCGCCGGCCTATGAATCCTGTTCCCCCGGTGACGAGAACGGTTTCAGGCATACTGTGTCAGAAACGTAGACCGACTCTTGTCAAACTCCTCGATGGCCTGCATGTAATCGTCAGGTCTGCCGATATCGAGCCAGTAGCCTTTGTAGGGTTCGACGTGCACTTCGAGCCCTTGCTGGAGCATATCCAGCATGAGGTCGTCAAAGCTGAACTTCCTCCCCGACGGAATCCGCGCAAGCACACCCCGATTTAGGACGTACACACCCATGCTGACGAGGTATTCCACAGAAGGCTTTTCGCGAAACCCCGTAAGCCGGTTACCACCATCAGTTTGAAGCACGCCGTAGTCAATGATGTGACGGCGTACAGCCGCGGAGATGGTGAACAGCTTACCGCTCTTAATGTGTACTGTAGTGAGATTTTGGTAATCGATGTCCGTTAGCACGTCCCCATTCATCAGAAGAAAAGTCTCAGGAAGGTCGGGGATGAGTGAAAGAGGGGCGATGGTGCCGAGAGGCTGCTGCTCGAGCGAGTAGTCAATTTGCACTCCCCATTTACTTCCGTCACCGAAAAAGGCCTGAATCAGGCTGGCCTGATGATTGACGGCCATCGTGATCCGCCGAAAACCCTGAGCCGCAAGCTGCCGGATAATTACCTCAAGAATCGGGTACTCACCAATCGGCATCAGCGGCTTTGGCAGAACAACTGTATAGGGCTTCAGACGGGTTCCCAGCCCCCCTGCGAGGATTACCGCCCGATCACACGTTATAGATTCCAACCTTATACCTCTTCAGGTTTTCTTCATTCTGGAACCAGTCGATAGTATGTCGCAGGCCTTCATGGAGGGGAACTCGAGGAGAAAATCCACTTCGCTCTCGTAGTTTGGAATTGTCACACCACAACCGTAAGACCTCGCTCGTAGCTGGCCGAAACCGTTCCTCACGTGTGACCACCACGGCATCGCTTCCCATCAGTTGGGCGATAGCTGCAAACAGGTCCCCAATACTGATCTCGCTATTGCTTCCGATGTGAAATACTTCGCCTGACGCAGCCTCCATTTCCGCAACAGCCAGGAAACCACGGCACGTGTCTGTCACATAAGTAAAATCGCGGGTCGTAGTGACGTCTCCTAGTTCTACCTCGCGTTTGCCGGCCGCGAGTTGCGAGATGATCGTCGAAATCACCGCACGGGCAGACTGCCTGGGGCCGTACGTATTGAACGGTCGAACTATGGTCACCGGCAGACCGAACGCGTGATGAAAACTCAGGGCCATCGCGTCGGCGGCAATCTTGCTGGCACTGTAAGGAGACTGGGGAGTCAGTGGGTGCTGCTCATCGATGGGGACGTACCGCGCTGTGCCGTAAACCTCGCTCGTCGAGGTTTGCAGGAGTCGTTTCACGCCGTTCGCAAGTGCACTTTGACAGATATTGACCGTTCCTCTGATATTCGTATCAACGTAGCTATCAGGAGCCTTGTACGAATAGGGAATCGCGATCAGAGCAGCAAGGTGAAAGATGATGTCGATGTCCTTTGTGATTGCAGTGCAGAAGTGCGGATCGCGTATGTCGCCCGAAATCACCTCAATGCGATTCAGACAAGGAACCGTATCCAGCCAACCCCACGAATTAAATGAGTTATAGCAGGCCAGCGCCCGAATATTCGCCCCCGCCTCCACCAGTGACTCGACTAGATGCGATCCGATGAAACCGTCGGCTCCGGTCACCAGCACGCGAGAATTTCGTAAGTTCATCCGCGGATTGAACCTTCAGCATAACGGACTGATCAGCACAGGCCCGCAAGTACTTAAGGAGCGTACTTTTCTGCTCCGAAATTGAGCAGCCGTTTGGGTCCTACCGGGGTGACGCAAGTCTCCAGGGATTGGACTTCGTAAGGGTTGCAGCCGATACGATGGTGGTACCTTTCGCCCCGGCCATGAACCATGTTTGGCTAAAGCCATTGGTGGGGTCCTGCCATACCAGGTCGGGATGACCGTCGGAGTCGTAATCCGCAACTGACATAATCCGCCAGGGATTAGGGCCAGTCAGATTGATTGCATCCACGACGACATTGCCACGATCGCCTCCCATGAACCAGACCTGAGAAGCTCCTGAGTTCAGGTCCTGCCAAACGATATCGAGCTTCCCGTCGCCGTTAAAGTCACCCGCGCCAACAATGTGCCACGGATTGCTGTTCGTCAGATTGGCGGCATCGATTATAACGTTACCCTGTGGCCCGCCAAGAAACCAGATCTGTGCGTGACCGGTCGCAGGATCCTGCCATAACAAATCACGCTTCCCGTCGCCGTTGAAGTCGCCCGAAGCGACGATCCGCCACGGATTGCTCGCTGTCAAATTCGAAGATCCGGTGATCGTTGCCCCTTGCGGTCCGCCAAGATACCAGATTTGGCTTTGGCCGTTTGCTGGGTTCTGCCAGATCAGATCGGGCTTACCATCACCATCAAAGTCGCCCGCAGCAACGATTCGCCAGCTGTTAGTGCTGGTTACGTTAGCGGCTCCGACTATGGATACGTGTTGTGGCCCCCCCAGGAACCAGATCTGACTCGTCCCTGTGTTTGGATCCTGCCAAACCAGATCGATCTGTCCGTCGCCATTGAAGTCAAAGGGGGACAACTGTTGCCCGCCCTGAGTCAGTGTTACTGACTGGCCACCTACACTCAGCGTGAGCTGCCGCTGCGAGACAGTGTTGTTAGGATCCACAGTAATACTCAGAACGCCGTTCCCCGCGCCAGTGGC
Source organism: Bryobacteraceae bacterium (assembly GCA_963794765.1). Lineage (GTDB taxonomy): Bacteria > Acidobacteriota > Terriglobia > Bryobacterales > Bryobacteraceae > JAWXCM01. Next base: position 51,192 of record CAWCGC010000038.1, on the reverse strand, counting down.
CGCTCCTGTGACCCGAACGGAAGAGGACTGCGATACCGCATTCCACGCACATCCACTGCCGCCGTTCACGTACTGCACGTTCAGGGTGTATGCACCGCCAGCAGGCCCAACTGGCTGTGAAGGAGCGACCGAAGGCGTACACGTTGGTCCCGGTTGATAAATGGTGAGAAACTTTCCAGCTGCGTTTACAACGCCAGTTCGAGGGGCACTGGTATTAGCTGGCGCGGAGATATTCACGCTCGCACTTCCGATTCCGGCCGTCTGTGGAATCGAAATCCAGTTGTTCGGTGAAGAAATGCTCCATGTACATGTGGGACCTGTCGTCAGAGACAAGCTAACCTGCATTGCGGAATAAGCGTACACCGGCGCAGCAGGTGCGACGCCGTAAGTACATGCGCTCGCGCTGAATGTGTACGATTTGGCGACACTCAGACCGGTGACATTTGACACAGAGAACAATCGAATGTAAACCAGGCTGCCGGTAAAAGGACTCAAATCCGCAACCGTTGAAGTCGCACCGCCTGTCGTCGTGGCCAGAATATCCGCGCTGTTTTGAGTCGTTCCAATCTCTACTCGGTAGCCATCTGCTCTCGGGACTGCGGTCCAGGACAAATTGACGCGGCCGGACAGAACTGTTCCCGAAAGCGGGGCAATCAGGGATGGCGCGTCGAGGGGAAAACGGCCGATACAAGATACGACACCGTTGATCGAGCTCGTTAGTCCACTCTGGAACGATGCTCCAGCAACCGGGTAGTTTGTCGATCTTGTCTGGCCAGCGATACAGATTCGGACATGAGCAGAATCCCACACCATTGCGTTTGTTGCGTCACTGCCGCTGCCGCCCAGATATGTTGCAAACGTCAACGACTGACCTGAAGGTGAGATCGCCGCTATGAAAGCGTCATAATCTCCCCCGCCTGGTGCACTCTGTATTGAAGACTGCGAAGGAAAATCAGGGGAAGCAGTGTACCCGGAAATATACGCCGTCCCCGATACCGGGTCGACAGCTATTCCTGCAGCTCCATCTACGGCAGATCCGCCGACGTATGTACTCGACGTCAGCGATCCATCAGTGACCCTGATCTTCAGAAAGAACGCATCGAGACTACCACCCAACTGTCTGCTCACAGCTCCCGTCGTGACTGGAAAATCGACAGAACTCGTTGTTCCCGCCACGTACAGGAAAGTTGAATCGGTCGCTAGTGCAGTTCCGGATTCGCCGAACGTCACACTTCCACCGCTTCCGCCGACGTACGTGCAAAAGGATAGTGCCGTCCCGGTACTATTCAGGCGCGCGACGAACGCGTCCTGACCTCCTGCATTCGCACGCTGAAATGCATTCACAACCGGCAGATCGGTGGAGAACGTGCCACCTGTTATATACGCACTCCCCTGTGCGTCTACCGCGATGCTCCGAACAGTATCATTCTGAGAACCGCCAAAAAATGTGCTGTAGATTGGAATACCGGTGCTGCTGAACCTGGAGACGAAGCCGTCATCTCCGCCCCGGTTCGTTGGATACACCGCGTTCAGAGTCGGGAAATTCGCAGAGCTCGTTGCACCTGCTACAAAAATGTCGCCAGTGGAACCCAGCGCCACTCCGTTCGCTGAATCGGATCCCGTTCCTCCCCAGAAAGTGCTGAACTCAATTCGGTCACCTGTCTCGCTCAGCTTTGCAACGAACGCATCCTGTGCTCCTCCGAATACAGGCTGCACCGCCGCGATGGTGGGAAAATCAGGCGATTCTGTATTGCCGACGAGAATTAGCTTTCCCGCTGCATCTACGGCAACGCCCAATGGTCGATCATCTCCGCTGCCGCCAATGTATGTGACGAAACGTATCGTCGACCCTTCCACCTTCATTACGAATACGTCAACGCCTCCATAGGCAAGATTGAATCGGGACGGGCCGGGCAAGTTCGTACCGGTCGTGTAACCTGTCACGTACAGGTTGCCGGCGTTGTCCGTAGCTATTCCTGTTGCGACAGAACCGCCCGAGCTGCCCAGATAAGCACTGAAGTCAAGAGTTGGATCAATGACCAGCGTTCTCGATGTGTCATATTGTCCGAGGACAAACCCAACGTCGCCTGACGGAAGTATCTGAAAGCGCGCTGAAACATACCGCCGGTGTCCGTCTCTCATCTGATACGCAACGGGACGTGCATGCACAAGATGGCCATCGGGGACAATTTGAAGAAGTTGCCCCGTTTTGTCCACCCACATGCGAGTGATCCCTTTAAAGCGAACCCGTATGCGAGAGGCATTTCCTCCCGGCCTGACGATCCAGTCGTATTCGCGTTGTTGCTTATCGTTGTAGAACGCAACATCAATCCCCGGATAGACACTGTTGTACTCGACTCGCGAGTACAACGGCACGTTCGTTCTCCAGTCTTGTCGGGGGCCATGAAGAAAATTGAGGCGTCCCTCAAGTGGATCGACGCCCAGCACATCAGCGGCCGGATTTGATCCGGCAAACTCGATGTCGATTCGCGACCGCGAGGTCTGTACGAAAGCTCCCGTACGTGTCAGAGATAGACACCACCCTGCTGTTCTCGACAGAAATAACGCTGCAGGCTCAGCTTGTCCGACGTTCGGTTCAAAAGGTCCCGGTACTGACGGGCTGGGAACTGGTACTCCGTGGCTGAAGGCCGGAAGCACCGCCACGATTAGTACGAGTGCTCGCATGACCTTATGTCTACAAAATCGGCTCAGTCGATAATTTTCTTTAACTTACAGGATTGAGATTGACACCTTTTCGTTTCGCGCAGTAGTGGTAACGTGATCCTCCCCCGACGTAAGGCGCTCGCACCAGTCCAGGAAGTGTGAAAGATTTATTACACCTTAGAACCTGTGAGAGCGGCTCCTAATCGCTCGAAACGTGTATGATGCAGTTACGTCTCACCGTAGTTTGAAACGGTTTAACTCTGGCCGGCAGGTGCGGAACTATATATCAGACCGGCCGAAATGGAGCTCTTCAGGATGGTTAAATCTCGCAATATTTGGTTATGGGCAGTTTGGGTGTTCGGGTTAGGCGCGTATGCGCAAACGTGTGATCCAAATTTGTATATCCTCTCCGGGGATTCTGGTCTCGGCACCACAAACAATTTTTCCGCTCAGGGCGGTACGACGCAAGTCAGGATCAATGTTCCTGGTGGTTGCAGTTGGGATACGGCGAACATTCCGACCTGGGTGAACGTCACCCCTCCGAGCGGCACGAATACGCAGGTCGTCACAATTTCAGTCGCTGTTAATGCTTCTCTCAATGCGAGAGGACACAGCATTCTGATTGGTGGCCGAAACTTCCCTATTAATCAGGCTGGCGCACTGAACGGACCGGCTACCGGAGACTTCAACGCAGACGGTCATTCCGACGTTTTGTGGCAGGCTCCCACCAACGGTTTCGCCCAGGTATGGGCGCTTGGAGGCAGCAACGGCGTCTCAGTTCTTTCTGCCGCCAACCTCACACTCCAAAACCCGTGGCGAATTGTGGCGACGGGAGATTTCGACAATGATGGCAGAGTAGACGTCCTGTGGCAGGATCCGGTCACCGGAGTTCCCCAGATCTGGTATATGGGAGGCACTACCGGTACACAGGTCGTAAGCGCGAAGAATCTTTCTGGTCCAAACCCGTGGCATATCGCCGGCACCGGCGACTTCAATCGCGATGGACGAGTTGACATCATCTGGCAAAGTCCAACTAATGGTTACAGCCAGGTGTGGTTTCTCGGTGGTACAGACGGCACTACCGTTCTGAATTCCGTGAATCTCAGTCAGCCGAATCCGTGGCGCATTGCGGCAACAGGCGATATCAACGGTGACGGATATACGGATTTGGTGTGGCAGGATCCTGCCACTGGAGCCAGTCAGGTTTGGTTCCTCGGCGGTACAAATGGTGTCCAGATCATGAGCGCTGCAAATGTGACTGGTCCGACAGCCTGGAAAATTGTCGGAGCTGCTGATTACAACCGGGACGGTAATACCGATATCGTTGTGCAGGACACGGCAACTGGGGCCAGTCAGGTCTGGTTCTTAGGGGGTACGTCTGGAGTGACAATTCTGAGCACCGCGACCCTAAGCGGCGCGAACCCCTGGACCATCGTTGGACCTCGGTAAGTCCGCCCTTCTTTGCTGACCGCCGATATCTGAGAAACGTGCCGTAAAACGAATGCCCGGTGAGTTTGCCTCCCGGGCATTCGTTTTGCTCCGATACACACCGTATAATAGGTTTTCGCCGACCGATTCCCACTTCCGCAGAACAGCACTCGCTGTTGACCGTGGCCCCCTCCATCGTTAACCAGGCTGACTGGTTGGAAGCAATCACAGCGCGAAGCATGACGGAAATCGATATCATTTTGCCCGTTTATAACGAGGAAGCTGTCCTTCTGTCTTTCCACCAGGAACTTCGCTCGGCACTACAGGATCTGTCCGACTGCTATCGGTTCCGTGCGATCTATGTTGTCGATCGTTGTACCGATCGATCCTTCGACGTCTTGAAAGCCATCGCTGCGAAAGACCCGGATGTTACTGTCCTTCATCTCTCTCGCCGGACGGGGCACCAGATGTCGCTGGTGGCCGGCATCGATAAAAGTCATGGCGATGCTGCAATCATGATGGACTGTGATCTGCAACACCCGCCGTCCGTAATCCCGTTGCTGCTCGAACAGTTTGAGCAGGGAGTAGATGTCGTGCAGACAATCCGGGAATACCCACATGAGGCCGGTCTGTTCAAACGCGTTACTTCAAGCGTTTTCTATATGGTGCAGAATGCCCTGTCCCCCATCGAGATCGAGAACGGCGCTTCAGACTTCCGACTCATCAGTCGAAAGGTCGTCCAGGTATTCCAGCAGTCAGTCCGTGAACACAACCAGTTTCTTCGCGGCCTGTTCCGATGGGTGGGTTTCCGGCAATCGACGGTGCACTTCATCAGCAGCCCTCGACGAGCTGGAATGACGAAATACCGACTGGGACGTCTTCTTTCTTTTTCAATTACCGGAATCGTCTCCTTCTCAAAAGTTCCACTCAGGTTCGCAACTATCATGGGATTCCTGATCTCAGTCCTGAGTGCCGTATATGCGTTTTATATCCTTGCCGTTTACATCCTGGTTGGGGACTTCCCCGCCGGATACGCCTCTCTGATTTTGGCCGTTCTGTTCATAGGCGGATTGCAGTTAATCATGATCGGTATCGTCGGTGAGTATCTGGGCGCCATTTTTGATGAAGTCAAACGTCGGCCTCTTTACGTAATCGACGAAGTTGCTGGTCGTCTATGACTTCGCGCAAATGCCTCGTCTGCAATGGATCGTTTGAGGCGTCAGGCATGCCGGGTTTGCTTTCGTGTACGCAGTGCCAGTTTGTGGCAGCGGATGTATCTCTTTCCGACGAAGAACTCGGACATCTTTACGGCGAAGACTACTTCCACGGAAATGAATACAGGGACTATGTTGCCGACCGGCGCACCCATGACCGGCACTTCAGAGCACGCCTAAAGACTCTGCTGCGGTATGTAAACGACCCACGTCAAAAGGAGCTGTTTGAAATCGGATGTGCCTATGGTTTTTTTCTGGCCGCTGCGCGATCCGAATTCCGGGCTGTCTCCGGAATTGATATTTCACAACACGCAACCGATTACGCGCGCCAGGAACTCGGGTTGCCCGTCCTTACGGGAGATTTTCTCCAACTGCCGAACTTGTCCGCTGACGTTATCTGCATGTGGGACACGATTGAACATCTGCGATTCCCGGCAGAGTACATTGAGCGCGCCAGCGAAGTACTCAAGCCCGGAGGAACCATTGCAATTACGACCGGTGATATAGGAAGCGCTATTGCACGCTGGCGCGGCAAAAAGTGGCGTCAGATCCACCCGCCTACACACCTGCACTACTTCTCAAGAACGACACTCTGCCGGCTGCTCGAAAAACATCACTTCATTATTCGGTATGTCGCGGCGGAAGGACAGTACCGCAGTGTCGACACGATGGCGTGGATCATCTTGCGGATTAAGCGAAATCAGCCGGTGCTGTACAACCTTCTGAAACGTGCCGGCCTCCTCGACTGGGATCTCTACCTGAATACATTTGACATCATGTACGTCATTGCGGAGAAGACGATTTGAAGGGTTTCGGATCGCGCAGGTCCTTCTCCGAGTTTTTTGCCCGGAATAAGATCAGCTTGAGCGTACTTGGCCTGTACGTGGCGTTGTACGCCATATTCTTTTCTCCGATTTGGTTAACGGGCCGTGAACTCGCGCCAGGTGACGGCTTCATTTATTACTACCCTCATTACGCAGGCTACAGGACATTATGGGATCCGCTGCTCGCAACTGGTTATCCGGCAGCTGCTGATCCTCAGGTAATGACCTGGTATCTGCCTTCAGCATTGATGTCCCTGATCCCGCATTCGTGGAACGCCTTCGTCATACTCGCGTACGTGCTGGCGAGCTGGTTCACGTTTCTTTTCGTCAGAGATCGGGTTCAGGATGATTTTGCTGCGCTCGTTAGCGGGGTCATCTACGCCCTAAGCGGGTTCATGATCGGTCATCTCGGGCACACAACCATCATCCATGTCGCCGTGTGGCTGCCGCTGATCCTGTACTGCCTGGAACGCCTCGCTGTTGCGCACGAGCGGAAACGAATGATCGGTATCGGCGCGTTCGCAGTTTCGCTCTGCATCTTCGCAGGCCATCTGCAGATTGCGTTTTATATTCTCTGCTTTGCTTCTGTGTACGCGCTGGTTCGCGCCGTCGAGGAACGAAACCGCAGCATGTTCGTTTCGGCAGTTCTCTTGTTTATCGCCGGTCTTGGGGTAGCCGCTGTTCAACTTCTGCCCACGATCGAGCTATCCGCTATGAGTGTCCGTGCGCAGATGACATTCGAGACATTCAGCAGCTACTCGATGTTTCCGATGCAGCTGATCACCTTTCTTTTCCCGTACATTCACGGCGGCGTTGGTGGATCTGTTTATCGCGTTCCCTATATCGGGCCACAGGGAATTCAGGAGGTGATCGGCTACGCAGGCACGGTGCCGATCGTTGCGGGAATTGCAGTACTTACAGGTATCGAACGCAGGAAGGCGCTCTTCTGGGGTGTGATTGGAATATTCGCCCTTGTCCTGGCAACTTCAGGAGCGACGCCGGTCGGCGCCCTTCTATATCGAATACCAGTCCTCAATCAATTTCGCGCGGCGGGCAGGTTTGTACTGTTTGCTGATCTGGCGGCCGCAGTTCTGGCAGGCATTGGGATAGCTGCTCTCCGGAGGTGTAATCGGAGGCGACATGCCATTTATCTGGTGCTTGCAATTCCCCCAGCGCTGGTAATCCTGCTTGCTGCCTGGTTCTGGCACGGGTCGGCTCGCAGCGCAGCTGCAAACGTTCTCGGGATCACGGTCGCTCAGTTTAGCTCTCTTGAGCTACCTGCTATCTGGATTCCTGTCGTCGCGGCCTGCCTTGTCTCTCTATCACTGACGATCCTCTCGTTTTCGCCGAAATCGCCGTTCAGACAATCACTCGTCCTGATGGCTGTCATTATCGAGATGACAACGTTTGCCGGGTTCTTCTCGTGGCCGACCGCCTCGCCGCTTAGGACGACACTGTCCATTCCGGAAGGTCTGAAAAAACACAGGGATCGACTTCGCGCGTCACAACAACGATGGCTCGCCGTCCAGGGCGTCGAAGCGCCTGTTGCAGAAGCACCTGCCGAACTCTCTTCAATGTGGAAGATTCCGGCAGTCGGAAAGTACGGTCCGCTCTTGCTCTCACGCTACGGCGAACTGACAAATATCCTTTCCAGCGGGACGATTTCATGGTCCTGGGCTGCCCCTGAAAACCGCGCATTAGACCTCATGTCGACTCGCCTGATCGGCATCGCGAATACACCAGCTGCTATTACATGGAACAACGGTCAACCGTTCTCGACACGCGAACTTGGATTTCAAATCGGCTCTGCCCCGTGCGCACCGGGTATGGCCGACACACTCGACGTACGTGTTCCCGAAACGATTACCGGCGGAGTCATAACGCTTGAAACATCGCTCGTTTGCTATGTGGACTTTCAGGGTGCAAATGTCGCAACTATCGAGTTAAGGTCAGCAAATTCGACGATCTCGGAAATCCCGTTAAGAGCAGGTATCGAGACTACTGTTGCCCGTCGACATCAGTTCGTGGTGCAGTTGCCGCGAGATAGCCGAGTTAAGAGTTTCCGTGTCCGATGGAATCGACAGTACAGCGGTGTCCTGAATGTTTTTAGTTCCGTTATATACGATCCCGATACTAAGGCTGTTCACGACACCGTTCTCCAGGACAGATTACTTGCTGACGAAAACCGGTGGAAGCAGGTTGATACCGTGAATGGAGTTCAGGTACTTGAGAATACCCGTGCTCTCCCACGGGCGTACCTTGTCAATAGATCTGTTCAGCTTACACCGGCTGAAGTCGTCAGCACCGTTCAGACATCCAGGTTCCCGGATGGAAGCGTTTATGATCCGCGGTCAACGGCGCTCGCAGAAGAACCCGTCCTCCTCCCATCAACGACGGGTGTCGTTTCAGGGTCGGTGCGCATAACTCATGAGGACGATACTCACCTGGATATCGATTGCGAAAGTGACCACCCGGCACTTCTCGTTGTTGCCGACTCTCACTATCCCGGATGGCAAGCATTTGTAAATGGCAAACCAGAGCATGTCATCCGAACCAACTACATCCAGCGTGGTGTCCTTGTACCTGCCGGGAAGACACGAGTGCAAATGGTCTTCCGACCACGGTCCATTTACATCGGGGGTACTCTGAGCGCACTCGTGGCGTTCGCTCTACTCGGGGCCGTTATCTTCCCTGACCGGTTCGGGAAGCGCGCTGCAAGTGGTCGAAATTGAATTCAGGGTGCCTTCGACATGTCGCACGAGTTTTCGATTGTGCGGGTGAATAAAATGGCGCATCTGTTCCGCAGCTCGGTCGGCCAGTCGAAACGATGCCAGCACCGGCGCAAATCTCGCCGATGAATTGATGAGGTTCAGGAGCGCCGACACGTACGTCTCAGGCGAATGTTCGCGCATAAGGATTTCTCGTCCGCGCGTACCCATGCGAACCATAAGCTCCGGATCACGTAAAAGTGTCCGAAGATGCTGTTGTATGTCTTGCTTTTCATTCTCAGGTCTGACAAACAGAACAGCATCCGATGAAAGTTCCCCGTACCAACCCGTATCGGTCACAAGGCTCGGCAATCCCTGATCCCAGATCCGCAGTTGTGCAGCTGATGCTTCACCCATACTCGGGAATCGCAGATTAACCGCCACATCAGTTTCTGCCAACCTCGCGTCGAGGTCATCGACGTAGCCGCGGACGCGAACCATACCGTCGAGAGAGAGACTTTGGATCGCTGTTTCGATTCGAGAGCGGTCCCAAATCGATCCATAGATATCGACTCTGAAATCACGCCGTTCAGGCAGGTCCGCCATTGCGGCGAGAAACGGCTCAATTCGGCGATTCGGCCCCATGTATCCGAACATCGCGATACGGACAATCTTCTCCCGCGATCTCGCCCGCGTTTTGGTCCATCGCTCAAACGTTCCTGTCGGAGCAGGCTGATGTGGCAAAGGACAGTAGTAAACCGGTGCCAGTGTAAGCTTCCGGATTGCATCGAAGGAGGTCTTCGTGTGGACCATTACTCCCGTCGCGTTCGCGACGACGGCGGCAGTCAATGGAAAGTTCAGCGCAACCTCCTGAAGGTGCAGTCGGCCGGCAAGGTACTCTGTCGCGGCCTGAGCGCCGGCAATGCCATGCCATTGCCTCATCAGCTCGATGTAATCGTCCGAGCGTTTAGTACGTTCTGCAAGATGAATGGCGAAAAGATGCTGCACCACATAGTCGTGCAATACCACGATCCCTGCCTGGCGCCGACTAATCTCCCATATGTCGGAGTGAAAGTCGCTGTTATTGCCAATGTGGAAGACGTTCGCGTCAGCACCGTTCAGGTCACGCCAGGGACAGCTCTCGGGCGTATAGCTGATTACCGGGTTGTTCTGCACGTTCCATTGGCTCTGTGCCGTATAAATGGCCAGATCCGCGCGGCGGCTTAGAAATGGGAGTAGCCGTGCCGTGTACTGAGCAATTTCGGTACTGGCGTTCGGAATGGGAGAAAACCAATTAAGTTTCAACGTGTGAGAGCGTCCGTAACGGTATCCCACGAAATCCTGAGGTCATGATACCGGTCACGCGCAGCAATACCCATTCGCCTGGCCTGATCTCGATCCGACCACAAGTTATCCATTGCTGCAGCAAGTGCGGCCGCCAACGGTTCGACGACATATCCGGTTTCCCCGTTCACGACAAACTCCTTTGGTTCTCCGGAATCTTTGCAGGTGATTACCGGCTTTGATGAAAGCATGCTCTCGAGTGTGACGTAGCCATAATCTTCGTCAACCGGCGAAAAGATTACGCCAGTGGATCGCGCATACTGATTGAACTTCTCACGATCGTCTATTTGACCCAACCACTCGATTCTGTCGCTGACTCTGAGGGCTTCCGCAAGCTCCTTCAGCTCACACCCATAGGGCGGATAATCCGGCGTGCCCGCAAACCGAACACGAACCGGCTCGCGTGTACGTGCCAGCGCTTCAATGACCAGCGCTTGCCTTTTCATTTTGCTCAGGCGACTCGGATAAAACAAATAACTTTCGGGCACTGCCGTGAACAACTCTTCTGCGGAAGGCGGAGGATGATACAACGGTTCCGATTCGATCCCGTTATATCTCCGGAGCCGCTTCGACACAACATTAGAGATCGTATAAATTCCATTTGCTTCCGGGAGAAATTGGTCGTCTGCGGCGCGAACAGCGTCTCGGATCTGGGCTCCGTTTGGATTATCCATGAGATCACCAGCTTCAGGGTGATCCCACAGGTCATATGCCTGCCGATGCTGATGGACAATCCACAAGTTCTTATGAGGGTGCGGAATGTGAAAAGCCGGAAACTTCAGGCCGATCATCAGATCTACTTGCGCACCGCAGGATTCGGTTATGTCAAGCAGCCGGCATGCCAGAAGATGATCGAGTATACGCTCAGGCGGATACCACTTAAATGGAATACCAAAGGTTTCGACCTGATGCCCCTTAGCGATTAGCGATCGCTCGAGTTCGCTCGCAAGCAGTTCGGCTCCACCACGAACGAAGGGAACACGGACGGTCACGATAACGATCCTCATCTTTGATGATGCACTGTCATTCTGATCGTCGGGCTATCAATCCGCAACCGTTTGGAAGGACATCGAGGGACGCAAAGCTTTGCCGCGCCAACACTCGGAGGAGGTCATCGGTTTCTGAATTTGCTGTCCTTAAAATAACCAGCCCTCCGGGTCTCACCACGCGGGTACAATCCGCCATAAAGGTCACAGTTGCAGTCACAATCAGTTCCGCAATGTCGAGCGCTGTTATCGCGGCTGCTGAATTAGAAGGAAGCTTGCCTAATTCTTCGGGACTACGTACCGAATGCACGACAAATCCATTCTGGTGTAATGACTGTAGCCACTCGTCGTTCCCGTAGCCAACATCGACAACAGGCTGGATTGGTCGTCCCGACTTATTCAGAACTTCAAAATACTCACGAAAGCATGCACTGTTTCCGTAGGTCTTCTCGAGTCGTGGAGCGATTCGGCTCGGCACGCGCCGGAATGACACTTCGTCATCAACTGCCGTCAAAGCGGATCGGAGGTTGTCGATTGAGGTTTGTAGCTTACCTATTTCGCGCTGGATCGCATCCACAGCATCGAGTTGTTCTTTGGCGACGTCAGCGGCAATTTGTTGGAATCTAAGAATCTGCGGCGTGTACCAGAACAGAGCCCGTCGTACGAGCTGAAGCAGAAAGGCACTGCCTCTCGCCCTCATTGTCGGAGGTGCCGGCGGGATTTCCCCCACGAGTGTGCTTGCTTCCCGCAAGGAACGGACAGCTGCTCTTAGCTTGTCTGCGCGAAACGCCCCTGCACCACGGAATCCCTCTGTTCGTGGTTGCTCGAGTTTTGCCTCGATTCTCCGGCGAATCTCAGAAGTTCTTTCGGCCAACTCGACATACCGCTCGCTAATTTCCATCTCCTTATGCAGCGGAAACAACTTGTTGGAACAATCGCATTGACGCCATCGCGGAACGCTCCCACGTAAACAGAGCGGCCCGCTCCCGAGCTCGTTGTGCCATCACACGCGCGTCCGATGGCCGGTCGAGCAGGCCGGCGATGCCGGCACTGATGTCGGATACGTCGTAGCAGTCGACCAGAACAGCCGTGTCGCCGCAGATCTCGGATAACGATGAGTTCCTGGAGGTTACAACCGGGACTCCTGAAGCCATTGCCTGCGCAACAGGAAAGCCGAAGCCTTCATAAATGGACGGATAGGCCATTACTTCGGCGCCAGCAGTTAAGCCGACCATATCTGATTCAGGAACGTAGCCAAGATAACGGACGCCAGGAGTGTTCTTCAGCATCGCCGCTTCCGTTTCGTAGTTCCATCCCAGAAACCCGGCTACGACCAGATCAACGTTACCACGTACCTGGTCCGGTAAATCGGCATAGGCTTTGATCAGGCGAGCGACGTTTTTCCGCGGTTCTATAGTCCCGACATACAGAATGTACGGCTTCTCCAGCTTAAACCGCTCCCGAACGCTTCGGATCGCCTCTGGAGAGGGGTTAAAAAACTCATCGGTGACCCCGGGATAAACGACAGTTACGCGGCTCGGATCCAGCTTGAGAATCTCAATTGCATCACGCCGTGACTGCTCAGATATGGCAATGGTGCAATCAGCGCGAGATAGTGTCCGCTCGGCATAGAGTTTCGTCGCTGCGATATTTGCCGCTGTATGCGTCTCAGGAACGATCCAGCACGACATGTCATAAATCGTCGCAGTAAGGTGAATGCCAGACGGTGGGTTCAGAAATATCTGCGATACATGGAACAGGTCGTAACGCGACCGCAGGAGACCTTTGGACCAGTTTCCTGTAAGATTCAGCAACTGAACCAGTGATAAACGTGCCGCCGTACCGAAAGAGCTAACAACAGATTTTTCATGCTGAAGGCTCACTCGGCCGCCAAGGAAAGGAAAGACTTCAATTTGTTCGGGCGCTTTTCTGATCAGCGCTGACGCCCAGTGATAGATGTAATTCTTAACGCCTGCGCTCTTCAGCAGTAATGGCGTTCCATCGATCAGTACCCTCATCCTGCCGGCGGGTTATTTGAGAGAAATCGGTAATCACCTGCCAACGTCATCCGCCTCGGATTCGTGCCGGTAGAAGATGTATACGATAAATCCTGTCAGGTAGACCGCGATCATAACCACCTGAAATACTGTGCAGGCTTCCGATCCCAGTCGCCCCGAGTAGCCGGGCAACAGCGAGAACAAAGTAAAAAACGCAGCCTGACCTACACCTACTCCTGCCGGCGATATAGGAATTGCCGTTGTCACCAGTCCGAGCGGGACAACCAGCAGGAACTGTGCGATGTTCATATTCACGGGTGCCGTCCCGAGCGCCTGAGCGCACAAATAGAACATCCCTATACCCAGACCATGGTTGAAGAGGCTGATCAGCACCGACAGCGCAAGAACACCCTTGTGGTGCTGGTACTGGATGATGGCCAGCAACACCTTTCGGAAAATCAGCACAGGGCGGAAACGCGCTGCTAAAGGTTCGATGATCGATAGCAAGCGGTTGCCGAGAACGAGTGCGAAAGCAAAGCCTCCAACACCCGCAGCAAGTCCGGCCGCCGCAATCGCGAGCAGCACCTGAATCCCGTGGCTCTGACGGACGAGATCACTGTTCCATGAAGCGGCGAGTATCGACACCAGCAGCAGCGCAAGCAATCCCACAACGCGGTCAATCAGCAGCGTCGTCAATGCCTGAGTTCGACGTCCAGGCGCCCTTCGGCTGAGGTAATAGCCCTTCATGACATCCCCGCCGACAGCCCCCGGGATAACTGTATTGAACAGCGTCCCGATCATGTTCAGGGCGAGGGTATCTTTGAATTTCAGCCGAACACCCTGGCTAATAAGCAGTAAATGCCACCGAACTCCGGTGACGAAAATCTGTCCATAACAAAGCGCTGCAGCTCCGAGCAGCAGGCCTTTGTGACGGAATGCGCCGGCCAGACTCTTGATATCGAGACGTCCGGTCTTGACCATCCAGGTAATCAGAACGACAGCTACGGCGGCCTTTGCCAGTCCGCTGAGCCATGGCGATAACCTCGCAGCCTTAGGCGTAACCGCGGGCTGTGCGACGGATGTTGACAATTGCACGCTCCTCTTGAGGATATAACGCCGTTTCAACCAGCTCGAGGCTTCCAGACTACGTACCGCTCTCCCTGAAGCGCTCGCCTGAGACCATTCAGATACGCCGTATGGACCATCAGGAAATACACCGGCAGAGTTGCCCACCCGCGATTTGCCTTCCATCCCGAAAAGAGCGCCACTGCGGCAATCACCGCAAGTGCTGTGAGCGGCAATGAGATAAACGGCAGTACGCAAACCGCGGCAATGATCCATAATCCTGCGGTCCAGCGAAGCCACTTATGAGACAGCAGGATCCAGAGCATTCCCAGCCGTCCGGATCGAAGCAGCTGCGGGACATACGTGGCCAGGACATAAGCTGCCTGCGCCGTCATTCGGGTCTGCCGGGAAAACTCGCGTCCGGCGTCGTCACCAGCGGCCTCTTCACTAATGGCTGTCGGATCAAACCGGCACTTATAGCCCATAGCCACAACCTGACAGGGGTGTGCCAGGTCATTGATGATTTCCGGAGCCAGCGTTTTATACAGATTCGCGCGAATGGCATAAACAGCCCCGAGCGCGCCGGGAAGCCAGCCATTACCGCTTTCACGCAACTTTAACCAGCTCTCAAACCGGTAATACGCACCTTCGACAATCGCCTGACCGTCACGGCCCCGGATGATGGTCCGCCCGGAAACGACTCCCACCCGCGGATCGGCGAAGTGGCGAACGAGTTTTCTGACCGTATCCGGCCGGTAAGCGCAATTGACATCACTGAAGATAAACACGTCCGCATCGGCCCTCGATGCAAGATCATTGAGAACAGCGGTCTTGCCACTGCGCTCCTTACGCTCGACCAGATGAACCCGCGGAGCATTGACATTCCTGACAATCTCAGCGGTATTGTCGGGCGAGCCGTCGGTCCCAATCCACAAATCGATATGGTCCGCGGGGTAATCGAACGACTCAAAGTTCCGGATTTTATCCGCAATGCGTTCACCTTCAATGAACGCGCTGACCAGCAGTGCAACACGCGGAAGTTCCGCTGGTTCCGAAGGTGTTTCGGGCTTCCGGCCAATAACGGCGAGTAAACCCGGAAAAATGACATACGGATATAAGACAGCGACAATAGCCGCGCCGAGCAGCCAAACCATACAAGCGAATTTATATAGTATCGCCAGGACGCGTTAATTCTTAATAAAACCACTCACCACAATGGTTTAGGGCTTTTCTGAAAGCGGCCCGCGCTACACTGGTCGTTTCGCGAATGCTCCGCAATGAATCATTTCTGGGTCAATTACCGGTCGGATGATTCGCGTTTTTCGTGTCTTCGTTTCCAAGGTAGTCATCGCTCTTCTGTTCGGCGATCTGCTCCTGTTGTTCGCCTGCCTGCTGGCTGGTCTTTACATCGGCAGCCAGGATCCTGGCATGGTCTGGTTCTACCTGACAGAAGAAGACGGTTTCAGAAACATCAGCATCGCAGTCGCGAGCATCGTCGTTTCCTTCTACTTCCAAAGTCTGTACAGCGACTTCACCAGGCGCTCAAGGGTGGAATACCTTCAGCAGATCACAGTCGCAGTCGGTCTGATGCTGCTCACTCAGGCCCTCGTGGCATACATCAGCGGATCATTTATGCTGCCTCGCTGGGGTGTTCTGGCGGGTTCGCTGCTGCTGTTGATCGTTTTCCCTGTCTGGAGATCGGCATGTCTGGGTCTGCTGCGAACAACTCTGGGTTTGAGAAAAGTCCTGTTCATCGGAACCGATCCGAGCGGGATGACGATTGCTGAATCGATTGCAGCAAGGCCTCACCTTGGCGTTCACACTGTAGGTTTTCTCGACAGTTCCCTGCCCCTGGGCGAGCATCTTTCCGGAGGGCAGGTTCTCGGAGGCTTTGCCGACCTACGCCGAGTCGTCGCAGAAACCTGCCCTCATGAGATCGTCGTAAACATCAGCGAACGCCGAAGCGTTCTTCCGGTCGATCTGTTGCTGGATCTGCGGTTCTCCGGTATTCGGATCATCGAAGCGGCAACGCTGCATGAAGTGGTATCTGGCCGGGTTCTGGTTCGGTCACTCCGCCCGTCGCAGCTGATCTTCTCGAGCGAGCTGGGGCCGAGCCGTCGGAGGCTGCAGTTCCAGAACATCTACTCGTTCCTGATAGCCCTCGTTAGTCTGGTGTTCACTTTCCCGATAATGCTGCTGGTTGCGCTGGGGGTGAAGCTCACATCGACTGGACCAGTCCTCTTCCGTCAGAACCGTGTGGGTCTCAACGGAAAGATATTCAGGATTTATAAATTTCGCTCGATGGTGGTCGATGCCGAAGCGACTACAGGTGCTGTCTGGGCAAAGAAAAACGATCCACGAGTGACTTCGCTCGGTGCGGTGCTTCGGAAAACGCGCCTGGACGAGCTGCCGCAAATCTTCAATGTTCTTCGCGGCGACATGTCGATTGTCGGGCCGCGGCCGGAGCGGCCTGAATTTGTGACTGTTCTTTCAGAGCAGATTCCCTTCTACCGCCAGCGGCACGTTGTCAAGCCCGGCGTCACAGGATGGGCGCAAATCAATCATAAGTATGGCGATACGATCGAAGACACCATAATCAAGCTCGAGTACGACCTTTATTACATAAAGAATCTGTCACCTTCGCTCGATCTGTATATCATCTTCGACACACTTAAGGTAATGCTGTTTTCGGGGCACGGCCAATAGCCGTGAGGTATAATACAGATCTGCGTTTTCGAACCTGCGGCTGTTTCGTAATCACATGACAATTCCTGTTGTTTCCGCGACGCGTTCCAGCTCTTATACTGAGCTGGCCAGCAAAATCAAAGCAAAAACGGCCCGTGTTGGCGTGGTCGGACTTGGGTACGTCGGCTTGCCGCTGGCGGTTGAGTATGCCAAGGCGGGGTATTCCGTAACGGGTATCGACGTCCAAAACTCGAAAATCGACTCGATAAATGCAGGGACTTCGTATATTCAGGATGTCCCCACACACGAGGTCAAGGAACTCGTCGCTGATAAAAAGCTTCGGGCTACGGCGGATTTTTCCGTTATCTCCGAGCTCGACACGATAAATATCTGCGTCCCTACGCCGCTGCGGAAAACCAAGGACCCCGACATGGCGTACGTGGTCGCTGCGAGTGAGCAGATTGCAAAGTACGCACATCCGGGTATGCTGGTCATCCTGGAATCGACGACGTATCCCGGCACCACGGACGAACTTGTTCGGCCCATGCTGGAGAAAGCCGGTGTGCAAACCGGAACCGATCTGTTTCTCTGCTTCTCACCCGAACGCGTCGACCCCGGAAACCCCAAATTCCAGACCCGTAACATTCCGAAAGTTGTAGGTGGAACCACTCCGGCGTGCACTGAGATGGGGGTGTTGTTCTACTCGCAGGCGCTGGAAACCGTTGTACCAGTCGGTTCAACTCAGGTCGCCGAGATGGTTAAGCTGCTCGAGAACACGTTCCGGATGATCAATATCGGACTGGTGAACGAGCTGGCGATGATGTGCGATCGCATGAACATCAATGTCTGGGAAATCATCGAGGCCGCGGCTACGAAACCATTTGGATTTATGCCGTTCTTTCCCGGACCAGGTTTGGGTGGACACTGCATCCCGATCGATCCCTTCTACCTGTCGTGGAAGAGCAAACAGGCCGGCATTGAAGCACGATTCATCGAGCTGGCGGGATATGTGAATGGGCAAATGCCGCACTTTGTCGTCGACAAAGTCCAGAATGCGCTCAATGACCAGGCAAAGCCGCTTCGCAACTCACACATCCACATCCTCGGCGCCGCGTACAAGCGAGACATTGACGATGTTCGCGAATCGCCGGCGATCGACGTTATCCGGCTGCTGCAGCTGCGCGGCGCCAGGATCACATACTCGGATCCTTACGTGCCGGACCTCAGCCACGAAGGGATCGACATAAAAGCAACCCCCATCGGAGACGCGGCGAAGGCCGATTGCGTCGTTATCATAACGGATCACAAGGCATTCGACTACACGGCTTTGGTACGCGATGCGAAGCTGATCGTGGACACCCGAAACGCTCTCAAGGGTGTCGATTCACCCAAGATTCATCGGCTTTAAGCGTTACCGAACGCGAACGGCATAAATCGGCTGGTTATCCCAATCGGGAGTTACCAGCTGCCGCCTGCGGCGGCGCTATTGTTCCAGTTACCCGAAGCCTGCACACCACTGCACGCCTGTGGCAGGCACAGGAACACATCTGCCGCCTGGGGACTCTGCACAGCAGCCGCAAGCTGGTCATAACTCCAGTCCGGGTTGTAACCGGCCGTAGACAGCTCGGGCATATAGAAGTGCAGGGTCGGTACAAAGAAAAATGGGACGTACAGCGTCTTGCCGGTATTGGCGATTCCGCTCGATCGGGCATATTCGAGAACATCTGCCGCCGGCGAGCTTTGTGCATGAGCAATTTCACGCTCTTCATAGAATGCACCGGCGGTCAACAACATCGGAATGCAAATCGCTGCAACGGCCGCTGACCGAATTGCAGTTTTGAAGCGGGTCCAGAAATACGCGAACGCGATGCCGGTGGCAAAGATCATTGTCAGAGCGATAGTGCTGCGGTAATGCGTAAACTCGATCGTGATCTTCAGCGTAACGACGACGAAAATAACCGCGTAAGCGAGCCACGGGAATGCCTCACGCCGGTACTCGAGCTTCCGCCAGACGATCAGAGCGGCGACTAAGCCAACAGCTCCAAGTCCGATCTCCCATGGCGATGCTATGAACTTCATCCGCCAAACCTGAAACGGTCCGAGCGGAGAGAAACTTTTCCGTTCCATTGCAGCGTAAGCCAGATAAAGATACCCGCGAATAACGCTCAGTTTGTACACACCCGCGGGCCATACCACAAAGAGGACGGCCAGGAATAGTCCGACGCCTTTCAGCAGGATATTCACTCGTTGCGACATGGCAGGCCAGCGTTCGCGAATGGGTTTCCAAAGGTAAAGCAGGCAGAACGCAATCGCCAGAGCGAGCATAAAGGCGGACTCAACCGTGGCGAGCGCAAGCGCAAGCAGAACCATCGTCAGATACCAGTAACGAAGCGCAAGCGTCCTGCAAAACAGGCCAACCGCCCACAGCAGGGACGCCGCAAAAAATGTAAACAGAAAGTGCTGGGTGATCTCGGTCGATGTGATCAGAGCAGTTCGGTTAAACAGATACATCAGGCCTGTGAGCAAACCGGCAAGAGGATGCCAGCCTGGAAACAGGCTCCAGAATGCGAGCGTCACGATCAGCGCTGTCGCAACATGGACTATCAGGCCGACATTGCGATACGTTGCCTCCTGGGAGACACCCATCTGTGTCCAGAACGCAATCCAGTAGGCATACATCGGACCGTGATAATGCCGGTAAAGCCCGATATCCTCACGCGATCGTGCGAGTCTCGAAACTTCCGAACGCTTTTCCGGATTACGACGCAGTTCCAGACCGTAGCTGATGAACTCCGAAAGCGATAACGTTCCTGCATCCGTGTAGTTGTCCAGAAAGCCGCGCTTGCCGGCATACATATAATCCGCACTGTCATACGAATACGGCTCGGTAGTCGAGAGCGGGACCAAAAAGATCACAAGCAGAATCGCAGACACGAAGAATGCGACCAGATACGGCCAGTGCTGACGGGTAAACATACAGGTCAGACTTGAGCCATCTTCCCTGAAAAGAGATTAACCGGATCCGGCAACTCCTGACGGCTCGGGGCACTGCAAAAGGTTTTCCAAACGGGGAAAGTTATTGTTTTGAGCAGCAAGGGACGCGTAGCGCTGGTCATGTCGCCAAAAGAACTCACATAGTAGCATGTAAGGCGATATTTAACGGCTGACAAAGGCATTCAAATTAGGGCTTTCCAGTTTAAATAGTGGAGGAGAAGAACTAATCTTCTCCTCCCTATTTCATCAGTTAACGACGATCGGCCTGGTTGCGCTGCTCTTCACGACTGTACCGTTCAGAAGCCACTCAATTTGGTAGTAGAATGCCCTGCCAAGGTCAAGCGGCAGCGGAATCGAACAGCCGCTTGCGCAGCTGTGCGGATTCAGCGTTTCTCCGATATACGCAAACGGGTTTGTCGGCGTATTCATAACGGAGTCAGTCACGCAGGCTTCCTGCCGACCAGAACAATACATCGTATTCGGATCGAACCCAAACCTGATGCGGGCGTGAGTGGCGCCGGGAAATGCAGGCACATTGATGGTCGTGTTGAACATCGTGTTCGTCTGCGTTTCCGTCACCCGAATCGGCGGGAGATGAAAGAGCAGTCCCGTGTTACGAATGCCCTGAGTCTCATAGCCGATATGCGCAATTGCGGTGGTTCCGGTTGCGGTTGGATGAATTGCCGAGAACACGCGATTCATACCCGGGAAGCCGGTGCCATACCCAATAAACTGGGAGAACTTGCCGCTCGGATCGTGCGCCCCCCAGTAACTCCTCCGCATTCCACCGTGACCGGCACCTTTCAGGAATACGAGGCACGGATCGTTCAGGTACGGGTGCCAACCCATCAGACAACCCTCGTTATCATTGCTCCTGTTGATATAAGGCAGTTTGATGTAGACGTCACCGACAGCCGGAGTAACGCCATTCGCACCGGAGCTGAGTCCTGCAGTGTCACCGGCCCGCTGAATGTAAACGAACGAGTAATCGTGAGCAGTACAGATGTTTGCTGACGGACCCGAAACATCTTCCATCAGGTTGTGGCCCGCCCATCCAAGCAGCGGAGATATCTTGTATACTCCACCGTTCGCAGTATTGACCTTATAAACATTCGTACAACCCGCAACGGGAGTGATCGCGCGGGCGCTTCCGATTCTGGCACCACCCGCATTGGGTTCGTTCAGGTGATTGAAATCCAGCGACCAAAGCTGATCATGCGGAGCCGCAGAGACCTGGTCTTTGCCGGCATAGCCGTTGATCAAATCGAAGCCGAAACCAGCGAAATTAAAGCTCTGAGGTGCTTTTACCAGGACCGGACCCTTTGTGCTGTCAAGAGCGGTCAGATCCTCGAAAGTGGCGTCAAGCATTGTTTTCACGCCCACAGCTGTGTACTTGCCGGGCATCGTTCCCTTACCAACGGTTGCGTGACCATAACCGATACCCGCAGGGATTTCGCCGTAGGTGTAAGTCCCGCAGGTGATCGTCTGGTTTGCCGGACAGCCGGTTGAGTCAAACTTAACGACTGCCGAGACAGTACCCGCGCCACCATTTCTTCCCGACGCGATTCGTCCGCGCCAGCCATTGGGAATCTTGACCTGAGTTATGTCGTCGACACAATCGGGGCGTTTGGTCTTGCCTGGGTAAAGCGGAGACCTGTACGTATCGGTCAGGCAAGAATAGTCGAAGGAGCTGTCTCGCTGGACGATGATCCGCATCGTCGTCGATGTCTGACTCAGAATCTTGACGACCTGCAGGATCTCGCAGTCACCTGTATATCCGGTAGCGCAAACCCACAGGCCGGCGTTTGGAGCATACCAGGTGAAACGATCCCCGACCTGAAGGGTCCATGGCGTCTTGCGATAACCAGAGTTCCAGCTGCAAACTGAATAATACGTTTGCGCATCAGAACCCGCTCCGCCCGGATTCTCCAGACAGAGATCCTTGCTTACATCCATCGTGACGAACTCATCGGTTCCAGTCCAGTGCTGCTTGAGCCAGTCAGGAATACTGGAATCGGATGAGCAACCAGGACACGTGTTGTCATACGCCGCAACCGGAGTTCCTCCGTTGTCAGCCGTGCAAAACGCGGTGTCGTTGTAAGGATATCCGAGACAAGTATTCGAGGACATCACGCCGCCTCGCATCACACCAACTACATTGACGGCAATAGGAGAACCGGCAAAAGACCCGCCGCCAGCACTGCTTCCGCGGCTCGGAAACTGCAAAGCCAGGGCATACGTCTCTTCCGGAACCGATTCGGCATTTGCTGAGTGGAAGATTCCGAATCTCATTTCAGGAATTCCGCCAGTCTCGCCGTTGTAAGCGCTCGAGAAAACGCGAATCACGCGGCCAGTCGTCATCTCGACGACGGCGTTGACGCTCGGAGCATTGTCCTGCCCGTGAAGAATGTCAAAGAAAGCTTTGGTTCCTGAAATCCCACGGAAGTTCGCACCTGCAAAGTTGGGATACGTCGCATAAATTCCCTGACGAGTCCAGGCCCACTCGGAATTTCCGGCTACCTGAGAAGCAATATCCAGCCCCTTTGACGGAGGAGTCATATTCTCGAGGTATATGTTGCCAACTGCCCACGTGTTTTCATGTCCGTTGTAGACGGTCGTTATGTACTGAGACAGAGGCAAGTACTGAGGACTCACGTCGCGGATGGTCAGACGGAACACGCACTTGCTCGCGCCGTTGTTGCAGCCATTAACGGCGTAGAAGACATTCCCGTCCGCTGGATCAAAGCCATAGGGAGGTTCGAAGTACAGAACTCCGGAAGGCCTGTCCTGGGGCTGATCAATGCTGGTGTTTTTCGTCAGATCTGACTTCGGACCTGTGACAAACGGTCCTGATCCGATTCCATACCCAGGCTGAACTCCGAACGTGGTGTTGGGAAATACCCCGGCCATGTTGCCGTTTAGTCGGTCCTTCGCATCGTCGGCAATAAAGTACAGAGATGCGACGGCACCCTGACGATTGCTGGCACACCAACGACCTTTGATTCCGTTATAAGTCATCGCTGTCGGATGACACTGCGGCGAAGGTCCGAAAGTCAGGTCACCGACGTTGCCCTGTTCCACGAACTTCATGCCGATATTGACCGTAGATCCGCTTGTTGCGGATTTCCTCTTCACCACGATTCCAAACGGATACCCGATAGCGGTCGTTGGGTCGGAGGTGTTGATGTTGGTATTAACCAGGGTGAGATGCGTCGGCGTTTCCACCGTTGCAACTGCACACATTCCGTTCGGGCATGTGGATCCCGGTATAAAAAGGTAATTGCCTTCCAACCCATAAGGGAAGTAGTTCTGATTGCTTCCTGTGAAGTTAGAAGAAATGGTAACGACGCCATTCACTACCGGGTCGATGCCAGCAGAAACGGGCATGCGGTCTCGTGTAATGAGGGTGTTCCATCCTTTGAAACCTGGTTCGGTGTACTCGTTAGGCCAGGCCTGGTGCTGAGCTCCCGGAACGTTGCCGGGATTGGGTGCGCTCAAGACTGGCTGCGGGAGACCGGCAGGGAGTGTGACGGTGAAGCCAGTTGCGGCACACGTTCCGGCGACTGTCTGGAACGAGATGCAGAAATCCACCTGCCGATTATTTACATTCGCTCCGTCTGACCCGCTGCCCGCGAGGACAATACCGAAGTTCTCGTAAGTCAGGAAGACACCGGAGTACCACCAGTCCTTACTCCCGATAGGGAACACTACGACTGGAGTGGTGTCCGAAACGGTAGCAACGTGTGAACTATCGCCGTTCGCAGCATTTCCCAGGTTGGTCCAGCTAGCTCCTCCTGCAAGTCCGACAGCCCCATGAGTGTAGGGGTAGGTGTAATACCAGGAGCCAACGTCCGCCTGATCCAGGAACTCAAACGGAACTCCTTCGGGCGATGTCACATAGAGCTTCCGACGACCGGCATTCGTCCAGTCGTAGGAAGGCTCAGCCGTTTTCGTGTACGTTGAGGCATTCCATTTCGGGATAAAAGAACGCTGAACGACTGTCGGCGGCTGGAAATACGTCGAGAATGTTACCGGAGCGGTACCAGCGCATCCGGTATCGGCTGCGTCAACAGCAAGAGTATATTGCGTATTGACCCTGAGGAAATTATCACCATAGTCGTGCCCGAGACGCATGATGCGCGTCCCGAATTCATCATAGATGGTGTCTGAGCGGGATGTGTCAACGACACCGGCTACATCGGGGTGAGGCGTCCCTGTGACGGACGCCCCCTGATACAAATTCCACTTGCAGGAGCCGGTGTACCCCTTAATGTACGCATGTGCAACGGCGGGGCCGACATTGCGGACTTCGACCGTGGCAGCACGAACACACAGGACAGAAACAACTGTAAAGAGTAGCGCTCTCATTGTTCGTTTCCTCCTACCGGTTAAGGCCGGTAATGTAGCCCTTGAATGCGTCGATTGCAAAATTCGCCGAGGCTCCCGCCACAGTTGTTTGGGTTGCAATCAGGGGAAGCCAGCCATTACCAGGACCTCCCATTGGGAGAAATGGCTCATTGCTCGCGGCGGTATACGTTTGACCGACCTGAGTCCACGGTCCGGTCGCCCCGGCAATATAGAATTTGACGGTTCCTGGCTGCGGCACATCGATGCGGAATTTGTAGTAGGCTGACGGAACAGCATCAACGCCAGTGTCGATGCAAAAACTGGTGCCGTAGCCATCATTGGACAGGACAACGTGCCAGCGGTTTGCCGGGATTGCACTGCCTGCTGTTACCGTATTGCCGGAAGCGTCAGTCTGAGCGGCACAAGTTGTCGTTGCTGCGCCAGTATTGACTCGCAGAATCGCTGCGTACGTCAGTGCGCCAGCGGGTTTGAGCTGACTATAGCCATTCTGGATCAGCGAATTGCTGGCTGCGTCCGCAAACCCGACGATGGTAATCGGATTTCCCGCACTGGCCGCACCCGTCTTAATACGAAACGCCCAGGACATGGAGGTAAAGCTGCTGTTGCCGCCGAAGAGCGGAGTCATTCCGTATGTGGAGTTTTGAAAAGGCGCATTGCGGTAAAGGTTGCACGCACCACCCCAGGCAGCGTAATCGGTTCCGGTTGTGACAACATAACTGCCGGTATCACCTTTGATGCCCTGATTCACGCTTGCACAGCCGTTTGCGCCAGACCACGTCGCCCATATGCTGCTGCTGTCGAATTCTTCATTAACCGAGTAGACAGAAAAGTCAGTTGGATCGAGGATTTGATTCTTCGTTACAGGAACGACCGGAAGATCCGCAGAAACAAGGGAACGGAGTGCCGGGATATTGTTGGCAGAACCAGAAGGATCCGTGGCCAAAACTTTATTTGGAGTGCTGGCCGGCAAGTTGGCATTCGGCGCACAACCAGTCGCATTTCCGTTAGCCAGAATTCCCGTGGGAGACTGACCGGCAGGACACGTTGTGGGGCTGACTGCCAAAACCGTCGCGCTTGCGGCATTACCCGGGTACGACGAAGGGAATGCAGTTGTCTTCAGCTTCCCGGAGCTGTCCAGTGTAGGGACGCCGTTAGCCGCATCCGGCGTAAGACCACCAAGGGATCCGGCATTGTTGTACTGAATCTGTCCATTTGTGCCACCGACGGTGGCCCCACCGCCGCCGCCGCTGCTGACACTCTTTCCGGGAGCAACGAGATAATTCGTGCCATCGGACCAAACCATGACACTCTGACCGGGAGAAAGCGTGTAGGTTGCGGCGTTATCGATCTTGCTCGTGACGGGCGTAATCGTCACAATGCCTGCCGTCGAATCGTTCTTTACCCAGAAATACGTACCATTAACGAGCCCGCTGTTCCCTCCAGCCTGTGGCAACGTCAGCGTGCATCCAGCGGCATTGTTGCATCGTACGAGCTGATAAATGTTCGCTGGAGTGAGTGTCACCGAGGTCCCGGTGAAGAGCGATACGCCATTGATAACCGAGTTCGAGAGTGTTACGGTTGAGCCGGAGCGCACGCTGCTAAGGCCGGCTCCAGCGACGATGATATCGGGCTGCGACACCCCTGCATTTCGCGCGTCCGCGACGGCAGCAACGGTACCGTTATTGAGCGTCACTACCGCGATCGGAAAGATATTGGCTCCTACCGGCATTGCGCTGATACCCGACACACAGGTAACAGAAGCGCATGTGGATGGAGCTGTTGTCCCACTCGGAAAACCGTACTTGACGGCGCCATTGTCCGCATACACGTAGGCGGAGTAGGTTGTATTCGCCGGGAATCCGGAAATCTGGCCGCCGAAGTTCGCGAACGAAAATCCATTAACCAGACATGGAGTGCTGCAGGTAACGTTTACTGCGCCGCTGACAAGCGCGGCGGCCGGGGCAGCAGATGTACTCGTGCCAGACCCGGACCCACCACCGCCTCCGGTCGGAAGCGGGCGAAATACGTTGTCGCCATAGAGAACTGTAGTTGCGTCCGCTGTACCCGATCCGAGGCGTGCAGCCGGTACAACACCACTGGTAATATCTGTTGCCGAGTGCTGATGGACACTACCGGCTTTTCCGGAGAGCGCAGTATTCAGGTCGGTTTGATTTGTCAGTACTCCGGTGATGTTGCCCCATGTGGCGGACGACGATCCGGAGCTCTGTAATGTCCAGACGTCCTGACTGGAACACGCATAGATGTTGGCGCCTGCTCTGGCATCGGTTTTGAAGAAAACCGCTCCGGGCGTGCATGTCGGCGGAAGAGCGGTTCCGGTCGGGAACGGAATTACCGACCGAGCTCCTGAGAAATCGACATTTCGGCTTTGAGAACTGAGATCGATCTGCGTCTGGGCAAACGAAACACAACTCAAAACCACGAAGAGCAGAAAGATGATTGCTGCTTCACAAAATTTACGAACGGATGTTGACATCCTGACCTCCTGAAGCACACTTGTGGCTGGGACGCCGCGATTAACGGCGCGCCAAGCGACAGTTCCAAATTGCTTTTTTCAGTTCCCGGGACTACGCGGTTCGGACTCGCAGAACGAAGCCAATCTGAGTTTCGGGTGCCGCGTCCTTAAAAACGTAAAAGTACGGTGAGGCTCCAAATTCGAAACGAACCCAATCTGGCGTCGCTTCCCTGCCCGGGAAAACGGCTGATCGAACCGGCAGTCAAAACGTACACACCGGCTCATGGCCGAGTTTGCCAGACGAGTCCAAATTGCAAGCCGGTTCGAGAGAGGTTGACAGTCGTTTATCAGAGCCAAGGTATTGTGTCTACGCGACTTAAAAAAAAGGTATTCACGGCGGGAACGACCGTATAGCTTAAAGTCGAGAATCCAGGGGTGGCGTGGTTTTATGACAAGGGGAGAAGCTAACGACAGGCGAACAATGCTATTCCTGTACGTACAGCAACGTTTGTGGTGTGTATATACTTTGTACTG
The DNA here is from genome assembly GCA_963794765.1 of Bryobacteraceae bacterium. GTDB lineage: Bacteria > Acidobacteriota > Terriglobia > Bryobacterales > Bryobacteraceae > JAWXCM01. The sequence continues at coordinate 23,908 of CAWCGC010000038.1, read as the reverse complement.
TACGGCTGTACAGCTGTACGGCAATATAGGGATCAACTATGGCTTCGATCATCGCTGTCGCTAACCAGAAAGGTGGCTGCGGCAAAACCACGACCGCTCTGAACCTGGCTGCTGCCTTTGCCCAGGAAGGGCGAAAGGTTCTGGTCGTTGACGCCGACCCGCAAGGGACAGCGACCTACTGGCGTTCGCTGCAGGCAGAGCGCGCCGGATCATTCCAGATCGTCGCGCAACCATCGGCGGTTCTTCATAACGAATTGCCGGCCCTCGCAAGAAACTCAACGTACGACTATCTGATCGTGGATTGTCCGCCAGGAGGGAACGTCAAGGGTCAGGGGACGGGTCAGATTACCCGGTCCGCGTTGTTGGTTTCTGACCTGTTGCTGATACCCATCGTCCCGAGCGGCCCCGATTATTGGGCTGCCCAGGATATGTTGCTGCTGATCGAAATGGCTCAGCAGGTCAATCCAAAACTGAAGACCGCTGTAGTCGTAAATCGTAAAATGCCGAATACCCGAACTGGTCAACAAGCCCGTACGGCGGCTGAGCTGTTTCAGCTCCCTGTGTTCGAGACGGAAATCACACAACGGGTCTGCATCGTAGACAGCCTGATTGCGGGAGACACAGTCTTCGAATACCCTCGGGCCGGTTCCTCGGTTGCCGAATATCAGCTCCTTATGAAAGAGGTGGAGAATGCCATCAGATCGACCGAGTTTGGTGGGAAGCCTGCGGAAACCCACGCCTGACGAGGCCAAGGAAGCGTTTATTCGAGGCGAACTGCCTTCGGTACCGTCTTCGGCGGACCAGCCGGCTGATACTCCTTCGACAGCGCCAGTGATTGGGCGGCGGGCGGCTGCTGAACCTCGTGTCCATGCCACTTTCAAATTGAAGGTTCGCAACCACAGGCGTTTGAAGAAACTCTCGGGGCTGATTGAGCGGGACATGGTCGAGATTCTGGAAGAGGCACTCGAGCCGTACATGGACCGCCTCATTGATGAGCATGGGTTGCGGGATACGTTTATGAAGCTGGATTGTTGAATGCACAACCTGCTGTATGGATGTACAGCCATACAGCTAACAGTCAAACCTGCGGGACTCTCGACCCAACGCTATCAATCCGGTATAGTCTGCGGCTCATCTTCAGCTTGCGTCGCAGACTACAACAAGAGATTTCAATCATTATACATACGTATGGCCATGCAGCTGTACAGCACGATTTATTGACCGGCGTGTGCCTTAGCTGCTGACGGCTCGTTCAAATGCTTCGAAATCGTTGCTGATGCCTAACGCCAGAGCGAGCAGTTTTTCAAGCCCGTCCTGCGCACTTTTAAACTCGACTGTGATCCGGCCGCGCTCGAGTCGCACACCCTCAGGCAGGTTTTCGACTTGCTGATTGATTACGGCCGTTGGTGCTTCAACCAGCAGGCGGGGTTTCTCGATACGCTCTTTTCGCAGCTCGGCGATTTTGTTCGCGACCTTCTGCCTTCGCTGGACTTCATAAGCGCAATCGTCACCCGCGGCGATACGTTCCAGGTGGTCAATAAGAGCATTGCGGTCCGCGAGCCCGCTCGCGCCGATGCGATCAGTGAGGCAGGGCGCCATAATTTGCTGGGCACGACGACGCCCAATCCCGAGCAAAAGTTCGATTGTCGCGCGATCGACGTACGGACGTGGATGCTCTTTAAGCTGTTGGATAATAAGGTTAAGCCTTCGATACCAGATCGGTTTCGCTGGCATATGCTTTCCCTATGTTAATGCGCAGGTGCGCAATAGAGAACGTAGTGGGAAGGGTCTTTACACCTGCGGATCAGCTCAAGGTAAAGATCGACGTCCGCGCTATAGCCAAATAATCTTCTTCAATCGATCGGAACCCGGAAGACTTGTACAACTTGCGCCACTCTTCGCGCGAAATCGGGTGCTGTTCGCTGAGGTCATGGAAGAGGAAGTACTCGACCGCAGGGCCCGGACGTTTGCGCATTTGTTGCGGGGTCGGCCGGATTGTTTCTACGACGTGGAAGGGCACCCCGGGCAAAGCCTCACGGAACGCTCTGAGAAATTGCAGAGTCCTCGGGTTGCTGTCGTTATCACACAACTCGTGCAGCACAAAGAAGGTGGCAGCGCAGTCGACGCCCTCAGTCTGATGCTTCAGGCTCTTGATGTCCATTGCATCCCCGACAAAGAGATGAACGTTGTTCAGCTTTTCCTGCGCGATCATGCGCCGACCCGCCTCCACGGCCGCCGGTGAGAGGTCGATTCCGATACCTTCGAGCCCCGGAACGGTGGAACAGAGATAGCGCAGGAACTTTCCATCGCCACAGCCGATGTCCAGCACCTTGCGCCTTTTGCCCGCAGCAATCAGCTGCGCGACCATCGGAAAGTAGAAATCGACGGACGCCAGACCGCTGCCGACGCCAACGAACTCGCCGTCCCGGACAACCTCCTTGCCATAGGAAGCCTCTTTTCGGAGCATCGGCTCCAGATTGTTCAGCACCGGCTCATACCCGTTAGCGAGATCCATCCAGCCACGCCCCAGGTTTGTCTCCACAATCAAACGGCCCGTCTCGTCCAATCCGAACTTTTCTCCATTCTGCGTAAGGATCTTTCGGGCATACAGTGCCTCGCAAAGTGCGCGCAGTAACTTTGGGTCGAGATTGTTTTTCGCTGCGTACGCCTCGGCTGTCTGAGGACCCTCTCGCAGTGCATCCAGAAAACCAACATGAAGCAGCGTCTGGACCCCTCGGAAGATGAAATGGGGACTGACTAGTTCTTCCCAGACGTGGCGTTTCACCTGACCCATACGCCGGAGCTTGTTCCATCCCGTCGTTCTGGCCACAGAAAGCAGGGAACTGAAGCTCATAGCATCTTCTCCGTCATAGAATGCGGACCTGTTGGATCTGTTCGCCCCGGCCGCGTGACCATACGGCGCGTCGCTCTCCAATAAAGCGACTCGAACAGTTCTCCCGGAATATAGCGTCGGAGGCGAAGCACCCACTTAGCTTTCGTTCCGACGACATAACGCAGACGAGGGCGCCGCGAGTCCAGAATGCGTTCGAACTTCGGCAGCGACGTCCGCAGTGGTGAAGCTGCTTTTCGCCAGCAGACCGTCCACGAGACTCTCGTGTCGTCGGAACCAGGTGTAGTAAGGACTGGCCGGGTCAGCGGCCCGCCGACTCACGTTTCGATGAATACCGAAATGTGGCGTGTGGATCAAGCCGGGCTCAAGCAGGGATACCCGTACGTTAAACGGCGCCATTTCCTGGTGGAGACTCTCTGCCCAACCCTCAATTGCAAATTTGCTCGAGGCGTATCCTCCGATGCCCATCGACGCCATGCGGCCGCCGACGGAACTCGTGAGAATAATTCTGCCCCCCATCGCTTTTCGCATATGAGGCAAAACGGCTTGCGTTACGCGCATCAGGCCAAACAGATTCACCTGGAAAACACGTTCGATCTCACTGATATCGAGATCTTCAAAGAATCCACGGAGACCTATACCGACGAACTGCACGAGGGCATCGATACGGCCCGTAGCAGCCAGCATCGAATCGATCGCCGGGCGAACCTGGTCTTCGCGTGTGACGTCGAATCGCAGAATCTCGAGGGTCACATTCCGAGCGCGCGCTGCCGCCGCAAGAGACATCTGCTCCGTTTCGGTACAAACGGAACCGTAGACACGGTGCCCCAGGGCGGCCAGGTGCAGCGCCGTCTCCATCCCCATTCCGGAGCCTGCTCCGGTGACCAGAGTGATTTTGTCAGTCGGCCCGTATTGTCTGCTCACTTCACTTTTCCTGTCGCTGGGGCAGACCGGGTTCCGCCGTACGGCTACGCTCCATGATTCGGTGGATGCCTCCAAAATACACGCTTTCAAATACGCGATCCGGAAGGTGCTTTCGCAGAAACACAACCAGAGCCGCACGCCAGCCCACCACATACCGGGGGCGTGGGCGAGCCGTCGTGAGCACGTGTACAACCTGCCGGGCAACATCCTCCGGCGTCAAAGTGCTGCTTGAAACGAGCCGCTCTACCTGATGTTCCATGCGCCAGAAATACTCATAATACGGGACTGCGAGGATTTCTGGCCTCCGGAAGAATCCGTCGCTCTTCATCCCAGATGTCTGTCCTGATCATGCCTGGAGCGATTACGGAAACGTATATTCCGAAAGGGCGGAGTTCAAGGTTGAGAGACTCGCTAAAGCCTTCGAGCCCAAACTTACTGGCCGCGTAAGGTGCCACGCTGTTTGAACCAATTCGGCCGCCGATCGAGCTGATATTCACAATGCGACCGCCGCCGTTGGCGCGCAGCAAGGGGAGAACCGAGCGAATCACGTTCATCGGTCCGAACAGGTTCACCTCGAAAACTTTACGGATGTGTTCCTCTGGGTAGTCTTCGAAAAAGCTGCGTCCTGTGACTCCCGCGTTATTGACCACGCCGTAGAGCGTGCCATTGATACGGGCGATCTCATCACACGCCTTTTTGATGCTGTCCTTATTAGTGACATCCAGAATCACCGGCCGCAGATCGAAGCCGCGATTCTGTGCTGTCGAAACCAGCTCGCCGGCGGCAGTCTCGTCTCGGACCCCCGCCCATACGCGGAATCCCGCTGCTGCAGCATGCAACGTGATGGCTCGGCCCAGCCCGCGAGATGCACCGGTCACGAGAACTGCGCGGGAACTCTCAGGCATCGACATTCAATGTCCCCTGGAAGGAATCGTCTTTATATAAGGTGGGTGCCATCACGCTCGGTGCGCGAGCAACTGAGAGTGACGTAATCGAGAGCAGTCTTCCCCCCATAGGATGATGAGCCATCCGTTTAACTGAAGTGTGGCGTTTGTCTAATATAGCCCAGTCGCGAGATGAATCGATATGGCTTTTGGCAGACCGCACATCAGTCGGGAAATTGACGTACGAAGGGGTCCGCGTTTGTTCGTCCCGGTTTTCGCGCGCTATCGGGTAGCACTATGTTGGTGCGCATTAGCGCAAAATACCGTTGACAATTACTAGTGATAATGCTTCTTATCGTCAGGTATGGCTATGGGGGATTCTCGGGCTGATACCGAGCAGCACCCAAGCCACTGATGGCTGTTCTGATTCCTCCTTTTGGAGTAAGATGGAGGAGTAGTATGAGAACGGCGGAAAAACCACTGAATATAAAAGATCCCGAAGCATACCGACTCGCCGCGCAAATCTCTGCGCGTTCCGGCAAGTCCCTGACTCGGGTCGTGGTGGACGCGCTTCGTCGGGAAGCCCAGCAATATCCGGACCCAGTCAACCGCAACCAGGTCCGCGCCCGCCTCGCTTTGCTTCATCAGTTCCCACTAGTTGCAGACCGCGATCCAGCCGACGATCTCTATGACGAGCACGGAATTCCGGTCTGATGGTGATCGACACCTCGGTGCTGATCGCAATCCTGAAACGGGAAGAAGGGTATCAAGGCTATCTCGACAGCATTATCGACGCGCAGAGACGGCTGATATCGGCCTTCACTTTGTTGGAAACAGCCGTGGTGTGGTTCGGCTGGACGCGCAACGACGATGCGGTCGCGCAGTTTTACAAACTCGTGGAGGAGCTCCGGATCGAGGTGGTTCCATTCACTCCGGAGACTGCCGAGCTGGCGTTCCAGGCCTACCGCGTTTACGGCAAAGGCATCAAGCCACCCGGCCTGAATCTTGGCGATTGTGCCGTCTGGGCTACCGCACGGCACCATGAGATGCGCGTCCTGCATGTCGGCGAGGAATTCACCCGCGCGGATATCGGAGTGTAAGTTGCAAATGAAGCCTGCAGCATTGCCTGACGTCGTCCAGTTATCCTGTCCTTAATTAATGACGGTTGCAGTCCAACCCCACGTCTCCTGCCTGAGGTGTGGCAGCAGCTTGCTGCAACGGGAGACTAGTCTTCCGTGGAGCGGGGAACCGGCGTGAACGGGACAGCACTCGTTGTCACTCCCAGAGCACCGGTCGAATGGGAACGGCTGCGAAAGTTAGTTGTCGATTCCGTGCTTTCGGTCCACTCACGCAGGGCGTATGCGCATGCGATCGATCATTTCTTCTCCTGGTATCGAGACGCTGACCGTGGTCCCTTCTCGAAAGCACTCGTTCAGGATTACCGGCGTTGTCTCGAGACTCAGGGTCTTGCGGCTTCCACTGTCAATGTCCGGCTCGCTGCCGTTCGGAAGCTCGCTGCCGAAGCGGCCGACAATGGATTGATTGCGCCCGAAGTCGCTGCTGGGATCAACAAAGTGAAAGGTGCAAAACAGAGGGGAGTCAGGGCGGGGAAGTGGCTTGAGAGGTCTCAGGCAGCCGAACTGCTTCGCGCACCCGCGGATTCGACCTGCAAGTCGCTGCGCGATCGCGCCATCTTTGGAGTGTTGTTAGGATGCGCACTTCGTCGGAGCGAACTGGTTGCGCTTAAGGTTGAGGACATTCAGCAGCGCTCGGGCCGGTGGGTTCTCCCGGACTTGCGAGGTAAGGGAAATCGTCTCCGCACCGTTCCTTTGCCGGGGTGGGTCAAAGAATTTGTCGATGGCTGGCTAATAGCGGCGGACATCACGTCAGGACCGGTGTTCAGGCCCGTAACCAAGGCGAACGTGGTCGGAGTTAGTGCTCTGACAGAAAATGCAGTGTGGTGGATCGTTCGCGAATATGCTGAAAAGCTTGCGTTCGGTAAACTAGCTCCCCACGATCTCCGACGGACCTGCGCGCGGCTGTGCCGGGAATCCGGAGGTGCCCTCGAGCAAATCCAGCTGCTGCTCGGGCACGAGTCGATTCAAACGACCATGGACTACCTCGGCACGAAGCAGAATCTGGTTGAAGCGGTCAATGATCGCCTCGGCCTGATCGACTGACTTCCTGAGGGCTGATTCGCGACCTCAACGCGGTTCTCGTTTGTCTCCTTAGTTCCTGACTGTTCTCGTATATGACGTACAGACATACAGCTGTACATCTTTACACCAATGTGTATTTTAATATCGCACCCGGTTGGAAAAATAGGGTAAACCGCTGGCCACCAAGGCGAAAGAGACTATCGCACCCAGTTGGAAACAGTCGCCCATTGACAGCAACGGGGTTCATTGCGGTTCTCTATCGCATTCAGTTGGAACGACCCACAGCTCTTACGGGATCCTGCCAGCCGTTGACGATCGGCGCCTTGATGCGCATCTCCAGGGCGGCCCACGGTCGGATTTCCAGACCCTTATCGGACTCGGTTGGAAATACATCGGATCTGGTTGGAAGGGAATATCGAATCTGGTTGGAGAAACTGTCGCACCCGGTTGGAAACCAACGTCGCACCCGGTTGGAAGACATATCGCACCTGGTTGGAAGAAAGGTCGCACCCGGTTGGAAATTATCAGGGGGTAAGTCTCTCCTCCTCAATAGCTTGCGCAAAACCAAAGTGCTCAAAGATTGTTTTAAAGAAACGCTTTTTATAGTAATCTCAGACAACAACATCATGCCGCGATCAACAGCCAAAAACCTGCACGGGAACTTAGCGCTAATGCCGGTTGTGCCTGTTGTTGCTGTTGATTTGATTCGTTTCGAGAAGAATCTCCTGCAGATGGGTTTCTTCGGAGCAAATGACACGCGACACTCAGTCCAGTCCAGCCGGCGAATCGAGCAACTCGTCACCCGAAATGGTCAGCGGATTAAGGTAGCGGCGGAATTTCGAGGTTCACATGAACTCGGCCTCCCTTCAACAAGCGACCGGGACAAGTACATCGCCTTCACGAAGATCGCGATGGAGCAAAAACTCAGCAATGGTCGGATTGAGAATCCGGTGCGGTTCACTGGCTACCGTCTGCTTCGCGAACTCGGCCTGACGCTCTCCGGCGAGAACTACGAAGATATCAATCGCTGGGGGCAGCGAATGGCCGACACAACGATTACGTCCGAACAGGTCATCTACATGGCTGCCCGCAAGAAGTATGCCAACAAAACCGTCCATGTTTTCCGAAGCTTTCAGCGCACCGGGCAAACTGACAACGATGGATCAGGCAGGTCAGAGTCGTTCGAAGTGGTGCTCGAGGACTGGCTTGTCGAAAACCTGAACGAGAGCTTTGTCGTTCCGGAGGACTTCACGGCCTATCGCTCACTGCGACGCCCGACCGCCAAAGGAATTTTCGGGTATCTGCACCTGTGGTTTCATGCAAGTCACGGCCGCGCTGTTGAGAAAGACTACGCCGAGCTCTGTATGCTTCTGAACATCCCGGCTTACCGGCATGCTTCGAAGATCAGGGAGACGATGGGCCGCTCCCTGGATGAGTTGCGGGAAGTTGGCTACCTGTCGGAGTGGGATTTAAAGCCGATGACGACAAGGGAGGGATACAAACTGGTACTCTTCCCGGGTGAGCAGCTTGCGAGGGTTCTTGCTCTGTCTCTGCGAAAGCAAGTTGATGCTGGCCTGCCTGCGTCGGGGGCTTCAGATGGCGCTCGGCAAGAGCCGGCCCCGTCCAACGTTTCGGAGAGGTTGCAGGCTCGGGGGATTACTCGGACAAAGGCAGTTGAGCTTGCGCAGAAGTTTTCAGCCGAAACGATCTTAGATCAACTCGAGTACGCGGAGCATGTCCTTGCTCACGACCGTCGCGGTAAACTCGACAATCCCGCCGGCTTCATTATCTACGCGATTGAGCAGCAACTCCCGATACCGCCGACCTTTGTGACCTCGCGCGAGAGGGATGACAGTGGAAGTGCCACGTCTCCCGATTCTGCTGAATCGTCAAGGTTGGAGCAAACGCAATTAGAGTATCAGGAGTTCGTCGAGCGAAAGATCGAACTGGAGATTGAAACCCGATACCCGGGGGCAAAACTGCAGCAGCAGCTTGATCGCATAATTAAAACACTTCGGGCAGATGCCCGGTTTAAGAATATGCTTCCTGACCACCGGTCTGCCTATGCTCAGCAGTTGCTGAGGAATGAGCTCAAGAGTACATTGCCCCTGCCCTCGCTCGAAGAGTGGTCTGACTCGAGCGAACAGTTTGGGCTGTTTTAAGTTGTAAATCTAACCTCTGGCCAAACTTCTTAGGCCGCGATAGTTTTACTCGGTTGGGCAGTGTACCACTGATATGTTTGCCGGATTCCTGTCTCAAGGCCAATGGAAGGTTCCCACCCCAGGCTCTTGAGCCGACTGATATCCAGGAGCTTTCGGGGTGTCCCATCAGGTTTGGACGTATCCAGACAAATCTCTCCCGTATAGCCGACGACCCTGGCTACAAGCTTTGCCACGGCATGGATAGAAATATCCTCACCGCATCCGACGTTTACAATCTCGGGAGTGTTGTACTCACGCATTAAGAAAACGGCAGCGCTGGCGAGATCGTCAACATGGAGAAACTCACGCTTTGGAGTTCCCGTCCCCCAAAGCGTTACCGAGGGAGCATTACTCATCTTCGCCTCGTGAAACCTGCGAATCAATGCCGGCAGGACATGAGATGACTGAGGATCAAAGTTGTCGCCCGGACCGTACAGGTTCGTCGGCATCAGCGATATCGCGTTAAATCCGTACTGTTTCGAGTACGCTTGCGCCATCTTTATACCCGCGATCTTCGCGATAGCATAAGGCTCGTTAGTGGGTTCGAGTTCGCCCGTCAGGAGATACTCTTCACGGATGGGTTGCTGTGCATACTTTGGATAAATGCACGAGGATCCAAGACAAAGCAGCTTCTTAACCCCATACCGCCAGGCAGCATCAATTACGTTGACCTGCACCAGGAGGTTGGCCGCAATAAAATCAGCAGGATAGTTGCTGTTTGCGAGGATGCCGCCGACTTTTGCGGCAGCAAGGAAAACAAACTCCGGCCGAGTCTGCTCAAAGAACCTTCCCACAGCGCGCTGGTCGCAAAGATCCAGGTAGTCGCGCGATCGCGTCGCGACGTTTTCAAAGCCTGACGCAGAGAGATTCCTGCATATGGCTGAACCAACGAGGCCGCGATGGCCGGCGACAAAGATCCGACTCTCTTTACGCATGGGTCACCGCCATCCGAGACATCTTTTTGTGTCCAGCCGAAACCAGGAGCCTTTCCTGCGTCGCGAGCTCAAGGTCATGATCGATCATTCGATTCACGAGTTGCTCGAAACTTACCGCCGGCTTCCACCCAAGCTTTCGCTGAGCCTTCGACGGATCCCCAAGAAGATAGTCCACTTCAGTCGGTCGGAGGTATCTGGGATCCAGTTCTACGTGCTTCTTCCAGTCGAGTTTCAGACGTGCGGCTGCAACATCGAGGAATTCGCGGACGGAATACGATTCACCCGTTGCGACAACGTAATCGTCCGGGTCGGACTGTTGCAGCATCAGCCACATCGCGCGGACATAGTCGCCGGCGTATCCCCAGTCTCGCTTAGCATCCAGGTTGCCCAGATAGAGTGTCTTCTGCAACCCGAGACTGATCCGTGCCAGTGCGCGAGTGATCTTGCGAGTTACAAAAGTTTCCCCCCGGCGCTCCGACTCATGGTTAAACAGAATGCCGTTACAGACAAACATACTGTAGGCTTCGCGGTAGTTAATCGCGTACCAGTGCGCGGCGACTTTACTTACAGCGTAGGGGCTCCGAGGATAGAACGGCGTAGTCTCGCTCTGTGGTGGCGCCGCCGCACCAAACATCTCGGACGATCCGGCCTGGTAGATACGAACATCGCGGTTCGATCTTGATGAATAATCCCGGACGGTCTCAAGGAGGCGCAACGTCCCGGTCGCGACCACATCAGCGGTGTATTCGCTTTGATCAAAACTGACCCGTACATGGGACTGGGCAGCGAGATTATAAATCTCATCGGGTTGAACAGTCTCGATAATTCGCCGAAGCGACGTGCCGTCGGTTAAGTCTCCGTAATGCAGATAAAGACCAGCATCAGTTTCATGCGGGTCAGCATAAATTGGCTCGAGCCGTTCCGTATTAAACAAAGAAGAACGACGGACGATTCCGTGCACTTCATAATCTTTGCCAAGCAGCCACTCAGCGAGAAAAGAACCGTCCTGACCGGTAATACCAGTTATCAAAGCTCTACGCATGGGATTGGTACGAGAAGGGACAGTATGCCACAGGCTCGCAAAACCGCATATGTACAAATCGGTCAACAACGTACCAGTACATGCCTAATGGGAATGTCGGACGACTCTCTCTACAGAAGAGTTAAGTCATCTTGTCCTATAGGAACCAGATAATCCTGCCGATTACCCCATAAGAGTAGGCTTTCCTCGTATGGTCACATCTAATACCGGCGTAATTTGGGCACTCGTGTGCTTGCTTGCGATTGGTCCTGCTTCGGGTCAGAGGTTGCCGGGGCAGGCACTCCGTGTCATCGCACTCGAAGGAACGAACGCGGTCAACAACCTCCCGCTGATGACAGTCACTCCGCCCGTCATCGAAATAAGAGATGAGAGTGAAAAGCCGATAGAGGGAGCAACAGTCACCTTCAAAGCACCCACGAGCGGCCCAGGTGCGACTTTTGATGGCGCACCCTCATACACCGGGTTAACCGATCAGAGAGGTCAAATTGGCGTACCGAGCTACAGGGTGAACGGAAAGCCGGGTCGGTTCTCGATCGCAGTAACAGCCACACATGAAGGCCGATCGGGCATGCTGCTGATTAATCAGACGAACTCCGCGACCGAAATAGCAGAAAGGAAAAGCGGTAAACGGAAGTGGGTGTTGATTGGGGTGGCCGTGGGCGTTGGTGCAGGCGTCGGCATATATCTCGGGACGCATGGCGGCAGTCCGACACCCATTTCAGTCGGCACAGGACCTGTTGTCATAGGAGCGCCTCGATGAGGTTGTCGATCCTTCTGCTCTCAATTTCTGCTGGCGGATTTGCACAGACAAATCTGGGGCCTGTTCTAAGTGGTTACATCTTTCGGCCTGAGAGTCGATGTCTTCAGGCAATTCAGGGTATCCCCGGATCCGCGATCCTTTCCAAGGCATTAGTATCCGAACTTGATGCCGCCTGGCCGTCGCCGGCGGGATCGGCAGCAATTGGTCTCCGTGACGGCAACACACTTCTGATACGCGAACTTGATAAACCCGAACCTCGCGTTTCGATTATTCCTGGATTAGTAATATCCCAATCCCTGGTTGCCTGGAGTTCAAACGGCTCACTAGCCGCTTTAGTCAGCAATACCGGAAGTGTCCAGACAATTCGCATACAGGACGGTCGCACCCAGACGTTCGATCCAGGTTTTCTCGGCGATGTCGCCGCTGTGGCTGTGAGTGACTCTGGCGATGTTGCTATCGCGGTAACAAACAATGGTGTGTTCACGCTGACCGACAACGGTCCGGCGCAGGTCTCCCAAAACCCTGACATTCGAAAGCTCCGCTACGGCCGAGCTCCTTTTTTGGTATACGGAGCGACGGTGACCGATCTCGCCGAAATTGATACGAATTCCGGAACTGAGCGAGTTCTGTTTTCAGGTGATCACATCGCTGGGTTCGCTGTAACGCCGAAAGGTCTGTACATCGCTGATGCCGGTAAACTGTCAGTCGCTTCGATCAGCACGAATGGCGAGCTGACCGCCACGATGTCCCTGGAACGGTCTCCCGAAATGATGGAGACCCTTACTCTGGATTCTCTGTTCCTTCTGAATTTGCCTCACGATCACCAACCTGCCATTGTTTTGCCTTACGACTCCCAGGTTGTTCTCTTCGTACCTGATACGGAAGCGGGGACACTATGACGCTTCGTTCGTCGACGATTGCCCTGTTGCTGTTAGGCACTTCATGTGTGTGGGGCCAGTCACTCCGAATAACAGCCCAAACTCCGACGGGATTTGTCACCATCCCGGATGGTGCGAGCGTTCCAATCCAGTCGGCTGGCCGTGAAGCAAATCTTATTTTTACCTTAACCAACACAGGAACCAGTGCCATTGCTTTGTCCCAGTTCAACCTCGGCGGGACAGAGTACAGTATTACGTTTGGGCCCACGCTGCCTGTATCACTGACGGCGTACGCAACTGCGACTTTTACTGTGCGCTACTCCCCGGTTGCTGGCCGGTCTTCGGCCGCTCTCGCCAGTGTGGGATGGACCGAATCAGGTTTGCCTCGTCAGACGTCATTCACTCTGGTCGGTTCGGCTCCGGATTATACGTTTGCGATCACAACTCCGGATGGCAATCGGACCTCAACGCAATCAGGTACCACAATCAATTTCGGATCTGTGCGCCCAGGGCAATCCGCGATTTCGTATCTCTCAGTTATAAACCGAGGTGCGGCGCCCGGAACGATCAACAGCATCACCCCAACTGGCCGCGACTTCCTGGTTACTGTTTCCAGCGCACAGACGGTCGCAGTTGGCCAGGAAATCTTAATCCCGATCACTTTCAGTCCTCAATCGCGCGGCGTCTCGACCGGCACACTAAATATTGATCTGGCAGGTGCAGCCGCAGCATTCACGCTTAGTGGCGCAGGAGCTGCGCCGGATCTTACTTTTGCTTACGCCCTTCGTTCCGACGGAAACCTCCGCAACCTGAGTGACGGTGGCAGGCTGACGTTCACGCCTACGCCGGCGACAACGACGTCGTTAGCTGATGTTGTCGTCGTGAATCAGGGGAATGGCTCCAGCCGGGTCCGCTCAATTACCCTAACAGGTTCGGCCTTTCAGCTAAATTCGCTTCCGCTACTGCCTGCTACGGTGGATGCGAACGGTACGTTGCGGTTCGTCATTCAATTCACGCCTCCACAACTCGGAAACTACACAGGTTCCCTTCGAATCGATACGGATGACAAAATCATCAACGTCATCGTCGAGGGCACGACAGCGGTCGCAGCTCTCACGCTTTCGTACATCGATCCGCAATCAAGGAATACATTACCGCTTGCGAGTCCCGGAAACCTTGTGTTTCCTTCAACGCTTGTGAACGCTTCGGCGACATATACCGTTGTAGTTTCAAACTCCGGTGCCGGAACCAGCTTCGTTAACTCCGTTAGCCTGCAAGGTGACTCATTTAGTCTCTCAGACCTTGCGCCCCTTCCGTATACTCTGGCGTCAGGGCGGGATTTTCGATTTGGTGTACGCTTCAACCCCCGCTCGAGGCAGTCCGAGGCAGGCGTAGTTCAAATTGAAACAGCAACCGATACTTTCACCATCCGACTTTCGGGGCAGGGAACTGGACCGGTTCTGTCGATCGAAGCTGCCGATCAGGATGGTTCTTTCCAGCCGGTTCCGATCGGAAGCGAATTACCTTTTAGCGTTGCTGTGGGACAGACAGCGAGCAAGACCATTCGGTTCACTAACACCGGGGATAGCGATGCTTCCGTTACGGCCTTGTCGATCACAGGAACAGGTTTTCAGATTTCCAACGTCCCGGTTATTCCTCTGACACTTGCGCCTGGAACATCGCAGTCGTTTAACGTCGTCTTTCAGCCAACTCAGGCGGGCGTGTCGCGCGGACGCCTTCGCATCGGCGATCAGTCGTTAGATGTGTCCGGGACCGGACTCGCACCTCGCCTTGATTTCAGCTATGCGAATGATGCAGGTTCCACCGATGTCGCGACCGGCGGAACGGTAGTGCTTACGCCGGCACGTGTCGGAGAGTCATCCCGGGTCAGCTTTAGCGTCACAAACGGCGGTACAACGAGCGCGGTAATTTCATCTATTCAGATAGCACCCGCCAATGCTCAGTTCAGCCTGGAAGGATCTCCATCGCTGCCTTTCACGCTTGATCCTGGTGGTCAGGCTCGTTTTAATATTCGCTTTGCCCCGGAGAATGTCGGATCGCAGACCGCGGTCCTGACTATAAACAATGCTTCAGTAACACTGTCAGGAAATGGTCGTGATCCTGTAGCTATATCCGGTTACCACGTTGACGGCCCATCGGGAGCACAGGAACCGTTGAAACAACCCGCAGTGAGTATCCGGCTGACGTCCCCGTATGGCTTGCCCCTCCGCGGGACACTGACTTTAACATTCCTGTCCGACGTGTTTTCGGAAAATCCAGCTGTTCAGTTCGCCAACGGTGGACGGACCGCCACCTTCACCGTCCCCGCAGGATCTACGCAGGCCGTCTTCGATAACGGTGGCGCTGAAGTCAGACTGCAGACCGGAACGGTAGCGGGTACCATTCAGCTGCACGCCAACTTTACAACGCAGGCAGGCCTGGCTCTGACTCCTGCTGCGGGAGAAGACCTGACGATGTCAGTGGCTCGCTCAGCGCCTCGGCTGCTTACAACTGCGGTTTCATCCAGAACGCGATCCACTCTGACGCTGTTGGTGACAGGATACTCAACGACACGTAACGTACGGCAGATGCAGATAAACCTGACGCCACTCAATGGCGAAAAGCTTAGCTCAAGCCAGATCTCCGCCAGCCTCGACTCGGTCTCACTCGTCTGGTTCCAAAGCGTAACTTCTCAAGGGTTTGGCGGACTGTTTTCGGTCGAGATCCCACTCACATTTCAGCGAGGGGACACTACGGACGATCTCGTTTCCCGGATTTCGTCTCTGAGCGTTACGGTGTCGAATGAGGTTGGCACATCAAACGCGATAAGTGTGACACCATAAATCGGGTGGGGCTCGGCGGTTTCGAGCCTCAGATACCGCAATAGCGCGAGTGTCTGTCATCGCGAGCGCGGGACGGCAGTTTTACAGGACCAGCTCAGGCCGCCTTCTCGGGACGGGAATCCGTTTGCAGTGACCGTTGTGCCGCGTCAAACGGAATTCGAACAGCTTCTTTGGCTGGCCGCACGCAGTCCAGAGAGACCTCGGCTGCTATCGAGCGTTGCAGTAGATGCACCGATACAATCAGTCGGTTCTGGTTCTTCTGCTCAATAAGAATTCCAGCCACGCCAGCCAAAGGCCCGCGAGTGATTATTACTTCCTCTCCGACCGCGAGATAAGGCCATGGAGTTCGAAAGACAGGTGAATTGACAACGGCCTTGATTCCGTCGATCTCTCTCTCGGGAATCGGCAGGAAGTTCGACCCAGCACTCACAATTTTCACGAACCCCGGTGCACGCACAGCGACTTGTCGCTGCTGGATATCCATGTTGCAGAAGACATAGCCACTAAATAACGGTCGCTCGACTTGTTTGATACGGTCAGACCACGTCCGCGACTCATAATATGTCGGCAGAAACGTATCATAGTCATGCGCTCGCAAATAGTCGGCTGTTGTGTGTTCAAAATTGGAACGAACTCGTATCGCATACCATGCCGTTGACATTCGTGATCTCCTGGGGTCAGAAGCCCAATCATCGGCTGGGTGTTGACAATTGTCAATAGCTCCACGGTACTGGCGAGATACCCCTCTTTTCGACGAGTAATAACCCGCCTCTAAGCAAGTAGCTGTTGATTCGTGCTCGCTACGTGTTTGTCAGCTCTGTATCAGCTCTCGGTCGCCTCGAGTGGCGTCATCTCATACACACTCAACTGTGCTCTGCCGCTCTCCGCAGCCCGACAGTGTGCAAAGTATCTCGTTGACAGGGAGGTCTCTATGAGTCTGATGAACTCAACGATAATATTTGATCCTGGCGAATTGATAGTGAAGCTACGTGTAAACTGCACGTGCTGGCTGTGCGGCAGATCGACTCTAAGCTGCCATGTGTGATCCGGGCTGGAGTCGACCTCGCTTTCGCGTGACTCTCCCATATATGTGATCTGAATGCCGGTGAATCCGAACTCCCGGCTGCCGTTAACCAGAACGCACCAGAGTTCGTCATGCGATTCAGCCGAGGCCAGCGCTGTCTCCAGCTTCTGAAGGCGTGTGTATCCGTCTATGACTCGCCGGAGATTACCCTTCATAAACACTTGGCGCGCAACGCCAAATTCGGCGTAACCCAAATTCTGGATTCCAATCCATGCTGCGACACAGAACAGAACAATGATCAGACCCTGAAATTCGTTCAGGACTGCGCTTTGGAGAAGCGAGAAAGCAGCCGCAAGTCCGGATGCCAGGTACAGGAGAATCGCCGCTCTCCGCGGAGTGAGTCCACGATCAAGGAGTTTGTGATGAATATGACCACGGTCTGCACCGAAGATTGGTTGATGACGCAGGAACCGTCGGATAATAGACAACCCCACATCAAGGAGTGGAATTGACATCGCCATCAGAGGCGCTGTCATACCCAGAAGTGTCGCTGACTTGTGGCTCCAGAGGATGGCGTAGCAGCCCAGAAGAAATCCAATCAGCAGACTTCCGCAATCTCCCAGAAAGACCGACGCAGGATTGAAGTTATAGCGAAGAAAGCCAAGCAGCGCCCCAACGAGTGGAACAGTAACAAGCGCCAGTTGAAGGTTCTGGCTCATGAGAGCAGAAATCAGAACAGTGATGGTTGCAAAAAGCCCCACACCTGCAGCCACCCCGTCCATTCCGTCAATCAGGTTAAAGGCGTTTGTGCATCCTACGATCCACAAGAGAGTGACAGGGATACTCAGGAACTGATCAAACCAGGAACCAGGAAACAGATGTATCTGAATCCCCGCCATATAAGCCATACCCGCGGCGAGAATCTGCTCGGCAAGCTTCCAGCGAGGATTAAGGCCAATGAGGTCGTCAGTCAATCCGGTTGCAAACACCAGAAATGCAGCGAGACATAACTGCCAGATGTGAGGCAAAGCCGGATCTATCGTTGATTTGGAACTAAACGGAACCAGAAGCGCGAGTACAAAGGATAAGGCATATGCAATCGCGATTGCTATGCCGCCCACTCTGGGAATCGGTCTCGAGTGCAATTTCCGAAAGTGATCTGGCCGGTCGACAATACCACCCTTCAGGAATACATCCCTCACGAATGGCGTGAGGCACAGTGAGATCAGAAATGCGAGTAGACCGATTGTAGTTATGAGGTACACGATAAGGCTTAAGAACACGACTGATACTGCCGCCAGAAATCGCCGAGCGCCTCAGATGACTATTCGGCGTCGACCTGGCGCCTTCACTATAAGCCGTGCATTCTTCTTTTACGCAGAATAAGTTACTCTCATCAATCGGTAAAGAGCAGCACTCGTTGCACCGTACTAGCCCATTTCCAGTGTGTGTCCGCGGGACCTCGTTCTTTACAGAGAACATCTCCAACAGCAGTGTGTCCTAACGGTCCGTGAACACCACAGATGGGCACCGGTTGTACGTGTTCGCCTGCTACTGCACCAACCAAAGTACTAACACGATATGCAGTACCGGCACTTGGCACACGCTCTAGTGTTTACACCGTCATCATGTTACTTTTATTTTTCTTAGCAAAGGCTGGATGGCAACGTTAACGCATCGACACACGTGTCACTGCAACGTCTGGTAATTGGGGGTAAATGTTATTGGTATGCGTGCGACAACGGCAACTGTTCTCGTTATTTTCACATGTCTCACCTTTCAGGCATGCACACGAACCACTGCATACTATGTGAGAGCTGGAAACGAGCAGGCGAAGGCTGGCCATCTTGACGATGCGGTATTGAGCTTTCGCAAAGCTGTACAGATGGATAACAAGAATGCCGAGGCTGTTCTCAGCCTTGGCACCGTGTTGAGGCGTCAGGGTAAGTATGAGGAAGCACTGATTGCCTGTGCACATGCGAGTGACCTGAATCCGAGACTGCAGGAGGCGAACATCGCATCCGCGGAGCTGGCAACGGCACTCTTTGTAGTGAGCGGAAACAAGACCACAAGACTGTTTGACATTATCGACAAGAGCGTCCAGCGTCTCGAGGACATTAATCCCGACGCATACGACACTCTCCGTCTCAAAGGGCAACTCGAAGTTCTGAATAAGAAGTATGCTGATGCGGTAGACCGTCTGTCAAAAGCTCGAGTAATGAAGCCGGAAGACCAGGCTACCAGCATCCCTCTTGTTGAAGCACTCCTTGGACTTGGGAGGAATGCCGATGCTGAACGGGTTGCACTTCAGACCATCGAAAAGCACAAACAGTTCGGGGAGATGTATGATGCCCTGTTCCAGATATACATGCAGACGGGGCGAGAACAGCAGGCCGAGGCATTACTTCTTCGAAAGGTGTCAGCTAATCCGGAGAAGCTAAGAAACAGAATCCAGCTTGCTGGGTTCTACGCAGTCGATCCCCTGACACGCAACAAAGCGGAAGAGACGCTCGCGCCGGTCGTCAATGATCAACGCTACCCGGAGGCCCACCTCGAGGCCGGGAATATGTATATGCGTCTGAATCAGCGAGACGCGGCACGGAGGCACTTTGAGACCGGCGTTTCTTTGAAGTCTGGTCCGACAAATCGATATCGGACAGCTCTTTCAGCGCTTAATTGGTCGGAAGGCAGGCAGGAGGATGCGATCACGCTGGTTTCAGCTGCGGTCGCGGCTGATCCTAAGGATGTCGAAGCACACCGACTGCGTGGTTCATATCTGCTGTCACGCGGAAAGCCAGCAGATGCAGATACGATCATCGCGGATTACACGTTGGTCCTTCAGGGCGATCCGAAGAATCATATCGTCAATTACCAGCTTGGGCGTGCGTACCAGCTCAAGCCTGACAGACAGGCCGCGCTAAAGTACCTTCAAACCGCGGACAAGGTGCCGGGGTATCTTGCCCCCAAACTGGCTCTTGCAGAGATCAACGCTCAGTCCGGGCGCTTTGCAGAAACACTTCGTTATCTCGACGAAATTCTCGAGATTGACAACGAGAATGTCGAAGTACGAGTCCTTCGTGCGGTTGCTCTCCGAAGTCTGAATCGTGAAGCGGACGCACGCGCAGAGTTGCAACGCATCCTCCGCGTTCGGCCCGGGGCGGAGAAAGCTGAGCTGGAACTTGCAGTCCTTGATTTGCTGACGGGCCGACCTGAAAAAGCGACTGCCGTCTTCCAGCGTTGGTACAACTCAGGTCCAAACGATCCGAAGGCAGCGGTTGTACTCGCAGAATCGCTCATTGCACAAAAGCAGTACCTCAAAGCTTTCGAGGTGATTAAGAAAGAAGCAGAGATCCGCAGCTCGGATCCCGATCTTCGCTTTGCCGCCGCTGAAACAGCGGAGCGCGGAGGAGATCTTTCCAGGGCTATCGGCGAGATGGAGCAGCTCACACATATAGCTCCGCGAAATTCGAATGCGTTTGTAAAGCTGGGGCAACTAAGGATCAGAGCCGGTCAGCAAGATGCCGGTTTGCAGGATCTTCGTACCGCGGCTAATCTCGCGAGTGACAACTCCATGGTCCAGCTTGCTTTTGCGACAGCACTCCATATGGCTGGGAGAACATCGGAAGCCGCGCCGGTGTACATCAAAGCGCTAAACATGGACCGGGGAAATGCAGCTGCGGCAAACAACCTCGCGTACCTCTATGCGGGACAGAAGATGAATCTTGATGAAGCGCTCCGGCTCGCGCAACTGGCCGTTCAGAAACAACCTGACAATGCGAGCTACGCCGATACTTTGGCGAGTGTGTACTCAGCAAAGAGTATGTACGGCACTGCCGTACAGGTGATGCGGACGGTAGTGAAGAAGAACCCGCAATCAACAAATTACCGACTTCAGTTGGCGCGGTTGCTGATTTCCGGCGGAAAACCTCAAGACGCCGGTATCGAATTGGCGGCTGTGTCAAAAGCAGGTCTTAACCAGACACAACAGCTGGAGCTCAATCAGCTTCTGACAGCCGTTCGCTGAGGCGAGTGACTACATCCGCTGGGTGATAGGCGAAGGTCAAGCGGGGTTTTCGGTTATTAAAATCTGGAGTTTGTTCCGAAATGCGGAGCAACAGGAAGCTGCACTGAGCCGATCTGGAGGGGACTCCTACATCTTCGGCAAGCAGCATTTGTGGAGGAAGCAATAATGACGCTCATACGACCATTTATTCTGTCTGCTGTCGCGATCGCTGGATCGCTGTCCGCTTACGGAAACCTTGTAATTTCAAATCCAGCCGGAACGGGTGCCTGGTACGGACCAACAACTGCCAGCCAGGGAAGTGGTGCTTTCTGGGACCAGACGTCTCAGGATGGCACGAACTGCAATGTCGGATTTTGGCTGCAATCTAACAACTGGAGTAACGTTGCCAGCCATTGCAGCAGCAGCACCTTTTCCGGATCCAGTGGCCCCGATAAGTCCTTGTCTTTTCTTGCGGCTGATGCACCAACCGGTGGTCAAGGCCAGGCGGTAGGCTGGACAATGAATGCTTCGGGCCCGCAGGAGCAAACAGTTCTTCGGGTGGAAGTTGCTGGAAACGCAGGTATCAATACGCTCGGTTGGTACACCATTTCAGGTGGAAACGCTGTTAACGGCGGGGTGATTTTCACTGGCAGCAACAGCCCCAACACCACGGGATCGACGATCTCTATTGCGCCCGGAACACAATTCGGGTTCTATCTGTGCCCGGCCGGTTGCGATAGTCTGGCCACTGGTACGATTCTCACCGGCAGTTCGTATTACCTGAGTGGTGCCGCGGTCGGCTCGAACCCGTCCACCACCTCAACAGCTGGTCGTTTTGCGTTGTTCTCGGAAATTCCGGCTAATCCATCCGCATCGCCGGCGCCCGGATCAGATATTTCGAAGTACTGGGTGGGTGTCGAGGATCAGCAGTACGGCAACGCCGCCGAAGGTAAATGGGGCGATTTCAACGACATGATCTTCTCCGTGCAGGTGGTTCCCGAGCCCGGGTTCTATGGAGTTCTCGGATTGGGTCTCTCTGCGCTGGCCTATAAGGTGAAACGCCGGAAGACAGCTGAATAGATATCGCCCTACGCGCTCCGCTATTCGGTATCTAATTTACGACCGGCTGCATCCAGCCGGTCGTAGGCCTTCATCACCCCCGTGGTAGATAACTAGCCGTGGGGCAGTTCCTTAATTGAGACAGGCTGCAACAGCTTGGGAAAAGGAAGTGTTGTGAATAGACACTCGGCATTAACCCTCGCGGGTGCAATCGTTATATCGGTCGCACCCGTTCATGCTTATACTTTTACGTGTCCTGCTGCCCCGGTGCAATGTTCCACAGTCGCGGCAACAGGCGCAAGCGCAACTTCCGGTGCTCCGAATCTTTCGGCAGCAGCACAGTTCGCGTATAATTCCACGAACCATCTACTTCAGATCACAGTTGTAAACAATGCGACCTCCGGTCCAGGAATGACTGGATACCACCAGCAGGACTTGTTGGGGGGTATCTTCTTCGGTACATCATCTCTGACGGGCCTGTCAGCCTCAAAGAGTGTTGCAGCAGATACAGCGGTTGCAAACAAGCTGATTGATGAAAATGGTGTGGTCCTTACGGCCGCTCAGACACCCTGCGGAAGTACGACTGACGTAAGCTGTGGATACAGGTTCGACTCAGGAATATCAGGTCCATCCGGGCTCAAGAATGGAATTAGCTCAATAGGCTTCGGAGTATTCGGATCCGCTTCGAACTTTTCTCCGGATGGAGGCGCCAATATTCAGGGTGTCAACAACGGAATACCGATTACACCAGTGGACTTTCCAGCTCACGACGGAATCAGCGGCAATAATCCGCCGTATTCTGCTCTCCAGTACGCAACGTTCACATTATCGGTGGCTGGCAGCTTCAATCTGGGTCTGATCGATAAGGTCGGATTCCAATACGGCTCCTCTCTAAGTGATCCCTTCCTGTCAGGAACACCGGTAGTCACACCTGAACCAGGTTTTTATGGTGTCCTCGCATTGGGAATGACCGGCTTGTGCTCTGTGGTTGTTCGCAAGCGCAGACAGTCGGCTTAACCTTACTTGCTGTTTCCAGGGTGTGCACGTGGGCTCGGTACACCCTATGTTTTTCGAAAGGGATCTTGCGTGAATCTGTTTGGACGTGTCTCATCGGGTTGTGTCGTTTCCGTCGCTCTCCTGCTCTGTGGCTGTAACCGGAGTCCTTCCGACTATCTTGCTGCTGGTGATCGTATACTGCAGGCGGGTAAACCTCAGGATGCGATCCTCGAATACAAGAACGCACTTCGTCGTGATGCCAGGTTTGGGGAAGCCTACCTCCATTTGGCGGATGCATACCTGAAGCTGAATGATCCAGCGGGTGCATTCAGTAGCCTGAGTGAAGGTGTCAAATTCCGGCCGGATGATGAACACGCCGCAATCAGGCTCGCAGATATGTGCCTTGTGGCGTTTGCCTCGACTCCCCAAAAGCCTACACATCTGTACGATCGTGCTGTTGAGCTCTCGAAAAATTATTTTCAGAACATCCCGGATCCTCGACGTCTTGCGCCTGAAAGGTTCGATCGCGTTAATAGACAGACAACCGGCAGCAGCAGCAGAGTGGTTTCGAAAGGCTTTGGAGATCCGACATGACACAGGCAGGCGGTGTTGGGACTCGCCCAGGCGAAAATGCAGACGAACGATTTTGAAGCTGGAGAACAACTTGTTATCCAATTATTAAAGACTGAACTCTACGGACCGGCGTACGACTTTCTTTACCTTCATTATCTTCAGGCCGGCAAACCAGAAGCTGCAGAGGCTCTGTTACGGCGGCGGCTGGTTCGCGACCCAAAGAACCAGGCGTAGCATTACAACTTGCAGCTCATTTATTTCGCACGCGACAACAAGCACTCGCAGACACAACGGTTACGGAACTAATAGGCAGGGGCGAAGACAAGGCTGCTGCTTACCTGGCTGCGGGCGACTTTTATGCACGGGTAAACAGCTGGAGACAGGCCCTGGCATTCTACGAAAAGGGCGAGAACATCAGTTCCGATCGTAAAGCTCAGTTCCTGAAGTGCCAGGCAAATGCGCTTCTCGCTCTGAACGAACTTCCGGCGGCTCTGACACGTCTGGCACAGGCAATCAAGCTCGATCCGAACGACGATGAAGCAGTTGCATTACGGACAGGTCAGCTCCTTGCGCGTAGAAAGCCAAATGACCTTGACGGTGTCATAGCCGAATTAAGCAGAGCGACTTCGCGGCATCCCGAGAATGGAGACCTGCAGTCGCTGCTGGGGCACGCTTATCAGCCAAAAGGGCGACCTGAAGAACGCCATCACTCATTTCAGGGCGTCTCTTCACAGGCTCCCATCCGACATCGGGTCTAAGAGTTACAGCTGGCCGAG
>CAWCGC010000037.1:0-83808 GCA_963794765.1 Bryobacteraceae bacterium | reverse complement strand
GCCGTTGTCAATTCACCTGTCTTTCGAACTCCATGGCCTTATCTCACGGTCGGAGAGGAAGTAGTAATCACGCGCGGGCCTTTGGCTGGCGTGGCTGGAATTCTTATTGAGCAGAAGAATCAGAACCGACTGATTGTATCGGTGCATCTACTGCAACGCTCGATAGCAGCCGAGGTCTCTCTGGACTGCGTGCGGCCAGCCAAAGAAGCTGTTCGAATTCCGTTTGACGCGGCACAACGGTCACTGCAAACGGATTCCCGTCCCGAGAAGGCGGCCTGAGGTGGTCCTGTAAAACTGACGTCTTGCGTTCGCGATAACAGACACTCGCGCTATTGCGGTATCTGAGGCTCGAAAGCGGCGAGCCCCAGCCAATTTATGGTGTCACACTTATCGCGTTGGATGTGCCAACCTCATTCGACACCGTAACGCTCAGAGACGAAATCCGGGAAACGAGATCGTCCGTCGTGTCCCCTCGCTGAAATGTGAGTGGGATCTCAACCGAAAACAGTCCGCCAAATCCTTGAGAAGTTACGCTTTGGAACCAGACGAGTGAGACCGAGTCGAGGCTGGCGGAGATCTGGCTTGAGCTAAGCTTTTCGCCATTGAGTGGCGTCAGGTTTATCTGCATCTGCCGTACGTTACGTGTCGTTGAGTATCCTGTCACCAACAGCGTCAGAGTGGATCGCGTTTTGGATGAAACTGCAGTTGTGAGCAGTCGAGGCGCTGAGCGAGCCACTGACATCGTCAGGTCTTCTCCCGAAGCAGGAGTCAGAGCCAAGCCTGCCTGGGTTGCGAAGCTGGCATGCAGCTGAATGGTTCCTGCTACGGTGCCTGTTTGCAGTCTGACTTCAGCTCCACCGTTATCGAAGACGGCCTGGGTAGAACCCGCAGGAATTGTGAAACTGGCAGTTCGTCCACCATTGGCGAACTGAACAGCTGGGTTTTCCGAAAACACGTCGGACAAGAACGTTAAAGTCAGAGTTCCGCGAAAGGCAAGCCATAGGGAGACGTCAGCCGGATGCTCACTGCCGGTTGTTGCAGCGGATCCTGTGCTCCCGAGGGCCCGTCAACGTGGTAACCGGATATAGCTACAGGATCACGACCATTTCCTGACAGTGTTACTGAAGCATTGTTTATAGTCAGGACCGCGGTCTGCGATCCGACATTTTCCGGGGCAAAGCGAATATTAAAACGAGCCTGACCACCAGGATCAAGCGTGAAAGGCAGCGATGGAGATCCTTCCAGGCTGAACTGAGCATTGGCGGGTGCTATCTGAATAGATGAAATTACTGCGCTCGTTGTACCGCCGTTTGTGACGCTAAAGCTGACCCGGGATGACTCTCCGACACGTGCCGGCGTAAGCACTACCGTTCCGCCGGTCGCGACATCGGTGGAACCTGCATCATTCGCATAGCTGAAATCAAGGCGAGGTGCGAGTCCGGTCCCGGACACATCTAACGACTGATCGCCGATGCGAAGGCGTCCGCGCGACACGCCCGCCTGAGTTGGCTGAAAGACGACGTTAAACGACTGCGATGTTCCAGGCGCAAGTGTCAGAGGAATAACCGGGACGTTGGAAATCTGAAAACCTGTTCCTGTGATCGACAAGGCCGTAACGGAAGCATCGCTATCCCCGGTGTTGGTGAACCGAATGGTCTTGCTCGCTGTCTGTCCCACAGCAACGCTAAAAGGTAATTCGCTTCCGATCGGAACCGGCTGGAAAGAACCATCCTGATCGGCAGCTTCGATCGACAGAACCGGTCCAGTTCCCTGCCCCGAAAGTCGGATGGTGAAAGTATCGGTTGCTGTTTCAATTTGAACTACGCCTGCCTCGGACTGCCTCGAGCGGGGGTTGAAGCGTACACCAAATCGAAAATCCCGCCCTGACGCCAGAGTATACGGAAGGGGCGCAAGGTCTGAGAGACTAAATGAGTCACCTTGCAGGCTAACGGAGTTAACGAAGCTGGTTCCGGCACCGGAGTTTGAAACTACAACGGTATATGTCGCCGAAGCGTTCACAAGCGTTGAAGGAAACACAAGGTTTCCGGGACTCGCAAGCGGTAACGTATTCCTTGATTGCGGATCGATGTACGAAAGCGTGAGAGCTGCGACCGCTGTCGTGCCCTCGACGATGACGTTGATGATTTTGTCATCCGTATCGATTCGAAGGGAACCTGTGTAGTTTCCGAGTTGTGGAGGCGTGAATTGAATGACGAACCGCAACGTACCGTTCGCATCCACCGTAGCAGGCAATAGCGGAAGCGAATTTAACTGAAAGGCCGAACCTGTTAGGGTAATTGAGCGGACCCGGCTGGAGCCATTCCCCTGATTCACGACGACAACATCAGCTAACGACGTCGTTGTCGCCGGCGTAGGCGTGAACGTCAGCCTGCCACCGTCACTTAGGTTGCGGACGTTTCCGTCGGAACGAAGGGCGTAAGCAAAAGTAAGATCCGGCGCAGCTCCTGCGCCACTAAGCGTGAATGCTGCGGCTGCACCTGCCAGATCAATATTTAGTGTGCCGGTCGAGACGCCGCGCGATTGGGGACTGAAAGTGATCGGGATTAAGATTTCCTGGCCAACTGCGACCGTCTGTGCGCTGGAAACAGTAACCAGGAAGTCGCGGCCAGTTGGGGTGATGCTGTTGATCGTTCCGGGCGCCGCACCTCGGTTTATGACCGAGAGATACGAAGTCGCGGATTGTCCTGGGCGCACAGATCCGAAATTGATTGTGGTACCTGATTGCGTTGAAGTCCGATTGCCATCCGGAGTTGTGATCGCAAACGTATAATCCGGAGCCGAACCGACCAGAGTGAATGACGTCTGATGAGGCAAACCTGATTCGGTCCATCCCACACTGGCGAGAGCGGCCGAAGACCGGCCAGCAACCGGGGAGTAGCGCACAGTAAAAGTCGCAGTTGCGTACGCCGTCAGTGATACAGGCAGCGTGGGCCCAAACGTAATACTGTACTCTGTCCCGCCGAGGTTGAACTGGGACAAAGCAATGGCACTGGTTCCTGTGTTGGTTAAGGTAAAAATAAGATTTGCTTCACGGCCAGCCGACTGGATTGGAACGCTCGCACCATCCGGGATGGTGACAAATCCCGTCGGAGTTTGGGCTGTTATTCGGAGTGACTGGCCCCACACACATGAAGTGCTAAACAGCAACAGGGCAATCGTCGACGAACGAAGCGTCATAGTGTCCCCGCTTCCGTATCAGGTACGAAGAGAACAACCTGGGAGTCGTAAGGCAAAACAATGGCAGGTTGGTGATCGTGAGGCACATTCAGAAGGAACAGAGAATCCAGAGTAAGGGTCTCCATCATTTCGGGAGACCGTTCCAGGGACATCGTGGCGGTCAGCTCGCCATTCGTGCTGATCGAAGCGACTGACAGTTTACCGGCATCAGCGATGTACAGACCTTTCGGCGTTACAGCGAACCCAGCAATGTGATCACCTGAAAACAGAACTCGCTCAGTTCCGGAATTCGTATCAATTTCGGCGAGATCGGTCACCGTCGCTCCGTATACCAAAAAAGGAGCTCGGCCGTAGCGGAGCTTTCGAATGTCAGGGTTTTGGGAGACCTGCGCCGGACCGTTGTCGGTCAGCGTGAACACACCATTGTTTGTTACCGCGATAGCAACATCGCCAGAGTCACTCACAGCCACAGCGGCGACATCGCCGAGAAAACCTGGATCGAACGTCTGGGTGCGACCGTCCTGTATGCGAATTGTCTGGACACTTCCGGTATTGCTGACTAAAGCGGCTAGTGAGCCGTTTGAACTCCAGGCAACCAGGGATTGGGATATTACTAATCCAGGAATAATCGAAACGCGAGGTTCGGGTTTATCAAGTTCGCGTATCAGAAGTGTGTTGCCGTCACGGAGACCAATTGCTGCCGATCCCGCCGGCGACGGCCAGGCGGCATCAAGTTCGGATACT
Organism: Bryobacteraceae bacterium; assembly: GCA_963794765.1. Taxonomy (GTDB): domain Bacteria; phylum Acidobacteriota; class Terriglobia; order Bryobacterales; family Bryobacteraceae; genus JAWXCM01. The sequence continues at coordinate 79,866 of CAWCGC010000037.1, read as the reverse complement.
AATGCCTTGGAAAGGATCGCGGATCCGGGGATACCCTGAATTGCCTGAAGACATCGACTCTCAGGCCGAAAGATGTAACCACTTAGAACAGGCCCCAGATTTGTCTGTGCAAATCCGCCAGCAGAAAGTGAGAGCAGAAGGATCGACAACCTCATCGAGGCGCTCCTATGACAACAGGTCCTGTGCCGACTGAAATGGGTGTCGGACTGCCGCCATGCGTCCCGAGATATATGCCGACGCCTGCACCAACGCCCACGGCCACCCCAATCAACACCCACTTCCGTTTACCGCTTTTCCTTTCTGCTATTTCGGTCGCGGAGTTCGTCTGATTAATCAGCAGCATGCCCGATCGGCCTTCATGTGTAGCTGTTACTGCGATCGAGAACCGACCCGGCTTTCCGTTCACCCTATAGCTCGGTACGCCAATTTGACCTCTCTGATCGGTTAACCCGGTGTATGAGGGTGCGCCATCAAAAGTCGCACCTGGGCCGCTCGTGGGTGCTTTGAAGGTGACTGTTGCTCCCTCTATCGGCTTTTCACTCTCATCTCTTATTTCGATGACGGGCGGAGTGACTGTCATCAGCGGGAGGTTGTTGACCGCGTTCGTTCCTTCGAGTGCGATGACACGGAGTGCCTGCCCCGGCAACCTCTGACCCGAAGCAGGACCAATCGCAAGCAAGCACACGAGTGCCCAAATTACGCCGGTATTAGATGTGACCATACGAGGAAAGCCTACTCTTATGGGGTAATCGGCAGGATTATCTGGTTCCTATAGGACAAGATGACTTAACTCTTCTGTAGAGAGAGTCGTCCGACATTCCCATTAGGCATGTACTGGTACGTTGTTGACCGATTTGTACATATGCGGTTTTGCGAGCCTGTGGCATACTGTCCCTTCTCGTACCAATCCCATGCGTAGAGCTTTGATAACTGGTATTACCGGTCAGGACGGTTCTTTTCTCGCTGAGTGGCTGCTTGGCAAAGATTATGAAGTGCACGGAATCGTCCGTCGTTCTTCTTTGTTTAATACGGAACGGCTCGAGCCAATTTATGCTGACCCGCATGAAACTGATGCTGGTCTTTATCTGCATTACGGAGACTTAACCGACGGCACGTCGCTTCGGCGAATTATCGAGACTGTTCAACCCGATGAGATTTATAATCTCGCTGCCCAGTCCCATGTACGGGTCAGTTTTGATCAAAGCGAATACACCGCTGATGTGGTCGCGACCGGGACGTTGCGCCTCCTTGAGACCGTCCGGGATTATTCATCAAGATCGAACCGCGATGTTCGTATCTACCAGGCCGGATCGTCCGAGATGTTTGGTGCGGCGGCGCCACCACAGAGCGAGACTACGCCGTTCTATCCTCGGAGCCCCTACGCTGTAAGTAAAGTCGCCGCGCACTGGTACGCGATTAACTACCGCGAAGCCTACAGTATGTTTGTCTGTAACGGCATTCTGTTCAACCATGAGTCGGAGCGCCGGGGGGAAACTTTTGTAACTCGCAAGATCACTCGCGCACTGGCACGGATCAGTCTCGGGTTGCAGAAGACACTCTATCTGGGCAACCTGGATGCTAAGCGAGACTGGGGATACGCCGGCGACTATGTCCGCGCGATGTGGCTGATGCTGCAACAGTCGGACCCGGACGATTACGTTGTCGCAACGGGTGAATCGTATTCCGTCCGCGAATTCCTCGATGTTGCAGCCGCACGTCTGAAACTCGACTGGAAGAAGCACGTAGAACTGGATCCCAGATACCTCCGACCGACTGAAGTGGACTATCTTCTTGGGGATCCGTCGAAGGCTCAGCGAAAGCTTGGGTGGAAGCCGGCGGTAAGTTTCGAGCAACTCGTGAATCGAATGATCGATCATGACCTTGAGCTCGCGACGCAGGAAAGGCTCCTGGTTTCGGCTGGACACAAAAAGATGTCTCGGATGGCGGTGACCCATGCGTAAAGAGAGTCGGATCTTTGTCGCCGGCCATCGCGGCCTCGTTGGTTCAGCCATATGCAGGAATCTCTCTGCGTCAGGCTTTGAAAACGTCGCGACGCGATCGCGCGACTACCTGGATCTTTGCGACCAGCGCGCTGTGGGAAGGTTCTTTGAGCAGACTCGGCCGGAGTTTGTTTTCCTTGCTGCCGCAAAAGTCGGCGGCATCCTCGCAAACAGCAACTATCCTGCTGATTTTATTGCGGCCAACCTCCTGGTGCAGGTCAACGTAATTGATGCTGCCTGGCGGTATGGGGTTAAGAAGCTGCTTTGTCTTGGATCCTCGTGCATTTATCCAAAGTATGCACAGCAACCCATCCGTGAAGAGTATCTCCTGACGGGCGAACTCGAACCCACTAACGAGCCTTATGCTATCGCGAAGATCGCGGGTATAAAGATGGCGCAAGCGTACTCGAAACAGTACGGATTTAACGCGATATCGCTGATGCCGACGAACCTGTATGGCCCGGGCGACAACTTTGATCCTCAGTCATCTCATGTCCTGCCGGCATTGATTCGCAGGTTTCACGAGGCGAAGATGAGTAATGCTCCCTCGGTAACGCTTTGGGGGACGGGAACTCCAAAGCGTGAGTTTCTCCATGTTGACGATCTCGCCAGCGCTGCCGTTTTCTTAATGCGTGAGTACAACAGTCCCGAGATTGTAAACGTCGGATGCGGTGAGGATATTTCTATCCATGCCGTGGCAAAGCTTGTAGCCAGGGTCGTCGGCTATACGGGAGAGATTTGTCTGGATACGTCCAAACCTGATGGGACACCCCGAAAGCTCCTGGATATCAGTCGGCTCAAGAGCCTGGGGTGGGAACCTTCCATTGGCCTTGAGACAGGAATCCGGCAAACATATCAGTGGTACACTGCCCAACCCAGTAAAACTATCGCGGCCTAAGAAGTTTGGCCAGAGGTTAGATTTACAACTTAAAACAGCCCAAACTGTTCGCTCGAGTCAGACCACTCTTCGAGCGAGGGCAGGGGCAATGTACTCTTGAGCTCATTCCTCAGCAACTGCTGAGCATAGGCAGACCGGTGGTCAGGAAGCATATTCTTAAACCGGGCATCTGCCCGAAGTGTTTTAATTATGCGATCAAGCTGCTGGTGCAGTTTTGCCCCCGGGTATCGGGTTTCAATCTCCAGTTCGATCTTTCGCTCGACGAACTCCTGATACTCTAATTGCGTTTGCTCCAACCTTGACGATTCAGCAGAATCGGGAGACGTGGCACTTCCACTGTCATCCCTCTCGCGCGAGGTCACAAAGGTCGGCGGTATCGGGAGTTGCTGCTCAATCGCGTAGATAATGAAGCCGGCGGGATTGTCGAGTTTACCGCGACGGTCGTGAGCAAGGACATGCTCCGCGTACTCGAGTTGATCTAAGATCGTTTCGGCTGAAAACTTCTGCGCAAGCTCAACTGCCTTTGTCCGAGTAATCCCCCGAGCCTGCAACCTCTCCGAAACGTTGGACGGGGCCGGCTCTTGCCGAGCGCCATCTGAAGCCCCCGACGCAGGCAGGCCAGCATCAACTTGCTTTCGCAGAGACAGAGCAAGAACCCTCGCAAGCTGCTCACCCGGGAAGAGTACCAGTTTGTATCCCTCCCTTGTCGTCATCGGCTTTAAATCCCACTCCGACAGGTAGCCAACTTCCCGCAACTCATCCAGGGAGCGGCCCATCGTCTCCCTGATCTTCGAAGCATGCCGGTAAGCCGGGATGTTCAGAAGCATGCAGAGCTCGGCGTAGTCTTTCTCAACAGCGCGGCCGTGGCTTGCATGAAACCACAGGTGTAGATACCCGAAAATTCCTTTGGCGGTCGGGCGTCGCAGTGAGCGATAGGCCGTGAAGTCCTCCGGAACGACAAAGCTCTCGTTCAGGTTTTCGACAAGCCAGTCCTCGAGCACTACTTCGAACGACTCTGACCTGCCTGATCCATCGTTGTCAGTTTGCCCGGTGCGCTGAAAGCTTCGGAAAACATGGACGGTTTTGTTGGCATACTTCTTTCGGGCAGCCATGTAGATGACCTGTTCGGACGTAATCGTTGTGTCGGCCATTCGCTGCCCCCAGCGATTGATATCTTCGTAGTTCTCGCCGGAGAGCGTCAGGCCGAGTTCGCGAAGCAGACGGTAGCCAGTGAACCGCACCGGATTCTCAATCCGACCATTGCTGAGTTTTTGCTCCATCGCGATCTTCGTGAAGGCGATGTACTTGTCCCGGTCGCTTGTTGAAGGGAGGCCGAGTTCATGAGAACCTCGAAATTCCGCCGCTACCTTAATCCGCTGACCATTTCGGGTGACGAGTTGCTCGATTCGCCGGCTGGACTGGACTGAGTGTCGCGTGTCATTTGCTCCGAAGAAACCCATCTGCAGGAGATTCTTCTCGAAACGAATCAAATCAACAGCAACAACCGGCACAACCGGCATTAGCGCTAAGTTCCCGTGCAGGTTTTTGGCTGTTGATCGCGGCATGATGTTGTTGTCTGAGATTACTATAAAAAGCGTCTCTTTAAAACAATCTTTGAGCACTTTGGTTTTGTGTAAGCTATTGAGGAGGAGAGACTTACCCCCTGATAATTTCCAACCGGGTGCGACCTTTCTTCCAACCGGGTGCGATATGTCTTCCAACCGGGTGCGACGTTGGTTTCCATCCAGGTGCGACAGTTTCTCCAACCAGATTCGATATTCCCTTCCAACCAGGTCCGATGTATTTCCAACCGAGTCCGATAAGAGTCTCGCCGGCAGAAATCCGACGGTCTGCCGCCCTGAAGCTGCTGCGCATCAAAGCGTCGATGGTTTACGGCCGGCAGGATCCCGTAAGAGCTGTGGGTTGTTTCCAACTGAATGCGATAGAGAACCGCAATGAACCCCGTCGCTGCCAATGGGCGACTGTTTCCAACCGGGTGCGATAGTCTCTTTCCCCTTGGTGGCCGGCGGTTTACCCTATTTTTCCAACCAAGTGCGATATGAGAATACACATTGGTGTAAAGATGTACAGCTGTATGTCTGTACTTCATACGAGAACAGGTCAGGAACTAAGGAGACAAACGAGAACCGCGTTGGGGTCGCGAATCAGCCCTGAAACGTCAGTCGATCAGGCCGAGGCGATCATTGACCGCTTCAATCAGATTCTGTTTCGTGCCGAGGTAGTCCATGGTCGTTTGAATCGACTCGTGCCCGAGCAGCAGCTGGATTTGCTCGAGGGCACCTCCGGATTCCCGGCACAGCCGCGCGCAGGTCCGTCGGAGATCGTGGGGAGCTAGTTTACCGAACGCAAGCTTTTCAGCATATTCGCGAACGATCCACCACACTGCATTTTCTGTCAGAGCCCTAACTCCGACCACGTTCGCCTTGGTCACGGGCCTGAACACCGGTCCTGACGTGATGCCCGCCGCTATTAGCCAGCCATCGACAAATTCTTTGACCCACCCCGGCAAAGGAACGGTGCGGAGACGATTTCCCTTACCTCGCAAGTCCGGGAGAACCCACCGGCCCGAGCGCTGCTGAATGTCCTCAACCTTAAGCGCAACCAGTTCGCTCCGACGAAGTGCGCATCCTAACAACACTCCAAGATGGCGCGATCGCGCAGCGACTTGCAGGTCGAATCCGCGGGTGCGCGAAGCAGTTCGGCTGCCTGAGACCTCTCAAGCCACTTCCCCGCCCTGACTCCCCTCTGTTTTGCACCTTTCACTTTGTTGATCCCAGCAGCGACTTCGGGCGCAATCAATCCATTGTCGGCCGCTTCGGCAGCGAGCTTCCGAACGGCAGCGAGCCGGACATTGACAGTCGAAGCCGCAAGACCCTGAGTCTCGAGACAACGCCGGTTTCCTGAACGAGTGCTTTCGAGAAGGGACCACGGTCAGCGTCTCGATACCAGGAGAAGAAATGATCGATCGCATGCGCATACGCCCTGCGTGAGTGGACCGAAAGCACGGAATCGACAACTAACTTTCGCAGCCGTTCCCATCCGAGCGGTGCTCTGGGAGTGACAACGAGTGCTGTCCCGTTCACGCCGGTTCCCCGCTCCACGGAAGACTAGTCTCCCGTTGCAGCAAGCTGCTGCCACACCTCAGGCAGGAGACGTGGGGTGGACTGCAACCGTCATTAATTAAGTACAGGATAACTGGACGACGTCAGGCAATGCTGCAGGCTTCGTTTGCAACTTACACTCCGATATCCGCGCGGGTGAATTCCTCACCGACATGCAGGACGCGCATCTCATGGTGCCGTGCGGTAGCCCAGACGGCACAATCGCCAAGATTCAGGCCGGGTGGCTTGATGCCTTTGCCGTAAACGCGGTAGGCCTGGAACGCCAGCTCGGCATTCTCCGGAGTGAACGGAACCACCTCGATCCGGAGCTCTTCCACGAGTTTGTAAAAGTGCGCAACCGCATCGTCGTTGCGCGTCCAGCCGAACCACACCACGGCTGTTTCCAACAAAGTGAAGGCCGACATCAGCCGTCTCTGCGCGTCGATAATGCTGTCGAGATAGCCTTGATACCCTTCTTCCCGTTTCAGGATTGCGATCAGCACCGAGGTGTCGATCACCATCAGACCGGAATTCCGTGCTCGTCATAGAGATCGTCGGCTGGATCGCGGTCTGCAACTAGTGGGAACTGATGAAGCAAAGCGAGGCGGGCGCGGACCTGGTTGCGGTTGACCGGGTCCGGATATTGCTGGGCTTCCCGACGAAGCGCGTCCACCACGACCCGAGTCAGGGACTTGCCGGAACGCGCAGAGATTTGCGCGGCGAGTCGGTATGCTTCGGGATCTTTTATATTCAGTGGTTTTTCCGCCGTTCTCATACTACTCCTCCATCTTACTCCAAAAGGAGGAATCAGAGCAGCCATCCGTGGCGTGGGTGCTGCTCGGTATCAGCCCGAGAGGTCGTACATTCAGCCGTTTACGGGTAGTCGGCAGCGTGCTCCATGACCGTTCATCCCTCCCTAAAGTAACCGTGAGTTGTTACGGCTGCCCATCGCATTTCCCGGGGTAAGGCACGATGTTGGTTAGCGAACAAGACTTAGGTCCGAATTTCTATACGCAGTACCTTTCACTTAGACGAAGCCATGATCCGTATAGCCAAGTGCGGAGCTACCAAGTCCGTTTACGTGCTCCGTTGCATTTAGGCGAAACTGCTCGTTCGCGACCATATATATCTAGCTGCTGTGAATATATCTAGCTGCTGTGAACGCGATCGCGCGTCCTGTACGAGGTGCTGCACTCCTCGTTCGCGTTTTGCAAAAGAGATCCGACTGCCGGGGGCACGCATTGAGCCACAATCTCTGAGCCACATTGCCACTTCGACATCTAGCCTTCGGCAACTACTGTGTTCGGTCCGGTTCCTGCGCGGGGTGGCTGATTCGGTAGCGTCTTCCGCAATGAACCGATGAGGCCCTCTAGACCACTGGTTGAATAGAAGTTGAATAGAAGTCATGCGACATTCATGACAAGATGTGATATCGTTCGCTCACGGCCCGGTCGCTTTGGAGTCGCGTACGCCGGCTGTTCGAAATGCCCGTAGAAAGACTAGAATGTCTTCCGGTGTGCGTCGATAAATAGATATGCTGAGCTTCTTTGCAGGCTGGCTTCTTCTGGATATCGCGCTGATACCAGTTTGGTCTATGCTGCTGAAATCGCACCGGAAGCAGCGGCAAACTGATACTGGCCCTGTTTTACCGATCCGTTCGGGTGATCGAAGAAGCGTTCGAAGCCAGGCGTGAGTACAGAAGTAAATAAGGGAAAGTCCTGCAGGGTGGTCCGGATTGCTACGATCGACTGGCTGCCGCTAAGCACGTGCGTGACTTTCTGAAGCCGGGCGGCCGCTATCCAAGGCGGACCAGAAGCAGGAGCGACAGCTATTGGCCTTCCCTTGTCAGCTCCGCGATCAGCGGCGCGGATGCGCTCTTTCGCCTTATTCTCCAGGTAGTGATTTCCAGAGCTTTAAAATCTCCGTCTCGCGGGGGATGGACCGGCAATCATAACGACCGGATGCACAACGGCTAATGACTTTCGACATACGCCTGAGGCCGCTATCGCATTCCTACCATCGCCAACAACCGTGAGCCTAATTGGCGGATAACTCAGTCACCGTAAGCGTCTTCATCGTCTTTGCAACGAAGGTGGCATGCGTCCAGATTTCAGCTCCCTCTGACATTTCCCAAATCTTTCGCACAAGTGGGATGCTTGTACTGCGGCGTGACTCGTCAGGAACCGGTTCTTGCGCAGTCCGGGGCGCCGTGATCGCCATGCGGAATCGCGGTCCCGATCACGTTGCCGGACAAGAGTAACGCGACCCCAGAACCGCGGCTTCCGGACCGGACTAGACGACGGATGTGGGCGGCGATCCTTGAAGTTCCACGCAGCCGTTCAGCTGACCTCGTTTGAGCGGCATACATGAGCAAAGATCTAGCGAACGCATAGAAACTCTCCTGAAAATTTGTATGGGCTTACGTATAGGTTTCGTCCGGGTCATGCGAATGTCGCCAACATCGGGAAGATGGCCGTGTGAAAACATTAAGAGATGTCTGACGTTTTCGTCGAACATTCCTCTGCGGCGATCACGAGCGGGGCCGGAACCTGCGGAGGCAAGATATTACGAGCTGGACGCCCGAGACGGGTGGTTTTGTAACTGCGATGCCGAACGACCTCCGCTCACTGGAGAAGTCATAGAAGGACTGGCACTCAGACTTGCGCTCCAGCGGTTACGGAGGCTGCTGACACCGGCTTGTGACCACCAGTCGCTTCGCAGTTCTATCCCGCAGAGGCCATGTTCGCGTATCAAGTCCCCGCGCATCGCTTGAATGTCAACGACTGGTGACCCTCACAAGTCGCGTCAGAGATGCCGCCTACAGGGCATTGTCGAGCGTTACTACTCCGTTCCTCCCGGATGCGCTCTCCGCTATCTCTCATCATCCGTCACACAGAATTACTTCGTACTCTGTCGTGATCTGGTACCTACGATGACGCCATGATCGCGGGGCAAGCGATACATGTCAACCTTCGAAAAGCCAGCGGCGTACGTCCACTGCTCGTACTCTCTCCATGTGTACAGCATGCCTGTTCCCGTCGCGAGCGTAAGAAAATAAGGCGACGACATAGCTGCAGAGAACGGCCCATCTTCTGAGTTATGCTGCATCATGTTGAATATAATCACCTTACCTCCGTCAGGTAGCGAGTCATAGCACTTGCGTAACAGCGCTCTGTTCTGCTCTTCGGACCAGATTGTAAAAAAATGACAGAACATAAGACAGTCAGCACTAGAAGGAAATGGATCGATGAAACAATCTCCTACGATGGTTCCCAGTCGATCAGAATAGCCTGATGCCCCGATGTTTGCTTTTGCGATCTCACAGACGGATGCGGAATCGAACACAGAAGCTCGCAGCTTCGGATACTGTCTTGCCAGCGTTATTATGTTTGTACCGTTACCACCACCGACGTCAACGATATACCGAACCGACCCAAAGTCGATAAAACGCGCAAGCATTGTGTTCGCCTGTACAGAGATGCCTTCCATTGCATCTTGAAAAATCTTCTCCAGCGCTGGTTGATGAACCAGCCTCTCGTACAATGTTGGCTCTGTCCCCTCGTACACCTGTAGTCCCACATTGCGGCCGAGCTCGACGGCTCGTTGAAAGTACTGCAGCGGCCGGTAATTGATCTCATTCTGCCACTTGAGAACGGGAAGTATTGTGCCCGAGTCGCGGCCTGCGAAAACTCGCTTGGCGAACGAAGTTACTTTGAAACGATCGCCCGACTTTTTCACCCATCCGAGGGTTGCGAGTCCCAGAAGTAGAATCCGAACGCCCTTCTGGGGGCAACCAATCTCGCATGCTAGCTCTTCACAAGTCATTGGACCCTGCTCTGAAAGCTTGCGGAACACACCGAGATTTGTAGCCGTACAGAGCGTCTGAAAATAAATGTGCCCGCCCATTACTAGGTACAAGCGCTCGATCTCGTTCCGCAGCAAAAGTCGCTCAACTATCCATCGCTCGAAAAACGCCTGGATTCTGGGCAACAAACGCTGCATGTGAACGACCCTCAGTTGACTGATTATTACGGGCGCAAGTAAGCGAACTCTAGAGCGAGCAGCGTATACTAACGCCACTCGATCCAGAACTGCTGAACACACTAACACACTCATCGCTCGCGCGTTGGTACAGCGGACTTAAAATCCGTTCGCTCTGAACGACCGTACGGGTTCGAGTCCCGTCCCGGCTACCAGCTGTCCGGCACCGAATTGAATCTGATATTCGCGGCAACACAGGAAGGGTACATCTTAAAGGAGCGCGGAGCACATCCGCTGCGCACTGCTTAATCTTTGCGCCCTAGAAACAGGCTCACTTTACCCGGAAGTTCGTAGTGTATAACACCGGATCTGAACCGATTTGGAACTTCAGTGAGTAGGTGCCGGACGAGAAACCTTTCAAGCTGAGGTTATAAATGTAGCCGCCACTGCCTCCCAGCGTGGAATCAAAACGAAAATCCATATCGGGATTAGCATTGCCCGAGTCTTCGAGTGTTCCCATCGCATTCGGTGAAACGGGGGTAATTGACATAGCATGGACTGTCAGACTGGCAGAAGACACGTTCGATACCCCATTCACAACTTGCAGCTTTATCGGAATAGTGCTCCCGGCTTTGTGCACTTTGGTGGGGTCGTAAAGCAAATTGACGGCGTACTGCGGCGTGGAGGTCGAGAGTGGCACGAACGAGAAGTCATCATAATAAGCGGCATTACCCACCCATCCATCAGTTTGCAGGGCCAAGCCGACGACATCGAAAGTGTAGTCACCAGTCGCTGTGTACATTTCAGCGTCGTCGATCGACCATATGAGTGACTGTGCGCCGACCACGGTCACGCCACTTCCATATATTCTCCTTTTCTTCGCCTATGATAGAAGAGTGCGCAAATGGTGCACGGTGACGGTCACCGACGAGCAAGGCCAGCGGCACAGCCTCGATGTGCAAGCCCGAAAGCACCTACGATGCAGCGCACCTGTATGTGACCACGGCAAATACGCAGCGTGCCGCGCTCCTGCCGTCACAGCTGCCAATGCCTACGATCATGACAGTGTTCGAGGTCGTTGCCGGTGCCAGAGTGTATCGGGTGCATGGAGCAGCGTTACAGCGCTGGATTCAAGAGCGCCGGGACCAGCTAAACGGGCCGAAAGGAGCGATCTTCAAGCAGAGGCCTAACCTCGAGTGACCCGGGCCGCGCATCTGATGTATTTACAGTCCGGTCGACTGGCGATTCATCGGTGTGAAGAAAACCACTCCGAAGCCGTCTGACGCCGTACCGGTCCTGCGGCGCGAGGCCCGACTCGCCCGGATCGCCGGCGCGATCGCATCCGGCACCAAAGTCACCGACATAGCGGAAGCCGAAGGCATCAGTCGCGTGATGGCCTCCCGCGAGGCAAACTCGATCGAGTGCCGGCAGCTCATTGCCGACTTTGTGAACCACGAGCACGAGATGATGCTGGGCCTGTTTTACCGATCCGTTCACGTCATCGAAGAAGCGTTCCAGGCACGACGTGAGTACACAACCAAAGAAGGGGAAGTCCAGCAGGGCGGTCCGGATCACTACGCGCGACTGGCTGCGGCTAAGCAACTCCGCGACTTGCTGACAGCCGGGCGACCGCCAGCCAAGGAGAAACCGGAGGAAAAACGGCGACACTTCACGCTCGAGGAGATCGAGACTGCACTCGTAGAAGCCAACCAGCTTCCTGTAAGGGGGCATGGAACAACTCAGCCCGAAAACGCACGCAAACCTTAAAAATCTGGTCTGGGATTGTCCGTCAGAACCGACGGACATCTACTAATGTAGCAGAAAATCAGCCATTGCGGGGGAGGATTCCCCAAAAACTTCTGCACTAAGAGGCAGTTTTCCGGACCGACTCGAGCAACCAGACGTCCGTTGCCGGGTTGTGCCGGAGAACGTAGATATTGCCATCGTCGGCTCGCACTTTGAAGAACGCGTCCTCAGGCCCTGTAGCACTGCTCGATCACCTCGTCGATCATGTACTCATGCCCGTCAATCTCAAACCGGATGGGGCGCTCGTTCGGCTTCGAACCGGAGTAGCACTGAACGCGTACAACGGCCATTGTCGCGGCGCTTTTGCCACAGTGCAGCAGAGGCACCCCCCCTCGAAAGTGTTAACTAATGTAAACGGTCGCCGCGCCCCTCGGGAGACCAAATTCCCGCTACTTCGATAACAACACTGGGGTTTTCGCTCTCGGACGGCACGGTCCCGCGGTTTGGGGAGCGAGCCAGAATTGATGCGGTAGTATTTCCGATTGGCGAACAACTCGCAATATCGCGTCTTCCTCAGCCACAGCAGCAAGGACAAGGACTTCGTCCGCGAGCTGTATCGCCAGCTGACCCGCGACCGCGTGTCGTGCTTCTTCGATAGCGAGTCGATCGGCCGGGGCGACGAACCGACGAACTGCTAAAGCCTCTTTAGAAGAGATTCTTCGGGCAGCTCTAGTTATTCGGTGCGGCCGGAGGTGATGAAGATGGCTGGCCTGACCCAACCTTTTCGACCGGTTGAGTCCGCTTGACGCGCAGTTCTCCGTCTTGTTGCTCGTAAACGTCAGGGTGTGTGCTCAACGCTCGCTCCCGGATCGCTCGGGCACGCTCATACAGCGGTCCAGCAGAACTGTCCTTCTTGTGCATTGTGTACAGATCTGCAACCTGATCTAGCCTTTGTGCCACGTTGAGATGCCACGGCCCACGTACCTGTTCTTCGATCGCCAGCGCCTGCTCGGCCATCCGCTCGGCTTCATCTGTCTTACCCTGTCGTTCGTATTTCTCCGCCTTATCACTGAGCCGTCTGGCGGCGTTCAGCGCTGCCCAGCGCTGGCGTTCAGTCTTCAAAACGAGAACTTTGGAAGGCGCATCGGTCGCTTCTGTTTGAACATTTCCATCTTGTCCAACCGCTAGCGGAATTGACATCAGTAACCAAATGCCACAGACCGAGTGTGCCCGTAATAGTGCGCAGGGCATAGTCATGTCCTGATGATGTCATATTGGCACCTTGGGCTGAGTCAAGGCGTCTGCGCGGATGCAAAGCGTCTGGAACTGCATGCGGTTTACGACTTTGAAGTGCGCGAAATCTCTCGGGCGGACTCTTGCCGGTTAGCGGAAGTTGTCGACAACCATAATGTTCGCTCGTGATTCATCAAGCTGTGTAAACAGTATGGACTTCTCGTCCCGTGATAGCGCGAAGCCAAGCCCAGGCGGTTTGGAAAGAGAGATCAATTGGCGCGTCCTACCGGTTGATAAATCGAAGAAATAAATCGTGGGTTGAGTGCCGTCCAGCGCGGTAAAGTAGATGCCCCTTGACCCTACGCCAAATGCACGTCTGATCACCGGCCGGTCAACGACGACGCTTTCCGGCCCACCCGCAACCGGCATGCGCCAGATCGGTTCTGGGGAATCGGTCTTCATAAAGTACAACCACTTTCCGTCTGGAGATTCCCGCGCTGCGCGGCCGCCGTTACGTGTGACCTGCTGGAGGTCGGAACCGTCAGCCCGCATTTTCCAAATCTCCGGCGTTGCCGCAACTTGCGAAAAGTAGATCGACTCGCCGTCGCGCGACCAACGAGGGATCGCACTCTCGTTCGGTCCGCGCGTGAGTTGTTGAGCAACTCCGCCGTCAGCACTGACAATATGAACTTGGAAGCGTCCGCTCGCATTGCTGTCGAATACGATATGTGTACCGTCCGGTGACCATTGTGGTGATCCCGAGTATCTGCGAAAGTTCGTTAACTGAACCGGATGAGACCCGTCGCTTTGCGCAATCCAGATTTCGATCGATCCGGAGCGGTCGGATGCAAAGACGATCCGCTTTCCATCGGGCGAAACATCCGGGTTCCCGTCGAGCGCAGTCGATACTACGACCGGTACGGCTGCGGCCGCTCCGCCATCTTCGGTCAACGACGTACGCCATATGTTGAAATCCTGCGTCGGTCGAATAAATGCGAGACGGTCCCCGCGACGGGAGAGAGCCGGGCTGCTCGCATCTCCTACTGACAACTGCTCGGCGTCATGCGAGCCGTCCGAAGGGATACGCCACAACGTGCTCGAGCCAGTCCGAGTGGAGCGAAAGACGATGCTGCGGCCATCGGCAGTCCAAACCGGCTGGCCGTTCGAAAAATCATCCGACACGATTAGCTTTAGAGAACCCGTCGGGCTGAGCGCGGCGGAAAGGGGCACGACGTAAACACCGGCTCTCGCGGCTGTCCGAATTCGGCCGAACGACAACATGCGTCCATCCGGCGAAAAATCGGGGCTCCAGTCACCCCATGTTGTTGGGATCTCCCGCGGGAGATTCAACTCACGCACCTCTCCAGTTGTGGTCGAAATTGCTACTAGGCGGCCGTCCCGTATGAAAACCGCAACCGTCGTCAGCAGCCATTCACCGTCCGGTGACCACGCCAGCTTCGGAGCAATTTCCCTCACCGTCGGCAACTCCAGCCTGCGAACCGAAGGCGTCTTAATCTCGGTCAGCTTACGCTCGCCGCCTCCTAGCGCTGGAATGAGCATAACTGCCGCACTTTCGGGCGAAACACGGCGCAGGAATGCGATTTGGCGGCCATCCGGTGACCAGGCGGGCTGGTAATCATCTGCTGGGTCGGTTGTTAGTCGCAGTGGCTCACCGCTGCCGATCAGCTTCACATAAATATCGAAGTTGTCCTTGTTCGGTCCGTTCCAGTCGAACGCGATTTGATTTCCGTCGGGCGAAAAACTCGGGCCGCCTTCTTCGCCGGCAAAGCTCGTCAGTGGCAAGGCCCTGAGCGTCGGAGCAGGCGTTTTTTTCGTCGTAACCGCCCAGACTGCCGCCAACAGCATCAATGCAACCGCACCCGCGAATCCCGCCAATACCCCGGTCCGACTTCGGACTTTTGTGGGCGTCGGACGTGTGGTCGCGAGGGTGCCCGATTCCGACTCTTCCCGCAACTCTTGGAGAACCACGCGCAGATCCGACGCGTGCTGCCAACGCCGGTGGGGTTCTTTGCGCAGGCAGCGCAGGACGACACGCTCCAGCTCGGGCGGAAGGTCGGGACAAACCGAACTCGGCGGCATCGGATCATCGCGAAGAATTGCTGAAATCGTCGCTGCCGTCGAACCACCGGAAAACGCGCGCCGTCCCGTTAACATTTCGTACAGCAGGCTTCCGAAGCTGAAGATGTCCGATCGTGCATCGACTGGCCGGGCCTCGGCCTGTTCCGGGCTCATGTAGCTGGCCGTACCTATAACCATGCCCGGTTCAGTACGAGGTTTATTATCGAAGACTTCGGTCAATGTGGCCGTTTCTCCGACGTTTGCCGAATGCTCCCTTAGTTTGGCCAGCCCAAAGTCCAAAAGCTTCGCAGCCCCATGCTCGTCGACCATCACGTTCGATGGCTTCAGATCGCGATGAATAATGCCGGCGGCGTGTGCCGTAACGAGCGCATCTAAAATTTCAACAGCTATCCGGAGCGCTTCGATTACACGCAATCCATGTTTCGGGATAATCCGGTCGAGAGTGTCACCGCTGATCAGTTCCATAACGATGAAGAGCCGCCCGTCTGTGGCAACAACGTCGTAAATGGAGATGATGTGCGGGTGCTGTAAAGCGGAAGCCGCGCGGGCCTCCTGCAGGAACCGGGTCTGCCGTTGTTCGGATTGGAGGCCCTCATCGGCACGCAATGCCTTCAGCGCGACGCGACGATGAAGCCGCGTGTCGAGAGCCCGGTAGACTTCACCCATGCCCCCGGCGCCGAGCAAAGCTTCAATTTGATAAGGACCGACGTGGCTCCCGGGCGTCAAAGTCATCGAACGTACGAATAAGTCTACCCCTTGTCCTGTAGCAATCTCGCGAGCTGGTATGCATTCTCTTCTACAGAGACAGGATGGATGAGGGCGCGACCACCCCGGCGCGAGTTCTTTGTATTCGTCGGACCGATCACGCCGAATGTACGTCTTTGCGCGCGTGCGCATAGGAGAGACGCGGCGAGTCTGGACGCAGCGATGGGCACGGGAACCGTACGTCATTCACCGTCGTCAGATGGGAGCCGCCCCGCCGACTCAGCTGTCATTCACGGCTGGGTAGGCATCCACCGCGCGCGCCATACAACGAGGGCAAAGCAGAGCGGACTGCATCGTTTCTGCTTCAGCAAGGCCCACAGCAGATACCGGGGCAGGATCACCACAGAGGACTGACCCGCTGCCATCAGGTTCCCAGATATGAACTAGAGAAGACGTGATCTTCTGTTGCGGCCGTCTGATTGACACTGTATTCAGTTTCGATCATTCCACACCGCCGTGGGCCACATGACGTCGGACATGGCATGCGCGCATGGCCATTGATACTGGCCGCAAGAAGCGAATTACTACACGTCTATGCGCGCGCGCATATAGGAGAGGCGCGACGGGTTCGGATAGAGCGATGGGCACGCGTTCTCGGGTCTTAAGCACAGCGTTGAACTCGAATCGTGCGGCGTTGGGCCGAGCCCACCCGCCGCACAGAACGTATCTCAACTCATGCGTCTACGCAGAGCCAGCAACAATGTCCCGGCAAGCCCCGCAGACATCATCAGCATGCTGGACGGCTCCGGAATTGCGGTTGCGGTGAAGTTGGACGCAGTGATCCCGGCCAAAGCATTGGGGTTCCCCGCCAGATTGTCGAATCGGGCAAGAATGGCAAGGTCCGCGTTAGGGTCATTAAGATCTCTCGAGAACACAAGCCGGGGAACATTTAAACCAGTGTTGAAATACATAAAGAATCCTGGACCTGTCGTCGTAAGCTGATTGCCGAGCACAGTCGCAGCACCTCGTGCCGCCTGAGCATCCCGGACTACAGCCACGGTGAGACCTGTCGTCGGAAAGCCCGGGTCAGTGGTGTTGCCGTTTGCGAACACCACGGAGTTCACACCGAAGGCTGCGGGGCTGAACGCGATCACATCTGTTGCAGGATTGAAGCTCATCACCGGCCCGCCGCCGCCCGCGTTCACGATCTGACCTCCGGTGTTGGGAACGCCAGCGAGTGGGTTCGTGTTGAAAACGAGTGTGGTGCCGCTTACGCTCGTCGCGAGCAACAGCAGCAGCACGATTGCAAAGTATTTACCTCGATGCACCTTATACCTCCTGAGATTGAATGATGTGGCCTGTGCAGCACGGAACTGCAGTGCGACAGATTGATTACATCAGCGTGGAATCGCAGCTGAATGCGCGAACATCTGGAGAGCATCGAGTGCCTGCAGATCGAAATAACTGTAGCAAATCACAAGTTCGTCACGTTCGAGTACGATGACGGCGTCCACGCTCACTTATCTGCTACGACGCTCGCACCCCCGGTTATCGCCGTGTGGTTGAGCAGTTCTCCGGCGACGCGGGGATGGTCGAAACGTCCGAAATCGCTGGAGCCACTTTCGTGGCCCGCAACCACTTACCCTCGAGACGGCGACACGCGATATCACGATCGACGCGGTAACTGAGTTTGTGAATCGTATTGCCGAGAACCGTCCGGCCGGAAAACACGGCGGTCCGTGGCGCCGTTGAAACGCGCCACATGCACGTCTATGCGCGCGTGCGTAGGAGAGCCGCGGCGAGTCTGGACGCAGCGATGGGCAGTTTGACGAACGGTGGTGGTGGATCGGCTGTAACACGCACAGGAATTTTCTTCGAAGCAAGACACGTGGGATCGCTGGCGAAAACTGGAGCGCGAAGACGCGAACGGCGATCAACCATATTCTGAACCTGCGTGTGGGCCATTTCCTGACGCGGATCCCAGGCACATCAACCCCAATCGCTTACTTGCTCGGGGCTGAGTACATGTCGTCGACCCGGAAGCTTCGGTAAACAATCGCCCCCTGAACGTCGATCGCAAGAAGAATTTTGCCGTCCTGATCCGTTTCTACCGTGCGGCCGTATAACGTCGGCACCCAACCCGATACCGAGCTATAACCGCCATTCTTCAGCCGCTGCATTGATCCGCAGCATCTGGAGTGAACGCCCAAATCGACGTTGTAGATGAGCTTCGCGACCCGATGTGACTCGTCGAGTTGCCACACCTGGGCGCGTGTTCCCGTCTTTTTGTCGTTCTTGAATTGAATGTTCGCGTCATCTGAGATCGTCAGCGTATCGGAACCAGCCGGCTCGTAACCGACATCATGCGCATAGGAGAACCACAGGTTTTCATCGTTGGGTTCTAATTTGAAATCGCCGCCCCTTCCCAGGCGCCACAGAATATTACCGCTCCCCTTACCGTTCTTCCAGTCCACTTTCAGAACCCAGTTCTGTTCCGGCACCGAGATCAGGAAGTCTCCAGTGGACGGAATGTACTGCAGCGAATTGCTGTGGGTCCATCCATTTGCTTGCGGAGCCAGCAGAATCGGCGGACAACCGCCTTGGCCCGTCCTGCACCGGGCGTCGAACACCGACTTGCGTTTGATATCCAGGTGGTCGAACTCGTTCCATATACCCACAGGTTGAAAATCTTCGTCGAGATCGACCACTACGTCGCCCACAACGTCCACTGGTCCTTCCGATCCCTGGGTTCCTGCGGGCATCATGCGTTCCAGTCCAGCGATGACCAGCGTATGGCCATTGGGCAGCCGGATCGCCTCATGATGAAAGCCCGACAGGCATTCCTTGCCGCCCGCTCGGCAATCCGAGTGAATCCCGTGCGAAGCCAGCTGTTCGGCCACGGCGCCTGCGTTCGTTTCGCGGACAATGTTCCCCGCAAGATCGTATTCGCGCAGTAACTGCTCTTCGCGGGTACTGTTGACCGAATTCGGCCCATCGCCTTCTGCCAAAAATCGGCCGCCCGGCAGCACTCGCGTGATTCCGTCCGCGGCTCGCAGATACCAGATCACGCGTCCATTGAGATCAGTCGCAAACGGCCGGACACCCCCGGCCAAGGATTCGGCACTGAAAATCAACACGGGTTCGGAAGGTGAAGCCCGGTTTGCTCGCGGCACCGCGATCGACACCGGATTCAGGTTGCCGTCCAGCATGCCCGTGCGAAACCGCAACCAGTCACCCGATTTGACCTTGCTGCCAGTCGTCAATTCGATGCGCAGTCGGTAATTCGTTTCCGCACGCATCCCCGCCACGTATGCGTTACTGCTGATTGAACCGCGGCACGATTGGGCCGGTGTTCGGCTGACGGACTCTTCGTCCGCAGCGACAAAAGCGACGCGGAACTTAGTCCCTTCTGGGCAGGGTGGAGCACTGAATAGCGCGACTAGCGGATGCGCCGTAGGCGTGACCACCGGCGCGGTGCCGTTTGCTCGCGGGACAATCCGGAAGGATAACTCGTCGCGGGCGGTTGCTTTCGTCTCGTTGTTGCGAACATCGACTCGCAGGATCGCCGTTTGCTCGAACAATTCGGGCGCCCACGCGAACATCGGCTGCTGGCTGTAATCTCGAAGGACGCGGAAAGCTCCCCCGTTTACGCTCACCGAATACCGGACCACATGCATCCCATTCCCGACGTGTTCAGATTCCGGGAAGAGGCCAATCGGTGTTCCTACTGGTTGCGGCGAGGGCAAACTTGTTCGGAGATGGACGGCGAGAGACGGTTCGACGGCGCAAGCCAATCCGGCCGAGAACACCACTAACCCAACCAGGTGACGCATGGGAAATAAGTATGTCACAACCCCGGACTTATCCATTGCACAGTGTGTGTGAATTGCACGGCATCAGAGAGCGTGGCAAACAGCTGTGGCCGGCTTCTTCGTATGGACCCGTTGTTGCGTCAGACTCGTCTATGTGCGCGTGCGTAGAGGAGAGCGGTGGCGAGTGTGGACAGAAAGATGGGCAGGCTTAGCGCTACGCATACGTCCTGAATCGCGCGGAGGCGCCCCCCCTCAGCCTGTAAACTACTGTAAAGTCATTCGCTCGCCCCGGGACGGCCAGATTCTCGGTATTAGCCCAAAAGCCGAGGCTTTTTGCCATTTTTGCGCTAACTCACTAACTAACTGATCCGTTCTGGTGACTTACATTCCTTCCCGTCCTCGGATAGCATTTGAGGCGAACCCGGGCTCCTCTTTGAACGCGTCCCCACGTATACGATTCGTCAAAGCCACTCGGCGGCCGGAGCTCGTCGGAACGTCGGTAAGGAGTCAGGCTTTGCGTTGTGCAGCGCTTTTCTGCCAGATGCGACAACATTCGTGACGGGAACGCGTATCGCCGTTCCTTAAAAGACCGAGCTGCGCTACTGTGATGCCCGGGCAAAATCCACTGAATGCGAGCACCTCGTTTACGTGTGCGCGCGTTTAGGGAAGAAGCGACCTACGCGCGCCATATAGTCGCGGTATTGATTGCCGAACCGCTCGATCAGATAAACCTCTTCAGTCTTTGTGCGGAGGGCGAGCAGCGTAAACATCAGACCAGCTGCGGCCGGCACAAGCCATGTTCCCAGCGCGAGACCAAAGCTCAGTCCAGCCATCAGGATGCCCGTGTACATCGGGTTCCTGACAAATCGGTACGGCCCGTAATCCACGAACGTCGCATTACGGCGAGTTACGACCGTGTCTGTCAGGTTGCGCCCCAGGGTGTGGAACATCCACAGCAACCAGGCAACGGTGATGAACGAGCATGCGACGCCCAGCCAGTGCACGCTGTCGGGAATCGACAACGTGACTGCTTCGAACCAGGCCGGATTATACAACCACGCTACAATCGAGCCCGCCATCACCAGGCCCGCGACACGAATCCCAATCAGAAGCGGCCAACCCTCCTTCGTGCGGTCAAGAGACTCCCCGGATCGCTGAGACCGTACCCTGTAGCCTCCACCGACGAGAAGGAAGACGAGACTAAGTGCGATGACGGTAAAACGTACTTCTTCGGACATAGCTCACCCTAGATCACCTTTGTCGTCATGTCAAACGTTCGGCACGCGGCGATCTCCGGCTGATAGCTGGTAACAGACGCAAGGCTTATTGCGCCCGAGGTGTCGGCATTTCCGGAAACTGACCCCGGCGACGCCCGAACGTGACGCTTAGGCCGTTTGAGTGTGGGATCTGACTCAGTGCGGCAAACACACCGCCTATGCGCGCGTGCGTATAGGAGAGCGACCGCGGGTCTGGACAGAGCGATGGGCACTTTTCGGCATCTGGCGACCTCTCGAAACCGGGTGTACACAACCCTGGTCGAAATTGAGCGTACACAACCGACCGGTTATATACAAACAAGGGTGGTAGCCGTTATCCAGGCGGCTGGCTACGATACAGAGGATTGTTCAGGATCTGACGTACGGTTGATCCATAAAACCGGCCACCCTGCTTGCCTTTTAGGCCCGCTGCGTTCAGGTTGTCAGCAATGGCACGCAGCGATTCGCCGGCTGCGCGGCGTTCACGAATAACGCGAACTATCGCTATCTCGCGCGGAATCGCGCGGAGCTTGTTCCCGTTCGTTCTCCTGAACCCTAAGGGTGTCGCGCTATAGACTTCGAGTCGCGCTCTCTTGTGTTGCAGCGCCATTGCCGTTCGCTCGGCAATCTGGTTACGCTCGAACTCCGCAAAACCAGCCATCTGCGTCAGAAACATGCGACCCACTGCTGATGCCGTGTTAATCGTCTGGCCACCTACGTCCACAAGGTGGAGGGCAATGCCGGCTCTGTCCCATTCTCTGGTCTGCACCAGTGCGTCGGCGCTGGGCGCTCCCGGCTTAACCCTTTGGCCCCGTTCTGTTTAAGAATCCGCAAAATGCATCTAGCGCTTTAGTCGCGCGCAGTCTGAAGAGTCGGCGGTTTCAGAGTGGTGCAATTGCCGTGAATCCGCTGACCTCGAAGCAGCTTCCGCACAAACGGAAGCGAATCGGCAAGCGACGCATTGACGGCGCCGCTGTGATCTTGGCCCGGGTAGTAGTGGCCCTCCACGATTGACCCCTCGTAGCATGCTGCAACGAGCAGGTTGTATTGCTCCTCCGGGAATTCCGTAGTATCGGCTAGCCCTGTCCCGATGAATACCGGGTTCGCAAACTTAGGAGAGGATACCTCTGGTATGGCGCCGCTTTCTGACTTGCAGCATTCGGGATTTGTTTTAACGCGTTCTCAACCGTCACCCCGTTCTTCGCATTAACATCATCAACAGCCGCCGTGCAGCTGGTTCGTGCAGTCTCGAACGATGGTTTTGCGATATCACTCAGGTATTCCAGCGGGTCAAAACCAGAATCTATTGCGAGAAGGCGGAACAGACTGTAGACGGCCAATCTTGCGTGAACGCCTCCCATGCGCTTGGGAACGGGGATCTGCGGAGCTTTCGTTCGGGGTGCAAATGCAGGACCTGCGGGAACACCAGTCGCTATCGTGCCCTTAAATCGGAATTCAGGAGCGTACTCAGGAGCCAGCGCTGATGCAGACAGTACGGCTCGAGCACCTTGTGACTGGCCAACGAGAACGACCTGATCCGACAACACCCGGAATGCCATTCGTGCAGCCCGGACACTATCGATCACGCTATAGGCTTCCATTCTTGGTACACCCCAAGCATGGCCTCCCGGTGTGCCCAACCCCTGGTAATCTGTCGCGACAATTGCGAACCCCTCATTGAGCCACCTGTTTAAATAATCGGTGTCGCGTTTTCTTCTCGGCGTCCACGATGGGGCACATACATCGGCAACGCCTGCGAAGCCGTGCGCCCACGCTACTACGGGCCATCCGCCGGCGGGTGCGGTTCCTTTCGGAAAGTACACTGTTCCTGACACCGCCACCGAAGTTGTGCCATCGAGGCCATTTATTGAGGTGTAGAGAATCCGCCAACCACGCGTGGCATTAGTGAGCATCAGTGCGTCCGGCAGTGGTTCGTAGCGCAATACCAGACCGGGCGTCGCGGGCACTTCCTTCTCCCAAACGTAAAAGGTAGACACGGCGCCATCACCTTGACGAGGATCGGGAACCGGCCGAGGGCCTGCACGGAGTCCACCGAATGTAACACCGGATAGAATCAAATCCAATATGCCCGGAATTACTGTTACCAAAATCGCACGAACAGGGGCCATAGTCGTGTAGTATAAAGACCCGTATTCAATCCCTGCATCTTCCGGCGCAAAGTCCCGATGCCAGTTGCACGATGCCGGAGTGTTCCTCTGAACGATTGCGATTTCGTTGACCCTGTTACTCAGGTGAACAATCTTCCGCATTCTGTTTAAGAAGCATCGAGACGGCACGTTGATGATTAGGCAGTCGGCCTTTGCGTGAAACCCCGACCGGCTAATTCAATTGGAAGCTCGGGCCGGTAGAATCACCGCCTCAGTTCGACGCCGTTCCGAGAGTCGATGATTCGGTGATGAGCAGCAGAAAACAGGCAAGCTCGGGTGAATACTGTTCCTCTTCACCCTCCGATATCAATTCGATCTTCCCCGCGAATTCTGCCGTGCTATCGACCGCGCGCCGCCGCAAGTCTTCAAATGGTACGAGACATGGAAGGTCGAAGAAGAACTGTGGCTTCCCGCCTCGTGCCAAGTCACGGCAGAACGCCAGGGGGCGCAACTCACCAAAATCGCTGTAATCTAGACCACCGAGCTCCTCCGCTCGTTCGTGACCTAGATCAAACCTTATCAGCGCTCTTACGTCTTTCGCCGTGTGTGCCTGGTCGTCGATCGCAAGCGCGAACGAAAAAGGCAAATGCCACATTCCCGGATACACAGCGACAGTTTTCGATCGTTTCCGTCGTAGCCAGTGGAAACGTCCATCATGCGACCGTGCCGTTATACCGATTGCGACACCGATCGTATTTGCTAATTTCGATTGTGCAAACTCAGGCAATCTCTTCGTCTTGCCGTGCGCTTGGGCGACATCCCATTCTCTTACACTCAGGCAGTGGCGATCGGCTACGATAATCGGTTCAGGGAACGGATAGTCTAGGCTGAGATTCGATCCTACTTGATCGTAGTAATATGCAGTCTCGAGCACAAAGTGCGGCACACCATTTTTGATTTCACAGCGTTTGACACGAGCGGCTGGTTGGTTCCCCTTCTTGAGCAATTTGTGACGATTAAACTCGTCAACCATGTGCTTTTTATGTCGCGCCAATGCACCAGGGAACGAGTAGGATCCTTCAAATGACACCGTTCCGCATCTTTCGGATGCGGCCGAGTGCCTGTAGTCAGTAATCATCTGATAGGGGTTGTGACACGTCCATCCGAAGTTTGGACAAATCGGATGTCGCTGTCCTGGTAAGCCTCAGCAGCTCTATCTGGGGAGTAGTCGATGTAGACGTCGCGACGGCCCAATCCGAAAACTCTCGCTAGTTGGTGCCAATCCGATTCACTGGGCTCCAGACTCCATGAATTCTTGATCGGATCGTATTCTACTTTGGGCACACTGCCTCCCATCGCTGACGGCTCAAACTTAAAGTCTGGACAGCATAACAGACCACAATCCATTTTGGCCACACACACTCAGATGCACCTCCTAGTGGCAGAGTGGTGAGTACGACTGCGCAGCCAGCGTGTCAGCCATCCGGTGAACAGAATTGCCGCAACGGTTCACTTGTTCTTCGGTGAACACCCGGATGTCACAGTCTGCTTTGCTGGCAGAACTTCCATGCCGAGTGGCGGAGATCAACACGGCTTCGCTCTTGGCGGCGATTTGCACGCATCAGGATGAAGCGCGCCCCGCCACATGCTTCGTCACGGATTGGTAGCCTAAGACGTATGGAAGTGCATCTCACCCCTGATCTCGAGAAGAAGCTCTACGAACTGGCTTCGCAGGCTGGATGCGGTGCGGATGAGCTGGCGCAAGACGCCATCGCCGGATTCGTTGACGCGGTCGGTGAGGTCCGCGGCATGCTCAACAGCCGGTACGACGACCTAAAAAGTGGCCGCCTACTGTCGATTGACGGCGATGAAGCATTTCGGCAATTGCGTCAAAGGAGCGAGACCCGCCGCGGATGAGCGGCTTCTCATTCCACCCGGAAGCGCTGGATGATATTAACGAGATCTGGGACTTCATAGCGGTCGACAGCGTCGACGCCGCTGACCGCATCGTAGAAGAAATCTTCGACGGCATCCGCGCGCTGGTTCCATTTCCACGGCAGGGTCATTGCCGCCCGGATCTCACTAGTCGACCATTACGGTTCGTCCGCGTGCGGGATTACCTCATTGCATACGCACCCGAGGAACATTCCCTTCAGGTCATTGGAATCATTCATGGACACCGGAGTCCGCGGGTCATGGCTGCGATTCTGAGGGGTCGGGACAGGTAGCGTTGGATGAGGACCGAGTACGGACATAACCACGCGTCCTTTAGCAAACCTCATCAGCATTGATGTAACGATTGTTCCGTAATCTTTTTAAGTATCGAACGTGTAGTGCGCGTTCTTCTCTCGCGTGGGGGCCAACAGCCTGCCGATGACGGCAACGCACGCGGATGGACGGTTGCAATTACAATGTGCCGTAATGCAGGAAAGCCTGCGAGTGCCATGATGTCAGAGAAGCAGAGTCTGGTCGTACAAGGGCTTCCTTTCGGGATACGGACCGCTGTTGCGGCTCTGGTGCTTGCTCTTGTATTGCTGGCACCGCGGGCGCTGATCCTGCACCGGTCTGATTTCACACGATGGCCAACCTACAACCCCGTTGTGGACCTGATAAAGCTCGGTATTGCCGGCGGACATGATGCCGCGTTCGCGGCGGGACTGTCAGCGGCATTCCTGATCGCACTAGCTGTCTTGCCGGGAAGGCGAAGAACAGCGGCCCGATGGGTGTATATCGCATTTCTATTTCTGGCAACGATCTCCGTTGTGCTGGCCGCCGTACATACTCGCGTATTGTCGCTGCTCGGACAGCCGCTGAATTACCGCTGGCTGTATTACGCCGGGTTTCTGCGCAGCACAGAGTCGCACGAGGTACTGCTTGCGACGGTTGACTGGAAGCTGATCGCAGCCATGGTGGTTTGTGCAGCGGTGTATCTGATCGTCAGCCTTGTTCTGAGTGAGTGGATTGAACAGCGGATAGCCGTGTCCGAGCGGGCCTTCGCCATTGCTGTTGTCACGGGTCTGCTGGTGTGGTCATTGCTCGGCCAGGCACAAGCGAGAGGTCGCAAATGGGACGAGGCGAGGCTGGTGAATGCTGTCTATAACTTCGCACAGTCGTGCGTTGCGGCAGGTGGACAGCCGGCGCTGTTTACGATGCCTGCGGCGGAGTTCACAGCTCATTCACCCGGACGGCATTCACATTTAAAGCAGTTTACCGGGGCAACACAACCAGGAATCAAACATCTCCTAATCTTCGTGTTGGAATCGACGCCGGCAGAGTACCTGGGCGTTTATGGATCAAAGTCCGGCGCAACGCCCAACCTGGATCGTTGGGCGCAACACGCTGCTGTGTTTGAAAACGTTTATGCACACGCTCCCGCAACCAACAAAGGTCTCTTTTCGATTCTTTGCTCAACATACCCTTGGATCTCATATAAGTCGGAATCGGAAGAGAAGCCCGATCTCTCGCTTCCGTCCATCGTGAGTGAGCTGCGGGGACACGGATACGCCACAGGGTTTTTTAGCAGCGGCAGTCTGGAGTTTCAGAAAGCGGGCGAGTTTCTGCGGGCGCGCGGCTTCGAAGTTCTGGAAGATTACAAACGCAGGAACAACAGCCGCACGATCTTCCGTAGCGAGAGGTGGCCATTCCTTGATGGTTCAGATGACGTTTCTACCGCCGAGTCGCTGGCGACTTGGTTTCAAGAACAGCACAAGGTACAGCGGCCGGTATTTGGCATGCTCTGGACAACTATGACGCACTATCCATACTTCACGGAAGCGACACTCCATCGCTTTGGACCGGACGAGAATATGCTGAACCGCTATCTGAATGCGCTACACACAGGCGACGCGGCTTTCGCGACGGTAATGCAGTCTCTGGAAGCGGCAGATATTGTGGAAGAGACGCTGGTGGTTGTGATCGGGGATCACGGCGAAGCATTTGGGCGTCACAATCAACTAGGCCACGCCGGTGGCATCTATGAGGAGAACTGCCACGTTCCACTGCTACTGATCAATCCCGCGCTGTTTCGCGGCCAGCGATATCCGACCATCGGAGGCCTTGTCGATGTTGCACCAACAATAATGGAGATCCTAGGCAAGCCTTCTCCCGACGCCTGGCAAGGTTCCTCGCTATTCGAGCGTGACCGGCCCCAACGCACTTTCTTCTTCTCGCCCTGGTCCGATTATCTTTTCGGCTTCCGCGATGGCGATCTCAAGTTCCTGTACAACGCAACTCGGGATCAGTATGAGGTTTACGATTTGGCACGCGATCCCGGGGAACAGCAGAACAGGGTTGCTGATTGGCACAATACGAAGCAGAGCCTGTCACAGTTGGCCGGGTGGGTACAGCACCAAGACCGGTTGTTCCGGCACCTCATCGGTCATTGAGAGATCGCCGTACAGGATTAGATGCGATCCTCCACCGTCCGCATCCGTCAACTCGAGAAAGATTGAGTTTTGCTGCGGACTTTCCAGAGCCGACCGAATAGTTCGGCGATGAAGAAAGCCTGGGCCGAATCGGCCTTGCTCCAGTCACACGCGCTTCTTCACAACGCGGTGATCTTGTGCCACCACATTATTTGTATATCGGCACTGGCGCACTGAACACGGCGTGGCACTTGGCCGGTTATTGTGTGACGTTAACGGAAACTGACCCTTAACACATTGCCGCTTCCGGTTCAGCGCGGCAGCAATCGCGGGAGTGAACAGAACAGGTACTACGGTTCACCTGTGCTCTGGTGAACACTTTGGTGGATCTGTTCAGTTTCGGACCGGTCGGGTTAACCTTTTGGCCCGAATCTGTTTACCTCATACCCTGTATTCGCCACGGCTTCCGCTCGACAAATCCGTCCTCACGCTGTCGGGCGGGCGATGAAATCACGCTCAGCGGCTGTCGGCGACCTTGTTTACTGGGATTTGTAGGCGAATTGGAAAGCGTTAAGCGAGAACGACGCAACCTGCGCTATACGCGGTGAAACAGGTCGGGGTACGTAATCACAAGCCCATGCTCGTCAATGACGATCTCTTCAACGAAACCCGAGTCCATCGACTCATATCTGTACCGATCAGCCGCCAACCGAGTATAACGTTGCGGCGCCGCCGAGAGCGCGAGTTCAGGAAACGCGATATACGCGACCGTGATCTCCGCCGTCTCTCCAATCTTTAGTCCCAACCGCCTAATCGGGAGAGTATTCGTGAACGGCGTGATCGATAGATCTACATCGAAAGTGCCCTCAAGTCGGGGTAGCAATAGATCATTTCCGCTCAGCCATTCGCCGGTGCTCAGCCTTCGAAGGTGGACTGAATCCACGTTCCCGAGCACGGCTGCGTCGACGTCGACCGTGCGCCAGTCTGCATCAACCCTCAACGAATAGCGAGCGGCGAACCCATGGGGCCGCAAGGACGCCGGGTCGGCGATGACAACCGATTGAGCCTCGGTAAGTCCTCCCTCCTGAATCAGAACGAGATGCTCCAACCCAGACCCGGACCAACTTCGCCAACGAACAGCACTTCGCATTCTCTATACAGAGCATGCAAGTACCCGCCCGTTTATGAACAGATAACCAGGGCCGAAGCGGCGTGACGCTTCCATTTTCAACAGAACTGGCCATTGGCAACTGGTGGGCTGAACCGACTTCCGCACTCTGTTCAAAACCTTTACAACGATAAGAGCGCCTTCGCGAGGTGCATGTCAAATGGTTTCTCTCCGGCGATATAATTGCTTCCCATGAAACGGCCACGGGTTATCCGTGTTGTTCTCATGCTCGTTTTGCTGAGCGTGTCATCGGCATTCGCTGCCGAACTGCGGGCAGTGATCTCCAATGCACTCGCTGAATCGTTCCGCGAAGTAATTCCCGAGTTCGAGCGTACTAGTCAGATTAAGGTTCTCAGCTCGTTCGGAGGCGATGATATTCCGAAGCGAATTGAAGGGGGCGAACCGGCGGACGTCCTGATTATCTGGCGAACACATCTCGACAAGTTAGCCACCGAAGGGTTCGTCGTTCAGGCTAGCGAGACGGACGTGGTGCGCTCGAATATAGGTCTGGCAGTTCGGGCCGGAGCTCCAAAACCTGACATCAGCTCTGTCGATGCGCTGCGCCGCTCGCTTCTGAACGCAAGCTCTATTGCTTACTCAGCAAGCATCAGCGGAGTTTATATATCGACCGAACTCTTCCCGAAACTGGGTATCGCAGAACAGGTCAAAGGCAAGAGTAAGCGAATCGAAGGAATGCGGGTAGGTGAAGCCATCGCGCGGGGCGACGCGGAGATCGGATTCCAGCAGATTAGCGAGCTTTTGCCGGTCACGGGAATTCAGTATGTAGGGCCGCTTCCGGACGGAGCTCAGCGAGTGACCGTCTTCTCTGCAGGCATTACTGCCAATGCCAAGAATACAGCTGGAGCTCAAGCGCTTATGCATTTCCTCACCTCTTCAGTCGCGCACCCGACTTTCGTGAAGCGCGGGCTTGATCCAGTCGGAGACGGGAAGCATTAAGTCACATTCCGGGCGCGGTTAACAGAATTGCCGCATCCGTTAACTTTCTGGTACCGCCCGTGAGTCTAGGCCCGTCCTGAAAGGCCCAGTTTCGGCACCTCGGCCTGTGCCGCCGACTGCACTTGTGAACACCCGCCGGGACAACTGTTCAAATTCAATCCGCTGGCAAAAGAACCCGATCAGAGGTGAGGACCGATCCGCTCGCCCGCTCGGTTCCAGTTAACGCAGCAGCTCCGGAATGTTCCGGCTACCTCTCATGACGTGCAGGATGAGCACGTCTTCGCGTTCAACACGATAGATGATGACGTACTCGCCCACGGCGAAGCTTCTTAAACCGGGCTGCAGATCGCGATCACGGGGACGTCCCATGTGCGGGTACCGGGACAGAAGATAGAACCGATCGGTGATGGAATCAATCAGCCGGTCGGCAATGTCGATGCTATCGCTTGCCTTCGCTACATAAAACCAAATGTCGTCAAGTTCTGCTTCGGCCTGCGGTGAGAGCCGGTGAGCCATCAGCGGCTCGGAAGACGCTGTTCATTGGCGAGGCGAGCGCGACCACGCTGTTTCACTTCATCGGCCAGATCGCGCATCGACTGCTGAGAGATGATTCGGCCTGCGCCGCGCATAAGAGATGCTTCCGCTAAATCGATGGCGGCCAGAATCTCCGCACGTTCCCGTTCTCGTTCCTCCCACAACGACAAAGCGTCACGTACCGCGTCTTCTTCAGCGCTGTAACGCCCGCTCTCGATGGCTTGGCGAAGAAACGCTTTCTGGTCGTCCGTGAGATGCACTTCCATCTTCTTCAACTCTGTCCTTGCTCTTTTTCAGCGTAATGGATAAACGGCTTTGATGTCACGTTCTTCGAGCAGGCGAAGCCTCCACCCGTTCAGCCTTCGGACTCGTGCCGTGAACGGATGCGGCAATATTGTTTAAGCGCTCATTTTCCGGTACCGCGACTCTCCAGCCGGAATCGTCGGTAAATCTCAGCAATGGGCGTTTACCGATACCTATCGAGTCGCGAACCGCAACCTGCGTCACGTCAGCCGTTTGCGCGTTTCTCGGCAACTTGCCTGAGGAGTGCAGACCGGCGCTCGACGGCGACCCTCTGGAGCATCGATTGCACTCGAATTCAATTTGGAGGCACACGCTGGTCGTAAGTCATTGACTCAGACCAGTAGACTTGCTGTCCAAATACTGAGCGAGCCATGCAATCCAGCGTCGTTGGACGTCACGCCGCCTGATGGGGTCATTCGGGGAGTGCCCCGGAATGGGGTACGCGATAAATTGAGTAGCAACGCCGCGGTCCCTCAGAGCATGGTAGAGCCGATAGGATTGTGTGATCGGCACCCGGTAATCGCCGGTGTCCGCCACAATCAGTGTCGGAGTTTTGATTCTGTCCGCATACGTGATCGGCGACTGCTCGACGTACGCTTTCATTCGATTGCCAATGTAAGGTGATTCGGGCGGTCCACCGGCGAAGCCGTCTCCTATTCGAACGTTGAAGTCACTGAGATCGTATTGTTCGACCCAGTCCGTTATCGCAGCACCCGCGATGGCAGCCTTCCATCCACCGTAGTGGCCAAGGAGCCATACGGTCATGAATCCTCCGTAAGATGCGCCGGTCACAGCTATGTTCGACGGATCGACAAAGCCTCGCTTCTGGACTTCGGCGAGGCCAGCCATAACATCTCGTCCGGGTCCTTCGCCCGCGTCATCCGAAATCGCCGCCTGATACTTGTTGCCGAGATTATCGCTACCTCGGTAGTTTGGCTCGAACACTACCCATCCCTGAGCCGCAATGAGACTAGTCATGGGCGAAAACGTGTCGTGCGAGGCGGCGGGCGGGCCGCCGTGTATCCAGAGGACAAGTGGATATCGCTGGTTCGAGGAAAAATTCGGCGGATATGTCAATACTCCGTCTTCGCGATACCCATCCTGGCTATTCCACTCAATCGTTTCCGTTTTACCGAATTCGACTGACTCGGTCCAGGCATTTAAGGAAGTAAGCCGAATTGGCCTGGCGGTCGGCTTCGGTAGATAGTAGACTTCCGTAGGACGGTGGGGCTCGCTTCCGGTGAACGCAATCTCATCGTGAGGACCAACGGATACATCTACCCAGAAAGCCCAACTTGGACAAATGTCTCCGATTTTCAGACGCGTAGCCTGGCTATCGAGCGGCTGCACCCAGAGACCCACCGTGGTAGCATCGTCGGCTCCGAAAAGCATCGACTTGCTGTCGTGCAGCCACAGTGCACGCACAATATTGCGGTCGATTGAACGCGATAAATCCCGGCCTTCTCCCTGGACTCCTCCCGTAACGTAAATCGAGGATCCGTTTTTCGTCTGCCCGTCTCGAGGATATTGATACGCGATGTGATTGCCATCGGGAGAGAATGCCGGATAGCCTTCGTACTTCGCGTGGCCAGTTATCGGGTGATATTGGCCGGAGGCTACATCCAGTAATTGAAGCGTACTCTGGCTTGCGTCGCCCGAGTATGCCGTCGCGAGCTTGACGAAAGCAATCGACTTGGCGTCAGGAGACCACGCGATCGGAGATGCCGGAGCAAAAGGCGGATGACTAACCGGGAGTGACCAGGTACCAGACGTGAGCCGCCTGGCTTCGCCGCCCCTTGACGAGACAACCCACAAGTGCGTTGGCAAGGGCTTGGCATTGACGAGAAAATCGTTGTCGCCAACTTCAAAGGCGTCGTCAAACTTATCCTGGCCCGTTCGCGTTGCGGGCTCATCGCTCACCGTGAACGCAACGGCTTCGCCATCAGGACGCCATGAGTATTGCTGAATGCCCGATCTTACCTTTGTGATCTGTTCAGGATCACCTCCGTTCATCCCCATTACAAAGAGTTGCGGCCTGTTATTCGAATCATTAGCCACGAAGCCCAACCGATCACCTGAGGGCGACCAGCGGGGAGAGTTGACTCCTTTTCGATCATGCGTGAGCACGTGCTGATCTCGTGTAGATATTTCCATCAGAACGATTTCGCTCCGATGCACGTTCAGATCATAATCGGGACGTGAAACCACGAACACGATCGACTTGCCGTCGGGTGAGATTTGAGGGTCCGAAACGCTGACGATTTTCCCCAGATCAGGAAGACCGAAACGAGCCGCCCCAATGCACGAACAGACCGAAAGAGACAACACGACAAGGGATCGAATTCGCATAAAAGGCCCCCCCTGCAACAACGAAGTATAACTGGAATTGCAGTTTCGCGCAGCGGAGCGGCGTGGCCTATCGCCTGTTTCAGTCCACCTGTCCGTGTAGTCGGCTATGCGCGGAAGTGCCGGCGTTGCCGTCGCGGCAGCTCAGTTCCCGGAGCCCGGCGGTCTCGTAAACGTGCCAGTTCTTGAACAGATTGCGGAAGATCGTTAAATCTTTTCTAATGTTCGCTGCGATCCTGTTCTCGTCTCACCATCTCTGAATGAAATCAACGCCTCGGTACCGTTGCTTCCACAAGACTAGTCACAGAGTAGTCTGTCGGCGGCACATTGCCGACCAGAGTGCCATCGCTTCTTGTCCGAAATCGTTTGGTCGCCTCAACTCCATTCATGGGCAGCAAATGCCGGAGCTCTAACCCTGTGCTACGCAGAAACTCTGCCTCGCTGCCATCCGGAATCCCAAAGATCCAAGGTTCTCCAACGTCTGCCATGCGCTTTGCCTGTACCAATCCCGCGCGAAGCATCGGAGAATCGGTCGATTGCATCGGTGTGCCGATGTGATCAATTACAGATTTCTGTAAAAAGTCGGCGACAATCGAACTCCCAGGCGCGGCGTGTGTGGCGACATACTTCAGCGTGCCTCGCACAGCTTCCTCCGGCAGGTACATTGAGACGCCCTCCCATATGAAGAAACTGACCAGATCAGGACGATAACCAGCTTTTTGGAGGACCTCGCTGAGGCTGTCACGTGTAAAATCTATGGGAACGTAAACCACGTTTCCAGGTAGGCTACCGAGCACCTCGGAAATGCGGCGTTTCTTGTATTCCTGCGTAGGGCCAAAATCTACTTCGAATACGCGTGCTCTATGGAGCACGTCCCGGAGTCGGTACGCACGGCTGTCGAAACCCGCCCCAAGCACGACGATCTGTAGCGCTCCGTTCTTAACTGCTTCTCTGAGCCGCTCATCGATAAAGCGGGTACGGACCAACATGGCGCGGACTAGAATATCAACTTCCGCGTTTTGCGCGAGATTTCGGTAATCGTCGTCAAGGGCTTTCGCCCAGGGAGTTCCGATCAGCAACTTTCGTTCCTTTTCGCCGAGAAAGTGTTCCGCCAGCCAGTCGGGATTTCTGACGGAAGGGTCCGGATCGTGAGTTGCAATTGCGCGGGCCGCAGCCACCATCACTGCTGTTCGCGAGGGCAGGCCCGGCTCCAAAGACAGCCCTACCTGCGTAGAGCTGACGAATGCAACGTCATAATTATCAAGTGTCGTAGGTTCGGCATACTGCTGATCTCGGTGAGCGGTGGCCTAGAGTGTATCAATCTATCGCGCCAATTAGCCCGCAGCAGCACAATATGTAACCCGGACTTCGATCGCAGAAGCCGACGTGCGAGTCAGAGCTCGTAACGACGAACCGATGCCCCTCGCGAGCATATGGGCGGAGACGGATGCCAGCCGGATTCAACATCGACGCGGTACTTCCTCGCCGCTTCACGCCGACAATGTCGGACAGGCACCTTCTTACTCGTTCGGCGCTGGAACGTTCTCTCGAGCGTACTCTGTCAGGATCTCTACCACCGTGCAGTGGTCATTCTAGGAGTCGCGGGCAATTCGCTGCAATGTGTAAATTCCGCCGAAGTGAAGTTCTAGCAGCTTGCGGCCGTCCTTATCGACAGCGCCGAGTTGCTCGACGGCCTTGGCGAAGCGCTCCGTGATCTTGCTGTCGCGCGTGGCTCCAGTGTTTCCCGAGTCACGCGTAAAATCTCCTGTGTGTTCAGCGACGCTTCGCCGATACGTCAGTACAGCGTGGTCCTTGTTCGCGCCAAAGGCGTTCTTCCATTCCAACCGCGACAATATGACAGTTCCGCGGGAATACTGTCCCGCAATTAGACCCTCAGTTGTTGTCTTCATGTGGTGGTGCCCTTTCCCCTCGAGGCCGGGCTGGCCAAGATGCGGAATGAGGCTCAGTTGTGACGTTCACCAAAACAACTCTGAGAACCGTCACCAGGATTAAGCGAGTGAGCTAATGTTTTAAGAAGACGCCGAACTCTGTAACGCGTAAGCTGGTTCTAAGCAGCACATTCTCAGTACTGTAGTGCCGTGCAGGTTAATACCGACAGGAGCACATCGCAACTTGAATATCGACCAATTAGTACAAGAGCTGGAACGTCAGAAGTCCTCAATCGAGGCGGCGATCACAGCCCTAAACGGAGTGGCTGGCGTCGGAACAACCCCAGAGTTCCGAAGGACGACGATACCACGCTCGCCAAGTATCGTTGTGAGCAGTGACGAAATAACAGGAACAGATAAGAAGCGTACCCGAAAGCGCACGCGGCCGACATACAGCGACGACTTTCGACGGCAGGTGGTTGCGGCAGTTCGTGACGGCATGAGCTTTGGACAAGCTGCAAAGAAATTCCGTACGACATGGTTTACCGTCCGCGCATGGGTGAATAGCGGACATTTTGAGGCGCCCAAACAAAATGCCGTACGCAAAAAGCAGGCCGGCAAAAAGCAATCGGTACTGAAGAAAGCTGGTGTGAAGACACTCACGAACAAGACATCTTCTTCAGGAACGACTGCGTCGAAGACTTCAGCCCGCAAGAAAACCACAGAAGAGAGCGAAACCCAGCCGACTGTCTGAAGTTCTCGGGAATCTGTGTCCGACGACCTGTGGCGTCGTGATCTGACGATACAAACCGGCTTGCCCTGAAACCTGGGCCACACCCAACGGCCGTTCAAGAGAAGCAGTGGTGAGGTCACTTCTAGCCGGGGGAGTTGTGACCTCCTGATTTTTGGTTTCCTAACCCCGAACGTTCTGCGGCGGTTTATGGCTATACTCTCCTCCTCCCTCGAATTGCCCCCACTCGCGGGAGTACCGTTCTGCCGTGATACCGAGAGTCCTTGATGACATCGGGCAGAGACATTGTGCGAGTATCTGAATTTCACGCCTGAAATCCGTGACAGGATCGACCGCGCAATGCCATCACTTGGGCAGCTCGTAATCCGGCTCGGCTTTTCGCCTCGTCTCAGCGTATTTGTGTACGACGTACCGAGCCGCATCTTCGAGGGATGTGTTGCGAAGTCGAAAGTGAAAGTGTCAGGACTGACACTTTCGGTGATGCTGACAGTTCGCCTCACGGACGGCGGTACCGCGTTTAGGGCAAATAGGGAGACGGGGCACCGGTCCGCGCGGCATCACCCGAGGATTCTCGGGTACGAGAATGCCGATTGATGCAACCAAATCCCGGGCGCCGCGCAGCTGCTAAGGGAGAGCGGGATTAAAGTTCCCTGCCCTGATCGAGAGCGAGCTGCAGTTGTACCGGAACTCCCGGGTGCTGTTCCTGCCAGATGGTGACAAGTGAGGCTGGCAACCAGCGCCGGTGACTTCGGAGCTTATGAATCAGAGCGTGGCAAGCCGCACAGAGCGTGATTAGGGACGAGCAGGAGTGGCGGCCCGGGTGGCGATGATGCACGACGAGCCGATTTCCTGCCCCGCAGCCCTGGCAGATGTACCGGTCGCGAATGAGAACCGTCTCGCGGTGTCCACCGAAGCGGCGCCGAGATCTGGAGGCTTTCCAGTAACAGGAGTTGCAGAGGCCTGAGCGAAAAAGCCGGATGCTCCCGCAACGGCAAAAGAGGTTAGGCTGAGCCAGCTTCACTCTACACGACAGGATAGCTGAGCAGAAGCGATATTGTTACTCCAAGCTGAAGGTCAATTCCGCATCGATTCCAAGTTATCGGAGCTCTGAAGACGAAAGAGTGCACAATTACGCACTTCCCGCTACCGCCGTGGATAGAGACCCAGGCTCTGCAGGAGCTGGCGCTCAACTACACGCTCCGCCGCATTGAGCCGTAACAAACGAACCGTGGCTTCGCCTACTGGCGTGAGCGGTTGAATCGTGGGCCCCTTCATGCTGAAGTGCTGCTGCCACTCATCTCGCCGTGGATCGAAAACACGGATTATCTCGCCCGAGTGATCTCTGGCGGCGATGTCCGTTCCCTTGTACCGGTTGCAAAGAACACACGCATAGGCAAGGTTGCCGAGGCGGGAAGAACCACCGTGTTTGCGGCTGACTATATGGTCAATCTGGTGCGAAAAGCCCACAACAGCGTGATCAATGAGGCAGTATTCGCAACGTCCCCCAGCCCGCTCAACCACGAGTCGCCGGGTGGCTTCTGTTATGTCACGAGGCACTATGCAGGATCTGGCGTGCTCGTGCTTTCGCCATGCGGATAATGTGCTCCAGATCCATGAAGTGGTCGAGTTCTGATTTTTCCTCGGGCGACAGCTGCCCTTCCTTTTCCCGGGCGATCAAATCCTCGACGCGGCGCTGGGCTTCCTGAGACGGCCGGTAATCGATAACAGACTGCGGCGTCGTGCCGCCAGCAATGAAATCGATGATCTCCAAATAAGTAGGGATCGCGGCGTTTGTCATCGGAATCTGATCTCAGCATAACGCCCTGCCACTGCTTTGCGTCTGCCACCCTGCTGTCGCAAGTATCGAACTGTGCTCTCGAAGCCGCGGGCGTCACATAGCGGCGGTACCCGCCGCCTTGTCGCGGCTAGCAACGGACGACGCCCAGACTGCGCTGTCATTGCGAAGGATTTGGAGTAATGTGTGTAGCCGTTGGGACGCAACGCAGCGAAGCTTCGGACTATAGGCGGCCATTCTTCCGCAGTACCGTTGCGCGGCCGCATAACGGGCAACCGGGCGACTATTCAACCGGATGTGCCTGCAATGATATGCCGACAACATCCCACAGCGCCTCTCCCCGCAAAGGCTCTTCGACCCCTGCGGGGCGCCGGCACAGCCGCCGGCCTTGACGGGGACCCCTCTCGCGCTGTGCAAAGCGGGTGCCGCGCGCGCACACATGCGGCGCAGAAAAAGAGAGGCGATGTGAACCGGCGAAATCAGTACCGTATATCAATTGAGGAGCTGCTAAGGAAGGAACAGCGAACACTGCTGGAAATTGCTCGCGGGACAGTCTGCAGGGGTGACCCGGCTCCTGCACTTTGCGTTAACGGGTGTCAGGTGGAACTTGAGGGCACTTGCGAACACGGTTGCCCGTCAGTGCTGAGGGCTCTAATGATCCGGGGCTTGGGCTGGAAGGACATTCCAGACAATCAGGCGTAAATGTGCGGGACGTTCACGACGCGCCGCTTTCGCCCACAGAGTTGCGTGAATGCAGCGGCCCGTCCTGTCTGCGATGAAGGTGGCGTCGGTAGCACGGCTCGGAGTTTCGAGCAGCGCTTTGTACGCCTCGCTTCTTCGTAGGGGGTGAACGTCTTCGCGGATGGCGTTCTCGTTGAAGTGGCATCCGAGGACGCATGTCGCGGTGAGTTGAATGACCCGTACGGAGACGAAGACGAGTCAGGCCAATCGAGCCGCCCGGAACTGTCGCACCCCGCGACGACCTCGAATCGGTCGAGGTCCAGCTCGCAGACGATCAGCGGGACCAATATGCCCGAGAGCGGATGCTCTGTGCCAACTCGGAAAGCTTGCCTTCATCGAAGCTGCGACGAGGATTCGTTGGGGACTCCTGAAGCGCGTAAACCGCAAGCTCGCGAAAGTCACTGAGGACCGGCTCGGGTTGAACTGTGCGGTTTCGCTGCGAAGCATGCTGCTTTTCTCCTTGCTGCCGCTTTTCTGCGCGTAGTCGTGCGTGGCGGTTTCCGGATGCCACGGGCCTGAGGGGTCCCCCGTCAAGACCGCCGGCCTCGGCCGGCGCGCCGGAGGAGTCGAAGAGCCTTTACGGGGAGAGCGCCCGTGGTACTTCAGGCATCAGCGGGGAAGCGGCTCACCGAAGCGGGGCGTTGCCGGGGGGCCATCATAGCCCCGGGAACGGAAGACTACGACTTCTGCGGGCGACAGTCAGGGAAGAGGCACCTTCCCGAAGCGCGGAGGTGATTGTCTCTACGTGTCGAGACTATCGGTTTGTTGCACTGACGGCAGGAATGCCGAATAGACGCGACCAGGAGCGAACGGCAGCAGCTTGAAACGCAGGAATCGGCGTTCCTGCGGCCCAGTGGTCATTCGCAACCGCAACCAAAACAGTCGGATTGCGAAGAAGAGATGTGATGACAGGCCACGTCACGAGTTGCTCATAACAAATGAGGGCCGCTGCACGTTGACCGGCGATCCCAACCACAGATGGTCCGAACAGATTCAGCCGCGCGCCGTGCGGATCAAAAGGGTGCCACATCGCAAATGGGACCGGAATACGTTGAACCGCAGTGGCCTCCTCGGAGCCGCGAATCACGACGGCATTGTCGTAGGACAAGTCAGAGCCGGAATTCCGGGCTTGTTGCGCGTGCGAAAACGGCCCAGGACGAACCCCACGGAGGGCAACCAAATCGGCGGAGAAGTCGAGGGGAGCTTCCAGCGGACGCGTGCTACCGAGTGGGAGCCGGGCGCCGAAGAGGATTGTTTTCCCGCTCGCGCGTAAGCGATCGAGCGTTTGGTGCCAGAATGCTTCGGTCGCGGCCGTCCAGGTCGGAACGACGGTTTCCGGGAACACGATGACCTTCCCATTCGCGGAGACTGCGAACTGCTGAATCCACTGCGCCGCCTGATACTCCGCTACCGGATTTATGCGCCCGTGGGCGATGGCGCCGAAGTTGGTGTTGATCCCTTGCCAGCCCGGCAAAGGCTCTGGGTCATGAAAGTGAAGCGCGTTCCCGGCGATCGCGACCAGGACGAGTGTAACTGCGGCTCTGCGTGGCCAGACCACGAGCCCGCCGCTCAGGACGGCACATGCCAACAAACCGCACCAGGCGGTGCGGGGGAAAAGAAATCCGGCGGAGGTCAGCGGGGATGCGAAGCCAATGATCCCCAGAGGCGGCACGACGGTCAGAAGCAAGCCGACTGACGAGCGCCAGATTGCCTGCCGCCGGTCCGGCGACCACACAAGCGGCCATACGGAACCGAGCACCGCAGCGGCGGAGGCCCACAGAACGACGGCCGCGACAGCCGACACATCCGGGCCGAAGAAGTTGTTCGCGCCAGGGATCAGAGGCCAGAGGGCCGCACCATAATAAGACAGAGCTGCAGCATAGCTCGCGCACCTCGACGGTTGTGACAGAGCAACGGCCGGCATAACAATCGCACTCGCGATCCCGAGCGGATGCGCTGTCGCCAGGGCGAACCCGGTCACGGCGGCAGCAGCGCATTTCAGATAGGTGGACGGGATCACCACGCGGTTAACAAGGGCCGAACGTGATCGCGAATGGAACCGACGTGGATTGGACCGAAATACCGGCTGTCGAAGCTCCGCGGATGGTGGGATGAAGCAACCCACAGACTATCGGGCGCAACCACGTAGCGACCGAACGGCCACGGCGTAAGCGACCTCCCGTGACTGTCCACGGCCAGAGGTGCGGTGTTCGGGAGGAGATGTCCGTTGACGGCAATTCCCTGCCCCGATACTTCGACGACATCACCCGCACCGGCCACAATCGGTTTCATGAGCGGCCCCGCGCCGTCTCGGCACACGCCGGCGTCACGGTATCCACGCGCAATCGCAAAGCTCGCGAACGGCTCGCCGGGGCAGAACTCGACGAGATTCGTTTCGCGCCGCGAGCTGGTCAGGTAAAGACCGATGGGAAGAGAAGGCGACGCATTGATGCGGACACCCAGGATTCCGCAAAGCTGAAACGTCCCAATCGCTACACCCGTCGCGATGAGCGCCAATCGTTTGATCGCTCGAACACGAGCGGTTCGGATTCTATCGAACAGGCCAGTCATCGTCATGGTCGGCGTCTGCTGGAACGGTCGCGGCGGAGTTGCTGCCCACCGTTGAGCTGCTCGCAGCAGCGGCTTGTTTCGCCGCTGCAATCACGTGGCAGTGACGGACAACGATTTCGTTCATGGTCCTCGTGCTGCCGTCCTTCGGCGTGAATTCACGCTGCTCGATTGTGCCTTCCACAAAGACGTTCTCGCCCTTGTCGAACGAGGTGGCGATATTCGCGAGATCCCCATAGAAGGACAGGCTGTGCCAGTTCGTTTGTTCGATCCACTTTTGGTTGCCGTCCTGATACCGGTAGCTTTGGCCCAGGCGCGCATTCGCCACCGGAGTGCCGGAAGGCAGGTAGCGGATTTCGGGCTTCTTGGCGAGATAGCCCGCGATTTCAATTCGGTTCATTTGCATATTGTCACTCCACCCATCCGTTGGCCGTTTTGGCCAGCGGATGCTTCCGAAAGTGGTTGGCCAGCGGATGGTTCCCAACAGCTCCGCCGGAAAGAGCACTCTGTTTTTTGTTCAAACCTGATCACCTCTCAGCTGCTGTCGAATGTTTCGCAGTTCGTCGTCCACGATGCGGCAATGGTTCATCACGGGGCTGGGAATCGCCGCCATTATCTTTTTCCGAGACAGGGGCAATCCCCTCTCCGAGAGGTCGTCCGCCGCAGTTCTGATCTGCTCCCGGTATTGGGCGTGTCGTCTTGCGCCGTCTGCTTGCTGGCGCGCGTTGTACCGGCTTCGGATCTCGCGCGCAACGTCCGGGTGTTGGGCCAACAGTTGCAGCGCGTTCTTGCCAACGCGACTCGCGACGCAATCCAGCGATGGCGCTGGATCTTCATGTAGTGCCACCGAGATCTGTGACCGGACTTCCTCGCGCAGAAGGCGTTTCCGTTCCGGCGCTGCCTGGACTAGCCCGGCATAGAGGTCCGGGAACCGGTAACTGAACGCCTGCTCGGAGCAGCCGACCCTCGCCGCTATCTCTCGAATGCTTGGTGGCGTTCCTTGCTGCAACGCAGCGAGGCATTCTGCACGCATGATGGCGAGTCGTTCCGCACGGTCTTTCCTGTTTGCCGCGGCGAAGGCGCGGCACAGTTCCGGAAAGCGATTGTAGAGTGAGACCTCGTTCCTGAATCCGAGCGTCTGGGTGACCTTCCGCAATGTGGTCCGCGGACGTGACGCGAGTGCAGCCTCGATCGCCTTCCGGATGACCTTGTCCGATGGCGCATGTGCGAACGGCTTCGCCAGCTTGCGTCGATTTGCCGCGTTGTACTTCTTCCGCAGTGATGCGCATATTTCCGGGAAGCGTCGGGTGAGGCCCTGGATGGCCGCATACCCGAGGCGAGTGGCCAGTTCACGGAGTGAGATGGGCGGCTCGGCGTGAAGTGCCTGGGTCAACAGGTTGTTGATGTGGGCGGGACTTCGACGCCGGCCTACTGGCGTCGTCTTCGTCAGCGGGAAGGCCGTCGCATCGTGGACATCCGAGTCCTCTAGGTTGGCCGTGAGCACTGTCTTTGGCGTGAATCCCAGAGCTCTGCAGAGCTTCAGAAGAAGATCGAGACGAACGTGTACGGTTCCGGATCGCCAGTCGACGACCGTATCGAAGGACAATCCCGTAATCCTGCAAAACCGGCTGATGTTTCCGTCGCTCACGCGTTCGATACACATGTCGAGATTCCGCCTGAATACGTCGAGTGAAAGGTAGTGCTCTGATCGCTGCGTAGCGGCGATCAGATCGGTTATCCAATCCGAGGTGACACGGCCAGCATCGGCTCCTGTAGACTCGATTGCGTTCGCGTATCCGATCCATCTCTGACACCAGCAGCACAGGCCAGGCCGAGACCTTGCGGACAAAACGTGCAAACTTCGTCCGCAATGGGGACAGTTCGATGACAATCGGCAGTGATGGACAGGGCAGACCGTAACGCCGTTGATGGCCCAAAGCAGCGGATCGTATATTTCGTTGCCATTAGTGCGCCAGTCGTGAAGACAAGCGGCGCACCAATCCTTTTTGGTTTTGAGGAGGTGGTGAGCCGAGATAACACCGGCCCAGGAGCGGAGCGTGAGCGCACTCAGATCTTTCGATCCCGTCAGATCCTCCAGCAGTGCGGAGAGTTTGTCGGATGCCTCGGCTACTCCGTTTGCGGTGCGGGTGTTGTACACCATGCAGCTGTGCGTCCGGTAGTCACGTTCGAGGGCAAAACATCCAGGCTGGACCCGCGGCAGGATTTCCCGGGTGAGCATTGCTCCGACCGAGACAGAGTGGGCGTAGGCCAGCCTCGCTATGTATCCCGTCAGGCTTTCAACGAAAGTCGATCCGATCCCGACCGGTTGCAACCGGTACAGGTATGTGCGTGGAGAGACATCCGCGGTGTGGCCGTTCTCCCACGGTTCGTAGAGGACCGCCTCACGCATAAGCCACCTGTGTCCGTCCGACCGGATCCCGCTGCGGACTGCGCAAGCCGGGCGTGCGAGTGCTCGCCGGTGATGGAGACGCAGGCGAATTAGGCGACAGTTTGGCACGATCTGCCGCGCCTGGTCCTTCCAGGTTCAGAAGACGCCTGAGGTGATTTTGGCCCTGCTCGGATTCAGCAAGGCGAGTTTCACCTTCCCTCGCCTCGGCGATGATCTTCTCGCATTGCGCGACCGAAAGCGCTGTCTGTTCGAGCGTGCGTTTCGTCAACCGCGCGCGATTACTTCTCACTGAGGTGATCACAGCACGCATGAGCCAGTCCCGCAGAATGCCAACGCATCCGACGGAGCGTTCATAGAGAAAGTCCCACATGCCGGACAGATCCACGTCGTCCGCGCCGGGCAGATGGGACTGAAAGGTAAACACGACATTCTGGAAGATGTCGATGTCATGCTCGTCTTCTGCCCGGTACCGCGCGAAGTGCACATCAACACTTCGTCGGCTCAGTTGCCCGCTCAGATTACGAAACGCGAGGAGTTCGTAAGTCCCGATCAGCACCTGCACGGTTTGCGTGCGGCTGCCCACCGACTTCACCACATCCAGCTGATCGGAGAGCCTGCGCCCGGAAGCGATTCTGGCCAGATGCTGAGCCTCGTCTACGATCACCGCTGCGGGGCGGCGGTTCCGCACAGCGTTCTCGAATGAGTGCTGAAACTGATATGCGGTGAAATCCCGCGGACACCCTGTATAGCGTCCATTCACTGCACGAATCGCGCCGTCCGGGCTCGCATCTGTCTTGCAGTCGATGAGGGGTTCGCGGATTGCCAACAGCATTCGATGAAAGTGATCGCGCCAGTGAAAGTTCCCGGCTTCGGGAGCAACGGCTTCGATCGCGAGCACCGCGATGCGACCGGGATCGGCTTGCAGGCACGGCCGCATCGCCTGGATCAATGTCTCTTCGACATTGCGCCGCAGGGTAGTCTTGCCCACGCCCGTAGGTCCCAGTACGAGGATCAGTGATCCGGGCGGTGATGCCTCGATTGCGGTGAGGAGTTCTTCCTTTGCCTGCAGCAGTCGCGGATGAGCCATCGTGAAAGCTCGAAACCGCTCGACTGCCTCAGGACAGATCGCCGTATTCTGCGGTGGAACCACTGCCGACTCCGCCTTTCTCATAGCTCCTCGTACAGCTCCGACTTTCGGACGGTCGCGGTCGTCGATTCTGCGGAAATGGCCTGCGCGCCTGAATGATCTTGCGGAGGTCCGCTCACCTGCTGGTTGGGATATCCGCCGCGCAGCGAGGCTGACTCAGCATCAGCCAGCCGCTGCTGTAGCAGTGCCTCGTGGGCCTCGACGGATTCGAGGAACGTCGCGAGCTTCGTTGCTGTTACGTGAAACTGCTGAGAGTGGCGACCGCGCGTCCTCCGCAGTTCCTCGCTCGCCAGCTTGATTTCTTTCTCCGAGCGGCCGTGGAATCTGACGTAGTGCTCTGAATGGCAGTCGACCCATTGCCCGCTGACGAACGCGTAGGTCGTCCCTGCGTCGAAAGGATCGAAACGAACCGGAACCGTCTGTCGCTCGACTTCGGAGTTGCGAAACAGGTCGGACCAGTAGAACAGGTAATGAATCTGAACGCCCTTGCCGGGCACCACCTTGGCTGTGCCTCGGGTTGTGGTCGGCAGAGTGGCTATCAGAAACTCTCTGTCGTACGCAATGGCGCGGTGCGCGCGTGTTCCGGTTTCTGACAGGCCACGTTCAAAGGCTGCTCGCGGACTTTGGCCGAGAGCAGGATGGTCGATCGTGTCGTAGACTTCGTACGCGTACTCGGTCAGTCTTTGGTGAAGATCCTCGATGGACCACACGGCCTGTCCTTTGGGATTTATCGATTGCGTCATCTGGCGAACCTTGGTGGCGAGTTGCGTATTGCCCTTGAGGTT
Source organism: Bryobacteraceae bacterium (assembly GCA_963794765.1). Lineage (GTDB taxonomy): Bacteria > Acidobacteriota > Terriglobia > Bryobacterales > Bryobacteraceae > JAWXCM01. Next base: position 35,147 of record CAWCGC010000037.1, on the reverse strand, counting down.
ATGCAGAAACTGCGTGTTCGCAGTTCCGAACAAGCGCTCGCACACAGAGCCGAAGCGCGGTTTTGCAGCTGGCCGGGCTTTCTTGATGACTTCGTATCGTGCGAGGAGCGCCTCAAAGTACGTGCTCTGAAATTCGCGACCTCCGTCCACAACGATGATCTGCGGCAATCTGGAATGGCGGCGGACGCATTCGCGGAGCACCATCATGCATGAGCGGTAGCTGGGAGGATCAAAGGTCAGGTGCAACGCCAGGATTCGTCGTGAATGAGCGTCGGTCAGTAATGTCATCCACGTCCGGCCCAGACCGCGGCCAGTTCGACTGCTGACGGACTCCACGTCCAGTTCCGTGTGATCTATGTGGCAGATCTCGAACGGGCGATCGCCATGCACAGGCGTCGTAAGGTCCAGATTCCAGCAGAATGGCTCACGACTGTATGCTGCGCGATGCCCCTGGCGGCGTACCGTCTGCTCGAACGCGGGACGATTCCGGACAGCGGTTCGGTACGTCTTGTAGCTTGGCGCGACTATCCCACGCCGCTCGCATGCCAGCTTCAGCGCACTCCAGCATGCGTACTTCGTCTTTTGCTTCGGCGTTTCGTAATCCGCTGCAATGGATTGGCTGATGAGCTCGCGAGTTTCCTGCGGTAGCTTTGGTGTGGCGTTTCCAGCTGGGCGATGCGGAAGCAGGCCCAGGTAGCCGCTGCCGCAAATTCGCTCCGAGTTTTGGTATGCAGCAACCCATCGCCGGAGCGTACGGGCCGGGACCTCGTTGCAACCGCCGTTCTGCGTCCGGCCCAGAAAGCACAAGACGTGACGCAGCCGATCATTTGCGATTGCCAGCTCGGCTTCTGAGGCCTTTCTCAGGCTCGCCTCAGCTTCGGATGCGGGCATCAGCGGTATCTCCTCCGGTCGCTGCGGAAAATCCGTGCGGCCCTGCGCTCTTGCTTCTTCATCAGTGCGGTACAAGAGCACTCGCCGGGGCTCACTCAGGGGCGCGCTGTGAAGGTCAGCATAAAGCGCGCTGGCGGCGATCAGGGCGTAGATCGCGTCACGGCTGCCTCCGGGATTCGCGTCGAAAACGTCCTGCAGCGAGAGCCCCGGAAACGTGGCGACCCGGGCGACGACGGCGTCCCGGACAGCGGGGTCGACCTCCAGTCCGTCGCGCAGATAATCCTCGAGAAACTGAAGATTCCTTTGGTAGACCCAGTCGATTTCCGACGACGACCGCACTCGGTAGTACAGGCTCAATGCATTCGCGTACGTTTCACCCGGCGGGCACACCCATTGTTCCTGCGCGTAGTTGTAGCGGTTCTCGTTCTGCTCCGACAGCTGAAGCAGATCCTGCTGAGTCTTCCATTCCTCCCACCCTGCGGCAGCCTCACGAATTACAAAAAAGTCCGCTGTATGCAAAACTCCGAGCCGTCGGCCCTTTGCGCTGCAATACTCCAGCTTGAACGTGGGAGGCTGGTCGTAATACTCGAGCACATCGCGGTTGTGCTCGAGTTCGTAGATGGCCGCCAGTTCGACCCTGTGGCTCTCGAACTGAATCGTCATCCGCATCTTTCTTGACGGGTACCTGCCAGCCACGTTCCGCCGTCCGCCGCCAACGCGGCGAGCGGGATTCGATTCGCGGATGCGTCCGATCAGCGCCGCAGTAGGTTCAGCCAACTGATTTCGCGTGCACCATTCAGCAAACTGGGTCTCCGTGAGCATTTCCTACCTCCTTTCCGGCAACGAGTCTCGATTCCGCTCTTCTTTTAGTGCCCGGACGTATCGCTCGCCGGCCACGGTAATCAGATCTTTCAGCCGTCGCCCATTCGCCAGCGCGGCTTCAACGTCAGGGACAAGGTCCTCCGGCACATAAAGCGAGAACCTCTCGCCGCCACGCCTGCCATACAGAACGTGACTGCGGTGTCCCTCGCCAGACGCGCAGGCTCGACAGTTCGCCCTGACACACGGGCTTTTGCGAAGCGACAAGGACCCGTCGGCGACGGGCCAAACATCCTGAACTGCAGTTTCGAACCATTGCCTGACGTCATCTGATGTCTCGAACTTCTTCTTCTTTCTCGGTGTACGTGCGCTATGTGTCACACGTACAGCTTGACTCCAAGCGCAACATTATTCAAGTCTTTTGTTTGATGGGCCGCTGCTCTGTGGTCTCGGCCAACAGATGGTCCCGAAGTCGGTGGTCTCGGCCACTGGATGATTCCCAACTACCGGATTCCAAGCTCTGGACTACTCAAAGCGCGCCGGTTTAGCGGCTGATTCCGGCCAACGGATGGTATTAATCGCGGCCACCGGATGGTCCTTATGACACATATATACGTTCAAGCTCCTCTCTGGAGCCGGAGCTCGGTGAAGCCCGACTCAAGTTCTGTAGCCGGGTCCGCTATGGGCGGCGGTGCCGGTTCTGGTTTGCTGATTAGGTTTCGGGTACGGTCGGCCGCGGGCTGCGGCTTCGCTTTCCCGTCTTCGAGTGCGAGAAAACTCTTGGGTGGCTCGACAGCCGCGCGTCGCGTCAGCTCCGGATCGAGGAAGTACAGCATCTGGGTGCCGAGAATCGGGTAATGGCCGCTGACGAAGATGAGCATCTGGCCGGGCGCGACGATCTTCTCCGCGTCGCCGTCACTCTGCTTCTGTGGCGGCTTCAGCCGCAGCACTTCGTCCGGCGTCATCAGCGGACGCTCGACATGATCGACGCTGGCGTTGACGTGGCCCATCACCGGCGAGAAGCGCGAGCCGCTAGAAGTTGTAGCTGGCCTTCTGCACCGTCGTGCGTGCCGGTCATCTTGCTGACAGCAGTTCGGCGGTTTCGAACTGGTTGGGCGCAAACGCGATCCGAACGTGGCAGTTCGAAACGATGCTTTCGTTCGTGGCCGTACGCATCCACGATCTGCCGGATGTCCTGCGTGATCAGGTACGCCTTCAGGCCGTAACCGGCCATGTACGAGAGCGCGTCGGCGAAGATCTCCATGCGGTTCAGCGATGGAAACTCGTCGATCAGCAGCAGCAGGCGATGCTTGTTCCGCTTCTGCTCGGCGCCCTCGAAGACCATCTTTTCGGTCAGCCGGTTGACGACCATCGTGAACATCAGCCGGATCAGCGGCCGCAGGCGAATCTTGTCGCGAGGCGGCACGACCAGGTACAGCGAAATCGGCCGCTCGTGGTTGACCAGATCGTCGATGGTGAAATCGCTGGCCGAGGTGTTCTGCGCGACCAGCGGATCGCTGTAAAGCGTCAGCGCGGTCTTCGCCGTGCGAGAGGACGCCGCCGAAATCCCGGTCCTCCTTGTCGAGCATCTCCTGCACTTTTTCCCGCACCACCGGATGCGTGGCGGTTCGTTCGCCCGTCGGCATGCGCCAGTCGTGTGCGTGTAGCCGGGATCGTGCGCGAAGTTCAGCAGCTCCTCGAGCGTGTCGCGGAAGCTGCAGCCCGGTCGTGGTGAAGACGTGCGCCAGATCGGCGAGGCAGGCGACGCGCCTTTCGAGCGCGGCCTCGTAGCAGACGTGCAGGATCATGCCGGTCGTGATCGAAGCGGCAGCATCCTGCCAATACCGCTCCTGCGGGCTGTCCTCGCCGGTGCGCACGATCATGTTCGCGATGTTCTGCGCGTCGGTGACATCGCGCGGAGTGAACAGGCGGACCTCGGACAGCGGATTGAACCGCGAACTGCTCGCTTCTTCAACCGGCGAGAACTTGAAACAGAGATGGCCCTGCTGCGCGCGGAAGCCGGCCGTCTTGGCCCAGTTCTCACCCTTGATGTCGTAGATCGACCGCCGATTCCGCCCATGCCAGCAGCGTCGGAATCACCAGGCCGACGCCTTTGCCGGAGCGGGTTGGCGCGAACGCGAGAATGTGTTCCGGGCCGTTGTGCCGGAGGTAGTGCAGCCGGCGTGCTTCCTTCCGCGCACCAGCCGCCGACGTAGACGCCGTGCGTGCGCGTCAATGAGACCGGTGTGCGCGGATATCCGTCTTCGTTCGCCCAGCGCGCGGACCCGTGCAGGTCCTCGGCATTCTCCATCAGCTTGCGCGCCCGCCGGTTCGCCAGCACGAAGAAGATCGCCACGCACAGGAAGCTGCCGGCGAAGACGATCATTTCGCCTATGAAAAGCGGCTTCCGGATGCGCGGGTCTTGCGAGGTCGAGTTGTGCCAGCCCCAGACGACCCAGGCGAACGGCTGGTAGATGCCGCCGCGTGCGGGTGCGGAGCAGCGGTCGGCCGAGTGCGGGCTGATATTGGAACTTGAGCGGCGATGTATTGGGTGCCGCGAAGTTGACGACCACCAGCAGCAGCAGGCCGAACGAGGTCGCGCGCCAGTTGTAGCCGCCGAGATAGCCTGGCTTCCGCGGGTGTTCGGTAGAGTTCCGGTTCCTTCATCGATGTATCTTCTGCGATCGGCTCGCCCGCGGGCGGCGCGAAGTCCAGAGCGCACTGGCTTGGATTGTGTGATGAGGCAGCGCGGGCGAGAGCCATAACCAGCAAGAGCGGCGCTGATCGCGACCACGTGCACTGACCAGCGCCGTCCCGCATCAGCGTTCAAAGCGGAAAGCAATTCCGACAATCAGGGCGAGAACCGGAAGCAGGATGAGGATCATCGGCCCAGTTCCTGCGCCTTCGCGCGGTCTCGAACTTCATGAACAACCGCTTTCCCGTTCGAGTAGTTGATTGCGACGTTCGCGCCGATTGCCGGCTGCTGGTCGAGCGCGCCCTTCAGGTGAGCGATTGCCATGTGCGCGGACTGACGCTGCACGATGTGGAGTTCGGTTTCACCGATGATCGGACCGCGATACGTTCCGCTGTCCGTCATCGCCTCGCACGTCCGGGCGGAATCGCCGAGAGCCGCCCTGGTCAAGTTGCTCAACAGCGGCAAGGGAATCGCGGTAGTTACCGCACCCTGTGGCTTCCCTACGCTTCGACGGCGATTCATTGTGCGGAACAATGCTCGTTTCAACCGGCGTCCGGTGATCGGTGCCGGTCTGTTTGTGCTCGATGTTCACCGTCGCGCTGCCGGCTTCGTAGCGCGCCGCGAACTGCGTCGATTCGCGCACCTGGCTTGTTTCGGGCGAGGCGCCATCGCTGCCCGGCTGCTCGGCCATGTCTTCCCGGTCCTGCTCGAGCCTGGTCGTTTCTTCCTCGAAAACCGCCGCCCGCGAACTACCCGTCAAAGGTGCGTCAACAGCAGGGGGTGCGGCGAGCGCCTGGTCCGCGATGGAGCGGTCGCGTTCGAGTGCGAGCAGGAAGTCGGTAGCCGCCGATGCGTCGTGGGCGGCTCGGAAGATCTCGTTTTTATCCTGCTTCAGTGACGCAATCCAGGAGCCGACGTACGCTGCGTGCTGCGCCGGGTCGTGCGGGATCCCGCGCTCCGCGGCGAGGAAGACGCTCGCGAGTTCGGCGCGAAGCTCCTCTTTGGCGTAATTGGTATCTCCGAACCGGTACGTTTCGTTCAGCGTTTGGCGGTTCAGCCGGGACGAGTGACCGGTCCAGTGAGAAATTTCGTGAAGCGCGGTGCCGTAATAAGCAGCAGGATCTTTGAACGCTTCGCGTGGCGGAAGGTGAATGCTGTCAGAAGCGCGGTTGTAGAAAGCGCGGTCCGCCTGATCGTGGGCGATGTTCGCGCCGGACTGCTTGAGGATCTTTTCGGCCGACTCGATCGCCTCGAACGTGCTGTGCTGTTTCGGCTTGTACGCCGGTATCCCGTCAATCTGTCTGGCGTTGAAGACCGTGTAGACACGGTGGATCAGGCGTGAGCTTTCGCCTTCCTGGTTGCGCTCGGTTGTCTCCCCGGCGTGACTGTCTTCGGGTTTAGTGCTTTGATCCTTGTCCCGGAACGGCTTCACTTCCCAGAACTCGATCTGCGTTCCCTTCTCTCCCCTGCGGACCTGCCAGCCCTGGTCGGCTGACTGTTTGTACGTCATCCAGCGCGGGTCTTCATACCCGCGCCGAAGCCCTGTCGCCATCAGATGGATCGCATTGCCGCCTCGGTATGCCTTGTCCGTCGTCGGGTTCATCGGCATTCCGGCTGGCGCCGCGCCAGGCTCCCAGGGCTTCTGCCACGGAGCTACCCCCTCTTCGAGCATCTTGATGATGCGGTCGGTGACCTCCTGCCGGAAATCCCGCTTTTCCGTGGGATTGTCCGACAACGACGGATGTTGAGCGGTGCTCGTCGCCATTGCTACTCGCCCTTCTCGCCATCCGCGAAGCCGAATTCAGGGGTTTCATCCTCGAACCCCGACCCGGCAAGCGGCTCGCCGCCGATTGCATCCAATAAGATGCGGGCGACAGAATCGTTCCGATTGATCATCGTGCCTCCTTCGGCGTTAATGAGAGAAACGCCTCCCTTCAATAACCAAGGGAATGGCGGCGGCATTTCGGGACGCGCGGGCGCGAAAAATCTGCGGTATGGCGATTACAAGATCAAAAATGTCCGGCTGGCTGGAGGTCGCGGGCAGTGTCGCGCTGGCGATCGCGGCGGAGCCGATCCACGAAGCCGGTCACGCCGTTGCCGCGCGGTGTGTGACGGGCGTTTGGCCCGAGATCGGATTCTGGGCTGTACATCCGGCCGCACCTTTTCGATCAAGAGCCGATATGCTTGCGGTCTTGAGTGCCGGGGATTTGGCCGTCCTGGCGTGGTGGGGACTGATGCTGCTCTTTGCTCATCGTCGGCCCGAGCGCAACTGGATGCTGGTCGGACCCAGCCTCGTGCTGGGCCTGGCCCTTATCAACTGGTTAGCCGCGTCGATCCTGAGCCCGTTCGGATACAGCCATTTGGGCGCATCTGACGCCGCGAAGTTCCTGGCGTTGTCCGGACTGGCTTCCTGGATAGTTGCCGCGGCCGTGACCGGCATGCTCGCTTTGGCTGGAACGTGCCTCGCGAGAGTCTTCCGATCAGGCACACCAGCTTTACCGGCCGTGTGAACGGTCTCGGTCTCGTCCGCGCTCCTTCGGCTTGGCGATCTCGCGTTCTTTGCTCTCTACTTGCATCGCGGCTTCATGCAGCGCCGCCTGATATTTACCGAGCCAACCGCCCCATCCGTCTTCAATTGGGATGATCCCCCGATTTATGAGTTTCCGTGCGGCGTCGTCGAGGTACTGACGGTTGTGCAGCAGATCGTCAGCCCGCCCGAGGTCCTCCGTCTCGAGCGTGGGAGAGCCGTCCACGAACATGCGGCGCAAGCGAGCGAACGACTTGGTTCGAAGTTGGCCTTGCGACCGCGCCCGCTCAATCTCGCGCGTGTAGGGAACGAAATGGATTCGTCCATCCGTGCCCTCCAACATGAGATAGCTCCGGCCGGTGTTGTCGTCTTCGCCATGAACCAGAACTCGCCCCTCGATGGCGGGAGTTTCTTTCCATTGGACCGGCTCGATTCGCAGCCTCTCATCCGACATCAAAGCGCCATGAGCTGCGAGCATCTTTTGACGGTCGGTAGTCTTCTGCATCGCACGGAGAACCCCCTCGAAATCACGTCGCACACGCCATTGGCCAGGTGCGTCAGGCACCGCCAGTCCCATGCGGCTGAGGACAGCCAGCCTGGCCGATACATGGCGGTTTTGGATACTCCGGTTTTCACTGCCGCCGCCCGGCCAGTCGATCGCTACCCACCTGGCATCGCCGGTCTCGCGAGTATGCCGCGCAATGATCCTGTCCAGTGAAGTACGCCGATGTTGTTGCACTTCGCGACGTTCCGCTTCGGCGGCGTCGAGTTCTGTGCGATACCCGAGCTGACGGGTACAGAAGTCCTCTGCCACGGCTCTGATGCCGCTCTGAATGTACTCGCGGCTCATCTGCAATTGCTGTCCACCGGACCGAACGCCTCGAACGGCTACGTGAACATGAGGATGCTCCGTGTTGTAATGCACAACCGCAACCCATTCGAGCGGCGTACCGAGGTCCCGCTCCATCCGGGTCATGGTGTCGCACGTGAGTCGTTCGAGGTCGAGCCGATCGCCGAATTCCGGCGAAAGGATCAACTTCCAGAGGAGGGGGTCGTGAGTCGATTGCCAGGCATTCAGTCGCACCGCGGCATCGATTCCCTTCTCGGCCTGGTTGAATCCGCACTCCTTTGTTTCCGTATCGACCGTTGCGCTTTCCCGCGCTAAATATCGACCGTGGGCTCCCCACTGCCCTCGCGTCGCATTCCGCGTATACGTCACGCGGACCGCACACCGCTGGAAGCGCGCCTGGATGCCCGTCCTCGCAGTCGCTTTCGACTTGCGCGCTTTGCTCTGCCGGCTCATTCGGGCGTAGTGCATGATCTGCTTAAACGCCAATGCCCAAACACGCGGCTCCTTCTGCCCTTTCGGAAGGGGCGGCTTCCGCGGCCGGATCCGGATCTCGCGCTCGTCGCTATTCGACATCGGCAGCCAACTCCTGCATGGCTGCCTGGGCATCGCCCGCCATGGCCTTCCCCACCGTCTTGAGCAGCCGGTCGTACCGCTCGCGAGCTCGGGCGATCGCTTGCGACCGCGCGTCAGCCGAGGGCTCAGGCAAGCACGTGAGGATTGTCTTGCTCAACGTGTCGAGATACGCGAACAACGCCTGTTGGCTCCGGTGCACCCGGACCAGTTCCCGGCGCAGCTGCTCGAGATCCGCGCCGAAACGCTCTTCCGAGGCGTCGCGCTGTCTCGCACGGTCTCCGAGTTGCTGCTCGATGGCATAGCGCATGAACGCGGTCGGGGATGAGAACCCTCCGCGCTCGGCTGCTTCCTGTATCCGCTTCCTGGTCTCTTCTGCCAGGCGAATCGTCCGTTGTGGCATCGCACGCTCTCATATACCAAGGGAACGGCAGAGCCACTTCGGGATGCTCACGGAGGAAAAAATGTGCCCAAAAGCCGGCTGGATCCCGCCTGGGATGCGAGCGGGCGAAAACGCACCCCGCACGAACACGCGCGGGTGCAACAACAAAGACAAGAAAAACAGCCGCGACGCATCCCGCCCCTTTATGTTCCACTACCAGCTTTCGGGTGGTTTGCTGCCGCACGCTGTCTTCAATCGTCTTGGGCCGTCGCAAACTGTCGCATCGCTCCGTAACGGTTGTAAATTGTCGCCAGCCGCCGCGATCCGTCGCAAATCGTCGGCGTCCGCCAAAAAACTTCGCCTTCCGCGTCCCGAAACCCCTTTCCCATTCCCTTGGTATTTGAGGGACTCAATTTGCCCGATAACTGGATTCCGGAAACGCGTAACCGCCTCGCGCGAAGGCGCGCGAGAAAGCCAGACACCAAAGCCGGCCAACTCTGGGCGCTCTGGCCCGAGATCAAAGCCGCACTCGCCGAGGGCCAGAGTGTCCGAACCGTTGTTCAGTGGCTTGAAGAAGACGCCGGCGTCGTGATGTCAATCGGCAGCTTTACCAGCTACGTCAGTCGGAATCGAAGACGAGAAGCTGCTCAGCGGACGGAAGAAGCCGCCAGGACTTTTGCGCGGGCGCATGACAGCAAGGCGGCGACCGTTCACCGGCTAGCGGAAGCGAGGCCCGAACCGGGGCTCAGCGACCAGCCGCAAACGACGGAATCCGATCCCATTGCACGCAACATCGCGGCCTTGCGGAAACGACGTTTCGATATCCGCGAGGCACACTCGAACGGCGATCCCTCGAAGGTCAGGTTGATCTGAAACCAAAGGAGCACACCAACTAATGTCCAAAAATACGAATGGCAACGGGGCAGGCCACGCACCCGCTGTCATCCATTTCGTTCTCCAGGGGAAAGGCGGCGTCGGCAAGAGTGTGGTCGCAAGCTGGCTTGCCGAGTTCCTCGCCTCACAGGGGCAAAAGGTCAGCGCAATCGACGCCGACCCGATCAACCGTTCGCTCGGTCAGTATAAGGGCCTCAAGCCCGAGTTGCTCGACCTCGTGAATGCGGATGGCCTGGTCGAACGCAACCGCTTCGACACACTGGTGGATCGGTTCGCGACCGGCGATGGAGCTTTCATCGTCGATGCCGGCGCGACGGCGTTTTTGCCACTCTGGACCTACATCCTCGAAACGGAGCTAATGCGCGTGCTGCGCGAAACCGGGCGCACCGTTTACATCCATGTCCCGATCAGCGGCGGAGAAATGTTGAATGACACGCTGCTCGGCTTCAAAACGCTCGCCGAGAGCGCGACGGAACGAAGCCTGGTCGTCTGGCTGAACGAGTACTTCGGGCCGATCTCGCGTGAGGGAAAGGACTTCAATCAGATGCAGGTGTACCTCGACAACCGCGAAACGGTCCTCGCCGTCGTCGGCATCCCGCAGAGGAGCGCCGATACATACGGCGAGACCGTCCGCCGAATGCGCGAACGGAAGATGACTTTCGGAGAAGCCCTGCAATGCCCTGAGTTCATGCTCGCGCAGCGCTCCCGGCTCCACATCGTCAGGCGCGACCTGTTCGAGCAGCTCGAGCAAACGCCGCTCGCGGTAGCCCATCATGCCTGAGAGTCTTGAGACCCAAACCCTGATCGAGGAACTGAGGTCAAAGTACGGAATTTATATCGACGACAGTGACCCGGCGATTGCCATTGTTGCTTTGAACCAGCTTTTTTTGGTGAGGACCACGGAACAGATCAGCGAACGCATTCGCCTCGAAGTCAAAGAGCTGGAAGAGGGGGCGTCACGAGTTCAGCGCCGCCTGGGACAGTCGGTCGCGGAGGAATTCAATGACCACTTGTCAGCTCTTCGGAAATCGCTCCAGGATGACATCACCCTCGCCGGCGGAAAAACCAACGAGTTCATCTACAGGATCGAACAGGCGAACGGCTACCCTGTCATGGTCCGGTGGACTGCAATTGGATTTATCTGCGCACTGCTGATGTTCGCTTTTGGGGTGGTACTCGGGTGGGGATATCTGCCCCACTGGCATCAGTAGTGTGAACATAACACCCTGTGTCTCGGCCGGGCGGCCCGTGCTTGCGACACAACCGTTCTTGACGCCCTAGCTCAACGGAGGAACGATCGAGTTGCGGGCACAGACGGTTGTCACTGCGCGCCGACTCGTCCGACCCGAGTAGACTTGATTGGGATTGGATCACGAGGTGCGTTTCGACAGGCCGGGATCATATGGTCAACTTGCTGTAGATGCCGACATCTGGCGAAAAGGCATGGTCTACACGCGGCGGATCACTCCGCCCGATCTTGTCAGTAGATCTGTGTTCCAAGTCTCTGCCGCGTTCAAATGCGGCGCGGCCGCTTCTGCCGCACAGGCGGGATTTAAGGCGCTGTATCGGCGAGTTCGATCGATCGCCGAACAGGCGATCGTGGACAACAGGCACCCCGATGCGACGCAGGCCCTTATCAGGATCTTGTGTCATGGTTGGCGAAGCGTTGGAGAGGCGCGCCTGTCGGCTGCGTTCATTGCGCTCGAAGCTCGATGTGCTCCCGGCCGTGATGAAGACACTCCGGAACGGGAGCCGACGGAAGACGACTTTCTCAGGCCGGGCGGGTCAACACTTGAGGAGTTGGCGCTGCTCAATCCTCAACATGCTGACGAGGTGTATAACGAATTCGACTTTACCGATTTCTCAGCGCACGAACGTGATTTCGTAACCATGAGTTATGGCGAGCGGATTCCCATTTTATCCTCAGTGAATTTCGAACCGTTCGTGAAAAGAGCTGAGAAACGCGCACAGGGCTACCGACGGTTCCGTGAAGGTCAAGGAGAAATCCGCTGCCGTTGCTTCAGAATCGTGCATCGTGAATGGTTCCTGGCGAACAACGACTTCGTTACGGTCCAGATTTGTTTCGAGAGGTAGCCGTTCGAATTACCTGTCCGATTTCCGGTCGCAGGGGGATTTCCGTCGACCAGTTCTGTCAGACAGCGATTGCGCACCGTGCATTATGAACGGAGCCGCCGTCAGGCGGCGGCTCCGTTCGCTTGGGCCTTCGCCGGCCGTTCCAGCTTCGAGATGTTGAGAACGCGTATCTCGGTGACGCTGCGCTTCACGTCGCCATTGCTGTAGTCGCGGGTCCGGATCTCGCCCTCGATCTGAACATGCGCGCCCTTGGTGAGCGTGGCCGCGAACTCGCCGCGGGCGCCCCAAACAACGCAGCGGTGCCACGTCGTCTCGGACTCGTACTCACCGGTCTCGCGGTTCTTCCAACTCCGCTTAGTCGCGAGAGACAGCAGCGTGAAAGGCGTTTCGTTGCGGGTGTGGCGAACTTCGGCGTCCTTGCCGAGGAATCCGATGAGAGTGACTCGATTGACAAACATTTCAGGTTCTCCTTTTCTGCTCCCGAGATCCTCTCGGGGCACCTAAAAGCGAGCGGGGCCGCTCCCAAAGCCAAGGGCTGCTTTTTCGGGGGGACCGTCAAGGCGTGAAGCGCAGCGGGAGCGCCGGTCCGCAGGATGCGGGGGAGCCGAAACCCGTCAGGCGCCGCGATAGCGGAAGCAGAAGGCCGCCGCGCTGCAGGGCGTGGCCAGGCCGGTGTTTGGCCGTCAAGCGAAGCAGTGCCCGAGAGAGAACGGAGGCAGATAAAGGCAAGAACCATGAACGCGGAGATCGAGGACGAACTCATGGAGCTGTCAGGCTCGACACCGAAAGAGGCTCACCAAGAGGCTCACCGGAGGATTGCCTGAATGCCTGTTGAGCGAAGGACAGAGCAAGAACCCCGTACCGGTGTGCGAGAGAGACGCGGCGTCTTCAGGGCGCTACTTTGTCGCGGGATCGCGCCTTTGGTCCCACGCAGCGCCTTCGAGGATGGCTGATCGGTTCCGCCAACAGGGCGTGACGAAGCGATGTGATCGCCAGCACCGATATCAGCTTTAGATCGAAGCTGGAGCTTCTGATGCGAGTTGGTGTCGGGCGGACTAACCGCCGGGAGCAGGTTCCAAATCTAGCGGCGATGTTGGCCTTAATTACCTGCCCAATGAACGTCCCTGGCCGAATTCGAGCGCCTTCCGTATCGTTCTGTGGACGTAATCCACCTGCCGGCGTTCGCCACCCTTGTGGGACAGATCGCGTGAACGGATGGCAGCCTCGACCTGAGATTCCGTTGCGCCGCGCGAAAGCGCATATATGGCATACGCCAGATCGACTCGCGTGCCGTCGCCGCCATATCGGGGATCGGCTCGGAATATGTTGATCGGCTTCAGTTCGCCTGGCGCGGTAAAGGAACGGATTTCCCTGGCGCGGGCCCGTCGTTCGCTCTCCCGTTGCCGCTCGGCCTCGAGCTGCCGCCGCACATCACTGACGAAACACTCGGCTTCCGGGTACACCTTTCCGTTCGTTTCGACGATCTTTACGAACGGGTGTAAACCGGTTATCGGATCGCGGTACTTGTCCTTCCGGTTCTTTCTACCAGTGTCCCCGATTTCTGTTCTTGTTTCGTACTGGGTGAGTGTTCCATATGAAGCGTCGCCGCATAGAGCCTCGATCGGAGTCACCGACCGGAAGATCGGCGCTTGCGCGGCGAACGCGATGCGTCATCGTCGGCGATTCCGGCCAACACGACCGGCGGACGATCCGGAAATTCGGCCACGAGCGACAGGTTTCCGCCCATAGCTTCGACGGTCTTGCGGAGCGTGGACAGCAGCAGGTCGCTTCGCTTCTCCAGCCGGCTGACGCTGTCCTGCGTAATCCCGAGCGTCCGTGCCATACGAACCTGTGTGAGCTTGCGTGCTGTCCGCAGTTCCCGGAGAGTCATCTCCTCTGCAATCAGTTCGGACGCACGTGTCTCCACTTTCCTGCGCCGAGCAGGAGTGAGCTTCCGGATCTTGTCGTTCACATTTACTGCCATGGTTCACTTCCTTCCACGTCTCAGCCGAGCGAGATGCGAATCGAAACGGGCATCCGCCCTGCGAATCAGTTCGCGGTAGAACCGCTTCTCACCGACACCCGACTTGTCGCCAGCAACAAGCAGAATGGCCTTGCGTTTCGTGTCGAAAGCGAACGCGACGCGCCACTCTCCATCCGCCGCGCTGAACCGGAGTTCCTTCATATTCGCGTGCCGCGAGCCTTTGAGCGTGTCCACGCGAGGCCTGCCCAGCTCAGGCCCAAACTGCTGCAGGAGCCGCGACAGGGCCAGAATCTCATCCTGCACCTCTTCGTGCAGGCCATCGAATTCCGGCTCGAACTCGTCGCTGATCTCGACCGTCCACGCCACTTCTTCAGTATGACATTGACTCCATATGGCTCGGCGAGCATGTCTCTGGTCTCGCAGTCAGCGGCCGATCCCGCGGAACTCCCGGCTACGCGCGCTCAGGAGCCCACGAAGTTCTCCGGCCGTCAGCTGATCGGGCTGCTGCCCCGGCCTCAGCGAAACAACATCGACCTCCATCGTGTTCCTCAGACGTTCGCCGATGCCCGTTGCTGCACGCGCTCCGGCGGGATCACCGTCAAGCATCAGCACTGCCCGCCGGAAGTGCTTCTCCAGAAGGGCACTCTGATCCGCCGACAGGCTGGAACCCATAAGCCCCACTACATTCCGAAAACCGGCCTGATGCACCTTCATCGCGTCGAAGAAACCTTCCACGACCACAACGGTACGCCCGCCGGAGTATCGGGCACGGTTCAGGTTGAACAGAACCTGCGATTTATGGAAGCCTGCTGGAAACCTGTACTTGGGCTCTTCACCGGCAATCGACCGTCCCGCATAAGCGATCAGATCGCTGCGTTCATTGCGGATGGGAATCACGACGCGACCGTGCAGCATGCCCGCACCGCCGTAATACCCGGCTCCGAAGGACCGGGCCGTTGCTGCTGTGACGCCGCGCGATTCGAGATACGGGTGGAGATGATCGACGTCCCGCAAATGAAAGCGCAACGGCAGGTTTGGCGTTTGTGCCGGCGCTGGCACCCGAGTCGATGCGCGGCGGTCGCGCCCATCGCCGAACCACTCGCGCAAGTGCTCCGCGGCTTCGCGCACCGAACAACCCTCCATGCCGGCCACGAGGTCCAGCACCGTGCCCCCGAGTTTACCGCCGCGAGCTTCCGTGCAGGACATAGATTGGCAGCACCACAGGTTCCTTTCCAGGTTTACCCAAAAGCTGTTGTGGCTGTTATCCGAGGTGTGTGTGGGCAATGGGCATTGCCCCCTCAGTTCTCCGCCTGTTGCACGCAACGGGATGCCGTACTGCTGGATCACATCAGCAATCTGGATTTCGCTCTTGAGCACATGAAAATCGATCGGCGTCTGAGTCATTCCTCTGTTCCTTTCCGCCGGGAGTCAATGGTCAGGCGCAAGACTTCCTCCCGCAGGTTGTCTTCCCGGCGAAGCTGCTGCTCTACGCTGGTTTCGAGCTGGACCAGGCGCGCAATCAGCGTGTCCTTCGATTCGCGTCGAAGCCGGTTGACCCGGGCGCGGATCGACTCTTTCCTGTCATCGTCAACGCTGCTCAGTACCGCTCGAAGTGCACCACTGCGGGCCTGTATGCGCGGCCGGTGTGTGCGGTGTTGCAGATATTCCGCATACGCTTCGGGGTTCCGCTGGATAGTATTGGTCGATATCGCAACCCGGAACAGCGAGCGGACCGTTTCGCGAATGGCGTTGAAAGTCACGGGCTGCTTTGCCTTGAGCAGATGTTTGACAGCAGCTGCGACCCGGGCGGCCGTTTCCTTTCTCTTGCGCTCCCAGAGCGGCTGCAACCAGGGCATTTTTCGATCATTGTTGTTAGTCGTGCTCATGCCCCCTGTCCTTCCGAACCTGCACCTGCTGCTGCGAATCCGAACGAGCCCGCTGAATAAGGTTCATCTCCTCGAGCACCAGATCGCAGTCCTGTACCAATTGCTTCATCTGTCTGGCTTCGGCCGGCAGACCCTCGCGGCTGGCCCACGAGATCTGCTGCAACGCCCAGGTCCGCTTCGTTTCGATCGGATAACGGCGGTCCGGGTCCGGAGCATTCCCCGAGCAACCGACGCAGGCAAACTTCGCGGGACACATGTTGCTGACAACGCAGGTACCGCCGATCGCCTCTGTAAGAGCGCCGATTTGGCCTTCCGCATCGCGGAGCATCTTGCCGATTTCATCCGGGCTGCGCAGCGCCTCCGCCGCCATGTCAATACGGTCGACGAAAAGCAGTTCAGCAGCCTCCATCACCTGTTGCTTCGTTGGCCGCGAGTAATACTGCGTTACTTCCAGATGGCGCTGATGCAGAATCTGAGCAATCACGCCAACGGGCACTTTGAGACTGGCCATTTCAGTGGCGAAGCCGTGACGAAGCACATGGGAGCTGATATGGACGCAGCCTCCTGCGGGATCGAGGATGGCGCCGTGCAACAGGAACCGCATGGCAGTGTTGAGCGACGCCTGATCGAGAGGCAATCCGTTCCACTGAAGCAGGTACCGGTCGCGAGCGTATTTGGCAGACTGATGCGGCACCAGGGGCAGCTTCTTCACCGCCAGAATCTGCCTCTGCAAACGGACGACTTCGGTCAGGACGTCTTTGGTATCGCTGTCGATGAAATAGTCGGCTCGTTCGCGACGGCCCTTTGGGATCATGCGCAGCAGCCATCGCGTGCCCTCCTTCGGTCCAATGCCGACGAGTTGCTTGATGCATTCCGGATTCTGGGCAACCTGCTGCACCTCGCCGATTCGCGCACCGGTAATGGTTTGCATGCGGACGACCATATGTGCAAAAAGGCAGGTCGCGTAGATTCCCTCCGTATGCAGAAACCGGTAGCCGTGCTGACGCTCAAGATAGAGGGCATCACTGCTCACGTGCCTGCGAAGAGGTTTCAACATGCCGGGGCTTTGCTCCCAGTACATACGCGAGTGATAGCCATTCGCATCGAAGAAGGCTTTTTGCCTGGCAACAGTCTCCTCTGTCTTTCTTTCCGAAAACACGTGGTTGTCGTAGAGCTCGAGAAACCAGAAGGGCACCGTCAGCGAAGGCGAGGATGCAGACTCCGTACCGCGGTACTGCACGATGAACCGGCGACGCTCAGGCGAGAATCTCCCGGCCTCTTTGGCGCGCAGGCGTTCCACTTTGCCGGCACCTGGTGTGTGGCCTTTTGCGGCGGCATGGTCCCAGAGGGAAGCGGTGTCCCAGAGTGTCAGCAGGATTCGCTGCCGGATCGGCTTTCCAGTCTCCGTCGCAACTGTCTCCTCATAACTGAACTGATAAGGGAGATGGATTTTCCCATGCTGCGCCGTTGCGGTTGCGGCACAAATAGCCTCATGCAGCCGCCTCGCCTGATTGCAGCGGATCCGTGCCATAAATCGGAGCTTGTGAAATTGATGGTGGACAATGTCGGTTTTCGACTTCACCTTCTCACGGCTGCTGTCCCGCAGGATGATGGACGGGCGGCTGCGATGCATGCGGTAGCGCTTCCGCAACGGGCGGAGAAAGAATGGCGAGATGATTTCTCGCTGCTGCGGGGTGAGCTGTTCACCGTACTGTTCAAAGGCATTGCTGAGATTGTTCCAGCCGAGCACCATTGCCAGACGCTGCCAGTGCGAGAGCATCCTGCCCGCCTCACCCTCGCAGATCTTCAGCAGCACAGTATCCGGATCCAGCTCATGAATATTGCTGACCTGCTGCTCTTGCATGATCTTCTGCAGTGGCGCGGCGTATCCGGCGAGTCTGCAATACAGCGGCTTGTCGCCGAGACTCGCCTTAATCAGGGCGTACAGGGCGAGGACATCACGCACACTCTGATTCGGGATGGAAGCCAAATACACCACGGATCGCGGATGCAGCGTCTGCCAGCGTCCGTCAGACGCCGGGTCCAGACAGGTCAGCGGAGCGTGGGCGACGGCAGGCGACAGCATCCTGGTCAGCGGCGCGGTGCCGCCGATGTGAGGGTTTGCCCATCGTGGATAGTGAATGTGCAGTCCGCGAACTCGGCGCCACTCGTGAAAGCCTTTCCCCAATGCACGGACATGCAGGTTGGGGACGTAATTCCTAATCAGTTTGATCTGCGGATATCCTCCGTCTTCCCAGAGAGCATCGCAGAGGGCAATGACAAGGTCATTTGGAACCGGCTTTGATTTCGGCCAGTCTGTAGCAGTGCACTGCCGGATGGCGGCCACGGACTCTTCAATCGTCATGATCTTCTCCGAGGAGGAACAAAAGCTCTCGGTCAGTGGCGGCGGATTCGTGTCCGCCATGGCGGGCAGGCGAGGCCGTTGCCGCAGCGGCTTGTCGTTCGCGCTGCCGCATGGCTTCATGAATCGCGCTCAGCCGCCGCGCGAAACTGTCTGTCCGCTGGACATGCTCGTAGGCCTTCAGCGTCCTCTCGCCGCTGTGCCAGCCCATGTACTGAATCAGTTCCTGTTTGCGCCGAGCCAGCTCGGCTTCCGTTGGCTCACCTTCCTCCAGATGGCGGAGCGCATTGGTAACGAACCAGTGCCGACACTGATGTGGGTCTGCTTCAATACCTGCCGCACGCAGCGCAGGCTTCCAGTAGTGGTCACGGAACAATCTGGCCGTCATCGGCC
Organism: Bryobacteraceae bacterium; assembly: GCA_963794765.1. GTDB lineage: Bacteria > Acidobacteriota > Terriglobia > Bryobacterales > Bryobacteraceae > JAWXCM01. The sequence goes on along the minus strand of CAWCGC010000037.1, from coordinate 16,800 downwards.
TGCCATGCACAGTAGTGAAGAGCGGAATCTCACAGAGCCGTTCCGGTTCGCGCCGCTGCAGTGTTACCAGGTCACCAACGGTGAGTGCGCCATTGCTGCAACTGCGCCGTTCCAGATCGAAGTATCTTCGAAGCGCTTTGGCCGTAAAGGTGGAAACCAGAACAGTTTTGACACGCCGTCCCAGACTGCCTTTGCTGCGTGTCAGAAACGAATTGGTGAAGCTGCTCGCCGCCCAGTCCTGCGCTGTCAGGTCAAATACTTCGCTGATGCGCGCACCGGATTCGAACAGCATCCGGATCGCGCACAGTTCCCGCAGACTCCAGCCGTGCGCCTGACCGGCGCGATACACGGCGGCAGGAAAGTCCAGATCGTCGATCGACTGCGGCGTCCACTCCCGGTTCATCAAACGAAAATAGTTTTCCGACAACCGGATGTCAGCAGGGGGAGCATCTACGCCGCTGAGCGGAGGCATCGGCGGCCGGCCAAGTGTGGCTTCGAGTGCGGCCCGCTCTCCGCGCCGAAACTCGCGGATCGCCTGTCCGGCTTCGGCATGCACGAGTGGATTCGGAAATGGATAGCGTCCGCGATCGGCGAGAACTTCGTACATCTTCTTGAGTGCAGCAAGCAAAAGCCGGACATTGATGTGCGTGTCGTTCGTGACGTTCACGTACACAGCTCGCAGTCCGAGCGTGTCCGGCCTCTGGAGGACCTTGCATTCTCCAACCGCCGTAAGGTACTCGCGAAGCAGGTTCCGGACCTCACCTGGTTCACCGAACACGCGCCAGTGCTGCGCGACGGCGATGCGATCGGTGCTGGCCCAGTTAATGAACGCGAGCACTTCGCGCAGATACCCGCGTACCGAACCAGGCGACAGCATCGTGAGCAACTGTCCGGCAAAGATGGTCAAACCAATGTCAGGTAAGCCATCGGAGCGGACAATCTGGATCGGAAACTCAGTCCCGGGAATGTGCCGGATGCTCAGCTTCTGTGCGCCGCTGGCAACAGCGATTTCCGGGCTCCGGGCAGGCCTATCCGGCATCGCCAGAGCATATGCGATATCGCCGCATATTGAAACGGCTCTGAGAGAAGATAACGGTGCTGCGTCGGGCGACTGGTGGTTACGCATTAGTGAATCCTGCCAGTCGTCCGAAGTGCCGCCAATCCGCAGCCCCGCGATCTCCCCCGAAGCGTTCGGCAAGGCCCCGCGCCGCCGCCGTTCCCTCCTCCTTCGTCAGTCGCTCGCTGTGTTTCACCCATGCCTGGTAATTGCCGGGCGAAGTCTCGACAACGACTGCCGGCCCGAACCCCGCGCGCGCCATGGCGGCGACCGATTCGCGCGAAAGATCATCGACGAGGCTGAGGTTGTGTTCGCCTTTCGGGCGAACGTAAATGTTCCGCCCGTCCCGGTTCTGGTGACGCAGCCAGGACACGGAACGAAGCAGCGCATCCTGGTCCCACACGCGCGGCAGCATCACCGCTTCAGAAGGGGCCGCATCCGGCTTGAACAGACCGACTTCGAAAACGGCCGATCCCATCGCCACGATTTGCCGGCGAACAGCCTCCGTTGTTCTGTCTGGAACAGACGTCGTTCGACCCCTGGTTCTTGTTCGGGTCCGCATAACAGAACCCTTCAATAACCAAGGGAATGGCAGTGCCCTCCCGGGACGCAGACGTCAAACTATTTTTTGCCGGACTGCTCCGTCTTCAATCGGATCTGGTCACGGGCGTCGAGGTACTCCTTGTAGCAGGGGGAACAGTGAGTCACGTGTTCCCAATACTCGTCGCCATCGAGCGCATCTATGTCGGTTGCGCGTTCCGCGAGCTCCCGGATGGCGTCAGCGCCACGACATCCTTCGCGGTTCGGATTCGGATAGCATTTGAGAATCGAGTCCTGCAGCTTCTTCTGGACGCGGTCCCACTTCTGTTCTGGCGTTTCAGGCATGTCGAGCGACAGAACATTATAATCACGCGGTTCCGTCTTGTACTGGCGTTTTCAGGCGATTGCGCGAAAAGTTCGTTTCGCGTGACGGTGGAACTGGTGCTTGACAGCGTCGCCGCTCTTGCCGAAGCGCGCGCCGATCTCGTCCCAGCCAAACCCGGCAAACAGCATGTTGTGAATCCGGATCATCTCGTCGGCACCCTGTTCCTGCATCATTTTCTTCATCGACCCCAGCAAAATTCTGCGGTCGGAGACAGCGACTGGATCGCGTTCGTCCAGGTCAGACGAAATCTCGCGATCGAACTGTTCGAGTGTCCAGGTGATGACTCGGCGTTTCCGCTCGCGCCAGCCACCTGCGGCCATGTTGCGCGCTTCCTCCACCGCCCGGCGCCACACGCGGCCGTGCGGTCTTTCCCCTAAGTCGCAGCCGTGCCGATACCACGCCTGATGAACTGACGGCTGCGCGATATCGGACACCATCCGCCGGTCTCCGAGTACGTTCCACGCGAGGTCTACCAGTTCCTGGTGAATGGGGACCACGCCCCGGTCAAACCAGTCTGGATGGATCGGATTTCCATACCGGTCGCTCGATTCTATGTAGATCGGGGTGACTGTCCTGCGGCGGGCTTCGGACAACTGCTCGTAATTCGACGGGATAATGACAACTCCCATGACCCCCTCCCGCGGCTCCTCAAAAATATTCCAAAAACGCGTCCCGAAATGCCTCCGCCATTCCCTTGGTTATTGAGAGGAATTTGTGAAGCAATCCGGACTGGTTTTCGTGAAAAACCGCGTAGCAGAGTTTATAGCACCAACCGGGGAGGGTTCGTCAAGTGGGCAATTTCCCCGCACCTGAGGTTTCGCTGAACGGCCGCGCACAAATTCTTGTGAAAGAACGCGTGAACGGAAAAATGCCGGAATGTTTGTCCCGCTCGTCGCAGGACGAGCACCAGCAGCGCATGCAATTGAAGCTCACGCGCGAGCTCGGCGAACAGATTCTCGGACTTCTTGAGGATCCACGGACCGAGGACATCCTGCTCAACCCGGACACCTCACTGTGGATCAAGCGCATGGGCGAGGGGTTTACGCGCATCGGTGAGATGGCGCCCACCCTTGCCTCGAGTGCGCTCAGCACGATTGCGGCCTGGCGTGGCACGATTCTCAATCACCAAAACCCGATCCTCGAGACTGAACTGCCGATTGACGGCAGCCGCTTCGAGGGGATCGTCTCACCCGTCGTGCGCAGTCCGGTGTTTGCAATCCGGCTGCGGCCCCGCAAGATTTTCACGCTCGACGAATACGAACAGAGCGGGATTCTGACGACCAGGGACGATCCGACCAATCGGCTTCGCCGGCGTCACGATTTCGCGAGCTCCGTACGCGGCGTCAATCACGCCGAAATTATCCGCGCCGCTGTACGTGCGAGAAAGAACATCCTGGTCGTCGGCTCGACAGGCAGCGGCAAAACAACGTTCGTGAACGCGTGCCTCGATGCGCTCGCGCAGCTCACGCCCAATGACAGGGTCATCACGATCGAGGACACGATCGAGTTGCAGTGCGCCGTTAAGAACTACCTCGACCTGCGGGCGGTCGGGAACGTGATCAATGCTCGATTGCCTTCGTGCCTGTATGCGTCTGAAGCCGACGCGCATTGTCGTCGGCGAGGTGCGCGGCGCCGAGGCGCACACGCTTTTGAAAGCGTGGAACACCGGCCACCCTGGCGGGATGGCCACGGTTCACGCCAACGACGCCATGAGCGGGCTGATTCGCCTCGAAAGCCTCGTCGCCGAAGCGACGTCTGCGCCGCAGCAGACCCTCATCGCAGAAGCCGTTGATCTGGTCATCTTCGTCGACGAAGAACCGGACCTTGCAGCGGGCCGCAAAGTCCGCGAAGTCTTGCTCGTTACCGGGTACTCCGACGGCAGGTACGTGGCCGAGCACGTCTAGCAGCCATGCAATTCAACTCTGGAGGTTTGAAACAGATGCGTCTCGTTCACAACAACTCCGCCGCGTCCCTGCGAACCAAAGTCGCGGCACTCATTACCATCGCATGGGCCTTCAGCCTGCGCCTTCACGGGGCCGCCGCCGGCCAACTCCCCTGGGAGCGGCCGATGCAGACCATCGCGACGTCGCTCACCGGCCCGGTTGCCTATGCCATTGGGCTGATCGGCATTGCCATCGCCGGGGGCACGATGCTGTGGGGTGGCGAGCTGACTGAGTTCGGCCGTCGCGCCTGCATGATCGGCCTGGTCGTCTCGGTATTGGTGTTTGCTGCGCCGATGCTTTCTACGGCGTTCGGCGTCAACGCGGCTATCGTGTGATTCGTGATTGGGAGGGTCAGCCGTGGATAAAACCCGTGTAATTCAATCGCTGAGTCTTCACTCCCGCCTCGGCGTTCTTGCAACCGTCACCCTTGCCTTCAGCCTGCGCCTGCATGGAGCTGCTGCGGGCCAGCTTCCGTGGGAAGCGCCAATGCAAACCATCGCCACCTCGCTCACCGGCCCGGTTGCGTATGCCATTGGGCTGATCGGCATCGCCATCGCCGGCGGCACGATGCTGTGGGGCGGCGAACTGACCGAGTTCGGCCGCCGCGCCTGCATGATCGGCCTCGTCGTCTCGGTGTTGGTGTTTGCCGCGCCGATGCTTGTCTACGGCCTTCGGCGTCAATGCGGCTGTGGTGTAGACCATGACGGCCGACAAGCCTCGCGAGGTCACCATTCACCAAAGCGCGAACCGCCCGAACCAAATCCTCGGCGGTGATCGCGAACTGGTCCTGCTCGCAATGCTTGTGGCGGTAAGCCTGGCATTCAGCCTGGCCAGTCTGTGGGGCGTGGTGCTGAGCGTCGGCTTTTGGGTCTGCGTCTGTCGCTGTGTTTCAGCGGATGGGGAAGGCCGACCCTATGATGCGGCAAATCTACATGCGGCACATCCGCTACAGGACGTTCTATCCGGCAAAGAGCGGCTTGTTCACAACGTGTCTGCAACCGCCGAGCAGGTGGAAATAACGAATCCTGTGCGGGGTTCCGCACCCGCGCACACAGGCTTGTGGAAAGGGGGAACGAAAGCGAATGCGCCGAGATGAACATCGGACAAAACCGCGGGGCCTGGCCGATCTCCTGCTGCCGTACGCGCTTATCGACGACGGCATTCTTTTACAGCAGGACGGCTCGCTGCTCGCCGGCTGGTCATATCGCGGTCCGGACATGATGTCGGCCGCCGCGGCCGAGATGGACGCCCTGAGCGCGCGACTGAATCACGTCCTGCGCCTCGGGTCCGGGTGGATGGTGCAATGCGACGCCATCCGGTCGCGCGCGCCTGGCTATCCGGAACACGGCGCGTTTCCCGATCCGGTCAGCAAGCTGATTGACGATGAGCGCCGCCAGCAGTTCATGGCGGAGGGCGCGCACTTTGAATCCGAGTACTTTCTGACGCTCACCTACCTGCCGCCGCCCGAGGTGGAGGAGCGTGCAAAAGGCTGGCTGTTTGAAGGCCGCGGAGCTTACGACAGCGCGAAGACCGCAGCCCAGCACCTCGAACGGTTTCGCAACAAGGTGGACATGTTCGAGAACGTCTTCTGGACCGTTGTTCCAGACAGAGCGGCTGAAGCGGGTGACCGTCACCGACGATTTCGGGGAGGAGCACGTCCATGACCGCCTGTTGCGATATCTCCGACGCTGCGATCAGCGGCGTTGATCATCCGTTCGCCCTGCCCGAGATTCCGTGCTACCTGAACGAGCTTCTCGCGTGCGAGGACTTCTACGGCGGGATGGAGCCGCGCATCGGCCGCAAGCACATCCGCGTCATCGCGATCGACGGATTCCCGCGGATGAGTTCGCCCGGCATCCTGCGCGAACTCGATCAGTTGCCGATCGAATACCGCTGGAACACTCGGGCGCTGCTGATTGACCCCGAAGAGGCTCGCGCGCTGCTCGACAAGCACCGGAAGAAGTGGCGCTCGAAGATCCGCGGGTGGAAGGACCAGATTCTTCAAGACCCACACCGGGCGCGGTCAACATGCACGCCCAGGATATGGCCGCGGATGCCGAAGAAGCCATGGGCGTGGCAGCGGCCGGCGACGTTCAGTTCTGCCAGTACTGCGCCAACATCATTTGCCTCGATGATGACCCGCAATCGGCTGTACGAGAACACGCGCCTGGTGATGAAGACGATCCAGAACCTCGGCTTCTCCTGCCGGGTCGAAGACGTCAACGCAGTCGAGGCCTGGCGCGGATCTCTGCCGGGCGACGGCTACTCGAATGTTCGCCGGGTCCTGCTGCACACGCTCAATCTGGCCGACATGCTGCCCATCACGTCCGTGTGGGCCGGCCTGCGCGAAAACCCGAGCGCGCTGATGCCGAAGCACAGCCCGCCCCTGCTGTATCGCGGCAACGAGCGGCGCCACGCCGTTCCGGTTCAATCTGCATGTCTCCGACCTCGGGCACACGCTGATCGTCGGGCCCTCCGGGGCCGGCAAATCGACTGCCCTCGGTCTGATCGCGGCTCAGTGGTTCCGGTATCCGCGGGCGCAGGTCTTTGCATTTGATCGTGGCTACTCGATCTGGATGCTCACCGAAGCGGCGGGCGGCGAGTTCTACGATCTGGCCGGTCCGAAGACGGATCTCGCTTTTTGCCCGCTGCGCGACATCGATGACGATGCGGACCTGACGTGGGCCGTGGGATGGATCGAAGTCCTGTGCGAGCTGAACGGTCTGAAGTTCGCGCCGCGGCATCGCAACGCGGTCGCGGAAGCCGTGCTCCGACTTCAGTTCTCGCCCACCCGCACCCTCACGGAATTGTCAGCGCAACGTGCAGGACACCGAGATCCGCGATGCCCTGCAGCACTTCACCGTCATGGGGCCGCTGGGCTCGCTGCTGGATGCGGACTACGACGATGCTCGGCGACGGCCGGTTTCTTTCGCTTTGAAACCGAGAACCTGCTGCAGCTGGATGACAAGGCGGTCATCCCGGTCCTGCTCTACCTGTTCCGCCGGATCGAGCAGCGGCTCGATGGCTCGCCCACGCTGATTCTGCTCGATGAAGCATGGTCGTACCTGCAACACGAGCTGTTCCGCAGTCCGCCTGAAGGACTGGCTCAAGACGATGCGTCGGAAGAACGCCGTCGTTGTCATGGCGACGCAGCAGATCAGCGATATCGCGAACTCCGATATTGCGGACGTCGTGCTCGAAAACTGCCCGACGAAGATCCTGCTGCCGAATGCGGAAGCGAAGAATCCCGGCTCACGCGAGTTCTACGACGCGGGTCGGTCTGAACGAACGCGAACTGGAAATCCTGCAGGTCAGCGTTCCGAAGCAGCACTATTACGTGGTCAGCAAGCTCGGCCGCCGCCTGGTCGATCTCGGCGTCGGCAAGGTCGCGCTGTCGTGGGTCGGCGTCAATGGCCGTGAAGAACGGCAGATTGGTGGAAAGCGTGATGGACCGATTCCCGGATACCTGGCGCGCGGAATGGCTGCGGCTGAAAGGGTTGCAGGGTTGGGCGGAGTATTTCGGCGCGCTCGAACAGCGTGCCACCCGAGAGAGGAGGAGTATCTGTGCGCAACAGCGTGATTGTTTTGGTCCTGTTTGCGTTGTCGGTCGAGTACTCCGCAGCCGGCGGAAGCCGGCGCGTTCGCGACCGAGTTCACGCAACTGCTGAACCACGGGCAGCTCGTCATGGAGTACATCCGCCAGGGCGAGCAACTCGCGAACGAAATCAAGATGTACGAGGACATGGTGCGAAACGTGAAGAACCTGCCGAACCAGGTCTTCGGTCCCATCTCCGCCGACATCAACGCGCTCGCAGCCATTGTGCAGGGCGGCCGGGCGCTGGCTTACTCGCTCGGCAACCTCGATCAGATCTTTCGGCAAACGTACACGGGTTACGGCTACAACGCCCGCGCCTACTACCCGAATTACAAGACCTGGTCGCAAACGTCGCTCGACACCACGCTCGGTGCATTGCGAGCGGCGGGCCTGCAAGGCCAGCAGCTGCAGAACGAGCAGGCCGTGCTCAACGGACTGCGGAGCATGGCACAAAGCTCTGACGGTCGTATGCAGGCGCTGCAGGTTTTAGGGCAAGTCAGCGAACAGCAGGTTCAGCAACTGATGAAGCTGCGCGAGCTGATGCTTGCAGACATGTCGAGCAAGCAGGCGTTTCAGGCAACGGTGATTCAGCAGCAAGCAGCTGAAGAGGCTGCGACTGAGCGGTTCTTTAACTGGACGCCGGCCGCGTCGGACGGTCAAACGTTTCAGCCGGGGTGGAGATGATCTCCGATGATAGAAGGATGAGGGCGCTGATGATCGTGTTGCCGGTCTTGGCTATGGTTGGATGTACTCCTAAGCCCCAGGAACCGTCCAGCCCCATTGTGGAAAAGGCCAAAGCGGCTGGCGCTGGTGACTTGGCAAACGCTTCACGGCCTGCGGTTGAAGATTGGCTACGCAAACACCGGGATTTGGCTGTCGATCTGGACAACATGTGCAAACCTGCCGCTCAAAGCGCTGATGCCAAGTGGCTCGATAGCACCGAGGGACGTTTGTGCACAGCCGCCCAGAGCGCCGTGATGTATGCTCCGAAAATGCCGCTGAGAAAGGGCGACGGGCAGACATTCGAGCCAGGCTGGAAATAGAGCGCCCCGGAATACAGAGCAATCTTCAGTAGCTCGTTAAAAGGCTTTTCAGAGCCAGCAGGAAAAGTGTGTCTATGTGCCCGAATACATCTCGAAGGTGGCGACAACCGTATGTCATAGCGGCATTGGTGTGCATCGCATGCCTAATATTCGTGCCGACCGCTTTCGGTCAGCAAGCTCCCAGTCAGATGTTGAACCAGTACCGTAATGAGCGGATTACTTGGATGACGAACGTCTGGCCGTATGCGAACAACCTGTTCTTCTGGCTCGCTCTGATCGAGTTCACGTGGAGCTCCGCGCTCATGGTCCTTGAGAAGACGGATCTTCAATCCTGGGCCGCGGCTCTGATTCGGAAGGTCATGTGGATCGGAGCGTTCTACGCGCTGCTTATCAACGGACGGAACTGGATTCCCACAATCGTCGACAGCTTCAACATCCTCGGACAACAGGCGTCCGGAAGTGGCCCTATGAGCCCAAGTGATGTTTTTATGCGCGGTTTGAACATCGCGGGCGCACTCATGGACGGTGCTAGTTCCTCGGCGTTCTTGAAGAATCCCGGTACATCTCTCGCCTGCGTGGTCGCCGCGGCCCTTACGGTCCTTGCCTTCATCGGCGTGACGATCCAGTTCGTCGTGGCAATGGTCGAGAGCTACATCATCGTCGCTGCTGGCGTGATCTTCCTCGGGTTTGGCGGCTCAAGGTGGACGGCACCGTACGTAGAGCGGTACATCGGTCTCGGCGTATCGAATGGGGTGAAGATCATGCTCTTGTATCTGCTGATCGGCGTCGGGATGAACATCTCTTTGCAGTGGATACCAGATGCGCAAGCGGTCGCAAATTCCACAACACCGGCGATGGATGCGTTCGAGGTGATGGGCGCTGCGCTGATTTTCCTAACCCTCTGTTGGCAGATCCCCAAGCTGTTCTCCGCGGTCCTCGGGGGCTCACCGGCTTTGACGGGCGGCGACGTACTCTCGACCGGAACAGGGGTTGTGGCCGGGACTGCTGCAATTGCCACGGTTGCCGCTGGCGGCGCGGCACTCGCCGCGCGTGGCGCTGCGGCATTGGGCGGCGTCAGTTCGGCGGCCGGAGCTGGTGCGAGCGGATCAAGCACCAGTTCCAGCGTAATGAGCGTGGGCTCGGCGTCGCGAATCTCGGGCAGTTCCAACGGCAGCGGTGGTGGAACCGTACCGCCTACTTCGCCACCTTCAGGGTCATCGTCGAACGGCCGTCCGCGGCAACCCGATCCGCCGCCGTTCAACGGTGGTTCATCTGGCGGCGCGGCGGCAGAATTGGTCGGCTCCTTGGCTTCGAACGGTAGATCGACATCCCGGAACGGTTCTGGTGGTTCCGCCACTTCGAATCATCACAGCAGCGGTGAAGCGTCAGTGCGATCGGCGCTCTCGTCGGTTGGCGGCGACGGCCTTACGGGCTCGGGGTTCGAGACCGAGCACCCCGCAGGCGGTTTCACTTCAGCTTCCGTGCAGGTCCGAAGCAACGGCGCGCCGTACGTGCCTCCGCCGTCCATGCCCGTGCGTTCCAGCGCGAGTGATGACGCGGCTTCGAGTCAAGCGTTGTCCTCGTCCGCGCCTCGAATCGTTGGTCGGTTTGCCAATACCGGAGCGGTTGCACGAACAATTGAAAGCACTTCTGCCGGTGCGAGCGGCAATAGCCGACCAGCCTCTCCGCCGAATGGAAACGAAGGGTCTGCCGGTCAGACGCCGCACAGCGCGGCATCGGACGTGAACTCGGTGCACAGCGGCGGGAGCACAGACCAGCAAGCGCCGGTGGCGAGTGGCCGTGCGGAGACGATCAGCTCCGCCGCACGCAAAGCAGACCACGCGTTATCGGGCGCGGCAACTCGGCTGAGAGGACTGCGCAACCAACTCGGAGGGCTGCCGTCCGACGCGGCACCACATACTCCCCCGCCCCGGATGCCGATCGACCATCACGACTAACGGAAATTGAGGAGGTCCTGAATGGGATTCACATTGAGGAAGGCCCGCTGCGATAACGCGAGCCCAGTCGCAATCATTGAGCACAACCCGTACCTCGTCGCCCGGCGCGAGTGGGACGAGCGTTACGGGGACTTGATCAGCCGCGCCCGGAACTGGCGCACCATGGCCCTGTTGTCCGGCCTGGTTGCCCTGGTCGCGAGTGTCGGCGTCGTATGGCTCTCGGCTCGGTCTCGTGTCATTCCGTTCGTCATCCTCATGGACAGCCTTGGACGGCCAGTCGCATCCGGTATGGCTGAGCAGGCCTCCGCCGCCGATGACCGCCTCAAGCGTGCGGAGATCCTGAACTGGGTCGAAAACCTCCGGCTGGTGACGACCGACCCGGTTGCACAACGCAAGGCCATCGACCGCGTTTACGCGCACATTGCGAGCGGCAGTCACGCGCAGACCTTCATTAGCGAGTTCTACCGGAATGACCCGCCGTTCAAACGGGCTCAGACCGACACTGTTGCCGTTGAGGTAAGGTCCGTTCTGCCGACGAGCGACCGTACATACGAGCTTGAGTGGATGGAGACGACGCGGGATCTTTACGGCACGGTGAAGGCTACGGATCACTGGAAGGGCTCATTCAGCATCGCCCTGAGCCCACCGACGGACGAAGCAACCGCGCGCAAGAATCCGCTCGGACTCTACGTCACGCAAACGAGCTGGTCACGAGTTCTGTAGAAGAGGAGCACTACTATGCAAACGCGATACGGAATTGCCGCTCTGTTGTTGAGCGCGTGCATTTCGGCAGGACAGACTTCCCCGGGCCGCCCGGGCGATAGCAAACCGCCCGTTGCTGCGAAGCGAACGCCTCCACCCGGAAAGCATCAGCCAACCCAAGTGCTGCCAGTCTTACAGCAGTACGACTTCAATGCCCAGCTCAGCGCGCTCGAGGGGGCCGAGGTGCCCGGGGTACCTGCGGACGTCAAACCCGTTTTCGCGCGAACCGACTTCATGGGGCCGAAATCGCCGGAAGTTGCGCCGCGCTCCGATGTGCAACTGACGCCCACGGCGCTGGAGGCGGTGCGTATGAGCGAAACATGGCGTGGCGGGCAGAACGCCCCGGCTGCGGGTCCCGACGGCCGCATCCTGTACGCGTTCGGTGCAGGTCTGCCGGTCGTTGTCTGTGCTCCACTCCGAGTCTGCATCGTTGAACTGCAAGCCGGCGAAAAGATCGTCGGTGAGCCGCAGATCGGCGATTCGGTCCGGTGGAACATCTCGCCCGGCATGTACGGAAATGGCGAGCAAGCGACACAAATGATCGTGCTCAAGCCGCAAGAGACGGGGCTCGACACAAACCTGCTGATCACCACGGATCGGCGCGCTTACTATCTTCGACTCGTTTCGAAGTCGCAGGAGTACGTTGCCCGCGTAGCTTTCCGTTATCCCGAAGAAGAGAACACTCAGAAGTGGCAGCAGCACTTGGTTGATCAGCGCGCGCAAGAGCGGGAAACGAAGCGCGACGCGCAGCTCCTGCCGGCGATGATCACCGCCGACAAACTCAATTTTGGCTACAGCGTAAGTGGCGGGAACGAACACATCCGGCCGCGGCGGGTGTACGACGATGGCGCGAAGACCTACATCCAGATGAACCCCGAGATGCAGAACCGGGAGGCTCCGGCTTTGGTCGTAATCGGTGCGGACGGCAAGGGTGAGATGACGAACTACCGGGTACGCGAGCAGACGTACATCGTGGATCGGCTGTTCGACCGGGCGCGCCTGGTGCTCGGCTCCGGCAAGAAGGCCCAGAAGGTGGAGATCAGCCGTGAACCCAAAGGATAAGTCGAATCAGGAGTCCGCGGCTGTGCCGCCGATCGACGCTCCGGCCGGACTGGAGTTGCATCCCAAACCGCCGAAGACGGTGCATGTCAGCAAGCGTGCTGGACTGGCTATCGGTGTGGTCGTAGTTGGGTTGCTGTTTGCGTTCGCATATGGTGGCTACCGAAGGCAGCAGCGCGTCGACGCCGCTGCTCGAGATGCCGGATTGCCAAAGGGGGTTGCACCCGCGACTACAGCAGGCCGCGAGTTCATTCAGGCCATCCCGGTACCGGAGACTCCGGCAGCGCGAAACGAGAGCACAAACCAGCTGCAGCCAGCGGGCTCCGTCCCTGCCTCTGCCGTGACCACCCGACCCGCGTCGGCCCCGACTGGCTGCGGGTATGACCCGCGAACCGGTCAGCTATATCGGTTCGATCCGCAAACCGGTCAAAGTTGCACCGTCGCACCCGTGCAGGATCGCGTCGTCGTCCGACAACCGCCCGCTTCGCATTACGCGGTTCCACCTTCCCCGCCACAGCCCAGCGGAGAGGAACAGCGCCGGGAAGCGGCTTTCCAGCGGGAACGCGAAGCCATGCTGGCGCCGACCGGTATCCGATCCAGCAACGGCGGCCTTTCAGTCCCCAGCGGGTCGTTCACCCGGCCGAGCGGAGGTCCACCGGACGACGTGTCGCAGATTGCGGCCGTAGCTGGCGCCTTACGTGGAAGCGGATCGGACGCTGGACCGGGAGCCGCATTGCAGAAGGCTTTTTCCTCAATGGGGTCCTCGGGTGGCGACACGGATTACGACGGACAGAACATGCAGACGCGGAAGGAAGCGTTCCTCACCGCTGCGCGGTCTCAAAAGACCGACGATTACCTGCGCTCGACGCGAAGTGCGCAGCTCAGCTCGTACGAGATCAAGGCCGGCTGGGAGATCCCGGCGGTTCTCGAGCAGAGCCTCAATTCGGATCTGCCTGGCGAATTGAAGGCGCTGGTCATGTCGAACGTGTACGACACGGCGACGGGGCGATTTTTGCTCATTCCACAAGGCTCGCGTCTGATCGGACGCTACGATTCACGCGTTGCCTATGGACAGGACGGCGTGCAAGTCGTGTGGGACCGGATCATCTACCCGGACGCCTCGTCGGTGGACATCAACGGCATGGTCGGGCTGGACTCGCACGGCAATGCCGGTCTCCGAGATAAAGTGGATCGCCACTACAAACGACTGTTCGGATTTGCGGCACTGACCAGTATGTTCACGGTGGCATTCGATCTGAGTCAGCGACGGACTTACGGGAATGGCGGACTGATGTACCCGAGCGCTTCGGATACTGCAAGCGCGGCTGTTGGGCGCGAGATGAGCCAGACGGGAGCGATGATTACGCGTCGCAACCTTAACGTCCAGCCGACGGTAAAGGTGCCAGTGGGGTACAAGTTCACGGTGCGAGTGAATCGGGACATTCTGTTCGAGGTGCCGTATGATCCCCTGCAGGCCGACCCGCAGCCGTTGGCGCCGGGCGACCGCGGTCTTCGTCGCCGGACCTCGGCCGCGCTGTATGGCCGATGAAGAAGGGGCATTCAAAGGGAAAGAAATCGAAGGAGCGGAAGGTGCGGTTGTTCTTAAGGCTGAATGCGGAGGCAAACGACCGGCTGCGTTCGTTGACGCGCTATCACGGCGATCTGTCGCGGTATATCGACGAGGCGTTGCGCTCGGCGGATTTGAGGTCGTTGACGGTTGAGGAGGTTCGCGCGGCGCGAGCTGTACCGGGCCTGACGGCAGTAGTCTCGCGCGATGCCGACACAGCATTACGAGCTGCGGCGCGCGAACGCGGCTGCTCCATCACGGCGCTGGCAAATCGCGTGGTCGAAAGCTGGTTGAGGAAAAGGAGCGCCTGAAGTTCTGATCGGATTGCAAACGTCCGGTTGGTTGGCTTGGTCGCCTCTTCTCTGGTCTTGCTGCGTTCTCTCTGCCTGTTTGGGTTCTGTTGCCCAGAAACAGGTTGAGGAAGACTTTAATCTTGTTGCACTCGCTGCGAGTGGACTTGCCGCCATTTTTGACGACACGAGATTAAGACTCAAAATCCATCGAACGGAGAATGAGTCAATGCGGTTGTCGCCCAGACAGTTCGAGCCGAACATCACGACCTGAATGAGGATTTCGTCAGAATCGTTCTCAGGGGTGGTGATGAAACCGATCGACGCGCAGGCCGGTGACACGGTGGACCTCTCAGGGCAGCGAATTGCAGTAAACGGCAAATGGCTGCCGAACACGGCGCCTCTCCGAGCGGACACTCGTGGCCGTTCGCTTATAGCGTGGACGTTCGGGCGCTATCGGCTCCAACCAAATACCGTCTGGGTGGCCTCTTCGTACCATCCACGCAGCTTTGATAGCGCGTATTTCGGTCCGATTCCCGTAAGCTCCATTCGGCCTATGCTCGCCCCATTTTGACCGCCTGGTGAAAGTATGGCTCGTACCAAAACGCCTCCGAAGAGAACGGAATCGCCGCCGCCGCAGGCGATCACGGAGTTCGCCCGCGATATCCTCATGTTCGGGACCGTCGATCGTAGACCTACCTTCTGGGACCTGCTTTCCGAAGCCCTGTTGATCAGGGTCCTTCCTGCGGGTCCCCAGGCTGCGCTGGAGAAGATCCATGCCATGAAGGACGCCCCTCAGGAGCACGCCAGGGAACTCGGCGGCTTTCCTTCAGAACCCAAGATATTGACTGGCGTCCTTGCACAAGCAGAAGGGGCATTGGACGCGCACATCAAAAGAGTCGAAACATGGATTCCGAAGCGCGCGGTCGAGGAGTTCTACAGCGCAAGGCGAGAGCGTTACCCGAGTTCTTATGAATAGTCGCTTCTTTGGCCTGCGAATCTCTCGCAACGTGAGGCAGCGTCGATTGCCGCGACGGCGGCCACCGGGCTTCCACTGTCCTCAGCGCATCCCGCGGGGATCACCGAAGCGTCGTTATGTCCGCAACCGTAATGTGCCAAGCAGGAGGCGTGCGGCGTGTGCAATTGGCGCCCTTTACTACGTTACTGCTCTGTGGCCCCTCATCCCCGGCGCCAGAAATTTCTTTGGGACGGATGTATCGGCCCTGGTTGCCATCGGAGGAGAAAGACACGATTTGGAATCTAAAGCACGCTAAGGATTCAACGACAGCTGAGGGTACCCGTAAGCGATGTGTTTTCGAAAGTTAAGCGGCCTCTTCGTCCATATCGAGCATTGTCCGCCAGACGGCAATCCACGCACGGCCTTGGTTCTGGAACACCCGTATCACCGGCTACATCGACTCGATGATCATAGTCACAGAACTGATGAATTCTTGCGTTGTCGCAGCAATCCTGAAATCCGGCAAGGAATTCTTCCCGTCCCTGTATCCGTCCGGCAAAACCCCAGGTTATTGATGGATGTGAGCGTATCGGGATGTTCGGCCCCGAGCGCCTTCTGGATGTCGAATCCTGGCGCCACAAACCCTTACGGAATGACCTCGAATGGTCTTTATCATTCGCGCGGTATACGCGGAAGTCACTATCGAGGGTAAAAACACGCCGGAGCTTGCGCGTTTCAGCGGTCGCTATAAGGGAGGCATCGGCTAAGTCCATGGGTGTGTCCTGATACTTCTCCATGAGGGCTGCCATCCGGGAAGTTTCCTGTTCTGTCAGGGGATGAATCGGTTGTGCACCGGTTTCGATGAGCGTCCAGAGTGCTTTCTCGTATCGCCAACCGCCTGAGTATTCGAGAAGATGCATCGCCTCCGTCACGCATGGCCACGTGGTTACGAGCGGCGCCGTGAGCGTTTGGAGGAGGTCCGCGCATTCGCCGTGACGCTCTTCACCGCGATCGATTAGTGCTACGAGCGGCCCCGTGTCAGTCAGAGTCGCCATGCCGTTTTAATCCGATACCCTGCTTCCTGAACTTCTCGGAGATTATGTCGCCGACTGCGGTTCGGCGCGGCTCGTGACGTGGATCGGTCTTACTATCAACAACGCCCACGAGACCCTGAAGGACTTCGTTAAGCGGACGTTCGCCGGGCACTTCGTCGGCCAGAACTGGAGCCGCGGCACGAGAGACGGTCGCAGCAATCCACTCTGCGGGGGTAATTCCTTCCCGGCGAGCGGCGCGCTCGGCAATCTGGTAAACGTGATCGGGAAGTTCAACGCGATGCATCATGGCCATACCTGTTCTACGCCTCCGACTATAAGAGGAATCCCCTTTTTAAGCAAAGCACAGCGAGGGATCGCGTCACCCAGCTTTTTCTCTCTCTTCTTCGTGCGGCGCAATCCAAAGCCGGAATGGGGCGCGACGAGCTAAACGTTAGATCCGAAGCGCTCGGTTCTGCACGTTTTCGACCACAATCATTAGAACCGTTTGGCGCGACTCGTCGGCTTCACGTACATCATCATGTGCGGTTCGCTTTGCGAGCAAATCGCGAGGAAGCTCAGATACTTGGAACGGCAGTGATGAGCGCTGAA
>CAWCGC010000036.1:0-107009 GCA_963794765.1 Bryobacteraceae bacterium | reverse complement strand
AGAAGCGTAAGCCCAAGGTTGTAGCGAGACGCGGCAAGCAGGTTCGCGGCCCGCCAGTCTTTCGGATCAGCCTTGGCCAGTTCCTCTCGCACCGTCAGACCTTCCGTAATCGGCGGTACCGCTTTTTGCGGCTTACCGGCCTGCCGCAGAGCTACTCCAAGATCCGTCAGCGAAAAGGCCAGCGCTGACCGAATATTTGTAGCCAGCGGACTCGTGTGCACTTGCGGTCTCTCGATTTTGATTGCCGCCTCGAACATCGGAACCGCCTGACCCGGCCGGCCGACGTGAACCAGACTTCGCCCAAGCCGCTTGTAAGCCAGCGCCAGTTGCAGTAGCAGCGATGGATCGGGCTTCGCCGCCGAGGCATTCAGTTCCTCAAAGATCGACAGCACTTTGCGCCGGCCCGCCAGCGCTTCTTCAAAACGTCCTGCGCGGTCGAGGTCGCCCGCAAGCTCCTGAAGACCGGTTGCCATTC
Organism: Bryobacteraceae bacterium; assembly: GCA_963794765.1. GTDB lineage: Bacteria > Acidobacteriota > Terriglobia > Bryobacterales > Bryobacteraceae > JAWXCM01. Next base: position 106,534 of record CAWCGC010000036.1, on the reverse strand, counting down.
CCCGGCGCGCAATTGGATCGGACGGAGTGGCAGTGACCCAGGCGGTGTAAATCGCCAGCGCCTTCTGATCCTCTTCCAGTGCTTCCTGTAACTTGCCCGTGATAGCAAGCAGATCACTGACCTTCGTATGCGCCCGCGCCGTATCTCGGAGCGCTGAAAAGTTCCCAGGCTGTTGCGCCGAAATTCTTTCGAGAATTCCCAGCGATTTTCGGTAACAATCCAGCCCGCCTGCGGCATCACCCAGATTTGAGGCTCGAGACCCGCCCAGGATGTCACCGAGGCGGTCATAAGCCGAGGCTACTTCCCGTTCCAGTCCCGAGTCCTTCACCTGGTCACGCGACAGCCCATCGAGATACCGCAGTACCCGTCGGGCCAGAATTTCACGAGCTACCGTAGCCCCCGGCAAAGCTTCCAGCGAAGCATCAACTTCATTGAGAAGCCCTGACACCAGCTCTCGAACGTCGGACGACCTTCGCCGAACCTGCTCTTCCTTCATGGAAGCCGCCGCGCTTTGCCAGACTGCGATCGAACCACCCGCAAGCAGCGCGATCGTCCCAAGTGCGGATACCAGTACTCCAGTCCTGTTACGTGAGACGAACTTGCCGATTCGATATCCGGCACTGTCGGGCCGAGCCAGCACAGGCTCACCGTCGAGATGCCGCCGAAGGTCATCTGCCAAATGCGCCGGCGATGTATACCGTCGCTCAGGTATCCGGTGCAGCGCCTTCAGCAGAATCGTATCGAGATCCCCGGCTAGTTCGGAGCGCCGCGCCACCGGAGCAATCAGGCTGGGCTTCTGGAGTGCAGAGGTCTCGACGACACGAGCCATTTCTCCAATCGGCAAACCCGCGAGGTGGAGCGGCCGTCTGTCTGCCAGCAGCTCATATAGAAGGACACCGAGCGAGTAAACGTCTACCGCAGTTGTGATCGGCTCGCCCACAATCTGCTCTGGACTCGCGTAATCCGGCGTCATCATCTGATCCGCCACGCCCGTGTGGTCCGCTTCGGCGCCCGTCATCGTTCGGTCAAGCAGTTTGGCAATTCCGAAGTCAAGGAGCTTCGGAACGCCTGACCTCCCGACCAGCACATTACTAGCTTTCAGATCGCGGTGGATCACCAGATTGCGATGCGAGTACTCAACCGCCGCACACACCGGAAGAAACAGCTCGATGCGTTCCCGAACGCTCAGCTCGTTCTCACGACAGTATGTGTGCATCGGAGTTCCTTCAAGGAACTCCATTACGAAATATGATCTGCCCTCGTCCGCGAGGCCGGCTTCGTAGAACCTGGCAATGTTTGGGTGATCGAGCCGCGAAAGAATCCGGCCCTCGTCCCGGAACCGGCGCAGCACCGAACCCGAATTCAACCCGCGCTTGAGAATCTTTATCGCGACGCTGCGTTCATACCCGACATCGTCAGCTACCGCACGGTATACCGAGCCGGTGCCACCGTCGCCAATGAATTCGACGATTCGATAGTGCCCGAGTACGCGGCCGATCATCGACTGCGCGTCTGTGCTGTCGATCAGTGCAATACCCTGAGCGATCGCAGGGGTGTCAATGAAGCCGGCTTCGTCGTCTTCGCTAAACGCAATCAGAGCATCGAGTTCGGCTCGCAACTCACGGTCGCTGCCGCAGGCCAGGTCCAGCATGGCGCCGCGCTCCGTTTCCGGGAGTTCGAGTGCGCTTGCAAGGATGTCCTTGACCCTAAGCCATCGCTCACGCTCGGGCTGTCTCGAGGTCGCGTACTGCTCCGACAAGATCCCTAAAGTATCTCACCGGGCGACACTCGGGGATATTACCCCTGAGTAACCAGAAGGCTACTGGAGTCGTGATCCACGTCCGCAGTTTCCTCTTCCAGCAAATCCGGAATCACAAGGACGTCGGCCTCAGGAACATCCTGCGCTATGTGGCTGATCTTCTTAAGCCTGGACCGGAGGTCTTTATTCTCTTTCTGAAGACGCTTCACCTCGGCTTTGTAGTCCACAATGTTGCCGGTCGAGTCAGCCTTATCCTTCTTGTCCTTCTTCTTCGACATACCGCCTGATTGTACATAACTCTGCGGATGACTGAATTCTTCTGCAGCTATGGCGAGCTTTGGTAAGCGGGATCACGAAAACGCGCGTAATCTGTTCAATCAAACTGCGTTATATCATCTTCGTTACACTGTAAAAAGAGCCCGCTGTATGCAATGCTATGATGGACAAAGTCTAAGCCTCACGCGGTTACCTGCTGTATAAGGTGCGATGGACCTCGATCAGCTCCATACATTTCTCGAGATCGTTCGGCTGAAAAGCTTTTCGAAGGCAGCGCAAACCTGCTACCGAACACAGCCGGCCATCAGCGCTCAGGTTCGTCAGCTCGAGCAGGAACTGAACACCACGCTCTTCGAAAGATTGGGAACTCGGATCGCACTAACCACCGCGGGCAAGATCTTCGCCGAGTACGCGGACCAAATTCTTCAGCTCCGTCGAACCGCCCAGGAAACGATCAATGAGCTCGATCGAGTTCCGCGAGGCGAGATCATCATCGCCGCCAACGAAGCTACCTGCATCTACGTTCTCCCGGCGGTCTTCTCCGATTTCAAGCGCCAGTTTCCGAACGTCCAGCTGCACGTCGATCGTTCATACGGGGTAAAGGTGGTAGCCGCAGTGCTCGATAACCTCGCAGATTTCGGGGTCACGCAGCTGCCGGCAAGTGACAAGAAGCTTCAGGTGGTCCGGATTCACACGGATGAGATTCGGGTGCTCCTTCCTGCCAAACACCCGCTCGCGTCCAGGACCTCACTGTCTTGCGAAGACTTGGGAACCGAACCGCTGCTACTCCCCAAGTCGGGAACCACCCGCGCCCGACTCAATCAGTGGCTCGAACCGGTGGAAGACCATCTCAACGTCTCCATGGAACTTGACTCCACCGAAATGATTAAGCAATTCGTCATGGCCGGGTTGGGTCTGTCGTTTCTGGCCGGTTCCCACTGTCGGGAAGAGATCGCAAACGGAAAGCTCGCGGCCGTATCGATTGCGCCTGAACCGATGATTCGACAGCTTGGTCTCATTTATCGCAAGGACAAGAGTCTGTCCAAGGCAGCTCTCGGTTTCATTCAGGTCATTATCGATCACGCGGCAGCGCGGGACCCGCAATATGCGTTTACACTGCCGCAGACAGCAGCCGGCTGAAGACTAGTTTGGATCGCGTTGACGTGTCCGCGAAACGGCCGTCATAATACCCAGCCCAATCATAATCACGACACCGACACCGATCCAGTGCTGCGGAATATGCGCCATGTGGGCCGCGTACGCAAGCCCGGCCATTAGAATGATGTAGCCGATGATGTAAATCGTAAATGACATCGTGTAGCCTCCCGCGTCCAGCATTGCAAGTTCCGGTCCAACATGTTTATGAAGAAACGTTTAGGATTTTTTTCCACGCTTTGTAAGAAATTCCGCACCCCGCACCATTCAATCATCGTCAGTAAGTACAGAAGAACTAAGTAGTTCTGCTGAATGAAGGTAATCGGACCCCGCATAAGAGTCGGTAGCATTTACTTGACTGAAATGCCGGGGTACCGCAAAATCGAATTTCAGCGATCAACAGGGTTCAGGGGCGGTCGTAGTATCCCGGCAGGGTCTACACCCGTCCGGGAGGATTTTGCAGTGTCTGAGTACACGTTTATCGAGACGAACGCGGCCTTCCCGCTGCCGGCGACTTTCAACTTCGACGACTACATCGAGACCGAGCGTGAGCTCTGGGCTCTCTTCCCGGAAACCGATGGCCGCCGAGTGAACTTCGTTCAGATCGGACTCAGTGCCATGATCTACGCCGAGGCTGCTGAAACTCATGAGGAGCTCGCCATCGACGAGACGTACATCCTCATGCCGTGCAAAGACTATACGATGCGGCCCGTCCGCATGCGTGCATGCCGTCGCCTCACGCTGAGCGAATATCGCATGGGACATCTCACCGCGATCAAGCTGGTTGGCAGAGTCAACGAGGCCGGCGAAGTGATGCGCGAGATCGGATGCCAGATCCTCGGCGACGAGGTTCTCTCCGAAGCTCAGGCTCGCATCGCGGAAAACAACGCCGACTAACCGGCCCTTATCCCATCCGCTGAAAACCTGCCGAGGCGGTCGCTGAACGCGATCGGCCTCGGTTTTTGTTTTCTGCCTGCTTTTTAAAAGCTCACCGTCGTCATCAGGTAAGGAAACGTGTAGCTCACTCCAGGAGTAGTGTGCCGCAGGAAATCACCCGGGAAGATGTGACCCAGACCGCCGCCGAGTTTGAATTGCTTCGTAATGCTCGTCAAAGCCTGAACGTCGATCTCCTCCCCCACATGCCGTCCGGACTGTCCCGTCGGGTCGCGTGAAATCAGCGTCCCACCCGCGTTATAAACGGCGTCGTAAGCACTCGCGAGCCACCATTCATGACCTCGTACTTGTACCGTCACTGCTTTCGACAGGATCCATTCGAGAGTCGCGCCGGCGTGATGTATGTTCTTCCAGCCAACCTGATCCGCCAGGCCCAGCTTGTCGTGCGGCGTAGGATACAGCAGCTCGAAGGTTCCGTGGTGGCGGTCCGTCGGATTCGCGTCGCCGGTGGCGTAATCGTACTCGACGCGAAGTGAGGGGATTCTCCAGTCGGAGGAGAACTTGTGAACCACGCGCCAGTGTCCTCCCCATGAGCCGAGTGAATCCGAACCCCAGCTGCCCGTCTGAAGCGCCATCTCGGTAACGAAATCCGTTCGCTTGCCAAAATGGCCAGCCAGCCGCGTTCCAATTGTCTTGAAGTCCAGGTGTCCCGATGTACCCGACTCCGAGCGTACGCTCGGTGACACACGCCATAAACCAAAGGGCTCCCAGCGAAGGCCCGCCCGTTCGATCACAGCGGTCACGCCGTGCAGATTGTCCCCTTGACGATGTTTGTCGAACTCGCCATCGACCTGCACGACCACCGACGAGGCGAACACCTCCGCATGCGCTTTCGGTAAGAAGTTCCAGTACAGCCGAACCGCATCGAAGGATCGCGCGGTATTCCCCCAGTTGCTCGAACCGACAAGCCGTTCCTCACCAATGTTGATCTCCTGTCTTCCGACGCGCAGTGCGAAACGGTCCTTCTCCGTATTGCCAAGATCCGCCCACAGTAGCCGCAGGTCGATCGAGTCCTGATAAGGAGGTACGTCGCCGATCCTGCTGTTCCAGAGCACATGCGAATCCTGACCCTCCGCGAAAAAGTGTAAGTGTTCTGACGGCTTGAAACTTAGATTTAAGCGAAGGCGGCTTAAAAGATAATCATCATTAATACCCGGCGAATAATTCCGATTTTCAAAGCCTTCCCACCGGGCGCGGTACTCGCCGCTGAACTGCAGTGATTTCGGCAGTTGTTGATTCAAAGACTCCAAAGCTTGCGCGTTAACCGACGTACCCCCCAGCAACGTCAAAACCAGACATGAGAGACTCTCCGACAAGCGCATTCCTGTATGTAACTCTAACAGAGGACGGGACTTTGCCCGCATGCACTCCTGTTGACTTCCGCATGGGTGTCCGCTATAGTTCTGAAGTATTGCGGTTTCAAGGGTTTGTAAGTGGAAATAAACCACCAGCAATTGCTTGATTTTCCGCCCAGCGGAGACACCATGCCTGACAACCAGGACGATCGTCAACTAGAAGTGCAAACGCCCGGTCAGGAGGGCGATTACGCACAGCTGCTGGATGACTACAGCCACTTCGCGCCGCCGTCTGAAGGAGAAGTCTACAAAGGTACGATCCTCAGCGTCACCGACAAAGAAGCGATCGTAGATTTCGGATATAAATCCGAAGGTCTCGTACCCATCGAGCAACTCCGCACCCCCGACGGACAGGTGCTCGTACAGCGCGGCGATGTCATCGATGTGATGATCGATCGCTCCGCGGAGCGCCCCGAAGGGTACGTCCTCCTGTCTTACGAAAAAGCGCATCGGATTCGCGTCTGGGATGACCTCGAGCGCGCGATGAAAGAGAACCTGACGGTTCTCTCGCGTGTGACTGCGAAGACCAAAGGCGGACTCACCGTCGATGTCGGCGTGCCCGCGTTCATGCCCGGCTCACAGGTCGCTGCGCGTCCGATTTACAACCTCGATCAGTTCGTCGGCACCGACATTCCGGTAAAAATCGTCAAGCTGAATCGCCGGCGCGGCAACGTCGTCGTCAGCCGCAGGCTCGCTGTTGAAGAAGAAGAAACAGCACGCAAATCGCAGGCGCTGGAAACGATTCACGAAGGCGATGTCGTGCAGGGCGTGGTAAAAAACCTGACCGACTATGGGGCATTTATCGATCTCGGCGGCATCGATGGTCTGCTGCATGTCAGCGATATGTCGTTCGGCAGGATCCAGCATCCCTCTGAGATGATCCACGTTGGGGATGAAATCAGCGTTAAGGTACTAAAATTCGACCGCGAAAAAGAACGTATTTCTCTTGGAATTAAACAGCTCCGAACCAATCCATGGGAAACAGTCGAAGATCGCTATCCAAAGGGATTGCGCGTAATCGGCCGCGTCGTCAGTGTCACCGATTACGGAGCCTTCGTTGAGCTCGAAGCCGGGGTCGAAGGTCTCATCCACATTTCCGAAATGACCTGGAGCCGGCGCATGAAGCATCCCTCCAAGGTCGTGCACGTCGGCGATCAGGTCGAAGCTGTCGTTCTCGAAGTGAAGCCGAAAGAGCGTCGCGTGTCGCTCGGCATGAAGCAGCTCGAAGCCGATCCGTGGACCACCGTCGCCGATCGTTACAGCATCGGCTCTGTGGTCGAAGGCCGCGTTCGCAAGCTGACAGACTTCGGTGCCTTCATCGAAATCGAAGAAGGAATCGACGGCCTGGTTCATATCTCGGATCTGTCATGGACTAAGCGGGTCGGGCACCCGTCTGAGATGCTGAAGAAGGGTCAGCTGGTCCAGGCAGTCGTCCTGCACATCGATCCCGACAACCGACGTCTGTCTCTCGGCGTCAAACAACTTCAGCCTGATGCGTGGGAGACCTTTTTCCGTACCTCCTCAGGTCGGAGATATCGTCCAGGGCAAGGTTTGCCGAGCCTCCAATTTCGGTGTGTTCGTGGAAGTTGCGCTCGGGCGTCGAAGGCCTGTGTCACAACTCCGAGATCCCGGACAGAAATGAGCGCGACAAAGCGCAGCCCGCTCTCCCAATCGGCTTTGAAGCGGATTTTAAGATCATAAAATTGAACGAAAATGATAAGAAAATCGGTCTTAGTCTCCGGGAAGCACTCGAACAGGCCGAACGCGATCGTCTCGGTGAGTATGGTCGCCAGGCGGTCGCGGCAAGCACCACAGTGGATGAAGCGCTCAACGTACACACAGGGTCCGACGAGTAGCTGGCCGAAGCCTATAGTTAATACAGGAGCACAGAGACGACTACAGTGACCAAGGCCGAACTGATCGAAGAAGTTTCTCGCGTCGTCGAGATGACTCGCAAAGATTCGGAAGTGATCGTCGAAGCTATTTTCGACTCCATCGTGCGCTCTCTTCGCTCGGGAGACAAAATCGAAATTCGCGGATTCGGCAGTTTCCGCACTCGCCAGCGCCAGCCGCGCGTCGGCCGCAATCCGAAAACCGGCACCCGGGTGGAGGTCCCTTCCAAACGCATCCCGTACTTCAAACCGAGTAAAGAACTCAAGGATCTGGTCAACGAATCCACCGCCACGCCGGAGCCCGAGCCACCCCGGTCGCTCCCCCGCGGCTCCTCCAACGACCCGCTGCTGTAGGCGCTGGTTCGCAGAAACAGGCACTGGTTTGCGGAAACCGTTGCACCGGTAGAAAGCGGAAATCGAAAAAATGGACCGGCTGTGGAGCCCGTGGCGCTATCGCTACGTCAGCAAAGCGGAACCTTCCGACGCATGCATCTTCTGTGCGAAATCGCAGTCTGATCAGGACGAAGAAAATCTCATCGTCTGGCGAGGCAAGCTGAATTTCGCGCTTCTCAATCTTTACCCGTACACCAGTGGCCACCTGATGGTTGCGCCCTATCAGCACGTAGCCACACTCGAAGATGCACCGGAAGAGACGGCACTCGAGATGATGGCCCTGACTCGAACTGCGCAGCGCCATCTCCGGCAAATATACAAGCCGGCGGGTTATAACCTCGGCATGAATATCGGCGAAAGTGCCGGAGCCGGTGTTGCGGGACACATCCATATGCACGTTCTGCCGCGCTGGACCGGTGACGCCAATTTCATGACCACGGTCGCCGAAACCCGCGTCATACCCGAAGATCTCTCCACCGCATGGCGTAAGCTGCGCGACGCTTTCCAGCGCGGCTGACACGAATGGCAGCCGCCGTGCGTCCACGGTGCGATGTCTACCGCAACCACAAACACCGTCATTGGGCTCTTCCAGAGCCGTGCCGCCGCGGAGCACGCCGTCGAGGCGCTTCGCAACGGCGGTTTTTCCACCGATCAGATGAGCGTTATCGCGCGTGACGCCTCCGACGACATTCCTAATATCGGTCCCGTCGAGTCCGTCGGCTCCTTCGACGCCGGCACGGGTGCGGCCGTCGGCGGTTTTGCCGGATTCGTAGGCGGTATACTCGCGCTCGCGATCCCCGGCATTGGCCCAATTCTGGCCGCCGGTCCGCTTGCAGCGGGAATCATGGGCGGAGCTATCGGCGCTGCCGCGGGCGGACTCATGGGAAGCCTGAAGGAGCACGGTGTTCCCGAGAACGATGCCGCACACCTCGCCGAAGCGATCCGCAGCGGCCGGGTAATGATCGCTGTGCACGTCCCGTCGGATCACGCGCACAAAGCTGCCGACATTATGGACGACAACGGTGCGCTCGACACCGACGATCTCGAAGGTATCGATGCCACCGCAACCACCGGTCAGGTCACGCCCGTACGGCCAATCAACTCGCAGACCGCCGAGGCGATTCGAGCGAGTGAAAGAGAAAGCCTGATGGAGCGCCAACTCGATCGCGAGCGTCGGACGTCAATCTATCCCGGCATAACGGGCATGGGCACAGGACCGAACGACTAACAGCTTTCAGGGTTGTTCCGCGCTGGTGTTATAAACTTGCGGAACAACCCTATATGAACAACAGGCTCGTTGCGGAACTCGTAGCAGAAGCTTTTGGAACGTTCGTACTGATTGCATTCGGAAACGGAGTTGTTGCCATGGTGGTTTTGTTCGGCCATGGAGTTCCGAATGAAATCGTAAACGGTGGCTTCACAAACATCACCATCGCCTGGGGACTTGCTGTTGCCATGGCGGTTTATCTCACCGCCCGGATCAGCGGTGGTCACCTCAACCCTGCTGTTACCGTCGCTCTTGCCGTCTTACGCAATTTCCCCTGGAACAAAGTCTTTCCCTACATCGCTGCGCAAATGGTCGGAGCGTTTTGTGGCGCCGCGCTGGTTTATCTGAATTACCGCCCCGCTTTCCTGCGCTCGGACCCGTCGTTGTCTCAGACCGCCGGGGTGTTCACAACATTTCCTGCATTCCCCGATATACCCATGGCAGGATTCCTCGACCAGGTAATCGGCACAGCATTTCTGCTGATCATCATTGCCGCCGTTGGGGATGAAGACAACGTAGCTCCGCCGCAATGGATCCAACCCTTGCTCGTTGGCCTGGGTGTGGTGCTCATCGGAATGTCTTTCGGCGGCATGCATGGTTATGCAATCAACCCCGCCCGTGATTTCGGGCCGCGTCTGTTTACCGCAATCGCCGGATTTCACAACAACGGCCTCACGGACGGCACCAATCAGTTTCTCGTTCCGCTGATCGCTCCCGTCATCGGCGGAGTTGTCGGCCTCGGCAGCTACGACGTATTCATCCGGCGCTATCTGTTGCGGCGTTAACCCCCTGTTCGGCCTCCGATCGCGCGGCTGACGTCGAGCAATCAGCGGCCTTTTCGCAACTCGGCGATAAGATGGGCCCATGCGTCTTGTTTGCCTCGCTGCGGCAGCCGTACTCGCCCTTGCTGGCCAGGTTGTTGGCCAAGCTGCTGGCCAGGTTGTTGGCCAGGCCGTTGCTCAGGATGTTCCCCGCGCGGAATACCCGCAACCGCAGTTTCAGCGTGAGCAATGGCTCTCTCTCAACGGTCGCTGGGACTTCGATTTCGATGACCGCGACCAGGGGCTGGAGCAGGACTGGGCAGCACCCGCAACTCACAAGTTCACCCGCAACATCACGGTCCCGTTCTGTTTCGAGAGCAAATTGAGCGGCATCGCCGACACCAGCTTTCATCCAATCGTCTGGTATCGCCGCACATTCCAGATTCCGGCCGGATGGTCAGGCAAACGCGTGCTGCTCCATTTCGGTGCGGTAGATTACCGCGCATCGGTCTGGGTCAATGGACGTGTGGCGGGCGCACACGAGGGCGGCAATGTCCCCTTCCGGTTCGACCTGACGCCTTTGCTCAAATCAGGCGCAAATCAGATCACCCTTCGCGTCGAAGACCCTCCAACCGACCGCTACATCCCGCGCGGCAAGCAGTACTGGGAGCCCAAGTCGCGCGGCATCTTCTATACCCGCACCACCGGCATCTGGCAGCCTGTCTGGCTCGAAGCCGCAGGGCAGACCTGGCTGGACCACGTGAAGATTACGCCATCGCTGGACGGCAATGTTCGCTTCGAAGCATACCTGCAGCGTCCGGAAACCGGCATCGAGTTCTGGGCGCTCATCCGCGACGGTCAGAAGAACGTGATCTCGTCCGCGATGTCAGTGCCCGACGGTCCGCGTGCGGTTGCATCGCGCTTTCGTGCAGAACCGGCGTACGTGGTCGGTAAACAACCCCGAGCCTTTACGACGTTACCTTCGAACTCCGTCGAAATGGAACTGTCGTCGACCGCGTAACCTCCTATTTCGGATTCCGCAGCGTTGCCGTCGAAGGCGGGCGGGTCACGCTCAACGGCAATCCGATCTACCTGAAGTTCGTGCTCGACCAGGGCTACTGGCCGGAGAGCACACTCACGCCGCCGTCCGACGAAGCCATCCAGTACGACATCCGCATGACAAAGGAGATGGGCTTCAACGGCGCCCGCAAGCATCAGAAGCTCGAAGACCCGCGCTTTCTCTACTGGGCCGACAAGATGGGCTTTCTGGTTTCGAGCGAAATGGCCAACGCCTACCTTTTCGACGACAGCTACGTCGAGCGCTTCACGCGGGAATGGACCGAAGCTGTCGCGCCGCGACTACAACCATCCGTCGATCATCATGTGGGTTCCGATCAACGAGAGCTGGGGCACGCCGAATCTGCGCGACGCGCGGCAGCAGGACCATCTCGCGGCGTGTATGACCTGACGAAGTCGCTCGACACCACCCGCCTGGTCATCGATAACGATGGCTGGGAGCACACCGAGAAGACCGACCTGTTCGCCATTCACGACTACACAGCGTATGGCGAACAGCTCGAAGCCAAATACCGCAACCTCAAGCTGTCCCCGGAGCCGCCATACCCGACAACTCCAGAAAGGCGCTCGCACCCGGCAATCAGTACAACGGAACTCCTCTCTATCTTTCAGAGTTCGGCGGCATCTCATATCTGAAGCCCGGACAGATGGCGCCCGAAGGTGCCTGGGGCTACTCAGGTCTGATGAAAGACGAAGGCGCCGCATTCCTGCGAATGGTGAGTCTCTGGGATGCCATTGCAAAACTCCCGTTCGCGGGAATCTGCTACACCCAGCTGACGGATGTCGAACAGGAAGTTAACGGACTGATGACCTACGATCGGAAGCCGAAATTCGACGTAAACAAGGTTCGCGAACTCAACGAGAGGTTGCACTGACGATGGCCGCCAACTCCATTTGCACCATCATCGGAGCGGGCCCCGGTCTGGGACGCGCACTTGCTGAGCGCTTCGCACATGGCGGCTTCAGCGTTGGCCTCATCGCCCGTGATGCAAGGCGTCTTGAGGAAGAGGCCGCCCTCCTCCGCGCCAGAGGGCAACAGTCGGCGCTGGCGTCCGCTGATGCAGCAAACGCAAAGTCGCTCCAGAACGCAATCGCAGATGTGGAAAGGCAGCTCGACGGACCGTCAACCGTCCTCATCTACAACGCCGTCGCCTCCACGCCAGGAACACTCATGCAGCTCTCGCCGGAAGCGATGGAATCTGACTACCGCATAAATGTAACCGGAGCGCTCATCGCCGCACAGGCGGTCGTGCCGGCAATGAAGCAGGCTGGCAAGGGCACGATTCTTTTCACCGGAGGCGGTCTCGCACTTCACCCCAACGCACATGCCGCATCGCTCTCCCTCGGCAAGAGCGGCATCCGCTGCCTGACGTTTCTCCTGTCTCAGGAGTTGCGAGCATCGGGCATCCGCGTGGCCACCGTCACCATCTCCGGATACATCCAGAAGGGGACATACTTCGATCCACTCCGAATTGCCGAAGTCTTCTATCAAACCGCAATCGACGGCAAAGCAGATGTAGAAATCGTCTACAAGTAGTACTTAGAGAGCGCCCCCTGCAAGAGGCAACATCTGAAGCACTGTGAACCTGTCGTCCACCCGGCAGACGAGCCCGCCGGAAGCAGCTCCCGGAAGTACAGCTGGTAAACGCAAATCAAGTTGGTTCACCCCGATCATCCCGGGTGCCAGCCCGGCAAACTGCACCTCGAGCGGGTACGGCCCTCCAGCCACCAAAGTCAGTGAGCAGTCGACCGGGAGCGTCAGTGTCGAAAGAGACCCAACTGGAGCAGGCTCGCCCGTGCGAACAGGCGGGCTGACTTCCCCAAATCCGGTTCCGTAAACATGAATCGTCTCTCCTGCACGGGCCGGCGAACTCGCTGACACCAGCGAACTGAAGTCCTGATGAGCAGCGATAACAAGCGAAGTCAAGGGTGCGCAGGATAGCCGAAGGGATGGCTGGCACTCTGGATACCGCATCGCCAGGAGTTGCGGTCCGTTCGCCATTACCTTCATCAGAGGAAAAATCATCGCATCCTCAAAAACGTTGCCGGCGCTCGTTGGCTTCAGAACAAGATGGAGAGATGCTGGCGGGCGATCCAGAGGAAAGTCCCACGGTACCTGAACCGACGTCGGACTTAGGAACGGCCAGACCTGTTCATCGAATTGTGCAATCGTAGCGGCTCGTCCTGGCAATTCCGTCTGGAGTAGACGCAGAAGGCTTCCTTGACCAATCGTTCCGGTTACTCCGTCCCACGTCGCGAGCATGTCGTAATACGTAGTGGGCACGATGTCCGTAATTTGCCCTGTAGCGACGTCCACCCGGACGATACGCTCACCTAAGATCAGCGCGAATACCACTTTTCCGTCACCGGACAGCACTGCTTCCGTGACGCTTGTGTCCAGAGGGAGAGTCCGGGAACCAGAGCCATCCCGCCGAATAATCTGATAGTAGTCTGCCGTGCGCACCAGCAGGACCGAACCGTCTTCGGAAATATCCACTACTGTGGAACCGAATGTCGCGGGAATCGCTTCCACCGCTGCGGTATCCGCGATGTACGCAGCGATCGTGCGCGCCTGGGTTGAAGCGACCGCAACGTGGCCATCAGCACTGAGCAATACCGGTTGGGTATTCAGGTAAAACCCGGGAAGCGACTTCACGACAGTCGGCCGAAGTGCATCGAACCCCGGCCTCCATAACTCGAGCGTGCTTCTTTCTCGATTCGACCATCGCACTGTCGTCCCATCATCGGCAATCGGATGAGACCCCTTCGCGGGAATGTAGTAAGACGAGGTCACTTCCGACTGCCCCGTCCTGGTATTCACCCACGTGACGTCCGGAACGAATTCGATGCCCCAGGGTTTGGAGCTTTGCACAAGTGCATACTGTCCATTTGCGCTAAGTTGCGCCGAGCCGGCGTAAACCTTCTCTGTTCCGTCCTCGAATCGAATCGTAGTTTGCCATCGCTCGAGACTTGTGGCGCATGGCGTTCCAAAGCTGCAGTCATTTTGTTTTGTCAGTGCTACCGTGTGGCCGTCTGCCGAAATCGACGGCCACTTTGCGTGATAAAAGTCGCTGCTTTCCCAACCGCCAGTAAGGCCGAAGGCAGGCCGAAACTCCGGATCGGCGCGCTGAGCGTAAAGGCGGAACCCCTCGGCAGCATTCCACGAGAAGATCTTCTCCCAGCTCACCTGGCCAGGCACCCCTCGTAATCGCAGAGGAGAAGAAAACAACAGCATCGAACCATCCCGATTGGTGCTCAAACCCGTAAAAGCTGTCGTGGAATAACCAAGTGAACGTGTCGGACCCTGAGCTGCCGCAGCCGCGGCCAACACCAACAAGAGCAAACTTGTACGCACTACGGACCGGCCATGCAAGTAAGCGGCCAACGGGCAGCTGCTGCTCTCAGGCTTTTGGTCTCAATCCCTTCAGAACCGTTGTGTCCGACCGCACCACTATGAGTCAGGCGTATACATGTCGCGCGGTTGTTATCGGCTCAACAGAGTCTTGTTTTCGAACGCGACTTTGCCGCCCACAATCGTATACACAACGTCCGTCGACAAGATTTCGTCTTCAGGGATCGTAAGGATGTCGCGAGACAGCACGGTAACATCCGCGAGCTTACCGGGCGACAACGAACCCTTGATGTCATCTTCGAACGCAGCATAGGCGTTATTGATCGTGTAGGAACGCAGCGCTTCCATCCGAGACATCCGCTGGTCCGGATAAAACCGCGTCCCATCCTTCAGCTTCCGCGAAACACTCGCATAGTAAGACGCCAGAGGACTCACATCCTCCACAGGAGCATCGGTCCCGTTACCCACAACCGCTCCCGACTTCATCAGCTTCTGCCACACATACGCGCCTTCTTCAGCCCGCTTCGGCCCAAGCCTCGCCAGCACATAAGGAGCGTCCGAAGTGCAGTGAACACCCTGCATAGCAGCGATCACTCCCAGCTTGCCGAATCGCGGGATGTCCTGAGCACTCAAATGCTGCGCATGCTCCACACGCCACCGCAGGTTCTTCGCTTCCGGGTGAGCCTTAAACGCCGATTCAAAAATATTCAGGGTCTCCCGATTGGCCCGATCGCCAATAGCGTGGACGCAGAGCTGATATCCATTTGCAATCGCAATCTCCGCGGTCTTGCGGATGTCGGCCGGATCATCCGTGTTGAGACCAGTCGGATTCGGAGCCCCTGGAGGCAAATCCGAGTACGGTTGCAGCAGCCACGCCCCGCGCGACCCAAGCGCACCATCAATCGCGCGCTTGATCGCACGGACCGTCAGCATGTTATTGCCAACACCGATCATGCGGTATTGCTTCGCCTTCTCCGCCAGCGCAGCATTGGGAACGCGCAGCATCACCCACAGCCTCAGCCGCAGTTCACTACGGTCCGCCATGCTCCGAAGCAGATCGACCACCTCAAACGGCGACCCTGCATCCTCAAACGTAGTGATGCCCTTCGAGAGACATTCATCCGTAGCAAGTTCGACAATCTTCCGAGCCTCAGCCCGCCGGTCCTCCAGCAGATCGCTTCGACTGCCAGTCTGAGTAAGCCTTCGAAACCAACCGCTGAGCGGTCTCCTGAAGCAACCCGGTCAAATTACCCGAAGCGTCCTTCATGATGTGCCCGCCAGACGGATCGGGAGTGCGCGTCGTAATTCCGGCCGCCGCCATCGCAGCAGCGTTGACGAATACCGCATGACCACTGGCATGCCATAGAATCACCGGATTGTCAGGTGAGACCTTACTCAGCTTTGAGTGAACCGGAAAGCCATCAGTGTTGGGCTCAGGCGCACGCGTCCACTTCGACTGATGCCAGCCCCGCCCAACAATCCACTCCCCGGGCCTGGCACTCTTCGCCGCACGCGCAACCTGCTCGACGATGTCATCCCAGGTCCGAGCCTCACGCAGATTCAGGCTGAGTCGAAACTCCCCAATTGCAGTGAAGTGTCCATGCCCTTCGATGAATCCCGGAATCGCAAGCCGCCCGCCAAGATCAATGACGCGAGTCTGAGGACCCGCCATCCGCGCTAACTGCGCGGAAGACCCAACAGCGACAATACGGTCACCGCGAACAGCAATCGCTTCAGCATTCGGCACATGGTCATCGAGGGTGACGACCTTACCATTCCGCAGAATCAGATCAGGAGCAGGCGCCTGCCCAAAGCAAGCGCACACAACAGCCGCAAGCACCAGGGCGATATGGACGCGCATATTTGAGGAAAATCAGCGTTTATCGGCGTACATTGGCGGCTGAATCCTGCTAAACTTCCAGCTTCCACGGACTCCGGTAGTGCGACTTCAGATAGGGCTTCACCGCATCCTGTTTCACGGTCCAGTTCTTCTCATCCCAGTCCAGCCGCATCTTGTGCCGCATCGAAAGGTTGGCAAGAATGCACGAGCTCGAAGAACGAACGCACGTCTCGATCTCGCTGGTGGGCTTCTCCCGCGTCCGGATGCACTCGATCCAGTTCTTCCAGTGAGGCACATTCATCTGCGCCATCTCCGGATTCTTCTCCCACGTCTGTGCCGCCGACTTGTCCTTATTCGGAATGAACCAGCAGCCCGAGCGATTCACAATCACCGTAGCCTCAGTGCCATGAATCGAAGTGCCCGCACCCTGATTCATAAAAGGAGCGAGATTGTTCAAAGTCCGGCTCTCGTACGACATCAGGAACCCCGGATACTCCCAGGTAGCCATCATGCTGTCCGGAGTCTCCGTGTTGTCCTCGATATAGAACTTTCGGCCGAAAGCATTGATAGCGAGCGGCATCGGCTCACCCAGACACTGATGAATCGGGTCGATCAGGTGGACGCCCCAGTCCGTCATCGCCCCGCCCGCGTAATCCCAGAAGTAACGAAACGTCGGGAACGTCGTCACGCCAACACCGAAGCGATTCTTGTTAAACGGCACCTTCTCCGCCGGCCCAAGCCACATATCCCAGTCAAGACCGGCAGGAGGTTCGCTGTCGCCCGGAGTGCCCCAGCCCTCTTTCGACTTCACCAGCCCAGCCTGCCACGTATGCGCGAACGAGATCTGCCCAAGGTCACCGTTCTTAGCGATTTCCTTCGCCTTCTGGAAATAGCCGCCTGAGCGCTGCATCGTTCCCGCCTGCACCACGCGCTTGTACTTCCGGGCCGCCTCGACCATCTTCGGCCCTTCGTCTATGTACACGCACGAGGGCTTTTCAACGTAAACATCCTTGCCCTGCTTGCACGCCTCGACTGTCATATACGCGTGCCAGTGATCGGGTGTCGCAATGCAAACGGCATCGATCGATCTGTCAGCCAGCAGTTGCCGAAAATCGGTGAAAGTCTTAGGCTCGAAATTGTTCTTCCGCGCCGCTGCCTGCGCCCGTTCCAGATGAGGCTGGTAAACGTCACATAGCGCCGCAACCTGAACTTCCGGCACCTTCATCCCGTAACCGAGGTTGCCCGAGCCCATGGCACCGAGCCCGATATACCCGACCGCAACCCGGTCGTTGGCACCTTTGACCTTGCCCGTAAACAAGGAAGTCGTGAACGCGGCTCCCGCACCTGTCAACAAATCTCGTCGGTTCATTGCGACCTAATTCTATCGCGATACCATAAGTTAAATGCGCAAAACTTCTGCACTCCTGCTGTTGTTTGCGGGGTTGCCGCTGTGCGCGGAGGTCCAGTTCAATCGAGATATCCGCCCGATTCTGTCGGACAAATGCTACGCCTGCCACGGTCCCGACGCGAACAATCGCAAGACAAAGATGCGCCTGGACGTCGAAGCAGACGCGAAGCCGGCAGCGATTGTCCCCGGCGATCCTGAACACAGTAAGCTCTATCAGCGCATTACGTCCACCAACAAGGCGACTCGGATGCCGCCCGCTTATCTGGGTCATGAAGCGTTAAAAGAGCATGAGATTGCCCTGATCCGCGACTGGATCAAAGAGGGCGCCTCATACCAGCGGCACTGGTCCTTCATCCCGCCGACGCGCCCTGCCGCACCGGAAGTCAGCGACCCCAGGTGGGTCCGAAACCCGATCGACGCATTCATCCTTAGTCGCCTCGATCGCGAAGGCCTTCACCACTCTCCCGAGGCGGATCGTCGCACGCTGATCCGCCGGGTAACCCTCGATCTCACCGGCCTGCCACCTTCACCGTCCGAAGTCGATGCGTTCGTGAACGATCAGTCGCCGGATGCGTACGAGAAGGTAGTAGATCGCCTGCTTGCCTCCACCGAGTATGCCGAACGGATGGCGATCCGCTGGCTGGAAGCCGCACGCTATGCCGACACGAACGGATATCAAACCGATGGCCCCAGGACGATGTGGAAATGGCGTGACTGGGTCATCAACGCGTTCCACACAGACATGCCCTGGACCCGGTTCACCATTGAGCAGCTTGCTGGCGACCTTCTGCCGAATCCGACACTGGACCAGCTAATCGCGACCGGATTCCATCGCAACAACCGGACCAGCGCAGAAGGCGGCAGCATCAACCAGGAACTGCTGACCGAGTATGCGGCCGATCGCGCCGAAACAACCTCCACCGTCTGGCTCGGACTCACAACCGGTTGCGCCCGTTGCCACGATCACAAGTTCGATCCGATCAAGCAGAAGGACTACTACTCGCTCTTCGCTTTCTTCAACAACGTCCCCGAGCGTGGATTTGTCTGGAACTTTGGAAACGAAGATCCGCTGATCAAGGCTCCGTCACCGGAACAGCAACGCAAGCTGGCGGAACTGGACGAAACTCTGGCGAACGCGCGCGCCGCACTCGCCAGGGCCGAGAAGGATATCGACAAAAAGCAGAGCAAGTGGGAACGGAAAGGCAAGATCCCTGCCGACTGGACCATCAGCGAAGGCCTCGTGGTTCGAGTCAACGACGAGAGCACATTTGACGGCAAAAACGTCACCGAGAAGAGCGGTCCGAAACTGGAATACGAAGACCCGTTCACACTCGCAACATGGGTTCGCCCCGACACGACCGACGGCGCAATTCTTTCGCGCGGCGAAGATGATTTCGAGGGCGCGCAGCACGCCCTGTACATTCTCAAAGGCAAACTCCGGCTTCACGTCACATTCCGCTGGTCGGACCTGGCGCTGCGGCTTGAGACGAAGCAGCCGCTGAAGCTACATGAGTGGCAGCACGTTGCCGTTACCTACGACGGCAAACGAAAAGCCGCCGGAGTTCACGTTTACGTCGATGGCGTTGAGCAGCAAGTAGACGTTCTGCTGGATCAGCTGCTCAACCCTCTTAGCATCAAACAAAAGCAGTGGCGCCTCGGTGCAGGCGGCGGTCTTCGCTTCCAGGGAGCACTTCGCGACACGCGCGTCTATACCCGTCCCTTAACTGCGGACGAAGTGGCGATCCTGAACGTCAAAGAACCTCTCAGCCGCATTGCGCAAAAGGACGATCGAACCAGGTTTGAGCAAATCGCGCTGCGATATTGCTATCGCGAAACTGCCGAAGCGCAGGCGCCTCTGCTCGCGCTGAAACAGGCAGAAACAGCGCGTCAGGCGTACTATGACGCTCTGCCGGAAACCATGATCATGCGCGAGAGTGCCGTTGTCCGCCCAGCGTACATACTCAAACGCGGCGCCTATGACGCGCCCGGAGATCGCGTCGAGCGTGCCGTGCCATCAGCGCTGCCGCCGCTTCCGGAAGGCGCGCCCCGAAACCGTCTTGGCCTCGCGCAATGGCTTGTCGACAGATCGAACCCGCTCACGGCGCGAGTCGCTGTGAACCGCTGGTGGGCCATGCTGTTCGGCATCGGAATCGTTAAGACTGTCGAGGACTTCGGGTCCCAGGGCGAATGGCCGGTTCATCCGGAATTGCTGGACTGGCTGGCAGTCGAATTCATGGACTCGGGATGGAGTGTGAAGCACATCATCCGAACCATGGTTCTGAGTAGCACCTATCGCCAGTCATCACGTACCACTCCCGATTTGGAGCAGCGCGATCCGGAAAACCGCCTGCTGGCACGCGCCCCGCGCTTCCGATTGAGCCCCGAGATGATTCGCGACTCCGCACTGGCAGTCTCTGGCCTGCTCGTAGATAAGGTCGGGGACCGCCGGTCAAACCATACCAGCCAGCTGGACTTTGGCAGGAGCTGACGAGTTCTTCGAAATACAACACCTACGTCGAGGACACGGGTGACGGCCTCTACCGTCGCAGTATCTACAGCTACTGGCGGCGCACGATTCCGCCGCCGTCCATGATCAACTTCGATTCGCCGACTCGGGAAACCTGCACCGTCCGTGAGAACCGCACCAACACACCGCTGCAGGCGCTTGGGCTGATGAACGAAGTAACTTATCTGGAAGCGGCCCGCAAACTCGCCGAGACGACTCTTCATAACCCGCAACCACCGGAAGCGCGCGTTCGCACGGTGTTCGTTCGCGTTCTCGGCAGACAGCCGAACGCGGCCGAAGCGAAGCCGCTCATCAACGCACTGAACAAGTTCGAAACGTATTACGAGAACAACCCGAAAGAAGCGGAAGCGTTTCTTGCCTCAACCGGAAAGTCTCGTATCGACAGCACATTGCCGAAGCCAACCCTGGCAGCAACAACTGCGATTTGCAGTTTGATGCTCAACCTCGACGAGGCCATCACAAAGGAGTAAGGAGCGCATGGACAACATCTCTCGTCGACAGTTCTTTGGCACGAATGCAACAGCCCTGGCCGCACTCGCGTCCCTCCTGGGCGCAGGGAAAGACGCAAACGCTGCGGCGCTCGCCGGACTTCCCCACTTCAAGCCCACCGCGAAACGAGTAATTTATCTCTTTCAGTCGGGCGGCCCATCGCAGATGGAGTTGTTCGACTACAAGCCCGAACTCGTCCGACTCGCCGGCACGGACCTTCCCGCATCTGTTCGCATGGGGCAGCGGCTTACGACGATGTCGTCCGCTCAATCGAAGTTCCCCGTCGTGCCCTCGAAATACAAATTCGCGCAGCACGGAAAATCGGGAGCGTGGGTCAGCGAGTTGTTGCCACATACAGCCAAAATTGCGGACCAGCTGACGTTCGTGAAGTCCTGCCACACCGAAGCAATCAATCACGACCCTGCCGTCACCTTCATTCAGACGGGATCGCAGATCGCCGGCCGACCCAGCATGGGATCCTGGGTCTCTTACGGCCTCGGTGCGGAAACGGAAGACTTGCCGGCATTCGTGGTCATGATCTCGCCCGGACAAGGCGGTACGGGTCAGCCCCTCTACGATCGCCTCTGGGGAAGCGGATTCCTTCCCTCGCGCTATCAGGGAGTCAAGTTCCGCTCTGTCGGCGATCCGGTGCTCTATCTGTCGAACCCTGCCGGATTCCCTGCTGAGAACCGTCGCGTTTACCTCGACACGCTCAAAGAGGTGAACGACCAAAAGCTTCAGGACTACGGCGATCCCGAAATCTCAACGCGCATCTCGCAGTATGAGATGGCGTTTCGGATGCAGAGCTCGGTACCCGAACTAACCGACTTCTCCAAAGAGCCTGCAAGCACATGGGACCTGTATGGACCCGATGCGCGCAAACCCGGCACGTTTGCGTATAACTGCCTGCTTGCGCGCAGGCTAACCGAGCGGGGCGTTCGTTTCATTCAGCTGTATCACCGCGACTGGGATCATCATGCCAACCTCCCAAAAGGTTTGCCCAAACGTTGCCAGGAGACCGATCAGCCCGCAGCAGGTCTGGTGCAGGATCTGAAGCAGCGAGGCCTGCTCGATGACACGCTCGTGGCATGGGGCGGTGAGTTCGGCAGGACCGTGTATTGCCAGGGCAAGCTCACGCCCGACGACTATGGCCGCGATCATCATCCCCGATGCTTCACCATGTGGTTCGCAGGCGGCGGCATGAAGCCCGGAATTACGCTCGGGGCAACCGATGACTTCTGCTACAACGTAATCGATCACGGCGTTCACGTGCACGACATCCAGGCCACCATCCTGCGCTGCCTCGGCATCGACCACACACGCCTTACCTGGAAGTTTCAGGGCCGGAACTTCAGGCTGACAGACGTGCACGGTGAAATCGTCAAAGAGGTGCTGGCCTGAACAGTATCAGCCACAAGCTGATCCTGCGATGGACCGCGGAAGACTGGCAGGCACTCGGTATCCGCATTGGAACGAGTGTTCTGATATTCGTTGGCTTCTGGATCGCCTCGAAGATCGTTCACGTAATCATCCGACGTCTTCACGACCGGCTCGACGAAACGGGCGACCTTCTGGATCTGCTTGGTCGCATCGCCGGCATCTCGCTGATCATCTTCGGTACGATCACTGCGCTTGGAACGTTAGGGATCGACGTCTCGGCGCTGGTCGCAGGGCTAGGTTTGACCGGCTTCGCGCTCGGCTTCGCGTTCCGTGATGTTCTCTCGAACGTGCTGGCAGGCGTCCTGATCCTGCTTTACCGACCGTTCCACCGCGGCGACAAGATTCGCGTTACCGGATTTGAAGGATCGGTCACCAACATCGATCTTCGCTACACGACAATCGACGCGGGCGACCGCATCATCCTGATTCCGAACTCGAATCTCTTCACCAACCCGATCGAGGTTTGGGGCGGCGACAAACCCTCAGTAGCGAACGCCTCAGTAGCGAACAGTAGTGGCGCGGCCATCTGACTCACCTCGGAGCCAGATGTACAGCGGAGCATGCGGCGCCGGAGACGGCCACGGCAGAACCACTCGCAGCGACTGCTTGTTGCCTTCGCCGACGATCGCAGACGGCAAGCCCTGAACGAGTTGGCCGTTATTCGCATCCCAGCCCGTCTTCTCGATCAGTTCCAGATCCCTGCCTGTCAGCACGCCGACGTACAGTCCTTCACCGCCAGTCTCGTCCGTTAACTTGAAGCTCTCGATAGTCGGCATGCGCACAACGGTACCGAGATCGGCCGCTTTCGACTGTCCGCTCTCGCGCGTTTGGACGGTGGCCGTCAAACGGCATGGGCTCTGCCAGCGGCCGGCATCAATCGAGAGGAAAACCGTCTTGTCCTGCGCGGGTTGCATGCGGACTCGATCTTCCGATTCACCCGGTCGGACCGTCACAGCATCACCCCGACCGCCGCTGCAGCGTAACGTCACGCTGGTGATCGGTGAAGTGGCATCCACTCGCAGCAGCAGATTCGTGTAAACACCCGCAAGCAGTTCGCCCGGACGCAAAGCGATTGGCAACCCCGATGGCATCGACGGCTCGACAGCCGTAATCGTCGGTCTTGCTCCCGCGAACATCACAGCACCGGCAAGCACAATCGGCGCAGGATAATCCCGGACACTCACCAGCAAGTCGGCTTTCCCTGTCTTCGCAGTCGTCGACGCGACCACCTGCCCGCCGGACCCAAGCTTGAAGTTGACGCCCTCAGCTTTGAAACCGGTGATTCGATCCAGCCCCGTCCCGGTAAGCGTAATTTCGCTCTCCCCGCAATTAAGAATCAGCGGCAGATTGGTAATCACCGGCGGCGGCGGGACCACGTGTACATTGACGTTCTGCACGGACCCGCCTTGCTGTGCCACAGCGAGCGTATACGCTCCCGTGCTCAGCGATCCGGTGTCAATCTGCATCTCCAGTGACGGCTGCGGCCCGCGTCGAGGCCCCTTAGGCAAGGACCATGGCACATCGACAGGCGTCGCATACTTGTCGCCCGCGCGAATCATCGTGACCTTCTCGACGAACTGAAAGTCCGAACCCTCGAGCGTTACCACCTGCTTGCCAGAGCGCTCCTGAAGTTTTATCGCCGACGCCGGTGTCAGATGTGCGTTGGCGAACGACGGTAAGGTGTTGACACGAACGTCACCTGATGCAACAACGGGCGCCCAGTCCCACAGTGCCGTAAGACGATACGAACCTGGGTCGACCTTTGCCTCTTTCAGGTTCAGTTGCAGGCTTAAACCATCAGCGGCCGGCGTGACTGGTACAGGCTTCCGAGCGCCATCGCTCGACTCGAGCGTCCATTCCCGGAATCGCGAGACTCTCTTTCGGTCCACTTCCGCAACCTGTAGTTTCAAAGGAGTCCGCTGACCGGCGACAACGTTGTTTTCCTCCCCGACCTTCAGTGACGGCGCATTAACGTCAGGAACCCGGATTGCCCACAAGTAAGCTCGACGTTTCCGGCTCTGCACCGTGTCGCGGGCACTGCACAGCGTCTGCCCGGGTTTGGTGTCCACCTGTTGCGTGTACGCCGAGCGGAAATCGGTGTCCGGGAACATCAGCGTCTTCAGGTTCAGCGCCATGGCCGTCCCGCCTGCTGCCAGCCCGACCGTGCTGCCGAAGAACATCGCAGCCACGGTTGTTGCGAGACCTGTTGTCTGGGCAAGTCGCTGCGGCCCCGCCGGGCTGATCGGGTCGTAGGCCGACAGCGCCGGGTTCAGCGTCCGAAATGCCGACAGCGTCTGCTGGTCGAGGGGTGCGGTTCGATCAATCTTGCTGGCACTCCCGAACTGCCCTGCAAAGCCCGACAGAGCCGCCTGGACTCCTTCCCCCGCTCCGGTAGACTCGTAGGTCGCCAGCGCCTGCAACACCGTTTCTGTGTGTTCGGTCTTCTCAGCGTAATCTGCAAGCTGCGCGACAAGTTCGTTGTCCTTCTCGAGGAAGCCACGGATTTTTCCGGTACTGAGGCCATTCGGACCGTACACGTACAGTACGAGCGAAGACCGGAACGGAACGGTCCAGGTGGCCGGCTTCTCGGCATCATGCGGCTGCAGGACGGACACTTCCGAGGCGAACAGCACCACCGCGACCTGCCCCGGCCGCTTTTCCTTCGGCTTCAAGACAGGCGTATAGGTCACCTTATCGCCTTCTTCGAGGCGATTGATGCGATTCAGCGGAATTCCCGGACCGCTGGGCGATTCCCGGTGGACAGTCAGTTCAAACGCGCCGAGAGGCATTCCGGCGGGACAGGACAGTCCGGCAGCGGCGGCAAGCCCCGGTAGCAGCAGGGTCGCCAACAACCCCAGAACAAGCTTCATTCAATTACATGACGCTTCAAAGAGCGCTTTCGTATGAACGATTTAGTCCAGACGATGGGGGAGCGCACCGACCGGTGTGTCCTCGATCTTCTGTGCAAGCGTATCGCGCCATGCATCCCGCGCCTGCTGCGGCAGGTTCTGCATCGACTGGGTCACAACGTTCTTGAGTCGGTCGACCAGATCGGGTTTGTCCGGTGCCATGTCGTAGGACTCAGTGGGGTCCTCATCGATGTTGTAGAGCTCCGGGCGGGGCAACGGCAGGTTCACACGCCCGCCGACCGGATCGTCCGTCCACGGGAAACTGTTGTAGCGTGCAAGGTGCAGCTTCCAGGGACCCCAACGGACGCACTGGAGGTTCCAGTTGTCGAAGAACAACAGCGCATCGCGCTGGATAAAGGGCTGCTGGTTAGTCAGCATCGGCCAGATGTCGATCCCGTCGACGCCGCTCGGGATACCCGCGCCGACCAGGTTCGAGAACGTCGGAAGCAGGTCCATCATTGAGGCAACGCCCGTCTGGACAGTGCCGGGAGGAATCACTCCGGGCAGGCGCGCGATCATCGGTTCGCGAATTCCGCCTTCATACGTCGAGCCCTTTCGCCCCTGCAACTGGCCGGGACTTCCCTGATACCACGGACCGTTGTCACTGGTGAAGACGACAAGAGTGTTGTTGTCGATGCCGTTGGCCTGGAGCGCCTGCATCACCTGGCCTACACTCCAGTCCAGAGACATGACAGTGTCACCGTAAATTCCGTGT
Source organism: Bryobacteraceae bacterium (assembly GCA_963794765.1). GTDB lineage: Bacteria > Acidobacteriota > Terriglobia > Bryobacterales > Bryobacteraceae > JAWXCM01. The sequence continues at coordinate 80,965 of CAWCGC010000036.1, read as the reverse complement.
CCACTTTGGCCTCTGAATCGCGCTGGCGGATTTAGAGGGATATGCGGGCAGGTGTGCGCCAGATAGAGGAAGAAGGGCTTGCCGGCGTTCTGGTTGATGTAATCGACCGCCTTATTGGTGAACCGATCCACCAGGCTCTGGTTGTCGACGTTCGGCATCATCGTCTGCCGGTTGGACATCAGCGGCAGCGGCAACATGTCGTTGCTGTAAGGGACACCGAAGAACTCGTCGAAGTGGTTGTTGGGAGCGGTCTGCGGGCTGGTCCCCAAATGCCACTTGCCGATCGCAATCGACTGGTATCCCTGAGTTTTCAGGACTTTCGGGATGGTCGTTTCACTGGCTCCCAGACCGATTGGCGAATCCGGCATCAGCACTCCGCAAACGCCCGTTCGGACCGCATATTTTCCGGTCAGGAGCGTGGCCCGCGAAGGCGAGCATACGGGACTCATGGAGTAGAACTTCGTGAGCTTGACGCCGTCGGCAGCCAGTTTGTCGATGTTCGGTGTCGGGATCAGTGACCCGTAGCACCCCACATCGCCATAGCCGAGGTCGTCGGCAAGGATGACGACGATGTTAAGCGGGCGACTATTGCCTTGGCCTCGCAACCGACCTGCAGCTGCAAAGACAGCTGCGGTTCCCAGAAACGAACGCCGACTTGGACGTGACGCAGTCAAGGCACACTCCCCGTATGAACGCTATAGGAGTGTATCAATTATTTCTGCGATCCGGGTGAGCTAAAGAAAGGGCTTTCAGGCTATAACTTTAGGGCACCATTACCCCGCATAAGGGGGCATCCGAACTACGGTGTATACAGGTCCCGCATTCGGAATGATCGGTACTGCTGCGTATCAACCTCGACCTTCGAGACGAGGTTGCCGTTTGCGTCGTACTCGAGCGCAGCACTGTGGCCATTCGGAATCCACCCGACATCGAAGTGGTAGGTTCCGGTAGTCAGTTTCTGCGCCGACCCGAGCGCCATTGAGAATACTCCGAGATCCACGTTCAGCACGAGTTTTGCCGTCCTGTTCGCCTCATCGATCTCGAGCACTTGTCCGCGGCTGGTCGCGTCAGGATTTGTAAACTGACGCGTGTTGCCGTTGTCGAAAACGGCAAGCCGGTTCGAATTGTCGCCGGTCGTAAAATTCGGATCGTGCTGGTGTGAAAACCAGGCATCCGGATCGGACGAGTCCAACTGGAAATCACCATCTTTGCCAAGGCGCCAGATCACGTCACCGGTTCCCTGTCCATTGTGGTAATCGATCTTGAGCACCCAATCCTGATGACGCGCCGAAAAAGGATATTGCCATCCGAGGTTAGCTGCAGCGAGTTGCCATGCAGCCAGTCATTCGCAACCGGAGCCAACGAAAACTCAGGACAACCGCCTCCACCCGGTGCGCAGGTTTCGCCGAGTATTGCTGCGCGACTGACGTCCATGTGATTGAACGAATTCCAGACCCAGTCGACCTGCAGATCCCTGTTCAGAACGAGAATTACATCTCCAAGTACATCCACATCACCCTCGCCCTGAACGTCGGTGAAGATATGCTCCGTCGCGGCGAGAACCATGATTTTGCCGTTCGGCAGGCGCCGAGCTTCGTGATGAAAGCTCGTAATATGGAAATCCTCACCAATTGCGTCGAGCTGTTCGTTGATCCGCGCAGCGTTCGTTTCGAGGACGATATTACTGCCCAGATCGATTTGCCGGAGATATTGTTCCTGCGCCGGAGCTCCGGTTATTCCGGAAATGGCAAAGAAATAACCGCCCGGTTCCGGACGCGTCAGATATTTAATTCCTGACGGACAAAACCAGATCAGATTTCCGTCAAAATCAGTCGCAACATTGTATTCAAAGACTTTGCTTTGAAGAAGTATGCCCTGACGGATCGTCCCCGAAGGCTTCATCAGAACTGTCGTGTCCGCCGGGTCAAGTTTCGGCGTTCCGCTGGTGAACGTTACTTCAGGACCCGTCACCGTGGCCGAATCAGAAACGATCACGTGGCGAACCTTGTACTCCGTGCCCGGCCGCAGCCCCGCGATATACGTATTCATGTTCTTACCCGACGCACATGACATGAACGGCGTGAATTGCCGGAACCCGTCAGGAGCATCGAACTGAACTCGCATCTTGCTTCCAGCCGCGCACGGCGGCGCACTGTAGATATACACGAGTTCGTTATGGGTGCCCGTAATCACCGGGTTTTGATCGACCACTCTGGAGGTCACCCGAAAGTTGCTCGTTGTCGTTTGCGACTCTCCGGACTGACGATCGCGGGCAGTAACCTCAATACTCCACAGGCCTTCAGCCTGCATTGGGAACCAGTCGAATGTACTGTTCGGGCTGAAGTCCACAACAGTGCGATAACTGGTTGCGTCAGGCTGCATGAACCGAAAGCGGTACCAGACATCACCAGAGACTGTGTCGGTTGTTGCTGCCTGCCAGCGCACGGCGGTCCCAAGCGGTGCCTCCGAGCCGGCGCTCGAAGACAAGGCCAGCGACATCGACCATGCCGACGACGCGAACAGCAGCACTCCTGTAACTAAACCCGCAAAAACCCTCACATTGTTAAGAAGTACGGTACAGCGGATTCTTTACATTAAGTGACGTCTATAACGGTTTTATGTCTCCTTCCTGACGTCCATTGCCTCCTTGTCATCGCGAATTCCAACGTATTTTGCATGCCGCAGGTGATCCGCTTCGGTCCAGTCGACGAAATCAGCCTGGACGACTAATTCAGGCTTCAGCCAGCGCAATTTCGTCATCACTGCCGTTGTAATTGCCTCGCCTCTTCTTGCTCCTGGTTTTTCGGGTAAGTTCGCAAAAGGGCAGTTTTTGATTTCAAGTGCACCGAATTTTGCTTCAATCTCCTTTCTGTCTTTGGCTGCAAAGCCATTTTTGAGCTTTGCTATAAAAATGAGCCTGGCTGCATCGTCGTAATAGCCGATAAGCAGATATTCAAAGCTCTTCGTGCCTGGTTTATATCCACCGACGACAAACTCCTGGCCGCGGCTTGTCCGAACCTTTACCCAGGAACCTGTTCTCTTCCCTGCCTCGTATACGCTCGACGTTCGTTTGGCAACGACGCCTTCGAGTCCCTGCTCGCGGACTGCTTCCAGCACGGCGTCGGGATCGGCGTCGAGCACCGGTGATAAAACGACCGGCCCTTCGAGTCCGGCAACCGCTTTGGTTTCGAGGAGGCGGCGGCGCTCGGAAAGCGGCGTTTTCGTCAGATCCCTGCCTTCGAACGCAAGCAGATCGAAGACGAAATATTGCAGATTCAGCCGGTCGGGCCTGTAGTTCTGCAGTGCATGAAAGGACGGTCTTCCGGTAGCGTCGAGTGCGACAACTTCGCCGTCGAATATCGTTCCTGCTTTCACTCCTTTCAAGGCTTTCGCAATCACCGCGAAACGCTCGTTCATGTTGTTCGCTCTGCGTGAGAGCAGTTTCACTTCGCCGGCCGTACAAAGCGCTTCCGTTCTATAGCCGTCAAACTTCACTTCGTACTGCCAGCCTGGCCCTTCGGGCAATTTCACCGCAGCGAGTGCCTGCATGGGCTCGATGAAGTCGAGCTTTACAGTCGCTGTTCCTTTCGGAGTTTTCGGTTCGAAGCTGGCCTTAGGCAATTTCTGTTTCTGCTTCAGCACCGGCGCCCACAGGTCGCCAACTTCTTCGAGCCGCTTTAGCGCATCTTCTGGCGAGTAGTTCCAGTCTTCGACGCGACGCTCGGTGGTCATCGTCTCGACTTCGTCCCACGTCACAGGCATTGAGACAAACGGGAACGCTCGCTTGGCCCGCAGCGAATAAACTCCGACGGTTGTCTTGAAATCGGAGTTCTGACTCCAGTCAACGAAGATCTTGCCTATTCGCTTCTCCTTCGCCATTTCCCAGACAACACGAGAAGGATTCATCTTTGTCATGTGGATGGCGACCGCCTTTGCAAACGCGCCGGTGTCTTCATACGTCACTGTCGGCGTGTTCAGCGGAACCGCGATCTGCATTCCTTTCGAGCCGCTCACCTTCGGAAACGACTGCAACTTCATTCCGGCGAGTACATCGCGCAACAGAAGCGCGATGTCGGCACAATCGATGAGGTCGGTGCCTTCACCGGGGTCAAGGTCGAACGTGATCTGGTCGGGCCGTTCGATGTGCGGCACGCGATGCAGAAAGGGATGGATCTCGAGGTTCGCGAGGTTGGCAGACCAGACCAGCGTTCGCAGATCGTTGATCAGGATGTAGCGGATATCCGGATCGTTCGTCCGGCGAGGCACATGGAACGTCTGCACCCATGCCGGCGTATATTTCGGCGCATCCTTTTCATAGAAGTGCTTCGCTTTGATTCCGTCCGGATAGCGCTTCAGCGTTACCGGCCGGTCCTTCAGGTGCGGCAGCAAGTAATTCGCGATTCCCGTGTAGAACTCGATCACGTTCCCCTTGGTGTAGCCAGCCTCGGGGAAGAGAACCTTGTCGTAGTTCGTGATCGCGACTTCGGTGCCCTCGACGTTGAGAGTACTTCGCTGTCGCGCGGCCATCGTGGTCAGGAGCGCTGCGACGAGTGCTCGTTATCGCGAACAGGATCGCGGAGCGTCAGCACGGGTTGACCGGCTTCGTCGCCTTCGCCCGTCATCTCAACGTGCACGCGGCATTCGTCGACGAGGTTATTGTCTGCGAATTTACGCTCGATCTCCTGCTGCAACTGATCAGGCATACGCCCTTCAGACGCCGCCGGAGGCCGATGGTGACGTGCTCAGACCTTTTCAGGAACGACAAACGGAGCGCGGTACTGGCGGGTGAGAAGCGCGTTGGCCTCGGTATCGCTGACGATCTGCTCGGATTTCGGATCGAAGGTCAGCGACCGGTCGACTCGGTACGCGATGTTGCCGAGGTGCGCGAGGCCGCTGGAAAGGTGCGCGGTCTCCACTGGAGCGTTTTGATCAGCCGTACGTCGGCTGCGCACGGCCTTAAGCCAGTTCGCAAAGTGGTCGCCTCCTTTCTTTCCTGACGGTCCCTTCGAGCGATGCTGGCCGAGGAACGTCTCATAGTGATCGTATCCCTTGATCACCATGTACCCTTCGGAACCATAGAAGATATTTCCGACTCCAACGCCATCTTCGTGGTTCGTACACCAGTGCCGGACTTCGAACTGAACCATCTTGTTCTGTTCCGGCCACTTATAAAGGGTCGTCAGAAGCTCCGGCGTCTCCTTATCATCGTCGAAGGTGAACTTGCCACCCATCGCGGTGATTTTCGTGGGAAGGGTGTCGACTCCGAGTCCCCACATGCACATGTCGGTTTCGTGGATTCCCTGATTGCCGACGTCGCCGTTCCCGTAGTTCCAGTTCCAGTGCCAATTGTATGGAACAATACGTTTCGAGTACGGCTGCATCGCTGCCGGACCCGTCCAAATGTCATAATCCAGCGTTTTCGGGACTGCCTCAGCACCTTTCTTTCCGATCGACGGGCGCCAGCGGAACACGACGCCCCGCGCCATGTAGACATTCCCGATGGTGCCTTTGCGAAGATGTTCGACTGCTTCCTGTAACGCTTCCGAGCTTCGCAGCTGCACGCCATGCTGGACGATCCGGTCGTACTTATGAGCCGCCTCGACCAGCTTTCGCCCTTCCCACAGGTTGTGCGACGCCGGTTTCTCGACGTATACGTCTTTGCCTGACTGGCACGCCCATATTGCGGCAAGCGAGTGCCAGTGATGCGGAGTCGCGATCGTTACCGCGTCGATGTCTTTTCGATCGAAGACACGGCGAAGATCCTGGACGACATCGGGCTTTTTGCCGTAGGCGCCGGCAAATGACGAGGCGCGATCCTGGCCGACCTCCATGTCGGGATCGCAGATCACCGCGACCTCGGCGTCCGGCTGATGCATTATCCCCTTGATGTGGTCACGTCCGCGTCCGTGCACGCCCAGTACGGCGACTCGAATCCGCCCATTCGCGGACATAGCCTCTTTTGCCGTGAGGTGGGAGGCGACCGCCGCGCCCGCGCCCATCACGAATGTTCTGCGACTGCTCATTCCAGAGAGACTATATCTCATAAACAGAGTTCGTGCAGTACTTCCACCCAGGAGTTTCGGTACGTGGGACCTTTCACCGTCACTTACTTCAGAGTGTTCGAGGCATCACTTTATTCTCCTTTCCGCCGCGGCGTTAACCTCCAGGTATGCGCCTGTTTTGGCTCACCGCTGTTCTTGTCGCCGGCGGCTCGGCGTTCGCACCGTCACTTCGCGCACAATCCCCGTCGGATATGGAGGCGGTAATTACGACCGACATGGGCACGATTCGGTTCGAGTTCGCGTCCGATAAGGCTCCGAAGCACGTTGACCAGTTCATCCGGCTGACTCGCCAGGGCTACTACGACGGAAGTGCGTTTTTCCGTGTCGTGGCTAACGGCATCGTCCAGGGCGGCGACCCTCTGCTGAAAAACCCGAAGACACCCAGGAATCTTTGGGGAACCGGAGGTTTGAATCTTCTCGCCGGTGAGTACAGCGATCTGAAGCATGAACGCGGCGTCGTCTCAACGGTGCGCATTCCGGATAAGCCGAACAGCGACGGCTCGCAATTTTTTATCTGCGTCTCGCCGCAGACGGCGCTCGACGGAAAGTTTTCCGCCTTCGGCCGGGTAACCGAAGGAATGGACGTCGTCGAGAAAATCTCTCTGCTTCCGGCGGGTGCCGGCGGGATCACCGAGAAGCCGGTTCGCATTCAGAGCATCAAGCTGGACAAGAAAAAGCTGGAACCTTTCGTTAACGCTTCCGCTGATGATTTGCGGAAAACGGTCACGATGAAGACGACGCTCGGAACGTTGAAACTCGAGATGCATCCCGAGTGGGCTCCGAATCACGTCCGGAACTTTCTCAAATTGGTTCAGACCGGCTGGTACAACGGCACGGCTTTTCACCGCGTGATCAAAGGCTTCGTCGCCCAAGGCGGCATGTCGAATACACGAACGGCTTCAACAGCGCATCCGGCCGACCGATGGGTTCATACGGTCAAGGGCGAGTTCTCCTCCGACCTGAAGCATACACGCGGCATGCTCTCGATGGCCCGGACGGACGATCCCGATTCCGCGCTGACATCCTTCTTCATCATGCTTGGCGATGCGCCTCACCTTGATGGCAAGTACTCCATCTTCGGCAAAGTGATCGGAGGCGAGGAAGTGCTGGATGCGTTCGACAAGCTCGATGTGGATGGCGAGACGCCGAAGCAACGCGTCGAGATTATTGACGCCACTATTGACTAAAGTCGATACCTCCTTCTTTGACCTGAGTCAGGTACTTTGCTGCCGGGAGGTCAAACGGTGGTTCCGTGAGGTTCTCGTGAATCATTAGCGCCGCAAGTGCGGTCAGGAGGCGTTTGGGTTCACGGCCCGTCAGCTGCATGTATCGCTCGACTGACGGCAAGACCCGGACCTTATATTTCGAGATCGCGCTGACTGCGATCTTCTTCAGCTGGTGCTGCACGAATGGATTGCTGAAGCGCTCCAGGGTTGCTGTCGCGAATGCTTCCAGGTCTGCGCGGTCGAGCGTCAGCGTCGGGATGATCTCTTCCCAGATGGCTCGCTCCAACCAGCCACGGATGGCGCTGTCATTCATGCATTCGAGTACGGTCTGTTTACCGGCGAGCAGCGCGGGATAAACAAGAGTTGTATGGGCGCCGTTGAGGATGCGAACCTTTCGCTCCCTGTATGGCGTAATGTCGGTGGTCCAGATGGCATCAACCGGGAACTCGGCTGCGACGTTCGGGCTTGCTTCGATGGCCCACATGTGGAAGGGTTCGGCTTCAACGACCTTCGGATCGGGGCCGCCGGTTACGATGCGATCGACCAGGGTGTTGGTGAAGGTATTGTCGTGTTCCACCCAGCGCCGGAACGGCTCCGGCAGTTTCCAGTTTGCGGCCGTCTGCAGGACCGTTGTTCGGAGTGCTTCGCCGTTTCGCTCGATCAGTTCACATGGGAAAAGAATGAGGCCGGGTTGATTCGCGCTGAAGCGCTCGTACATGAGGCGTGTCAGTTTGCCGGGAAACGAGGCCGGGGGTACGTCATCGAAGCGGTCATCGGAGCGAAACTCGATTCCTGCTTCCGTGGTGTTCGAGATTACGAAGCGGAGGTCAGGGGTGCGCGCCAGGTCGAGGAGTTCCTTCCACTGGCGACGGGCGCTGATGGCTCGGCTGACGCAGGTGATCGGGATTCGATCTTCGACGAGTTGTCCGTTTTGCAGTCCTCGCAGCAGAACGTCGTACCTGCCGCCGTTTTCGTTCAGGAGGTTCGCTGTCTTATCGCCGATCGACTCAACGATAACGACTCTCGTATCCGCGTTTGATTGCTGGATGAGAGGTTCGGCGAAAGCGCGGAGGAACACGCCCGCTCCGAACTGCAGGACCTGCTCGGGCTTCACTGCCGAACTCCGGCGAGTTGCTGCACGGTCTGGAAGGTGTCGCTGTCGGCCGCGGACTTGTCCGGGCGATAGCGCTTCACTCGTGCAAATCGCAGAGCGAGGCCGCTGGGATACGTCGGGCTGATCTGAATTTCGTTGAACGCGATCTCCGCGACGAGTGTCGGTTCGACATATACGGTGTAGCTGTCTCGGCTGATTTCGCGCTTCAGCAGTTCCTGCGTTTGCCAAGTGAGCATTTCGTCAGTAAGTCCTTTGAACGTTTTTCCAAGCATTGCAAAGCCGCCCTTCTCCGTGTCGCGGGCTCCAAGGTGAAGATTACTGAGCCAACCCTTGCGGCGTCCGTTTCCCCATTCGGCTGCGAGGATCACGAGATCAAGAGTGCGCGCCTGTTTAACTTTCAGCCAGCTTTGTCCTCTTGCTCCGGCTGCATAAGGCGCGGCTATCGCTTTCGCCATGATGCCTTCGTGACCTTGCTCCAACGCTCGGTGAAGGAACGCGGCCGCCTGCGCGGGATCAGAGGTTCGCAGATTGGGGACGAGTTCCTCTTTCTGTACCAGTTCGCCAAGTGTCGTGAAGCGGCGCTGCTGCGGTTCGTCGATGAGGTCGCTTCCATCGGCCCGCAGAATATCGAACCAGACTGGTGTCAGCGGCAGTTCCGCACGCAACGCATCGACGTTCAACTTTCGGCCGAAGCGACGCATTGTCGTCTGAAAAGAAAGAGGGCGGCCAGCCGGATCGAGTGCGATGACTTCGCCATCGAGGATGAGATCGGTGCCGGGCATTTTGCGAACGGACTCGACCACTTCGGGCACGGCGCCGGTGACTTCATTGAGGCGTCGCGAGAAGACCTTTACGTCATCGCCGGAGCGGTGTACCTGGATTCTGGCACCGTCGAACTTGTATTCGAGGGCGGCTTCTCCGAGTTCGCTGATTGCTGATTCGGGATCGTCTGCCGTTTCTGCAAGCATCGGCTGCACGGGCCGAAAGAGGTGGATGGAATGCTGGTCGAGCCCGGCGGGACCGTGGTCCTGAAGCGAACGCGCCACGATGAGTGGATCGCCTGCGAGCATGGCGGCTCGGCGGACACGCGCGGGGTCCACTTTAAATGTCTCAGCGAGACCTTCGATCATGATGCCTTCGAGCGCTCCCTGGCGCAGTTCTCCCGAGAGGAGCCCCGTGAGGAAGTCCTGTTCGTCGGCTGTGGCTCGCGCGAAGAGACTGCCGAGCAATTCCCGCTTGCGGCTGTCCGAACCGCCGCCTTTTATCGTTGCCGAAGCTGTCAAGCATGTGCTCGACATCGGCGATTGTCAGCGTCGGGTCGGGGGCCGGCTGCGTTGAGGCTCGGGCGGCGTGGAGGGCTGCGTATCCGATGCCGATTCTTCCGTGACGCGTGGTGCCCGAGAGGAAGGCGACGGCGGGTTCGAGTTCGCCTGCTTCGGCAGTGCGAAGGAGATTCGCGAGCAGTTCGATCTTCTGCTTGCGCTTGCTCGTCGCGGCGATGTTCCGAGATGTCTCTACAAGGCGTTTGAGGAGCATGACCTATGGCTCCAGCGTAGCGGCTGTGCGCTGCGACTGTAGGATTGACGGACTCCGGAGAGTTGACCGGCGCAGTTCTCCCGTAATGTCGCTCGTTATTTCCATGTTGGTTTTATTTTGGAGATTTCAGGCTGGAATTTCGGCGTCTTTTTCGCGCTGTATGAGGAATTCCGATTCCAGTGTGCGCTTTTTCTCCAGACCAAGACCTCTTTCAAACGGGATGACTTTGACGTGAGAGTTGGTTTTCTGGAACGAAGCCAATTCTTCAGAAGTCATTTCCTCCGTTGCGTATACGACCGGGACCGCAGTCGAGGCGGCTTGGATTTCGGCTAGCTTTTTCCCCCGCTGGGCTTCCCGGAGCTGTTCTTCCTTCTCTTGTATGACCTGGTCGCGGCGCGCCTTCTGCATTGCTTCGAGGCGGCGGATGGCGCGGTCGTAGTCGAGCCATGCATTCCTGCGATAACGATCGAGGGTTTCGAATGTGAGCTGGTGTTTTTCGTCACCCATGGCGATGCCGCTGCCGAAATCGTCTTGTTCGGTTGGTGTGTCCGGGATGCCGAAACGGCGCTGCATGGTGGCGAGGGCTCCGTCCATGTATCCTGACTCGATGCTTTCGAGACGCTGCATTCGGGCGTAGGCACCGGCGATCATCTCTACGATCTGGACTTCTTTCATGCCTACGGGCTGCCAGGAGGACATCAGGTCGTTGCGCATCTCGTGGAACGCGGCCGCATCTTCGTGGCGCCTTGGGCAGAAGAGCATCGTGGTCGCCGCGAGGCCGTGCTTCCATGCGTTGGCTTTGCTGATTTGTTTGGTCTCGTCGGTTTTGGGCCCGGTGCTTTTTTGGGCGTTGCGGCGATTTGCCTCGATCTGCTTGTCTGTAGCCATGGTGATCTCACCTCCCGGTTGTTCAAGCCGGGCGTTCGCGTGAGTCCGGCTGCCGGTGGTCATTGTGCCAGATGCTTCCAAGATTTTCGGGAGCGATTTGGCGGGCCTCTGGGGCAAGTTGTTGTCGCTTAAGGAGGAAATAAATTCTCGGGTCGCGGCACGGTGCTTCGCGGGGATCGGTTTACTCGGCTTTGGGCGGTGTTGTCAGGGTTCAGCTGCTCGCCGAGGTCTCCCTGTTTTCCGCATCCTTGTGTGTTTACCAAGTGCCGAGTGGCTGTCTTATGATTTCGGGGCGAGCCCTCGTACTCGGCTGATTCGTCCACGTCGTCTCTGGAGCGATGAGCTCCGACGCTTGCTCGCTTGCGAGATGAGGTTTGTCAGGAACTGAGCCACAGCGGTCTTGCGGTCTGCTGCCCAACTCCCATTTTCCAGTGTCTTTCTGCGATCTGACGCTGTCCTGCCACGGCGGTCGGCAACTCGCAGCGCGAGACCGGAGTGCATTCCCGTCCATTGGACCAACGCACATCCCTAGATTCGGATGTGCGCGCATCGCTTTACGAAAGCGCCTCAGTTACAGTCATTTTGCTGCAGAATACCAGTCCCGTCCTCTCGAGGGGAACCCCACGAATCAGAAGTAGGACATCCGAACTCTTTGCCTCTTCGGCGCTAAGCGAGAGTACGCACGCCGCTGTTTACGAGATAGTCGAATATGCTGTCGAAATCTTCGGGGGAACGCGTCGAGTCATCAGAGGCTCCTTTGGGAACAAAAATCACCATGGCCTTACGAAAGCGTGTAAGAAGCACCCGATACTTGTTAAGAATCTTCGTTCGTGGATCATCGGCAGAAGCCTGTGGGTCACCCGTTCCGCTAACATCGCACCACTTCACTCCCCGGAGGGTTCTCGCGACTATCTTTCCCCGTGGGAACGCTAGGTCCCCGCCCCACAGAAGGGCCACATAATCGACTTCAAGTCCCTGCATTTCAAATTCGCTCATCGCAACCTCGAGTTGGTTGGAGGATCTGTGATCACCTGCGGGTTCGAGGAACCACTTAACATAGTCGATTCCTTGCAGGAACTTATATGTAGGGGCTTCGACTCCATCGGCCCGTAGTCTGAGCGCTCCTGAGCTTGCTATGAGACCGGCACGACGGTCGCCCTTCGCACGCGCTCTCAGCCACGATCGAGCTAGCTCCAAGTCGCGCGTAATGTAAACAGGCAATCCCTCGGTGCTGAGCCTTTGAGCTTCTTCTGATTTGCCGTCGAGAACAGCGTTCACCCATGCCGCCGTCACGACACTCTCGTAAGACCGTTTTGAGATCGCAAGATGAAGGGCTGACCGTTGTTCAACTCGCTTCACAGAACTGGATCCATCACGAAAAAGCCGCGATCCCGCGACGGATGAACCACCCGATATCGCCTCGGGCGATGTGATGACATTCCACTCCGGATGCTTTGCAATCGCTTCACCCCAAGCGGCCAGTCCAGCTTCTCCGGTATGGATTTCCTGGCCTCCCCCAACCAGAGCGACGATCACAGCCCAGCCGTCATGGCGTCCCATGATCTCAAGGACCAACTCCGGCTCTGAACGGTCGCGCCCGAAATTCTTTAAATTATGTGCCGCGGTCCAGGCTCGCTGCGCCTCATCAAAAACGATGAGTCGGTCCGCCGGAGCATGGCCATTTTCATCGCTGTCTTTTATGAATCGATGTATCTCCCGAATCCGCGACCGTACTGAGCGCGCTGCACCTTTCTTGCGGGCTCCAATGCTCCGCCTCAGAGCGGCCTGCAGCACGTTAACCAAGGGCTTGTTCCCGGAAAGGAATGAAGCCTGGTCCTTGTCAAGGTTGAGCTCCGTGGCCAGAACTTGCACGACATTGAGGCCAGCTAAGGTCTTCCCAGCACCAGGGACGCCCGTGACGACGATTAGCTGTTTTAGCCCTTCCGCCTGAGCTTTTGCTACCAATTCTGTGAGTGCCTTCTGCGTCGTTTGGAGGTGGTCGGCCCCCGCGCGATTATGTGCGAGGTCGCGTATGTCATGACCAGCATAGACCTCTGAGGCGGCCTGAATAATGCCGGGGACCGGCAAATAACGCGATGCGTTCCATGAGCGAGCATCGATTGCGGCACCCCTCCCGCCCCAAACTTCGAAGCTGCGCAGAATTGTGTCAGAGAATGCCTCAGGGAAAACTGCAGCACCCTGGTGTTTGGCGGAGGCATCCAGTTGTATGAACGATTTGAACCTGCCCACCGCGATTGGAATCGCTGTACGGCCACGGGACTCTTCATGGAAGTCCAGCAAATTTAAGGCATACTCCTGCGCTTGTTTGAGTGCTGCGGGAGCCGTGGCCGTGCCTCCGCCTTTGTACTCGATTACGTAGATTACGTCACCTGCCAAGAGCACGCAGTCCACTCTTTGACCGATTCCCGGCAGGACGTACTCGAGAAGCACCCACCATTGTGAAGCTGCGGGCAGCAATTCCAGAAGTTCTCGAAGTGCCCCTTGCAATTGAGTAATTTCGCATTTCCATGAGAACGTCGTGGCTGGGCTCGTGTCGAAGCCCTCCTCAGCCAGTCCTGTCGTCAAGCGGCCCAGAAGTTGATCGGGATGGACATCAACAAAACGATCCATCCTGTCCATGTACGGTGCGGGCACGTCTGAATTGTGACACTTCTTACGCCCACTTCGACGAAAATGCTCACACCTCCTGAAGCGACTCAGATTGAACTCTCTACACACGATCAAGAACGACAAAACGCGGATGCGACGGGAAGACGTTCTGTCCTGTGCTAGAAAACCGACCTCCGTAGTCCGCCGCGAGTTGGAGCATCGCATCTGCTGCCTCGCGTTCCGGAACTTTCAGCGGCAGACCGTTTATTTCCACAAACACTGCGATGGCGAAGAACGCCGTTCGCTTGTTCCCGTCGAAGAATGGACATTTGCCGTGGATCCCTCCGCATAGGCAGCTGCCCATATGACGAGATAGTCGACACCGTCCTAACTGTGCCTGTTTGGGGTCGGACGAGAGCCGATTCAAGCAGGCCCTGATCCGTGATGCCGGACTGTCCTCCGTATATCTGCGAATCTGAATTTTTTTGGAGCCATACGACTCCCTCGACAGATAAGGAGCGTAGCTCGATCATTGCCAGATCGGCAAAAGTGCTGTCATACCGGGCCAGAACTTCGAGTGCCGCACGTTCAAACAGATCGACCGCGGTCGCGATACCGTCGAGTGCCCGCTCTACGTTTTGCTTTATGGAATGCGGCTCAATGGCGATTCGAGAGACGTTGACGTTTTCCGCTTTGCTCGCGACAATCTGCAGCATCGTTAGACATAAGAAGGATGATCTTCGAATCATCGGGTTAGGTCGGCTGTTCACTCGAGCTTGTCGAGTCACGGTGGGGAAAGGCCAGTCAGAAGCGAGGAAATCAAGAGAACGCAAATACCGTTGCGCGGCGTCGAAATCTGAGATCTTAGATTATGCGCGCTGACAAAGTCGAAGTTTCCTGGGATGAAGGTAAACACTCCTGGTTGATCCGGATTGAGGCTGGATCTGAGGTCATACGCCGCCACTGCGATCAGCCGCGGGATTCGGATGAAGCACAGCTACGGACTGCTGCGCTCCAGACAGTAAGTGACGAAGGGTACGAGGCAGACCCGACTCGCGTTTCGGTGATCCGGTAGCGAGACCGTCCGTCATCCTATTTGTCGACGACTTCTACTTCGGGCCAGCCTGATTTCCAGGTAAGCGGCATGATGGCGAGGGTTGCTTTCCCTCCCATCCGGGTATCGCCCTCAAAATCGGAGGTGAACCAGCTTTTTCCGTTATCGATAAGAATGCCGGCGTGACCGGGTCCAAACAGCGGTCCTTTGTTGGAAAGCAGGAGAGTGCCGCCGGCTTTTAGCATGTCGACGCCATCCTTATCGATGTATGGGCCGGTAACTTTACGGCTTCGTCCAACGCGAATGTTGTAGGTGCTGTTCACACCGCGGCAGCACGAGCCCCAATTGACGAAGAGATAGTAATAGCCATCGTGCTTGTAAAGGCACGACGCCTCGATTGACTTGTTGTACGCCAGCGATGAGAGCGGCGCGTCGGGAGTCAATCGCTTACCGGTTTTCGGGTCGAGTTGCACGAGCTTGATTCCGCTCCAGTAGGAACCGAATGCAAGCCACAAGGTTCCGTTGTCATCGGAAAACACGGAGGGATCGATTGTGTTGAAGTCGCCGCCCTCCCGCGATTGCACGACAATGCCGTGATCGGTCCAGTGATAGGCGGGATCGGCTGGATCGAGAGTGGGGGTGGTCGCGAGCCCGATTGCCGAAGTAATTTTGCCGAAGCTGGAGACGGAGTAGTAGAGCAGATATCGATCGCCGAGGTGGATGACGTCGGGAGCCCAGTAGTTCATGTTCCGGTTCTCGGGAACGGCTGCGGCAATCCACTCGGGAGCGGTCCGGAACACCGGCGGGCCGGGTTCCCACTTCACCAGATCTTTGGAATGAAACGAAGGAATGCCACGTCCGGTATAGAAGACCCAGAACTCGTCTTTGCATTTCACGATCGTCGACGGATCGCGAGTAATGATTCCCCGGCTTGCGGTTTGCTCAAGCGGCAGCCCGGCTCGTGATGCCAGGTCTGTGTCATCCGCGAGGGCGATCGCCGGCAGAGATCCAGCCAGCAGGAGTGTTGAGACGACGCAGTACGAAGAGAAGCTCATCAGTTTATAGCTTTGCGTATTCTGCGTTGGCCTGTTTCAGGACGGGGATGTCCGGGTCGGCATCCTTCCAGATCGCGAGGAAATCCCGATAGGCGCTTTCTGGCCTTGACCTTGTCGCCCGCTGCCGTGTATGCTCTGCCGAGTTGCAAGTGCGCCAGCGCGCCTATCGGATCGGCCAAAACGACGCCGCGGTGATTCAGGACTTTTTGAAATTCCGCTGCGGCCTCCTGACCGCGGCCGGCTGCAAGGTAAGCCTCGCCGCGGACATATGCGGGATAGAGTCCGCCGAATTTGGCAAAGAACGCCGTGCCCGGCATCGCATAGTCGTAGGGAACGGCGCGTTGCAATCGCTCGTACCGCGTCCAAAGGCGCTCGATGAGCCAGCGATGAAAGCGCGCGCAGCGTGGGAAGATACTCGAATTGCACGGGGGTATCCTCCGGGAAGCGCTTCTCCAGGTCGGCGGCGAGCTTTTGCGATTCCGAAGGCTCACCTGAGAGTTGCAGCGCAAACGCAGCGGCATAAACCACATCGCGACCTTTTGCCAGTTTGAGTGCTGTCCGGGCATGCTCCTTCGCGGCTGCCGCTATTTCCGAAATGTGCTTCGCATACGGCTTCCGCGCCTTCGTAGATGGCGGCCATCTCACGCCTGCCGGCCTGCTGCGCCAACGCGATCGCGCGCTGCCACATGGTCCGAGCCTGCTGCATTCGTCCGGAACGGGCGAGCACCAAAGCCTGATTGTGCGCCATCCAGTCCTCGGCGTGCTCGGCGGGAGCGCGAGCGATTTCCCGATCCATTCCCGCCTGGTCGCCCCTGAGAAATGCGAGATAGTAACGAGTGACCAGCATTTCCGGGAGTTCCAGTTTGCGCTCCGCCGCCCGGCGCAATGTATTCTCGGCCTCTGCGAACCGGTCGAGCGAAATGTAATGGCTGGTGACGGTGTACCCGAACGACAAGTCCGGGAATCGGCGCATCACTTCTTCGCGCAGTCTGAATTGCTCTTTCATACTGGCCCGTGCCCATTGCGACCCAGCCGCCCGATAATGGCCAGGGCGTCGGAATCGCGAGGATACGTCTGGACCCACGCTTCGAGAGTCTGCAACTCTTTCTGCAGGTTTCCGGTTACCTGCCGGTCGTAGAGCATAGTGACGTAGCGTTGCTCCCGATCGCTGAGGTGATCGCGAAGGCCATAAGCGATGCGCGTTTGCTCGGCCCCGGCATCGGTTTGGCCCATGTTCCACAACATGAAGCCGAGCATCGGCATGCGCCATCGCGAATTGCGGATCGATGGCGATGGCCTGCTGCAAATGCGCAATCGCGGCCGGCCCTCCACGCGCATAGATGGCCATTTTGCCCGCAGTGTATGCTTTCAACGCCTCCAGCGATGAGGTGGTTGCCTGCTCCAGGGTGGAGTGGTCCTGAATGGTGGCGAGCGACTCGCCCAGGCGGGTCCTGATCTGAGCCGCAATTCGGGTGAGCGCACTCAGGACTTCTTCCTTCTTTCCTGCAGTCGCCTGCTCCTGTGCGAGGACATCTCCGCTACGGCAATTCCTGGCGCGCAGCCACAAGACGTACTGATTTCCCACGCCCGTGATCGAGCCTTCCAGAACCGCGGCGCTGCCGGTACGCTGGCAAATCTCCCGCGCAACGTCGGAAGTGAGCGGCGTTGCCGCGCGGCCGATTCATGAGACGCAGGGTCTGTGCAGATGTTCTGGTCCGAGACGAGAGTCAGGAATGGAGATTGTCCGAGTTGCACGGCCAGGCCCTGCCGAAGCGTCTGGTCAAAAACCGGATCGCCTGTCTTGTTTTCGAATTGTGCCCAGAACGATTGTGTCTTTTGCGGTGAGTTTCGGGCGCGCGGTGGAGATACGCGTAGCCTGCTGCCACGCACAATGCCACGATCGCCGCGAGGCTTGCGGCCACGAGCATCCCTCGCTTTGGCGCACTTACGGCTGCCAATTCGCGCTGCAACTCTGCCGCAGATTGCCACCTTTTTGCCGGGTCCGCTTCGAGGCACCGGTTTACGATCTCTTTCCAGCTTTGCCGGTCCGATGCGCCGCCGCTTCGGCCCCGACTCGCGTGCCCGTCAGCATTTCATAGAGCGTGCAGCCGAATGCGTAGATATCGGCGCGGGCATCGGCTGGTTTTCCTTCCCGTTGCTCGGGCGCCATGTAGGCCGGAGTGCCAACCGCCATGTGGCTTCCGGTAAGGGTGTCATCGGTGCCCGATTTCGCCAGTCCAAAATCCAGAACCTTGACGCCTGATTTTGCGATCATGACGTTTCCTGGCTTGAGATCGCGGTGCACGATTCCCTTGCTGTGCGCCTCGGCCAGCGCGGCCAGGATCTGCGACGCCCAGAGCATCACCGTTTTCAGTTCAAGAGGTCCGGTCTTCAGCAGGGCGGCTATGGTCTCGCCCTCAACGAGTTCCATCACCAGGTAGTTCGGACCGACGTCGTAAAGCGTGCAGACGTTGGGGTGATTCAGTGACGATATTGCTCGCGCTTCGCGCTCAAACCTTTCGCTGAACTGCTCGCGCGTGATTTTGATTGCGACGGGGCGGCCCAGTCGTGTGTCTACCGCACGAAAGACCTCGCCCATACCGCCTTCGCCGAGTTTGCCTTCGATGCGATATGGCCCGAGAAGAACTCCGGCAGCGAGTGCGGTGAGGGTGGCGTCGTTTTGCAGGTCCGGGGTCAGAAGTTCCGGAGCGTTCAGGGCTGCCGGTCTGTCCAGGAATTCGCCGCCGGTGCGGTGTTGCAGAAGCGACTCGATTTGCCGGCGCAGTTCGGGGTCGGTCTCCGCCAGCAGTGCCGCGCGCTGCTCGGAGGTGGCCTCGCGAGCCGCATGGTATAACTCTTCGAGTCGCCGGAAATGCTCGGGTTTCATGTCTGACGATCCCGAGGCTTCTGCCTTTGTGTGACTTAACTCACGCAGCAGCCATGCCCTGGCCAGATCCCAATCACGTCTGATGGTGCGCGGCGAGATTTTCAGAACCGCCTCGATTTCCTCTTCCGTCAATCCACCGAAGTAACGCAATTCGACCACCTTTGCCTGCCGCGGCGCCACCTCCGCGAATGCTGTCAGAGCCTCATCGAGAGCGAGAATCGATCGCTCCGGCTCCGACCCAAGGACGGCGGTTTCGTCGAGGTTGATTTTGACGGGAATTCCATCGCGCCTGCGGCAGCCGTGTCTACGAGCGGCGTCGACCAGAATGCGCCGCATCATCTGAGCCGCGATGGCGAAGAACTGAGCGCGTGCCTGCCATTCGACTCTGGTCACGTCCACCAGGCGGAGATAGACCTCATGAACCAGCGCCGTGGCCTGAATGCTATTTTGCTCCGCCTGATTTTTAATGTAGCGGCGAGCCATGACCCGCAGTTCCGGATAGACGTGCTCCGCGAGCCGGGCAAGGGCGGCTTCGTCACCGCTGCCCCAGGCTCTCAGGAGGTTCGTGATTTCCGACGTACTTGTGCGAATAAGCTGCCGTTCTCCCCAGGGCTCTAAATATAAAACAATTTTTTTTGAAGGATGGCCGGTTTCGGGGGTCCACTGCCGACTGTACTGGCGGAAGAGAACAGAATTTAGTGATTCTATCTTCCAGAAAGCAGGATGCAGACATGAAACGCATTGCCATGATGGCGCTGATGTCCGGTCTCGGCGTTGCGGGCGTTTACGCACAAGACATTCATGTAAGGATGACGTTTTCAGGAAATGGCAGCGTCAGCGCGGCCGATTTAAAGCAGCCGGCCTCGAACAACGTGGAAGAGAATGTTGCCGGGAACGGTACGCTCGGCTCGTTCACGTTTCGAGATATCAGGGCCGCGGCAATGGCTCCGCAAACGTCCACGAATTGCTCGGCTACTTTTTTCCCGGCGCTGGCCGGCGGTGCGATCATCCGCTTTCAGGATGGGACTTTATTGAAGCTCAATCTGAAGGAAGGGGGCGATTGCATCGATTTCGTGCAAAAGAAGGCTACGTGTACTTTGATGTTTGAGATCAAGGGTGGAACCGGCCGTTTTCAGAATGCGTCCGGGCTCCTGACTTATGTGGAGAATGCGGAACCGGTGTTGTTCGACGCGCCGGGTATGAGCGTGGCGCTTGGTACGGAAGTGGGCGAGATTACGGGAACGATCTCAGGAGTGGGTCAAGACCAGGACCTTAAACGGGACGAGCGATAGCAACGTGCCCGCCGGCGTTTAGCAGAGGCGGTTCGGTTCGGTGATTCTAAAGATATGGCTCCGGCCCTGGCGGCGCGAAATCTGCCGGGCCGGAGGTGATTAGGAATACTGGCAGAACAAGGTTGGCACAAAGTCACGGCTGCAACGGAGCGTACGAACGAATTTGACCCTGAGGTCGTTGACTATCGGCGCGGGTCCCCGCACGGAGCCGCCACACGTTGGCGAATCGTTGGGAGGCGATTGTGCGTCAAGCGTGAGTGCACTAAAATCGGCGGGATGAACGGTCTGAGCCGTCGTTCCTTGTTCGGCATCACAGGTGTCGTCGTGTGCAGGGCGCAGCAGCAGCCGAGTGATCGCGACGTCTTTCGCGGTTTCCTGGAATGGGCTGAAGCGCAACCATTGGCTGCCGCGACGCCCGCACGTTATCGGGAGAAACTCATCTCTGACGGTATGCAATCTTCGGAAGCGGACCGTCGACTGAAAGTGATTTCCGACCCGTCACATGCCGCGGATCGGATCGACGAGTTCTGGTCGATGATGGCTGAAAAGCCAGCCAACGCACGCTTTCGCGTGACCCCGAGCCGATGGTTAACCGAATCCGTGCGGGGTATAAAGCCCGGAAAGGCGCTGGACCTGGGAATGGGGCAAGGACGGAACGCGTTGTTCCTGAGCCGTCAAGGCTGGGACGTTACCGGCATCGACATGGCATCTGTCGCAATCGAACAGGCCAAGGCGCAAGCATCGCAACTTGGCATCAAGTACAACGTAGTCGTGGCCGACATTGACCGCTGGGATTTCGGTCGCAGCCAGTGGGACCTGATCGCCGCTATTTACGAACCCGACTTCAGGTGGGTACGCAAGATCTGCGACGGGCTGAAGCCTGGCGGTCTGTTTGTCCGAGAGAACTATGTGTTCTCGAAAGAGGAAAACGAGCCACTCAAGAAATTTATGGAGCTTCGCATTAGCCGCTACGAGGACCGTACTGACGAACCCGATTACAACCCTTCCGGTGAACATGCCGAACTGCAACGAGTGCAACGAATGATTGCGCAAAAGCAATAGAACACCGCGAGCGCCCGCCTGAAGGTGACGTGAACAGCTGACCGATTTACGTCGTATGATGTAGCGTTGTCGTAAACAACTCATGCTGCCCGGATGCATTTGCCGGCAAGACTTCACCGGCATGACTTCAATGGAGGCTGCTTTTGGCACTAGTCATCGCTGGTCGAGTTGTTCCGCTGGCTCCGGATGATCCCGATGCCGTCTTTGAGGGGCGCGTCTACCTTGGTGATGATGGCCTCGTGAATGCTGTGCTCCCAGGAAATGCTGCGGCCCCGGTTGGGTTCGCGTCTGCTCCGATCGTCGATGCGGGCGATGCGCTCGTGATTCCGGGACTGATCGACATGCACAACCATCTCGGCTACAACGCACTGCCGCTGTGGGCCGAGCCGACACAAAAGAAGCCGTTTCTGCACCACAACAGCTGGACCACCGCTCCCACGTATAAGTCGGCGATTGGCTGGCCGGCGTGGGTGCTGGCGAATGCTGATCCCGAAGCTCTGATCGCTTACGTACAGACACGTGCGCTGGTCGGCGGCACTACATCGATACAGGGCTGGCCGGCATCGAACCGAGAACCGCTGATGGTGCTCCGCAACATCGATAGTGAGAAGGCGGGCACGACAAGCCGGAATCTGATCTACACGTCCGCGCTGACTCTGACGCCGATCGAACTGGCGAAGACGGCCCAACAGATGAGCCGCGGCAGCGGGTTCGTTTACCACTGCGCGGAAGGGCAACCCGGAACGGTCGTCGCGCGTGAATTCAACGATGTGGCGAAGGCGGGCTGCCTGACGAAGAAGCTCGTCGCAATTCATTGCAATGCCGTTGCCGATGGGGACTGGCAGCAATGGAGGGAGATTGACGCAGGTGGAGTGGCGTGGTCACCGTTTTCGAATCTGTGGCTGTACGGGAGCACCACCCTTATCCCGACAATCCGGACGCGCGGCGTATCGATCTGCCTCGGCTCCGACTGGGGACCATCGGGCACAAAACATGTTCTGGCGGAGATGAAGGTCGCCAAGATCGCGAGCGGGAAGCTCGGTTTTGATCTTACTGACCAGGAACTCACGGCGATGGTGACATCGAACGCCGGAGACATCCTGTCGCGGTGCTGGTCGAAACCTGTGGGGAGGCTGATAGCCGGCGCGTTCGGCGACGTTACTGTCCTGCGGCGGCGCCCAACCGGCGATGTCTGGACGCAGATCGTCAATGCTACCGAGCGCGATGTCATGCTTGTCGTCGTCAACGGTAAGCCGCGCTACGGAGACGCAACAGCGATGACTGCTTCGGGTGCGTCAACCGCGAGTCCGCTGACAGTCGCGGGTCATGAACGAAAGCTCGCGATACCGGATCCGAACGATCTGACCAAGGCATGGAAGTGGACCGATATCGTCGCGCGGCTGCGCGCGGTACGGAAGGATCCCGCCGGCTCCCTTCAGCGGCGGAATGCTGTTCGCCGCGGCTTCACAGGGTCACCTGCCGACGAGGAGGCGCCGCTGGAACTGGCTCTGGATATGCCGTCCGGAGGAACGATGGCCTTCGCCGGTCCTCCGCCGGATCCGACAAAAGTGAAGATACCGCCACTGCCGTCGCTGGTACATGACACGGCGTTCTTCAACGACATTCGGGGACACGGATTTCATGGCGGACTGCTGGATCAGCTTGCCACGTTCTACACGGAGTGACGATGCCTGCAAAGCACCGGGCCAAAGATGTTCCACAGCGCGATACAGCCGCAGCACATCAGCGCGGGCGGCTCCTGTCTGAGACGCTGGACGAGACCGCGTGCGATGTAGCGCGGCTGAACTGGGGAGAGCGGCTGGACATTCTGGATGCATGGGTCCAGGTGCTGGATGGTGCCTACGCACACTTGCCGCTGAAACGCGCGTTGTACGGCTTTGATCCGATCCGGGCGATCGAACACCTGCGTCAGCAAGTGACCACGCTGACGGATCTGCAGTTTCATCGTGAACTTATCGAACTGATTAACCGGCTGCGAGATGCACATACGCAGTACTCCGGTCCGCAAAGCCTTGCCGGAGCGGTCGCAACGCTTCCCTTCCTTGTGGAAGCGTGGGGACCGACGGAAGATTGTCATTACGTCGTCACGAAAGTCAGCGACCCCGGTCTGATTAACGATTCAAACTTTGTCCCTGGCGTAACACTAACCTTCTGGAACGGAGTTCCGTTTGCTCGTGCGGTAGACCTGCACGCGGAATCGGAGACCGGGGGCAGGCCGGATGCTCGACAGGCGCGGGCACTGGATTCGCTGACGTTTCGTTCCGTTGAGTACGGACCGCCTCCGGATGAGCACTGGGTAAATGTCAGCTATGTCGATCTGAAGGGGAGGAAGCGGGAGGTGCGTCTGCAATGGCGCATTGTCTGGCCGGAACGCGCTCCGGCAGCGAACAGTACGCCTGCGGCTCGGATGCGGCGCGGCATTGACCCGGCCGCAGAAGCAGTTCGGCGTGCGCGCAAGCTGATGTTCAACGCCGGGCTGTGGCGGAATGAAAGATCGTCCCGCGCCGGGAGTTCGCTCGCGACAAAATACGAAGATTTCCTTTCCGCACGCAAGGTCCTGCGAGGTAAGTTCGGGTATCTTCGCATCTGGAGCTTCGATGTCGACGACGATAACGAGTTCCTCGAAGCGGCCAGCAAACTTCTGGCTGACTTGCCCAACCGCGGACTGATTATCGACCTGCGCGACAACCCTGGCGGATTCATATGGGCCGCGGAACGCATGCTGCAGCTGTTCACGCCGCAGCCGATTACGCCAACGAAGTTCGCGCTGCGCGCGACACCTGTTACGGCCGCAATGGCCGCCGCTGCTTTCAATCGTGCCGAGCTTGGCCCGTGGTCGGATTCGCTCGCCGGAGCCGCTTCAACAGGCGAGGCGTACTCCAAGCCGCTGCCAATCACGACTGTTGAACAATGCAACGATATCGGCCAGCGATACGGGGGACCTGTGGTTGTCATCGTGAATGCGAACACCTATTCTTCGGGTGACCTGTTCACGGCGGGCATTGTCGATAACCGCATTGGCCCGGTCGTCTGCATCGGACAAGCCACCGGAGCAGGCGGCGCGAATGTGTGGACTTCAGCGGATCTGAGCGCTTCGATGAAAGCTGCCGGACTTCCGCTGCCGCCGCTGGCGCAGGGAACGAATTTCACGTTAGCCTTGCGGCGCGCGGTCCGCAGCGGAGATGCCGACGGAGTGCTGATTGAGGACAGCGGTATCACGGGAATCCCATACTCGATGACGCAAGCCGACATCTTCGACGGGAACAAGGACCTGATCGCCTTCTGCGGCGAGATCCTCGAAGGGCAACCGTGGACAGAGATGGAAGTAACGCGACGGCGGGACACGGTGACCGTCATCACTTCAGGAATCGATCACGTCGACGTGTACGTCGATGGCCATCCGGCAGCGCCAGGGATTGCTTTAAAGAAAGACGGAAAGGCACGCATCCCGCTTCCAGAAGGAGCGGGACAGGTGGATGTGGTTGGGTTCAGTCAAAACGTCGTCCGGCAGCGACGCCGCATACCCGCGAGATAGACGCACGTGCAGGAGATCATGCCTTCGCTCAGGAGATCACTCCTTTAGGAATGGTGAGCGTGATGTTGCGGCGTTTGGCCAGCATGTCCGCACCCTTGCGAACCGCCCAGCCGTCGTTCTCGTGCATCCATGAAGGCAGCCCTTCCGGCATGTCGGCCTCCGGAATGGGTATACGATCACCGTCGGCCCATGCATCGCCGTACAGAGCCAGCGGTGTGGCAACATCCGGATTTGCGATCGCAGGCTTGAGCGTCTGCAGACCGGTATTCCAGTTCCGCAGCATGTTCTTCGTTGCGAGCGCGAGCTTTGCCTTGTCGCCCTCGGAAGAACTCTCGGGCTGAGTCGGATGCGTGATTGCTGCGAAAGCACCCCCGAACGACTGCCCCGCTGCGGTCTGGCGCCATATATTCCAGGACTCGGCAGCAGCTGTGCCGAGAGAAACCACTGCCTCGACACTGGTTCCCTTCAACAGTGCATCGAGCCAGCTGTTACGATATGCGACGAGCCGGGGATCGCGTCTTGTTGCCGCTTTCACACTGCCGAAGACGCTGTAGAGGAATGTGTTGATTATGACGTAGCTGGTCGTCACGCCCAGCTTTGCGAGAAATCCCTGAATTCGCCTGCCCGCCTCACCTACCATGACGCGGCGCACGATTGTCTCATGTTGCGCAGGATCCTGCCCGATAACGAGAATGCGTGCTGAGCCGTCGAGTCGGCCGCGGTGGAAAATAGGTCCCCACTCGGCCCGAAACTGCGAGGGAACATAGACGTCAGCTTCCGGATAATTTGTGCAGAGAGTTCGGAAGGGCTCATCGCAACAACCTGGATCAAAGGGATGCGGCATGAGGACAAGCCTCCTTCTGTTCTGGCGACGAGAGCTTCTGGTTCGTGAGCGACTTTCACATTGCCACCTTGGCTCGCTATCCTCGGCGGAGCCTTTTTATCGTACTCCAGAAGCGGACGACCGGCTAGCAGCCCGTGGCGGAACTCAGTTTCCGTATGCAGCGGCAAAAGAGCAGAACGAGAACGCCTGAACATCACTCAACCACGTTGCGGCAGTGATTGCCTTCGGGAAACTGATTATGAGCCGTGCAAGGGCGGCCTGAAGCAACAAACACGCATTTATGAACGCGTTTAGCCGGTCACGCAAGCCCCGGGGCGTTCCGGATCCACACATCTTCCGCATCAGCAATCCGAGATTGAACGCGCTGGCGTGAACCAGCAGTCGTTTGAGAATGTTTCCATGACGGCGCAGGTGCGTGCGCCGCATCGCACCGGTCTCATACATGTGCGCAAAGCTGCGTTCGACCCGCTCTCCACGCTGGCGCAGCAGACTCTTGCCACGATCGCCACGAATCCGTCTGCGGTTGGCGTAGACGGCGGCTTTTTCAGCGGCCTTGCCGATCCAGTTGCGTCGGCCGCGGTCGGGCTCTGAGCAGTAAGAGCGCATATCTACCTGCGCCAGTGCGAACAGTACGTCGTTGCTGTGATAACCCTTGTCGAGAACAACCTCGGCCGGGCCTTCCGGATTCAGAGCCGCACTGTCTTCCTGATTCAGCGTTCCGGCCACCTCACGAATCTCTTCACTGCACGTCCCCAACGTTTCATAAACGGTGTGCGTGTCGCCCGCCGCCGCTGGCTGGACCGTGACAGCGACGACAGCACCGGTATCGAGATCCACCGCATGCTCGGCCTTGTGTGCCAGATGCGTGCGCCCGTCCTTCATCTTCGTGATCTGCGCATCCGGATCATGCGGGTTCTTCCAGTCATCGTTGGAGCCCTTCTTTGCGCGCTTGCGGTCCAGCTTCGCCAGTTGCTCCCGCGTGGGCGTTTCGATTCCCGACTCTTTGGCCAGTCCTCTCAGAAACTCTTCGTAAGACTCACCACTGTCACGCCGCACAATGGAACGTAATGCCGCATTTGCCTCCAGCGTGGTGCCGTCAATGGCGACCGTCTCTCCCTTAAGCAGGCCTTCACCGGCCAGCACGCTCAAGACCCAGGTGAAGACGCTTCGATGAGTCTCAACATCGATGAGTCGGCGCGTGCGTGAGATGGTGGTGTGATCCGGTGTGCTCTGACTCAGTTCGTATCCCAGAAACGAACGTAATGCGAGTGAGTCCGCTACTCGCCATGCAATGCCCCGCTCCGAATCAAGACCTTCGAAGTATCCGACCAGGAGACACCGGAAGTACACGCCCGGCGCAAGGCCCGGCCGTCCCGTTCTCGAATAGAAACCAGCACCAGCCTGCTCGGCAAAACAATCGAAACCTTGTTTGTCCAGAAGAGCGTTCAGGCGCTGGTAAAACGGGTGACCCGAGGGCCTGGCCAGAGTACCAGCCTCAATCCAGATTGACTCCTGCTTATGCTCTGCTCCACGCCGGCCCAACGACATAAAACAATCGTAAGCGGATTTGTTCTATTGTGCCAGGACTAAATACGGGTTGCACCCCGGGCTGCTAGAGGGCCGTGTGGTTTTCTGCGGACTCGCAGTGTAAGCCCGGCCATGACGATTGGTCTTCGAGACGTTCACACTCGAGACGGGCAGCGCATTTAATGTGTGAGGTCCTGAAGCCAAATGTCGCTCTTTGTTTCACGGAAAGTCAGGACGACAGTGTTGTTTCTCACCAAGGGAGACTGCATTACTGCGGGAGCAACTTCCGGTCTCCGCGGAGGCATATAGGCGATAAAGGGATCTCCCAAAGGAGCACCGGTTTTCACGTCGAGGCGGCGCCCTCGAAGTACATTCGGACCGTTACCGGCGTCGTACCAATAGAATACGTCTTCTTTGGATGATAAGAATACGACCGATTGCCGTGACGAGAGTTGAAACAGCGGCTGCCTCTTCGTAACCGAGCTGTTTAGAGGTCGCGCAGAGAATCGTTGATCGGAATCGACACAAACTTCGATAATCTTTTCCGGAAAACATTCGCGAATATCACTCGAGTCTTTCCATGGCTCCTGGCGAGTGACGGTTTGCGAATCCGCATCGAAATAGATCTGCTGGTAGCGTTTCATTTTGGGATCGGCCCGCGTCAACGAGAGTAAGTGACCGTCCCACTCACGAGGATAACTGCGTTCCTGAGCAGCCGTGAAGGTTACACCGCTCGATGTTGATGCAACCGTGGTATTCATCGAAGCAGCCACGAAGGCGACATAGGCGCCGTCTGGCGAGATGATGGGCGGCGCCGTAATCTGCGACGACACCTCTGCGAGCTTTCGGTCCCTGGATTCAGGAATGTTCCGGATCCAAACTCCCTGCCGCCCGCCACGATCAGAAAGGTAGGCGAGCAGACGACCGTCTGCGGAAAGGGTGCCGTCCATCTCTCGTGTCGGTTCGCTGGTCAGCCTTAGCGGCTCCCCAACAACTCGGCCGCTCCTGGGATCCAGAACCAGCCGGTAGAGATCCGTATTCTCGTTCGTTTCGGCGTAAGATATCAAGCCTGCGTTCGAGATGGAAGCATCCTGGAGCACTGCGGACGTACTCAATACGCGAGTCGCTGTCGAGCCAGCTTCGGGCTGACGTGGGTCGAAGTCAACTTTTATCAGAGTTCCGTTATCTGCTATTCGTACCCAGCCGTATACGCTGCCGTTCCAAGCAAAGCCGGGCACCGGCGTGTTCATCGTCTCTCCCAAAGGCTTGATCGCCGCATCCGATCCGATTGCCCGGGCCGGTGCCCCGTCCAGATCTGTTATCCACCAGCCCTTGCCCCAGTTTTCCTTCGCGTCGGGGTTGCCCATGAACAAAATATGCCGGCTATCCTCCAGCCATATTGGGTAGCCTGCGTTCACAAACTCAGGATGAATCTTTCGGGGAGTACCACCGGAAAGCGGCAGCACAAAAATTCCGGCGCCTGACGGCACCAGATTATCTCGCGGCCCACCAGCCCAGAAGGCGATGTGACTGCCGTCGGGGGAAACTCTAGGACGGTACCCCCGGGATGCCAGGACTCGTGGCTCGCCTCCAAGCGCAGGAACAATTTGAAGTCCTGCATCTTTCTGGTCGGACTGGAACACGATAAACCGTCCATCCGGAGTGAAACTCGGCGCGACTTCGTTGAAGTCGGAGGACGTGATCCGAACCGCTGTATCGCTTCCAACCTGCTGAACGTAGAGGTCGTAGTTTCCGCTGCGGTCAGAGGCGTAAGCCAGCAACTTGCCATCTGACGACAGGGCTGAATATCGGGCATTTGCCGGCTCGTAGGTCACCCGTACAGGCGGCGCGGAAGGCCGCGTGTAAGCGGATCTCTGTTTCATCTTCCAGCCGAACGCGACCGAGCCAAGTACAACAACAGCAGCGACTCCAGCTACGGTCCATCTAAACCGTTGCGCTCGAACTGGGCGGCGCGATCGAATTTGTTGTAATTCCGCTCCGATTTCTGCCGCAGATGCAGGCCGCTTTTCGGGGGTCTTCTCAAGGCAGCGGCGGATCAAAGAATCAAGCTCAACTGGCGCTGCCGCAACGGTTCGCCGCACCGGCTTCGGGTGGTCGCGCAGGATTGCTGCGAGTGTGGAGACAGACGTCTCGCCCTGAAAAGGGCGGTGACCTGTCGCCATCTCGTAAAGAATAGATCCAAAACTGAACAGGTCGGACCGCGTACTCAACGGTTTACCAAGAGCCTGCTCTGGACTCATGTAGGCCACAGTCCCTGCAATGCCCTGATCGGAAGTAATCGTCGAGTCTCGTTCACTCTCGGTTCGCACTAACGTGCGCTTAGCTACTCCAAAATCGAGCAGCTTTACACCGGACTCGGTGAGCATTATGTTGGCCGGCTTTAGATCGCGATGGATGATACCCGCTTTGTGCGCCGCCTCGAGCCCTGCGGCGATCTGAACACCGATGTCCAGCAGTTCATCAACAGGCAGTCGCCCGCGAGCGAGGCGCGCATTCAGCGACTCGCCTTTGAGGAACTCCATTACGAGATAAACCAGCGTTCCGTCCGTACCTGCGTCGTAAAGGGCGCAAATACCTGGATGAGCCAACGAAGAGATTGCCCGCGCTTCTCGTTCAAGTCGGACGTGATATTCGGGACGGTCGAAATAAGTTCCTGAGACTACCTTGACTGCAACGATTCGGCCCAGCCGGTCATCACTGGCGCGATAAACTTCACCCATTCCACCAACGCCGAGCAAGTCCAGGATCGTAAATCGCCCAGCCACACAGTATCCCGGCTGAAGTACAGCTCTTTGACTTGTTTGAGTACGCGCGGACGTCGATGAGTCCGGTTCGAATTCAGCCATAACGGAGAGAAACTCTTGCAATTCAGCCAGCCTGTACTGCGCGTCGCTGCTGCAGCAGGGCGGAATCAACTCAGTTACGTTACCACAAGAGCCCAGACCGCCTCACTCCGGAAAAGATGGATCAGCGACGCTTACTTTTTCGAAATCGTCGCTAGTGACGAGTCGTTTTTACCTGCGCTGAATTTCCCCGGAAGATCTGTTTGTTCCATACCTGGTAATTACCAGAATGCGTGCTGAGCCGTCCAGTCGGCCGCGGTGGAAGATACGTCCCCATTCGGCGCGAAACTGCGAGGGAACATAGACGTCAGCTTCCGGATAATTTGTGCAGAGAGTTCGGAAGGGCTCATCGCAACAACCCGGATCAAAGGGATGCGGCATGAGGACAAGCCTTCTTCTGTTCTGGCGACGAGAGCTTCTGCCTGAGTGATCCGTGAACAAGAGTCACCTGGCCGCTATCGTCGGCGGAGCCTTTTTATCGTACTCCTCATTGCGGCGATGATTCGTGGGGGATAGGGTGCGGTAACTGCTGGATTTCTTCAGGCCTCGCCTGGACCCTGACAGATGAGGACATTGCTGATCTGGACAACTGGCTCTATGTCCGTGTAGTTCTTCATGTCTGCGCGAAGGGCATCGGAATTCGGAACGACCACAGCCATGAAGTCGTCGAGCGTTTCGAACAGGAAATGACAGACGGCTACGTACGCCGGCTCGGCACCCGCGCCGCTGCCGATTCCGCGCTCGACGGACACGCCTCTGAACGCGGGATGGGCGCTGAAGATGCCGATGGACCATGGCATGTGGGTCTTCACGTAGTAGTCGAAATCAAACCGGGAGTGTTTTACGTACGGGTATAAGAAGCTGATTCTGGTCAAGGTTCCGGTGCTCCGTTCTGCCGACCGCAGTGTAAGTCCGGGTTGCCCGGACAATCCACTCGTCTCAAAGTAGCTGAGTGCGTTCAGTGTCCGTTGCTTCGTTGCTGTCCAGGGCGGCAAACGTCTGTGACTCCGCCTACGCCGCAGGGCGAACACTCGCCGATTTTCGTCGTGTTCCTGCTACTTGCTAATAAAGAAAGACGCTGGCTATACGCAATACCTGTGATTGTGATCGTGCCCCGCATATAGCTCCCATCTGGCTGCGCGGCTACTGCCGGCCGCGCAGTTGCTGAGACATTCACGTGCACCGGGAGCGGTTATCGCTTCGAGTTGATGTAGTCCACCATGGCGGCGCTGACTTTCGCAGAGAAGCCCGCACCTTTGTCGAGCAGCGTTGCGTCCGTCATGTAATCGACTACAGTGTCGGGTCGAACGCCAATGTTTTCGATATACGGCGCCGTCGGATATTCGCTGCTCGAGATGCCGTTCTTGCGAAGCAGGATTGCGATCGCCATTGAGACACTGGTTTCGGAATACACGCCTGCGAGGTATGTGTCCACGCTTCCGCCTGCGCCAGACGTACGGTAGCCGAACAAGGTCGCGCGGTTCTCGTCCTGCATCACAGATGCGAAGAGCTCGGCCGCCGACGCTGTCCGGTCGTCAATCAACAGCATGACGGGCTTGCTATAGGTGACGAGTTTGCCGGAACGATCCACCGCTGGCCCAAGGTCCTGACTCGGACCACAGATTGGCATGGGTGTCGTGAGTCCTTTCCCGGAGGAGTACGCGGCTTTGGCCGCTGCGAGTTCCTGCTGAATCTCAGTGATCACATCAGGATCATCGCCGTAGGCGTTCGCCAGTTCGAGGTCGCTCTCGAGGCCCGCGATGTAGTCCCAGGTCACACGGACTGATATGGCCGCACTGTGGATTCCGTTCGGGGCGAAATGCCTCAAAAGGGTCTCTGCAGAACAGCCATAACCTCCCGGATTGCGCATCACATCGAGGATCAGGCCATCGGTCGACTGCTCCATGAACCGAATCTCCTTCTGCAGAGTCGTCGTGTCCAGGCCCTCGAAGCTTCCGACGCGAAGGAATCCGATTGTGAGGCCCTGAGCAGTGAACGTCCCGGAAAACAGCGTGTCGTATTTGCCACTTCCGACACGCTGCACGAAAGTTGCCGGCAGCGCGAACACAGGTGCGACAGCTCCGATTCCAAGTGAGGCATTCCAGAAACGGGAACGCATCACTCGCATGCTGCGGATGCGGTTCAGCGATTTTGGCCAGGTCGGTGCTGCGGCGGGCAGGTCTGTTTCGGTATCGGACGATGTGATGGAACGAGGTGCTGCAACGGCGCTCCTGAAGCCCGGGGACGGGCTGGTAGTCAAATAGGGCGTCCCTGACTTAAGCCAGGGCAAGGTCCAGGTTTCTGTTGCCCCATACCGGCGAGAAACCACGACCACAGCCGAATCGCCGATCTCGTGCGCACGCGGATAGTACGATTGCACGCGCGAGGTGATCAATGTGGCGACGTATCGTTGGGTGGCCCTCGCGTATCCGCCACCGTTGAGGCGGGAGATGTCGGAAAGCCAGTCTCTGACCGTGCGTCCATCCACCGATATCAACTCGTCACCGATCTGGAAGGGAAACTTATCTTCGGGGAGACGCTTTCGGTCGATGTTGTCGATAAGTGGCCTTCCGTCGTAGAGATCGACGCTAAAACCGAGTGTCGCCACGAAGTCCGACGGGAGTCCGAAGCCGGTATGACCGTCCTTAAACGCTGCTGCGTATTCGGCGCAGATCTCGAAATACTCGATATCCGATTTCGCCGCTGCGACTCGGTCGAGCCAAGGTTTGAGATTAAGCGCGTCGAACTTGACTGCGTCCTGTTTCCAGTCAAGAAACGCGTATCGTTTCGCAAACAGGGAAGCAAGCTGTTGAAAATCGAGTGCCCGCTGATCCGGGGACATCTCCGCCGAGCACAAGGATCCAAGTGCCAGTACGATAACCGCCAAGCGTATGCGCATGAAGACGTTCACGAAGTTAGCACAGAATTCACAGTGAAACAGCCCGAGAAACTACTTATAACTGCAGGCTGCAGGGCTATAAGGAGTGCCGGCTAGTTTTCAATCCGACGGCGCGGGTTGCAGGTTGCGATCTGTTCCGGCGAGCCTGTTCTGCTGCAGGTTGACGCTGCTGCCGGACACGGCGCCGCTCACTGCAAAGTAACGAGGGCGGCCATTGTCCAGGGCCGCCTCCCGTATGACAGGATTGATTGCCTCGAACATGACACTCGCTCCTACACAGCGTATCTTGCGCGAGGTCCAGTCCCAATTAGCTTTGCATTTTGCCGCCGCACTCCGGACAAAACTTAGCGACTGTTTCCGAATGATGTCCGCATTTGACACAAGTCGACCCGGCAGGTTTCGCGGGTCCGACGGAGGTTCCACATTCGGGACAAAACTTTGCCTGACCCGCATTGGTTCCGCACTCCGGACAGAAGCGGCCCTTTGTACTAGTCCCGGCACCAAGTACTGCCCCGGCGCTCATGTCGACATTCGCCACATAGTTTGTCGCCATTGCCTTCTCCGCCAGCTGCTGCCGAGCCGCTTCCGCCTTCGCGTGAGCATGAGCTGAAGCTATCTCTTCCTGGAAGTTCGGCGCGCATTCCTCGCACTGTCCCGCATCGGCGTTCCAGCAGACTTCGGGGCAAACCCATCGGCCGCATCGCGAGCACTGGTGAAAGTGCTTCTTACCTTCCGCAACCGCAGAAGCGAGCGCGTCATCGTGCGCCTTGCCTCCCACTGCACGCTGAATTTCGTACGCCGAATCCCCGGCGGAACCAACCCAACCTCCCAGGAAGCTTCCAGCTGCGCGCAACAGCGAACCGGCTGTACCAATTACGGACGGCTGAAACTGAGACATGTACCCGTTGCCGCACTTGTCGCAGTTGAACTTGAACTGAAAACCACGATCGGTGGAAAGGTCATCGTAGTTGTTTACAAACTGAATCATTGCCATTAAAATTCAAAACTCCCAAAGTTCTATCGACGCGTGAAAGATGGACGTCGGAGCTCAGGATACGCTGAAAACATGGCGCTCACCCTGGATCACGTGGAAGTGCGAGTACTAGGCTGCCTGATTGAGAAGGATATAACCACCCCCGAGTACTATCCCCTCACCTTAAACGCACTGGTAAATGCCTGTAACCAGAAATCGAATCGCGATCCTGTCGTTTCCTGGGATGATGATGTCGTGGCCGAAGGGATTGACACATTGCACGACAAGAAGCTCGTTGCAAAGTTGACCGGCGGGAGTAATCGCGTTCCTAAGTACAGCCACAGGCTGCAGGAAGTTCTGAATCTGGGACGGAGAGAGATGGCGATCGTCTGCGAGCTTATGCTGCGAGGTCCACAGACGGCGGGGGAATTACGAGACCGGGCAGGCCGAATGCACCGGTTCAGCGACACTGACGAAGTCTTGTCATCGCTGAACCGGCTTCAGGAGTTCCCAGGAGGGGAACTGGTTATTCAGCTTCCGCGATACACGGGACAGAAGGAAGCACGATTCGCGCACCTGCTCAGCGGCGAATCCGAGATCCCCGCACCAGCGGAAGAAGCCCGCCCTCGGAACACTGATGGTCTTGAAGGCCGGGTAGTTGCACTGGAAAACGAGCTTCGCGAAATGCGCGAACTGCTGACGCGAATGCGCGTGGAACTCGGAATGGATTAGTTATTATTCCGGTCACCACTCTCATAGAATTGCGAGATCTTTTCATAGACTTCCTGAGGAAACTGGAGGTTTCGATAAACATTGCACTGGCTCGCATTCTCCGGTTCCGGGCAAATGGGGAATTCCTGCTTCCTCATCCATTCCAGAATCCGCTCGCGCTTCGGTGGATTGTAATCACGAGCTGAGACCTGGGCCAGCAAGCCCCGGGCGTGTTCCTCGTCAAAGTCAGGATCCCGGGTCAGATATGCAATGACCTCCTCCTCGTCCATGAAATGTCGCGCAATCATCGCGAAGGCCAATCGGCCATAGTGCCCAATATCTTCGCCTGCCTCCAGTGAATCGAGCAGATGCGCCATCATCGGTTCGTCTCGAAGTTCATCAACTGGCATTTCGTCTCCTCAACCAATAGACAGCGGATCCGAGTAAAGCGTTTCGCCTTTCATTCGCGTTACGTTACACCTCTGGCACACCGTAATTCAGCCGGGAACTGTTTGTAAATACTAATCCAATACATGGCTTTCGTACGCTGCTGGCGGTATTATCAGATCGTATGTCGAATGGCGTAGTTCCCGCAGCCGAACACTCATCATGGCAATCGACAATCGAAAGTGCGGCAGTAGCATTACTCGCCATCGACCCGGCTGCCAATGTGATTTGGGCTAACGACTATGCCAGAGAACTATTGAAACTGAACGCGCGGGGCAGCCAAACATCTTTTTCGCAATTGTTTCCTGAGAACGAGCGCGATTCCGGTGAGCCTGACCGTTTACTCGAGGACGCCGGCAGGCGACCGGTTACGGTTGCGCGCGAATTTGTTCGGGGTGATGGCTCGACAGTTTCTGCCGAGGGTACTTTGGCTCCCGCTAATGGCGGTACGTTCCTTCTGAGCCTGCAGCCGGGCTGTGAGAGAGCTCGTCTCCAGCGCGCTGTCGAGCGCTCAAATGCCGAGTTGGCCCAATTCGCTTACACTGTGTCGCACGATCTTAAAGCTCCGCTGCGCTCAGTCAAGTCATTCTCCGAATTGCTTGAACGGCGGTATAAGGGTCAACTAGATCAGGACGCCACTGAGTACATTGCGTACATAACGGGCGGCGCGGCTGAGATGGAAAAGCTGTTGAATGACGTGGTCGCATACTCCCAGGCGGGCCGGGAAGACAAGACTCGACCTCAACCAATCGACACGACCATGGTTCTCCAGTGGGCTCTGATGAATGTTGACCCTCTCACAAAAGAAGCGGGAGCGACAATCACCTACGATCCATTGCCGAAAGTGATGGCCGATCAGAATCAGGTTGCCACTATCTTCCAGCATCTGCTTACCAACGCGATCAAGTTCCGTGGAGAAGCGAATGAGGCTCTCACGGTCCACGTGAGCAGCCGGCAGGCAGATGACGATACGGTTGAGTTCTCAGTCGCTGATAACGGACCCGGAATTGACCCCCAGTACCATGAACGGATCTTTGGGGTTTTCAAGCGGCTCGTCGGCCGCGAGATCCCCGGAACCGGCATCGGTCTGGCAATCTGCCGCAAGATCGTGGAAGCACACGGGGGGCACATGGCCGTCGAATCGCAATTAGGACACGGAAGTAATTTCCTCTTCACATTGCCTGCGGCATGACGCAGGAGCGTATCTGCGAAGGTTTAGTCAACGGTACGCTGCACAGGTCCTCGTCGTCAGCGGGGCGCGCGATAGTGCTCGCCCATGGCGCTGGATCGAATTCTGAATCGAAGCTGTTGGTCGCGCTTGCCGAGGCGTTTGCAGACAATGGCGTGGACGCACTTCGGCTCGACCTTCCGTACCGGGTGGATCGCCCTGCAGGACCGCCTCACCCGTCAGGAGCCACGCGTGACCGGGAAGGATTGCGCGCAGTCGGTCGAGTTTTTAAGGCACGATCACAAGCAGGTCTATCTCGGAGGACACTCCTATGGCGGGAGGCAGGCAAGCATGCTCGCGTCGGAGCAGCCGGCACTCGCTGAAGGATTGTTGCTTCTGTCCTATCCGCTGCATCCCCCTCGCAAACCGACGCAGATGCGAACGGAGCATCTGGCGAAGCTGGTAATCCGTTCCTTATTCGTCCACGGAACAAAGGACCCATTTGGCACAACCGATGAGATCCGCGGGGCTCTGCAACTGATTGCTGGTCCCACGGAGCTGTACATCGTGCAGGGCGCTGGCCACGAACTAAAACCGGTGATTCAGGATCCGTCAGAGGTGGTTCAGCGGTTCCTGATCTCCGCGACGTAAACCTGCGTCTGTCCGGTACGGTCGCTTGCGAAGGCGATCCGTGACTCATCACGCGACCACGACGGATGCGGATGCGTCCACTGCGGACCGTATACGGTGTCGGTGCCGGCTTCCATCCAGCTCAGATTTCTTCCCGACAGTGCGGCGCTTCGGGCACGCTCGAAATCCTCGGCCAATGCATAACGCGATGTGGCCCACTGGCTTCCGCCGTTGCTGGCGCGTGACTCGCAAATGTCGGTCACTGATCCGGACGGGATATCGACGATCTGAATGCCCCGATCGGGGTGATTCGTATCGAACAGCACCTGCGAACCCTCGCGGTTCGGTGCGATGTGCCAGCAATTGTGCTCCACAATCGTTGTCACAGAACGCGAACTCCAGTCCATGCGACAAAGCCGGTGTGGCCAGATCGTGAATACGAGGTCACCGGTTGAACCCAGAAACGTTTCGTGAACGACGAACTCGTCATTACTGTGCTCGTATAAACATTCCAGACCTGTGCCGTCCCTGCGCACACGGTGCATTCGAGGCGCGGGGTCGCCGGCGAATTCGATCCACTCCGGTTCGGTCGGATGAAATTGCGGATGAATACACGTCCGGGGAAATGGTATCTGGATCCAGCCGGAACCATCCAGCCGCCCCACAACAAGGCCCTGATGAAACGTCGATTTGAAGGCTGCCGTTGCCCATTCGCCATCGGGGGACAACGAGCACTCACCAAATTGGGCGCGTGGGATATCGACGATGCATCGCTCCTCGAGTGATGAAGGAGATACCGCCCACAGACTTCCTCCGCGAGTAAAGATTATCTCTTCACGCTGCGCATTACAGGCGGGCGAAAACGGGTGGATCGCAGTTCCGTCTGTGAGTTGCCGGAGCGAACCGTCTTCGAGTGAGGCTAGCCAGAGCTGTGCGGTTCCGGTCCGGTACGAGGTAAACAGAATGGTACGATCGCCCGGAAGAAATGAACTCTGGAGGAAATAGCTCGGGTGGCTGATTGCCGAGGGATCCGCTGTGATCTGGAGCACGCGCGTACCCGTGAGAGGGTCGCGTGTGCTCCGACAGCTCAGGCGGAAGTATTTGGCCCTTACGCGACGGCGCGACCGGCATAGAGATCCCGGCCCGCAACCAGCGACGCCATTTTTCGATCTGCGACTGAGCGTTTCAGCATCCAGAAACCGCAATCGGGATGGACCCATCGGAGCCGCCCTGACCCCAGCGTTCGCTCAATCGTTTCGATGCGCCGCGCGACGTCGTCGGGCGTCTCAACCCCATTCACCTTCACGTCAATGACGCCGAGTCCGAGCCCGATCCGCCGATCTACTTCGCGGAAAGCTTCGAGATCGCTTGCCGGGCGATGCGCGAGTTCCAGCACGACATGGTCCGCATGAAGCGCATTCAGAAATCCGATGAGAGCTTTCCACTCACCTTTCTGAATTGTCTGTCCACCATAATTTCCGAAGCACAAATGCACAGCCTTCTCGCCCGCGAACGCGTCCAGGACCGTATTGATTGCCTTTGCCGCGAGCGGACCGTCGGAAGGATTACCGGGAATGTTCGCTTCATCGACCTGAAGGACAGAGCAGGGCAGGCCTCGCACCTGCATTGCGAGCACACCGGCTATTGCCATAGTGAGTTGCTCGAAGTCCTGGTAGTGAAGATCCAGCAACGTTCGCGCCAGCATGTACGGGCTGGTGACCGTGAACTTGAATTGCCCTCCGGCAACCGAGGCGGCGCGTTCGCAGTCGGTGAGCAGATTCAAGCCGCCTTCACCGAGTGCATCCTGAACCGCGGCGGCGGGCTTTGTGCGAAACCTCATCGGCGCGAGGCGGGCAAAAGCTTCGTAATCACTTCGTCCGAGCCCCGTCCGAATACCGGACATGGGCCGTACGAAGTACTCGATCATGCCATTCGTATCGGGATGGTTGATGTCGAATCTGTAGAATTCACCATCAACGGGCATGTCGATTCCGACTTGCCGCTGAAGAGCAAACAGCATTCGAGTTGCATCCACGAGGGCTTGTTCGCTCGGCAGAGCGGAGAGCCACTCAGGGACAGGGTATGACCCTACAGTTGTAGTTTGAATCATTTAAACGTTGTCGGGGACGACGTACCCCTTGCGGTAGACACGTGTCGTCAACCGGTCCGCCTGGGAATCACCCAGAAACTTCTGAGACTCAGGATCAAACTGGAGGCGCCGTCCGGTACGGTAGGCAATATTCGCCAAATGGCACAGATCCGCTGAGAGAACACCGATCTGCACATCGGCGTGCAGATCCTTGTAGTTGCGGCTTCGGCACGCCGCAAGGAA
Organism: Bryobacteraceae bacterium; assembly: GCA_963794765.1. Taxonomy (GTDB): domain Bacteria; phylum Acidobacteriota; class Terriglobia; order Bryobacterales; family Bryobacteraceae; genus JAWXCM01. The sequence continues at coordinate 42,228 of CAWCGC010000036.1, read as the reverse complement.
GTTCTCCATGTGGGCCGCGGTGTCGTCGCGAGGATCTTTCTTTTCGTCCATGATCTTCTCGCGCTTCTGGCCCTTGTAGACCTGAAAGCCGCGATCTTCGACGACCAGTGTTCCGTCACTGCCGAAGAAAACGTCGCCGATTACATTTGGATCCCGCGCGTTCCCGACGCCAATTTCACCTACGTTGATGTAGGACACATTTTTGACTTCGAATGAAATCTCGCGATCACCGTAGTCGAAGACAGCCGTCTGCGTATTTGCTGTTTCGCCCTGATCGTTCCAGATGAAGCGCCCGCCGGTGCATGTCACCTTCGTGGGCAGACCGAGGTCCATGCCCCATCGCGCGATGTCCATTTCATGAACACCCTGATTTCCGATGTCGCCGTTGCCCGTGTCCCAGAACCAGTGCCAGTTGTAGCGAAGCGGTTCTCGTTGAACGGTCGCATGGGCGCGGGCCCGAGGAACTTATCCCAATCGAGTCCGGGTGGCGGCGTTTGCTGGTCAGGCTTGAATCCAATCGATGCTCGGCCCTTGAAGCAGAGACCTCGTCCGCCGTAAACCTTGCCGATGACACCGTCTTGCAGCACCTGCATGGCTTTGATTTTGTGCGGGCATCGACCGCGCCCTGGCTGCCGACCTGAACCATGCGGTTGTACTTGCGGGCGGCCTCCACCATTTTGCGGCCTTCATAGATGTTGTGACAGGCCGGCTTTTCGATATACACATCCTTGCCGGCCTGGCACGCCCAGATGGTCGCGAGCGCGTGCCAGTGATTCGGCAGCGGCATCGAGACGCGGCCACGTCTTTGTCGTCGAAGACCTGTTTCATGTCGGCGTAGCCCTTCGGCTGCTTGCCGTTATAGGCTTTCGAGACCAAGGCCTGTCCGCGTTCGAGGGCGGCCTGATTCACGTCGCACAGCGCAATGATTTCCGCACCCGGAATCTTCGTGTACGCAGTCATGTGATTCCGGCCTCGACCGCCGAGGCCGATCACAGCTACCGGAATCCGGTCGTTAGCGCCCCAAACCCGCGCAGATGCGAGGGCTGACCCTGCTGCAAGAACAAACGTGCGCCGTGATGAATGCATCGAGAACCTCCCGGGGCTGAATCTGACGCAATTCTATCAAGGCGAGACATTAACCAGCGATAAACCAACTGCGAGCGAGCTTCGACGGACTTCGGCTCTTATTCCTCGTCGTCCTTGCTGCCGCTCTTTGGTGCGGCCGGTGCGGGAGGAGCCTTCTTCGACCCACCACCAATCAGGCCCTGAACGCCTTCGAGACCGGCGAGGCCCGAGAGCTTGCCAAGCGACGACAAGTCGGCAGGACCGATGATATTGACTACGGTCAATTCCTTTGGCTCGGCCGAAACAATCGCCAAAGCGCCCGAGCTGCCCGACTTGTAGAAATAGATCTCGACGTCTTCATCGTTCTCTTTAACCGAGATCGCCTTCGACCACCCTGTACCCGTAAGTTGCTTTTTGACCGCATCGAGATCACTCCTCGAATACGCGCCCTTCTCGCCGAATTCGAACGACCGTACTGATATGCCCTTAACTCCATTCATCAGGTGCTTACCCTCTTTGTCGTCCACCAGCGAACTTGCAAGTGCCAGCTTCTCTCCATCGAGCGTAATCACGGTGGATGATTTCGCTTTTGGAGCAAGCTTGTCCAGACTGCTCAAATCGAGCTGCTGACCAAAGCAGGCCAGGGTGATCAGGGTCGCTACCGCTAACATCTCGTATTTCATAGAATGCCTCTCGTCGCACGCGGCCGAAACAGCCTGGCTTTCGTTTCCTGAACTTTTTCTGTGGTTATCACGAGGGCCTGCACCAGTTCCTCGTGCGCTCTCTCAGCCTGCAGCCGCCGGTCTCGCCACTGTGCGTACTCCCACGAACTCGCACCCAGGAACGCCACCAGCAGCGTCGCAATTGCCGGCGTCCATGCAGCGCGCCGTACAGGCGCCAGCCATCGGGACCACCACGGCTGACGAGGCACGCGAGCCATTACCCGGTCTGCAAAGCCGTCCGGGGGCTGGACGCGTCGCAGCGACTCCCGCAGCAGATCTTCCTGTTCGCGCTCTGTCACGTAGCTACCCTCGTCCTCTGTAACTTACTCCGAAGCAGTGCGAGCGACCGATGCAACTGGCTTTTGACCGTATTCACCGGAATTCGCAGTACGTCGGCGATTTCTGTCGGCTCCATCTCTTCCTGATACCGCAGCAGCAACACAGCGCGGGCACGGGGAGGCAAAGATGCCGTCAATACCCGAACCCGCTGCGATAAAAACGGGTCGGCATCTCCTTTATCCCCGTTTTGCACCGCCACTGGCTCGGCGATTTCGCTCAAGCCTACTTTCGGACGGTTCCGCTCCCGCCGGACGTGATCGATGCACCGGTGTATGGTTACCCGCCTGAGCCAGTTCACGACATGGGCGTTCGATTCCAGGTCCGGCAGCGCCGAATACAATTCCAGAAACACGTCCTGTGCGAGTTCCTCGGCGATGGCCGTATTCCGGAGCGAATTCCACGCGAGTCCGTAAACGAGCGACTGGTGCTGGCGAACGAGCGCAGCAAAGGCGTCGCGGTCACCACCCGCCGCAGCCCGAAACATGCTACTTGCGCCGTCCGTCGTCGCCATCCCTCTGGTTATTGAATACGCTAACGCCCCTCCGGGAGAATGCAAAAGTTCACATTGCTGTTGTAAGTTGACGGGAGCGCGTTAAACTCATGGAATAGTGTGTCCTGGAACGAGATCAGCTCGACTGCGATATTCACGAGGCCAATCCTGTCCTCATATCCAAGCCTGACCCCTGTTGCCGTTCTCGACATACTTGTTTTTGCGTTTCTCATCTACCACTTCTTCATGGCGGTCCGCGGCCGCCGCGCCGCACGTATCTTCATTGGGCTGGTCTCGATACTGGCGATTTACGCCGTGGTTTCCCTTCTTGGACTTGAGCTTATGCGGGCTACGCTGTCTACGCTGGCTCCCTACACGCCTTTCGCCCTGATCGTCCTCTTCCAGTCCGAGATCCGGCGCGCGCTCGCCAGAATCGGCGGCGGCCGGTGGCTTTCTGTTGAGAGCCGTCTTCAGCGCCGTGAATATCTTGAGGAACTCGTAATCGGCGTCGTGAATTTACAGCATAAGAAAACGGGAGCCCTGATCGTCGTCGAGCGGGAGGTAGGGCTTCGCAGCTTTATTGAGAGCGGTATTCGACTTGACGCCTGGCTTTCGGGTGACCTCATCGAGGCGATCTTTCAGCACGGAAGTGCCCTGCACGATGGCGCCGTGATCGTACAGGGATCCAAGATTGCTGCGGCAGCGTGCTTCCTTCCTCTGACGCTGCGGGCGACCGCCCGCGACCTGGGGACCAGACATCGCGCTGCAATCGGTATCACTGAAGAAGGGGATTGTCTTTCGATCATTGTCTCCGAGGAGACGGGTTCCCTCTCAGTGGCGGCGTTCGGAGAGATCGAGCGTCACATCACCCAGGAACGGCTCGAGCGCGTTCTCGACGAGCATATTCTCCAGGGGAAGACACCGGAACGCGGGCCGTGATGTCCGCTACCGGGATCAACAACTGGAACGGGAGGCCGTGCGTAATGCCAGGGCTGACTGAACACCTCGGGTTGAAGGTGTTTTCGCTCATTGTGGCGATCGCACTGTGGTATTTCGTCATCGGCGATACGGAAGTCGGGGTCAGTATACCCATCGTCGTGCAGTATCGCAATCTGCCGGCAGACATCGAAATCACCGGCGATCATCTCGATCGCCTGTTCATGAAGGTTCGTGGTCCACGCCCGAGGGTTACCACCGAGGCGCTTGAGCGGACGTCGCTGATGCTCGATCTTGCGGGGGTGAATACGCCCGGTGAGCGGACTGTACCCGTCACCGCCCGGGAACTCGGACTCCCTGCCGGTGTGGAACTGCTGCGGGTTGTCCCGGCACAAATTCGATTACGGCTCGACCGGCGCGTGACCAAATCAGTCGAGGTTCAGGCGAGAATCACAGGCGCTCCGCCGCGTGGTTACCGCATTACGCAACAGCGAATCTCACCTGAGTTCGTCAGAATTACAGGACCTGAAAGGAATCTTCGAACGGTGAAGTCAGTGATGACTGATCCGATCAATCTCGATTCCAGCGTTGGCTATGCTGAGTTTCGAGTGCCGGTAGCACTCGAAGACCCACAGTTGCAAGTCGAGGATTCGCAGCCGGTGTCAGTCGGCATAACCCTGGAAAAGACACCCTGAAATCGGAATGGCAAGACAACTCTTTGGAACGGATGGAATTCGCGGCGTAGCCGGCGAGTACCCGCTGGACAAGAACATCACGTGGGCACTCGGGCGCGCGCTCGCCGAATGGGCTCGGCATCACGCCCGGGATCCTCAGGTCCTGATTGGCATGGATACGCGCGAGTCGGGCCCGTGGATCGCGGCTCAGGTTGCCGGTGGGTTGAAAGCAGCGGGCGTCGAGCCCAGGTTCGCCGGTCTCATCACAACTCCCGGCGTTGCGTATCTCACGCGTACCCGGGACTTCGTTGCAGGGGTGATGATCTCTGCATCGCACAACCCTTATCAGGACAACGGGATCAAGGTTTTTGATCACTCTGGATTCAAACTCCCCGACGACGATGAACATCAACTCGAGGAAAGAATTTTCGCGATTGTCGCCGGGAACCCGGAGATGCATCCCGCCGAGTTGACCGTGGATGAAGGTCTGGACGAAGCTTATCTCAGCTTTCTGGCCGACACGATGTCGACACGGCTGGACGGAATTCGTCTGCTGATCGATTCGGCGAACGGAGCCGCATCGCAGCTTGCGCCGCGCCTTTTTTCGAGCCTCGGTGCAGAGGTTGAAACGATCGGCTGCGCTCCGGACGGCCGCAATATCAATCTGAACTGTGGGGCGCTGCACACCGAAACTCTCGCCAGAGAGGTTGTCCAGCGAGGGCTGGACGCGGGGCTGGCCTTTGACGGCGATGCCGATCGTTGCATTCTTGTTGCGCCCTCGGGTCGCATCGTGGATGGCGACGCTGTATTGCTGATCGCCGGCAAAGCGATGGCGGCATCCGGAAAGCTGCGCAACCCAATGGTTGTCTCGACAGTGATGTCGAATATCGGTCTCGAAAAAGCGCTTACCGCGAACGGCCTCACGATGCTGCGGACGCCGGTTGGCGACAAGTACGTTCTGGAAGAGATGGTTAAGCGGGACGCGCAGATCGGCGGTGAGCAATCAGGTCACGTGATCTTCCGAGACTACGCGACAACCGGGGATGGTATTCTCACTGCGCTTCGAGTGCTGGAGATTGTCCGGTGTTCCGGCCGCAGTCTCGATGAACTCGCGGGCGAACTCCGGACATTCCCGCAGTTACTCGTTAATGTGCGCGTAAAGAATAAACGTCCACTCGATCAGTTGCCCGGCGTGCAGAACGAGATTCGCCAGGCGGAGGAAGCGTTCGGGGAAAATGGTCGCGTCGTAGTGCGCTTTTCCGGAACTGAACCGCTCGCGCGCGTAATGGTGGAAGGGCCTGACGAGGTTTCCGTGAACCACTGGGCGAATCGGATCGCTGATGCCATTCGGCAGGAGCTTCAAGGCTGACGATGGCGGAATGGCCGCGGCGACTCAGCATTCTGCTGATTGTCATCGTATTGGGAATCTGCATATACAGGGCTCGAACGCAGAGTTTCTCCATTGATGAGGCATGGGCGTACAACTCATTCGTGGCGCCACCGCTTTCGAAGATGGCGCAGGAGTACGACGCGTGTAATCACGTGCTGCACACGCTTTTGCTGAAAGTGGCGAAAGCATCGCTGGGCGGCGGCGAACTCGCACTTCGGACGCCGAGCCTGATCGCAGCACTGTTCTATTGCATCGCGTGCTACCGGCTGACGAGATTGCTTCTAAGCCCGTGGCCGCAACTGCTCGCTATGATGCTGCTGACGCTGACTCCCGTTCTGCTCGACTTCATGATTGCCGCACGGGGATATGGACTCGGCCTCTGCTTTCTGATGTGGGCGATCTATTCCGCGATCTCCTGGGCGACTCGGGGATTCGAGCTGAAATGGCTTCGCCGCGCGGGTGTCTTCGCGGGACTTGCGACAGGCGCGAACCTGATCATGATTGTGCCCGCCGCCGCCCTGGGTCTGGGGTTGCTTCTGGTCGGGCTCCGCGATCGCTCGCGAGGCATCTGGAACGTTGTCGACAGATACGGCGGACCGGCGGTCACGATTGCCTTCCTGATCGTTATTATTCCGATATTGCCTGCGACGAAAGATAACTTCTATTACGGTGCGACGACCCTGAAGGACTCCGTTCGGAGCATCGCAGAAGGATTCATCAAAACCGATCGGCACTGGCCGGGCAGCAACCCTGATCCTTTCCTCGATGCCGTCGGATATGTGCTCCTTCCGATCCTGCTTGCGGCGCTCTTGTTGCTGGTGATCGTGTCGACGCGAAGATACATCCGTTCACAGCCTGCTGCCTATCGACTCTCGACGATGGTCATCCTCGGCACCACTGCGGTGGCCTCAGCCCTTCTGTGGATTCTTCTCCATTCGGTAGCCGGGGTGAAGTACCCGCTCGGCAGAACAGGAATTTACTTCTGGCCGGTCTGGATTGTCGCGGGATTCTATGCTCTGCATCTCGACGTCGGCACGAGATTCGCAACATTGACTCGAACGGCGGGCTACGTGCTTGCGCTTGGTCTTGCCTTTGTTGCCATCCGACAGACTGATAGTCGCTACTTCTACGAATGGAAATACGACGCGGGCACACGCAATCTCATACGGTTCCTTGAAGCCGACATGCGCGGGCGCAAGTGGGACCATGTCGTTCGAGTGGGCACGGATCCACTGCTCCGCGAAACAGCACGCTGGTACAGAAATCGCCGCCGTCTCGAATGGATGGCGGAACCACAGTCGGATAATCTCGAAACGGAGTCGTTCGACTACTATCTTTTCTCGGACAGTAACGTCAATCTGGTAAGCAGGCTGAACCTTGAAGAACTGAACCAGGACCCGGTTGCGGGCTCAGTGCTCGCAAGGCGGAGGCAATGAGAGCCATCGTTCTGGTGGCGATGGTGATCTCCCTCAGCTCATGTGTGCCTACGCCTGACTACTACAGCATTCCGCCGCAGCAGAATCCCGCCGCAATCGGTGCAGCTCCCGCCGTGGTCTCCGATTCGAATGTTTCCGGCGAGATGTTCCAGGCAGCGGCATCCGATGCCGAGAAACACATCGTGAAAGATGTTCGCGGACTTGAAGGAGGCTGGCGCTGGACACTTGCAGCACCCGAACTGCGCTTCGAACTGCCGGCCGGAGAACTGCACCGCAAATTCAGGATGGATTTAGGGATTAATGATCGTACGTTTCGGGATACCGGCCCGGTCAAGGTCGTCGTACTCATTAACGGTCGTGAGTTCGACCGCGTGACATTTGATCATTTCGGCGATCAGGCCTGGGAAAAGCCGGTACCTGTCGACTACCTGAAGCCGGGAGCGGAGAACCGCGTTGAAATGCGGATCCTCAATCCGTGGCAGGCCTCCGACGGCCTCAAGCTTGGATTCGTGCTGCGTTCCGCCGGGTTCGTATCGCAATGAATCCGGTTCCGATCCTGCTTTCGGCCGCCTTCACCGGACTTGTATCTGTCAGTGCGGGCCTGTTGATTCTCCAGTTTCTCCGTTTAAGGCCGAAACGAGGGGAAGTGTTTCCGCTTGCGTTCTTAACAGGGTCCGCCGCAATGAGCACGACGGTGTTCCTGTTTCTGACGCTCTGGTGCGCGCGGCCGCTGGTGTTCGCAGTTGCGGGCGTCGCGACGATCGGAGCCGCGATCCTGCGCCGGTCATGGCGAATTGCGGTCGATGAGACCGCCGAATCGTTATCGACTCGTTGGCGATGGATTTTTGGAGCAGGGCTTCTCTTCTACGGAATCTACACGTTCTTCTATGCGATGGCGCCTGAGGCGAGTCCTGACGGGTCCTCGTATCACCTTGGTGTTGTTGAACGTTACCTCCGAAACGGCGGTTTTACCTGGTATACGGACAACATGTACGCGAACCTCCCGATGGGGGTCGAGATGTTGTTCTTGTATGCGTTCGCGTTCGGCCGGCACTCGGCAGCGGCGCTCGTCCACTGGCAATTCCTGCTCGCGATGCCCTTTGTTCTGCTGGCGATTGGAACGCGCTTTGGGTCCCCTAGAACCGGCGCGATCGCCGGGCTAATAACATTCATGACGCCGGTCATCATGATCGATGGCTCGACAGCCTATGTGGACACGGCAACCGCAACGGTCATCGCTGGCCTGTTCCTTGCGTTGACGGCCTGGGAGCAAACCGAGGATAAAAGCTGGCTCGGTGTGATCGGCATCCTCGCCGGCTGGAGCTACTGCTGCAAAATGACCGCCGCGCCGGCCGTCGTCTTTGCCTTGTTCTATGTCGCGTGGACGATGCTTCGGCGAGGGAAGCGGCAATGGCGGCCGCTGCTGACCGTCGGAGTGGTAGCAGTCGCTCTGCTGGCTCCGTGGCTGATCAAGAATACGCTGATGGTCGGGAACCCATTTTCCCCCTTCCTCAATCGGTACTTCCCGAACCCTAACATCCGAATCTCGTTCGAAGAAGATTACCGCGAGCAATACCGGACGTACTACGGCAAGATCACCAGCTGGAAGCAGATCCCGCTGGAAGTGACGGTCAAAGGCGGGACGTTGAACGGTTTGCTGGGACCGCTGTTCCTGTTCGCACCTGTCGCGCTGCTGTCACTTCGCTGGCCGCTGGGACGGCGGGCATGGGTTGCCGCGCTTTTCATGGCATCTACGTTCCCGGGAAACATCGGAACGAGGTTCCTGATTTCGGCAACGCCGTTCCTCGCTCTGGCGATGGCGCAACTCTTCGATCAGTGGAGAGTCGGGCTGCCGGCCGTTGCCTTTCAGGCGATGATTGCGTGGCCTGGAGCGATGGAAGCCTACGCTGATCAGTACGCCTGGCGTCTCGATCGTTTTCGGTGGACGCAGGCGTGGCGGATCGAATCAGAAGACACCTTCCTGGCACGAATGCTTGATGGTTATCGGATGTCGCGCCTTGCGGACTCCCTCGTCCCGGCTGACGGCCACATCTTCACCTACGGCGGTATTGCCGAGGCTTACACGTCCCGAGATGTAACGATCGCCTACGAGTCCGGTCGGGCAAACGCTGCCGGAGAGATGCTTGCTGGCGGGATTGCACTGGACATGGATGCGACGCGTTCGCTGACCTATAAATTCCCGAACCGCAATTTCCTGAAGATCCGCGTAGTTCAGACCGCAACGACAACCAACATCTGGAGTTTGAGCGAGGTCCGAATGCTCAACTTCGCCGGTATCGAGTACCCCCGACAGCCGTGGTGGCGCATCAAAGCAAGGCCGAATCCGTGGGACGTCGCGTGGGCGTTTGATAACTGCCCGGTAACGCGCTGGAAAGCGTGGGATCGCTCGGCTCCCGGCGAATTCGTTGAGATCGACTTCGTCAAGCCGGTGGACGTCGGACAAGTTCGGCTCGAGACGTCTGACCGACCAGCCGCTCACGAAGATGCGCATCGACGCCCAACTGCCGGACGGAAAGTGGGCAACCGTATCGGATCAGCCAGAACTCGCGCCTTTAGTCCCGCCCGAAAATGTCCGTGCGATTGCCATAGACGACCTGAAGCGCATGGGATTCACCCACCTGATCGTCGCCAAAAGCGAGTTCCTGGCACCGGATGTATTTAGTCACGAAGCGGAGTGGGGCTTAACGAAACTGGCTGACAGTGGTAACGCCCGCCTGTACAAACTGAACTAGCCCGCTCCGTTATGCCGGCGTTTACTCAGGAGAGTTGTCGCCGTATCCTGGCATACAAACTGTAGCGGCTTAATCGAGAAAGGAGTCAGACTACGCGATATGCCATGCCTGCTGGCAGTACTCGTCGTCGCGTTCCCCAGAGTCGCGATCGCGCTCCTGTACTTTCTGACGACCTTCTTCAACGGCGTTTACCAGAACATCCTGATTCCGCTGCTCGGGTTCATATTCCTTCCCGTAACCCTGCTTGCCTACACATGGCTGACGAAGTCGGGAAATCCGGTTGACACGTTTTTCATGATCGTGATGATCATCGCAGTCATTATCGATCTCGGCTCGCTGGAGGGAGGGCGCAGAACTCGCTACTAGACCAATAGAAACAAAATCCGGCGGGCTGCTCGGAGGAAAACACAGCCCGCCGGTGGCCTTTCAACAACAGGAGCGGTAAGGCTCCCGGCCGTGGGAACTCCGGCGCCGGATGAGGGGTTTCCGGCGCCGGTATGCCCGAGCTGTCCTCTCAGGCTGTCCCCGCTTTGTTGGATGGCTTACCTAAACGGCGGGTTGCCGTTAATTAACGTGAGCTTACGTAATTTCGCAGTTTCTTACGAACTTGTTACGATTGCGCAGCGGCTGCTGCAGCGTCGAACGGCTCATCCGCACTGCCGCCATAGATCGACGGAACCCTGGCGCCCATGGGCCGAAGATATGCGGACAACTGCCCGCGGTGGTGAACGGCGTGACGGATGCAGAAATCCAGGTAGAGCACGGCCGGTAGCTTAAACGTGTAGAACTGGATCTCCTTTGCCAGCTGCTCGCCGTTCAGGCCCGCGACTTTGTCGATGAGCCCGGGCATATTCTGCTTGTACGCCGCCGCGGCGTCGCTTGGTTTGGGCATTTCCCCGCCGGAACTATCCGGTCGTGTAAACGAACCTTCGGCGACCGACTGGAGGAACCACTGGTCCACCGATGCAATGTGCGCGGTCAGGTCCTGCGCTGACATGCAGGTATCATGCGGTTTGTAGGACGCCTTGTCGTCCGGAACCGCCGAAAGAACCCGAGCCGTCGTCTGGGACTCGTTACGCAGCGAACCTACAAAATAATCACGGAGGCCAACGGCCTGTTCAGGTGTCATAGACTATCCAGCGTACAACCGAACTATTCCTGAAACAACTTTGCCGGAACCGAAAAATACTTCGCCAGTTCCTTGGCCTCGTTCTTCGAAATAGGCCGCTTTCCTTCGAGTACCTCACGCGCGAGGTGAGGTGTCCCGAAGATCGGCGCAATGTCTCCGACTTGAAGATCGTGGGACCCCATCAGGCGCTGGAGGGCGACGTGGGGTGCTGCCGGACGCTCGTCGTCTTCCTCAAACTCTTCCTCACTCTCATCCATTACCTGCGACTCAAAGGCTTCGATCAGCAGAACAATGAGGGCGAGCGCCTCGCGTTCCTCCTCGGAAAGCCCGTCGCCTTTCTCCATCATCGATTCCGCAACCAACAACAGGCGCTCATGCTCCTCGGCTGAATCGATCAGCCGAGGCCGAATCTCGCGGAGTAATTCTCCGTACCGTTCTTCATTCATCGGTCTCTCTCCATGTGTTTCGGAGCTGTCGTCTTCAGAATGACATCGAGCTCAATTTAACCCGGAGGTTCATTGAGTTTTGCTGAAGGATTGCAGAGCCGGGCCACGCCTCAGGGAGGGTGACCTTGTCAGTTGTCACCCTCGGTCAACGCTTCCGGCATGATTTCGACCTCCTCATCTTCGATGGAAACACCGGCGTCATCGCCCAATCCGAATCGTGCTGCAACGTCCGGCGCATATCGCAGAAGATCCTGCCGCAAGCGGAGCAGAGCGAGGTCCTTCGCTTTCGCCTCCAGCATAACGTCGAACTCTCCAATCCCCTGGGCGGACCGCATGAAAGAGATGAACTCGAACGGATGATTGAAGTCGGCGTGACCTGTCCAGATCGGCTGCAGCAAAACGGTCTTGTTTTTGCCGGTCTTTCGATCCTTGCGCTGCACTTCCCGCATCTCCGTCCGCGGAGAGGAGAAGTGCATCTTCGGCCGGACCCCATCGGGCCACGTGGCCAAAAACTTCCGCAACGTCGGCAGAAGCGAAAGTTCATCAGGGTTCAGGCACCAATGATGCTGGACGTCGAACACCAGCTTCACACCCGTTCTTTCGTGGATTGACAGGACGTTTGCGGCGCTGTAGCGAAGATCGTCGTTCTCGAGGACCAGTCGCCGTTTGACTCGCTCACTCAGTGCGTCCCACGACTGCACCCAGCGGTCCATTCCCGAAATCACATCGCCGTACGTGCCGCCGCCGTGGATCACCATCACCGCTTCCGGACCGAGTTCCATGGCGTCGAGGATCGCAGCCTGCATCTCCAGATCGGCGATGCTTTTGCGACGTAAATCAGGATCTGGCGAGTTGATGACAACGTACTGCGACGGATGGAACGATAGTCGCAAACCCTGCGCCCGAGCCTCAGCCCCGAGTGCGGCGAGTTCGTCCCGGCACTCGGTAACCTGATTGTGAAACTGCGGCATGTCCGGATGAGTCGAGTACGGTGCAACATCCGAAGACATTCGGTACATGGAGATCTTCTTTTTCGCCAGATACCTGAAGATCTCGCGGAGATAGCCGATCGAAACACTCAGGTGCGGGTTCGATTGCCACCGTCGCGAATCGTTGCTCTTCAGTCCTGCCTGCCCCAGGACCTTCACAGGAAAACCAAGCCTCAATGAATCAGCCACTACAAGCCAGGACGCCTGGAGCGGCAGCCAGTTTCACAGCCGCGAAACGAACCTGCTGCCGCGCACATAATACCGAAGCGGCCAGTCGGCACACTTCGAAATCCCAATGCGGGGCGTGACCACGACGTCTTCGCCTGGTACAGTCCCGGCATCGTGAACCGTCAGCGGACCATGCGTTACGTCCGCGCCGTTGAGATCTCGCGTGATGCCCATCGCCAGCGTCAGCTTGCCGGGGCCGGACGCAAGATCCTCGTCGCGTTTGGCACGAGGCCGCCGGGCGCGCATTGCCTCAAGGCCCGCCACGGGTTCCAGCGCCCGTATGAGAACACATCCTGCAACGCCGTCGCGCTCAGCAACAATGTTCAGACACTCATACATCCCGTAGATGAAATACACGTACGCATGGCCTGCCGGACCGAAAATAATCCGGGTTCGGTCCGTCACACCCCGAGCGGAATGAGAAGCCAGATCATCGCCTCCCAGATAAGCTTCTGTCTCGACAATCCGCCCCGCACACGGTCCCAGCCGGAGTACCTTGCCCAGCAGCTCTTTGGAAACCTCGATCGTACCGCGCGAGTAGAAGGAGCGGGGCAGGATTCGCCCAAATTTCATGCGTACGCGGGGTCGGACGCCTGAGACCGAATTCGGAGGTGATAAACAACGGCCCCCAGAACCACAGTTGCAATTGCCGCCACTGAGATACGCGTTTGCAGTGTCAGGCCGTAGATGGTCATCCAGGCACCTGCAACGATGAAGACGCTCGGAATAAGCGGCCACGCGAAGCTTACGACCGGGACTCGCTGCCATTCCGGCTGCCGTTTCCGAAACACGAACACGGAGGCGACGGCGAGCATCGCCGTGAAATTCAGGGTCATACCGATGTAGAAGAACAACTGTGGAAACGGCGTTAGCGTCATCAGAATTGCGCATGCGCCTTGAGCGATGATAGCGATCGCCGGTGTTCTGTATTTCTCGTGCACAACGGCTGCGGTAGCAAAGAATGCCCGGTTCCGCGCCATCGCATAATAGACGCGAGGTCCGATGGTGACCATCGCACTCACGGAAGAAATGATGGACACGGCCATAAGACCGCTGAAAATACTTGCGACGCCAGAGCCGAAGAGCTTCTGAGCGCACAGCGAGCCTATCGCGACGACACCCTTCATCTGCTCCAGCGGAGCCGCGTACAAAAAAACGACGTTCAGCACCAGGTAAATCGCGGCCACAAGGAGCGTTCCAAAGGTCAGGGCTGCAGGCAGCGTTCTCGCCGGGTGCCGAATTTCCTCAGCGACATACGTGGCAGCATTCCAGCCACTGTAGGAAACGTAGATCCAGAACAGACTGATCGCAAACTGCTGGAACAGCGGTGTGTCCGTTGTTCGCACGGCGCTCATCCCGAAGTGCGCCCAGTCTCCGGAACCGACCAGCAGACCGGCAACGATGAAGCACAGCATGACCCCGACCTTAAGCGCCGTCAGGAAATTCTGGACGCGCGCGACGCGCTCGAGACCGAAAACGTTCAGCGCGGTGAAGGCAGCAATCAAAGAGCATGCGGCGACCTGTGCTCCCCCAAAGCGAAACGTCCAGTCGCCTGATCCCAGTGTCCAGACCGCATTTGCCTGTTTCAGCGACGGAAAAAAGAATCCGAGGTAGTCGGAGAACGCAAGAGCTGCTAAAGCAATTGGCGCGGAGAATCCTGCAAAGAATGAAACCCAGCCTGTGATAAAGCCCCACGCAGGACCGTACGCGCGCGTGAGATAAACGTACTCACCGCCGGAACTCGGGAAGTTGATTCCCAGCTCCGAGTAGCAGAACGCACCGCATAGTGCGGCTACGGCACCAACTGCCCAGATAGCCAGAAACAAGACCGGATCACCGAGTTGTCCCGCAAGAAAGCCGCTGGTGGTGAAGATGCCGGTGCCGATCATGTTCGACACTACCAGTGCGGTTGCACTGACGAATCCCAGTTGCCGAATCAGCGTTGCCGGAGATCGAGGTCGCGATGTCGTCGAGGTTGCCATTGGGATTTGGTCTATTCTAACGCCGCATCGGAGAACAGAACTCGATCGTATGCTTCATACACCTGCTCGAAAACTTTGTTCCAGCCTGTCCGGCATGCTTGTTGACGTGCCGCAGCAGGCATTCGCTTCTGCATTTCGCGGTTCTCGAACAGTGTCAATTACGTTCCCGAATGTGTCGGTGTACGACGGAAAGGCGAAGACGTCCATATTCGGGTAGACCCTCGCGAGGTCCTCACCCTTCTATGCCCGGCCGACACAAGAGTTTGCTCCACCTCGCGAAACAGACGAACCTTGTTTTCGGTGCTCAGACGCCCAACATACCCGATCGTAAACGGACGCTCACCTGGGTCGCGTCTGGCGGGATGAGCCTCGATTGCATTAGAATCACTTGCTCCGCGCGTGCTCCTGCCACTGCGCCCAGTTCGGCTGCGGTTTGGTGGATTACGTCTTCATCAGCTCCATCACAGAATTGCGTAACCTGCGCGTTATTGCAGCGTCCGGTAAACGGCAGACTGAAGATGGACATTCTCACCACGCTGGGATCGGCGGCGGGACTCGGTTTTCTCGCTGGTATTCGCCTCTACTTCACTGTGTTTGCTCTTGGCCTCTCCATCCGGCTCGGCTGGTTTGAGCCATCGGGAAACATGCAACACCTCACGGTGCTGGGCCACACGCCGATACTTGTAGCCTCAGGATTGCTGGTGATCTGCGAGTTCATCGCCGACAAGATACCCTGGTTCGACAGCATGTGGGACGCGGTCCACACCTTCATCCGGCCAATCGGAGCTGCGGCACTCGGTCTGGCAGCTTTCGGGAAATTGGACTCGTCGACGATGCTCCTGATCGCTCTCGTCTCGGGAGCAACAGGTTTCGCTGGTCACGCCTCAAAGGCCGCGACACGCGTGGCCGTGAATCACAGCCCCGAACCCTTCTCAAACTGGATTCTCAGTTTCGGCGAAGACATCATGGTACCGGCAGGATTATGGCTGGTCGTGCACCATCCGATCGCGAGCGCAATTGCGATTGCCGGAATCCTCTTCGTCTTCGTCCTGCTCGCGCGCGTAGTCATTCGCCTGCTTCGATCGCTCTTTAAACCTCGAAGTCAGGGTGGACTGCACGCCGTCAGATAAACTAAATTCGCGTTATTGGCCTGCGCCGACCGGCTTGTATCCACATGACGCCCTTCTTCATCGCAGCCAGACCGTCTTCGATGCTCAGCAGTGGAGTCGTCTTCACGGCCCGGCAGGCACCGCCGCCGGAGATTGCCATCGAGAACGCCGCGGCGCTGACGTTGTCCGGCATCTCAATGATGCCTATGACGTCGTAGTCCCCGAAAGCCATCCAGAAGGCGTTCAATTTGCCTCCCAGATTCTCGACGACCATTTGCACCACCTGCGCACGATTCTGAGGGTTGCTGATCATAGCCGACCAGGCGTTTGATGTGTAAGCAACTTCAATCAAATAAATGCTCATTGCGCATCCCTTTCCCGGACGGCGTCCCATGATCGCCCGCTCATTATACGGATTCGGGGTAAGTCTGCTATCGGGACGCAGCTCTTGGTAAGACAAGTCACGCTTTGAAAAATCAAGACCACGGCCGGCAATCAGTTTTGATAGTCAGCAATCGCGCCTGATAGCGTACAGCGGCACGCAGCAGCTTCCCACGCTTAGGTCCGTCTCACGCAGAAGGACCCAAATGTCCCTGTAATCAATCGTTTGCCGCTTCTCTGTCTCGGGTCGCGACCGCCTGGCACGGCACGTGCCTTTAATGGCGTGCCGAGAAGGGGGATAAGGAAATGAAAACAGCGAAGACGGTTCTGGTGATGGCGGTGATGGCAGCGATGATGCCGGTTGATGCGCAACCGACAACGAATGCTGAGCGTGAAGCGTTCCTGCGTACAGCAACGGTCGTCAGCAAAAAATCACTCTCGATGGGCGTGACGAATTCTTCCAAGGCGCAGATGACCGACGGGACGACCGGCTCATGCGGCTCACATCCAGACCGTTGATATCCGCAAGGCTCAGTTTCAGACGGATCGCGGCACGGAGCTGAATTTCCGTGACTCCTACCGGTATAACGTTGCCGCTTATGAACTCGCGAAGATGCTGGACCTCGACATGGTGCCGCCTTCAGTCGAACGGAAAATCGCGGGTGAAGGTGCAGCCGTTACCTGGTGGGTCGACGGCGTTCAGATGACGGAACTCGACCGCTACAAGAAGCATATTGACCCCCCGAATCCGATCGAATGGAACCGCCAGATGGATATGGTCCACGTGTTTGATCAGCTGATCTACAACACCGACCGCAATCTCGGCAACCTGATCATCACGAACGACTGGCGGATCTGGATGATCGATCACACTCGCGCCTTCCGCCTGATGCACGAATGCCAGAACATGAAAGTCATGCATCATGTGGATCCTGAGCTGCTCGCCAAACTGCGCGCCCTCGATAAAGCAACTGTAGTCGCACGCCTCCATCCCTGGCTGGACAACTCAGAGATCAAAGGCCTGCTAGCACGCCGTGACGCGATTGTGAAGTACTTCGACGCACAGATTTCGCAGAAGGGTGAGCAGGCAGTGTTGGTTGCCTCGGGCCGGATGACTCACTGACACGAAAACTCGGACCACTCTCGCTTCGAAGAAGGTCGCTTCCGCAGAACGCGGTGGCGGCCTTTTTTGTTGTCTGACGTTCTACGAGACTTGCTGACGTTTGATGTCAAGAGTGCGAATGAGCCGGTGAAGGTTATTTGGATGGATCCCGAGTCTGCGGCCGGCTTCAATGTAATTCCACGAGACTTGTTGCAGCGCGGCCAGGACGATGTCACGTTTGGCCTGAGTGACCATTTCGTGGAAATCACCGGAGCCGGCGCCCGGCGACGCAGCCGCAAATGTTTCGATGATATTCTCCGGCAAGTCCTGCCGGTCAATGACATCCGTAGAGCCCAAAACCAGGGCGCGCTCGATTACGTTTTGCAACTCGCGAATATTCCCGGGCCAGTCATAACGGCGCAGACATTCGAGGGCTTCCCGGGAGATGCCCGTGATCCGCCGTCCTGCTATATGTGCATGCTTCTGGATGAAATACTGCGCCAGCAGATCGATATCGTTGCGGCGTTCCCGCAGCGGCGGCGTCTGTATGGTGACAACGTTCAGCCGATAATACAGATCCTGCCGGAACGTCCCGGATCGAGCCATTGCAGCGACGTCGCGATTGGTGGCAGCAATTACCCGGATATCGATGCGGATCGTCTTAGTCCCGCCAACGCGCTCAAACTCCCGCTCCTGAAGCACTCGGAGCAGCCGCGCCTGCAGAGTCGGCGCCATCTCGCCGATCTCGTCGAGAAACACCGTTCCGCGGTCTGCCTCCTCCAGCTTGCCTCGCTTGAGTGCTACGGCCCCCGTGAACGCTCCCTTCTCATGTCCGAACATCTCGGACTCAAGCAGAGTTTCCGTAAGTGCTGCACAATTGATCGCGACGAATGGATGCTCGGAACGCGGACTGTTTCGGTGAATTGCACGCGCTACGAGTTCTTTGCCCGTTCCACTTTCGCCTGTGATCAGGACAGTCGAGCTCGTGGGAGCTGCTTTCATAATCAGCCGTTGCAGCGTCTGAACTGCACCACTCTCCCCGACGATGCTGTTGTCGCCGTTTATCCTGGCTTCCAGTGCTTTATTCCGGTTTTGCAGGTCCTGGAGTTTAAGTGCGGTCTGCAGCGGCCCGGCGGCCAGTCCTGCGATTCCCGTTAAGATTTGCAGATGATGCTCGTCGAAGCTGAACGGAGCGTTACACGCAGACGCATAAATCACGCCAGTCACGCGATCATCGAACACCAGCGGAACGCAAAGCACCGCCTGCACATTCAGCGCGATGATGCTCTTGCCGAAGTCCTCCGGCGTTTTTGACTGAACGTCGTTCGACAGAATCGAGACCTTCTCTTCCAGAACTCGTTTGACGAGCGTCGAGGGGATCTTCGCAGGAATTGTTGCTGTTCCCGAAGCACTGCGATGAAAGACGAGGTTCGGATCGATGCCGGCATCCGCCGTCAGCAGGATAGCCGCAGATTCCGTCTGGATTGCTTCGCCGATTGCCTCCAGCAAAGTTCGCGCAAGCGAGCCCAGCTCGCGTTCTCTGGAGATTGCAGTTGCAACCTTGAGCAATGAAGCAAGGCTGCGGGCGTTGCGATCGGTCTGAGGTCCGGTGGAAAGTGCAGCGCCCGTGTTGAGATAGATCGCGTCTTCACGCCGGAGGACGACCGTCGGTTCGTTCGGCGTTGCGGTCGCCGGAAGCAGGACAGGGGGGCGCAAACCCTCGTCACTGTCCGTCAGAAACAGAAATATGGAGCAGCCGATTCGAAGCTCACTGCCGTGTTCCAGCAACCGCCGGTCTACGGCAATCTGATTGACGTAGGTTCGGTTGTGACTGCCGAGATCGACAACTTCATAACTGTCCGCTAGTCTTTCTCGAGAACGCAATGATTCCGCGAAACAGACCGATCTTCGAGGCAGATATCGTTCGTTGACGCCCGGCCTAAGCTGATTCGGTCTTTGGTGATCGAAATGGTAGACCCTTCGAGAGGTCCCGAAACAGCAACAAGCCTCGGCGTGACGTCAGGTGTCAACTTGATTCAGTATTATGACGCAACCGGCGGTTACCGACGAATAAAGAACTGCTGCTTGTCCACATCCGGCGGGACGGCCACATCGAAAAAGCCGATCATCATCTCATCCCAGCTCTGTTCGCCCCACGTCACTTCTGCCGTCGGATCCGGATTCCATGGATTCGCGGCGGAGTTGTCGAAGTATCCTGTCCACCGCAGGCGCGTTCCTTTTGGCAGCAGTTTGGGAGTTTTGAGGATGTAGTTCAGCTGCCAGTCGAACCTGTATGGCTTTACGCGAAGCAGTCGTTCGAACCGGCCATTCGGGTCGACCATATCGAAGTCGAAGGCGGCGCCCCGAAGGTGCATGTGCGGGAACAAACTGATCAACAGCGCCTCCTGAGGCAAGGTTCCGGAGACGGACGCACTGAAGTTCGGATCACCGGGCGGGATGCGAAGGTCGTCGCGGCCCATCTGCAACGTCAGGACCCGCCGTGAGGGTACCGCGTTTGCGAACGTGAGGGCGATGCTCGGCCGATCCGTCTGCGTTGTCTTGCGGCTCATGTAGTGGAGCTGCAGAACAAGATCGGAACCGGCCGGGATCTTCTTTGCCATGCCCTCCGGCAGCACAACGTCCGGTGCTCCCGGCGCGTACACGGCGAGTATGTCTGCTTTTGTGTCTCTCGCGCGAACGAGCGCGTCGCCTTGCGAAGGTGCATAGAAGACACCCGGTTCAACCTCGCGCAGCCAGTTAGTTCGCGGCTCACGCACATACAGAACCGCATGATGCACGACGCTCTGATTCGATGGCCTCACTTCGACACGCGTGACCCACTTGTCGGAAGTCAGAGGAAGCGGCAGGATAACGTACTGGTACTCGATCGTCGCACCAGCAGGGAGGCGGAATGGCTTCGGCACCGTCAAAACAAGATCCGGCTGGGCCGCGGAAGGAGCGGTGACCGCATCAACACCGTTAGCTGACCTGATGCCGGCCGGAGCGCCGCCTTTGGCCCACGCTTCGATCGTTTGGACCTCCTCCGGGCTCAGACTGGGATCGTTGGCAAATTGACCGAACCGAGGATCGGCGAACCACGGCGGCATCCTGCGGAGTTTCACGGACTCGCGGATCGCTGCAGCCCAGGGTCTGACCTGTTCGTAAGTTATCAAGGGCATAGGCCCAATCTTGCCCGGCGAATGGCAGGACTGGCAGTGCCTTTTCAGGATGGGCTCAACCTGTCCGTAGAAGGTGATCGGTTGCGCCGGACCGGCGGCCGCCAAGCCACAAACGAACACCAGACCGAAGGAATGTACCAGAGTCACTAACCCTCATCCCTACAAGTAGTATTTTCTGTTACATCGGCAGTGTGCTAGATTGAGCAAGTTGTCATGAGGCACCTCGCATTTATCGGAACAGGCTACGTCGGACTCGTCAGCGGAACTATGTTCGCATCCGTTGGCAATGAAGTCATTTGCATCGACAAGGATCCCCGGATCGTGGACAAGCTGCAGCATGGTACTTGCACCATCCATGAGCCCGGTCTTGAAGAGATCATGCGAAGTGCGATTGCAGAAGGCACAATCAGCTTCTCGACCGAGACGGCAGCGGCCTGTGCCGATGCAGATGCGATCTTCATCGCCGTCGGTACACCGTCACTTCAGAACGGCGCGTACAACTTTCAGTACGTCGAAGCCGCCGCACACGACATAGGACGTGCACTTCGTCCCGGGCGCCGCTACATTGTCGTCCTGAAGAGCACCGTCACACCCGACATTTATCATCGCGTGCAGAGCATTCTGGAACAGGAAACTGTCGGTACTGACGTGCAGTTTGAGATTGTTTCGAATCCCGAATTTCTGGCTGAAGGTACAGCGGTTCGCGATTTCAGTCAGCCCTCGCGCGTTATTGTAGGGGCGAACTCCGCCGAAGCGCGGGAATTCATGAAGTCCCTGTATGCTCCGTTCACCAAGGGAGGCACCCCTGGAGCGCTGCAGTTCACAGACCCGCAGTCGGCGATCGTTACCAAGCTTGCAGCCAACAGCTTTCTCGCCTGCCGCGTCGCTCTGGTCAATGAAGTTGCCCAGTACTGCGACGCCGTCGGCGCGGACATTGAATCTGTGCGCGTAGGCCTTGCCAGCGATCCCCGTATCGGTCACCTGTTCCTCTACGCCGGTCCTGGGTATGGCGGCAGCTGCTTCGGCAAAGATATTCGTGCGCTTCGGGAGAGTGCCCGCGAGCATGGCACGGAGTTGTGCGTTCTGCCTGCAATCGAAGACTCCAACAACCGCCACAAGGTCTACATGCCACAGCAGGTTACACGCTGCCTCGGCTCCTTGTCGGGCAAAACCATTGCGGTCTGGGGCATCGCATTCAAGGCCCGCACCGACGATATCCGTGACTCACCGGCTGTCGAGGCCATCGAGGAGCTTCTCCGTAGCGGCGCCACAGTGCACGCCCACGATCCTCAGGCGATGGGCCGAAGCCGCGAATACTTCGGGGATCGCGTGCAGCACTTCGGAAACAAGTACGACGCTATTCGCGGGGCGAACGCGCTCCTGATCATGACGGAGTGGGACACCTACAAGAGCCCCGATTACGCGGAGCTCGCGGACTGTCTGACCGAGCGCGCAGTGTTCGATGCACGAAACATTCTCGATCCGTTGCAGGCGCAACAGGCAGGCCTGCGTTATATCGGGATTGGCCGTCGCGGCAAACCAGAGCGCGCCGCTGCCGGCACCTCTGTTTAGGTTGTGTCAGGCGTTTCCCTCGAGCATTTTGCGGACGAGCATAAGCTGACCAAGGTGATATGAGTTGTGGTCTGCAAGGACCAGAGACTCGCGCAGGAGAGTCTGGTCCTTGCCCCACGCGAATTTGTTGTTGAGATCGCGGCTCGTATCGGCAATCAGCGCCTTGAATGCTTCGAGATCACGGCTTATGGCCTTGACGGAGTTGGTCCAGTCTGACGGGGTACTCGGTCCGGCGGTTGGCGGCCAGTAATCGTCAGGCCACTTCAGTTCCACATACCTGCCATCCGGTGGATTGCTGAATTCGAGAATGTCGCGTTGTGCGATGCGGATATGCTCCAGCAATTCCCACGCAGAGTGGGGTGACCCTGCCGGCCGCTCGCCGGCACGCGCGACGGGAAACCCCTTAAGGGCTTCATCGAATCTGATGTGGGCATGCCCTCCGTCGAGCAGTTCCAGTAGTTGTTTTCGAAGCGCAGCATCGGCGTCGTTCTGCATTGCTCTATTGTGAAACGATGGAGCCTGTTGTCGAGTTCCGCGACGTCGGGTATCGGATCGGCGATCGTGACGTGCTGCGTGGAATCAATCTGACGGTTCACCGCGGGGAAACGGTCGTGCTGCTCGGCCGCAGCGGCTCCGGGAAAACGACACTGCTGAAAATGGTGAATCGCCTGCTCGATCCTGAGCGGGGCTCGATAGTAGTCGAGGGTCGGGCAATCCAGGACTGGAACGTAATCGAACTGCGCAGACGCATCGGATACGTCATTCAGGATGCCGGATTATTTCCCCACTGGTCGGTCCGGCGGAACGTAGAACTCGTGCCGGAACTTGATAAGTGGCCCGAGTCGCGAAGGCGCGCAAAATCGGCAGAAGTTTTGACCCTGGTGGGACTGGCACCCGAGATATACGGGTCCCGACGGCCGCGAGAACTTTCAGGCGGCGAGAAGCAACGCACTGGAATCGCGCGCGCCCTTGCGGGTGAGCCGCGACTTCTCCTCCTCGACGAGCCCTTCTCGGCTCTCGACCCTGTGACGCGGTGGACCCTCCAGCGTCAGTTCCTTTCGTTGCGAGAGGAACTCGCCATAACCGCAGTGTTTGTGACCCACGACATTCGTGAAGCTCTGATGCTCGGTTCGCGAATCGCGCTCCTGCACGATGGAATGCTGGAACTCGTAGCGTCGCCGTCTGAGTTTCTCAATGCGAAGTCGCCTGAGGCTGCCGCTTTTTTGGCCACTCTGGAAGGAAGTCCGGACGGACCGCATGCTAATTCGTGAAATTGGGTCTGCTGCACTGGAGCACCTCTGGCTCGTTCTGGTCTCCATGGCGATCGCCTTTGCGATCGCCGCGCCATCTGCGGTTCTCCTCACGCGTCGCCCAGGGATCCGTCGCATCACCCTGGCAATAGCCGGAGTCCTGCAGACGATTCCGAGCCTCGCGCTGTTTGGATTCCTGCTGCCGTTGCCACTGATCGGCGGAGTCGGCAAACCGGCCGCAATTACCGCTCTCGTTCTCTACGCTCTGTTACCAATGCTGCGCAACATGGTGGTGGGACTGCTTGGAATCGATCCCGCTGTGCGCGAATCGGCTCTCGCGATGGGGATGACAAACCGGGAAATCTTATGGCAAGTGGAGGTGCCGCTGGCGTTTCCGACGATTCTCGCAGGCGTACGCATCGCGGCCATCGCTACGATTGGAACTGCGACTATCGCGGCAGCCATCGGCGGCGGAGGACTCGGGACGTTTGTGTTTCGGGGAATCGCGATGGCGGATACTCGAACAATACTCGCGGGCGCGATACCCGCGGCGGTCATGGCGATAATTGCGGACGAGGTTCTTGGATGGTTCGAGCGACGATTGCAATTCTAAGCGCTGTCGTGTTCCTTGCTTGTTGTTCGGGCAAAAGAAGCGGTGTGGTTGTCGGCTCGAAGAACTTCACCGAACAAGTTCTCCTTGGCGAGATCATCGCGCAGCAGATCGAGCGGCGGACCAGTTTGCCGGTGGAACGGAAGCTGAATCTTGGTGGCACACTGCTGGCACATCAAGCACTGAAGAGTGGCGGGATCGACTTGTACCCCGAGTACACCGGTACCGCACTGACTGCTGTCCTTAAGCAAAATCTGCAGCGCGATGCTTCCGCGGTGCTTCGACAAGTTCGCGACAGCTACGCTCAGTGGCACCTGAAATGGCTTGATCCGCTCGGGTTTGACAACACCTTCGCGATGGTCGTCCGGACCGATCTCGCACGTCAGTTCGGCCTTCAAACTCTCAGCAGTTCGGCGAAACGTCCTGCGCCATGGAAGCTCGGTGTCGGCTATGAATTCGTGCAGCGGCCCGATGGACTCGCCGGCCTCGTGAAAACCTACGGACTGCGCGTCGACGGTGATCCTGTGATGATGGACCTCGGTTTGTTATATCCGGCATTAACATCCGGACGGATCGAGATGGGTGCCGGAAGCGCAACGGACGGAGCCTTAGCTCGGCCCGAATTTACCGTGCTCACCGATGACCAGCACTACTTCCCACCCTACGAGTGTGCAGTTGTCGTTCGTGAGGATTTGCTCGCGCGCGACCCTGCTATGGAGAAGGCACTTATGGAGTTGTCAGGGCGGATCACAGAGGCCGAGATGAGACGGATGAATGCGGCGGTGGATCTGGAGCATCACTCTGTAGCGGATGTCGCGCGAGACTTCCTCAAGCGTTTACCGTAACGCCAGACAAAATCCAGACGCTTGCCGGCAGCAGAACCTGAAGGATTTGAGGGCGGCACCCTCATGAGTGCCGCCCGAGTTCAGTTGTTTACGGATTCGACGGCGGAGTCGTCGTGGTGGTAGTCGTGTTGCCCGAACGATGCTCCTTCACCTTGGTTTCCTTGCCGTGGTGTTTGGTTTTCGCTTCCGTCTGCGTTGTGTTGGCGTTTGTAGTTGACGTTGTGCTGCCCGTCGCGTCGGTATTCGAATCGGTCCGGACCCGGTTGGTGTTGGTCTTGACCTTGTGGCCGTCACGCTTTTCCTGCGTGACAGTGGTTTCTGAACTCGACTGCGAACCTGGGACTTGAGCCATGATCAGGCCTGCTGTCAGGATCGAAGCCAATGCAAGCTTCTTCATCGGATATCCTCCCGGTTGTTGGACGACATCGTTTGAAAGCTGTTTCACACGTACAACTTACTCCGGCCTATTCTTTAGCTCCTTTAATCCAGTCCAGAATCGTCGTGTACTCCGGTGAGTCTTTCGTCCAGCGAACCCCACCCCCGTGCGCGACACTATTCGCTCCCGTTACGCCTTCCGACTCGGAACTCGAAGTAGGCTTCACCAGGATGAGACTCTTCTCGGGTTCGTCCGCATCGACGACGTTTGCGACCGTTGCCCAGGTCGCATTGAAAAGCGTATGCGAAGCGTGGCAGTGCACGCAGGCCTGACCGTCCTTACCGCGCTTCTCGAGAATCGGCTGGACATAGCCCCGGAAGTACGCTTCGTCGAGCCTGGGCTTTCGCTTCACCCCGCGTGCAGCGACGGCCGCGTTCACTGCAGGAGGCTTCAGTGCCTTCGCGACCTCAGCCGCCTCAGGGATGGTCTGTACTTTGGCGAGCAGCTGCTTTGTTTCCTCGCCTTGCGGTCCGGCGACTCGCGAAACGTCACCGAAGCGCTGCTCTCGAACCATAAGCGTCGCGTTTTCGGCTTCTCTCCTCAGCTCCGGATCCGCTGATTCGAGCAGCGGTTTCAGAGAATGCGCGAATTCGTTCGCTGAGTTGCCGAAGAATGCAATCTGTTCGATGTCATTCCCGATCCGATTGTAGATGGGCGGTGCTGATTTCTGCAGATCCGCTTCCACGTCATAGACATCTGCCCGCCGGAGCGGTTCTTCCGTGAGCGCGGCCAGCAGAAGTTTCTTCTGCTCGGGCGTGCCCGTATCCAGCACTTTACAAAACTTGCCGGCAAGCCTGCTCTCGATCAGGAGGCGACCCTTAATTACCTGATCGCGATCCTCCTGCCGGGCAAGCAGCGGAACCCAGTTGTTGTACAAATACCGGATATTCTCGTCTGCGAGGTTATAGATGCCGTGTTGAAGATTCTCGCGAACCCAGGGATGCTGCGGCTTCAGCAGCGCCGCGAGCAGGCCGTCTTCGATCGCACTCTTCGCCCCCGCCGATGGAGACCAGAACCAGAATTGCCAAAGCGCCTTGACGGCGTTCATCCGAGTTGTTGTGACCGGATCGTTCAGCAACGCCGATAACTCCGATACATATTCTGGTGTTCCGGCGAGTTCGGAGAAGTGCTGAGCGAACACACGCGTCGCACCCCATCGCATTCTGTCGTCTGATGAAACCAACGCCTTCGTAATCTCCGGGCTCTTTGCAAGGCGCAGCGCCCTTGCCGCCGTACGCTGGACCATCTTGCTGGAGTCGCCAGCCAGATCAACCGAGACCGGTTCTCGAAGACGGCTGAGTGCTTCAACCGCAGCCTGGCGAATCAGAGCATCGTTCGACCGAGTCTCATTTCGGATCGCTTCGAGAATACCGGCAGACGGCCTGTCCCAAACCTCATCAAGCTGACTTAATAACTCGACCGGATCCTTCGAGAGGGTGGTAATTGGCCGTGAGTTCCAGCCCTTTGCACGACCTTCAAGAGGATAGTACGCGCTAAGCGCGAGTGCGGCCATCTGAGTCTCACGGAACGGGGTACGGAAGTTCTCAAACGACTGCAGCGGATCCATCCATCCGCCGAAATTCTGTTGTCGGCTGAGCAGGTAATTTAGCCCCTTTGCGACTTGCGGATTATCTTTCGGAATGCCGGCTGCATGCAGGGCCCACAGCGCATGACCCGTCTCAAATTCCACTTCCGGCTCCTTCACATCGAACCGTGCAGACCACTGTCCGTCGATTCGCTGCAACCCAAGAAGTCGTTGTGCCTGCTTCGCGATCAGGTCGGAGTATTTCGCTTTATCGATATCCGAAAGCGCAAGGATCTGGTAACCCAGATCGATGGTGTTCTTGATTTCCCCGTTTGCGATCAGGTCCCCAAGCCTGGGGTCCCTGGTGACCGCCCATGCATACCAGGCGACCTCGTGCGCGCTGACCAGCGGAGTATTCCCGTTCGTCTCATCGGGTGGAAGCTTCTCGCGGCCTGCATAGTAAAGCTTGAGGTACTCGGCTACACCCTTGTGGAACTGCTCGTGATGCTCACCAGAGACTTCGGTCTCGAACACATCCATCAGGTGAGCCATGCGGCCAAGTACATTTGCCGGCGCCGAGATCATCCGGGCCCAGACCACGCCCTTATCCTCAAACCCGTACAGCGGGCGTGGATTGTTGTAAAAGCGCTCTGAGAGAAACTGAAGTTGCTGCCGCTGAACTACCGGATAGCCGTTGTGAGCCGCATACAGCTGCGCCCGCTGCGAGAAGTGGGTGACGTGGCACGCCACACATAACGAGGTTTCCTGGTGAACACTGCTCACCCGGTCGAGAATCCCTCCGCGGCGCGGCGTGTTTCCATGCCAGGAGTCACCTGCCGCCAGAATGTAATCGAGCCCGGTCCTCACTGCCTGGTGTGGATCGCTGTAGGGAGGAACCTCATAGATCCGAGTGCGAAGCTTGTACTCCGGGTGGTTCGCCCGAACAGCAACCAGATAGGTGCCCGCCTGCTTCAGGATGCGTGGCGTAAACTTGTTCCCCGCGAGGGCCTGCACTTCGTGAGGCAGCGTGACCGGATCCTCACCTTCGTAATACTCGACCGGCTTGCCCGCTTCCAGATGGAAAACGCGAACATCGGCCGGAAGCTGATCGCGCTCAGTCAGTTCGATCTGAAAGAACACCAGCTTCGGGACCGTCGAGGCAAACTCGAATCGATACCAGTCAGTTCGTGACGGGTTCTCCATGTCCGATTTCCGTGTCGTTCCTGCTACCGGGATATAGGGAGCATCGTCGCCCGATGCGAAGACAGTCTTACCGAGGTCAATCGGCATCGCGTCTTCCCAGCGATGAATCGGACCTCGACGCACCTGGCTCGAGCGCGCCCACCGATTGACTTCGAGCTTGTAAGTTGATGACTCCGGAACACCAACCGCTGAAACGCGAACCTCGGCGGAAGTACCTGTTACGGCGAACTGGGTGTAGAAATCGGGATCGCCCTCGTGCAGCGTTTTACCGGCGATCGTCCCATCCCCCTGCCTGATTTCCACCGTAACCCGTGAGCCGGGTGTCAGGTTCCGAAGCGTTCCGAGCGAGTAAAGCAAGCTGTACTGGTGTTTGTCGTCGAGCCCTCGAAGCGGAATACCTCGCTTCGGACCGCGCCCGACCGCGAGATTACTCGCGGCAGGTCAATGGCAAAAGCGGAATAGCTACAAACAATCGCGGCCAGAACAGCAAGGAAACGCATGGAGATACATCCATTTTCCCTTATTCGCGCAGTTCCGTGCCACCTCGCCTGGTTCCAGAAACGTCGCAAAAAACGAACCCGTCCCGCGTCACGATCTCACCCGTCTCAATCTCGATCGCCGACGAGAACATCGGCCCGTCGAATACGAAGGTGTGGAACTCGCCATTCTCGCCGCACGCATCGACGTCTGGCGGCAGATCACGGACGAGTTCGGCATCAAAATCGCGGCCGGCAAATGACGGGTCGAGGCGTCTCGGGTCGACGCAAGTCAGCTTCGCGCGGAGTCCGCTCGCAATCATGTCGGCAGCCAAGTCACCGGTTGAGAGCCCCCAGACAGGGAAGATCGGAACAAGTCCAGTCCCCTCCAACTGCCGCTCCCGGTAAGCCCGAACATCTTCGAGGAAGAGATCTCCAAATGCAATCGCATCGACGTGTTCCTCTGTCGCACGTCGCCATGTTGCAGCCATCAACTCCTCATACGTTGCATTCGAGCACGGCCATTCCAGTTCGACCGGCCACAATGGAAGTCCGGCTCGCTCCGCCTGTGCCGCAACCAGTTCGCGTCGCACGGCATGCATCGCCACCCGGTCGGCACGCGTGTTGAACGTCGTGATCAGGGCAACTAGCTCGAGGTCAGGTGTTTGCCGCAGAACGTGCAGCGTCCACGCGCTGTCCTTGCCGCTGCTCCAGGACAACGCAACGCGCGTCATGCCTCAAAGGTCTGGACGGCGGCCACTTCGTCCATCCACAACCAGTGCCGGTTGCGAGACGCCCCGGGCGAGCGGCTTCCATGCAGGATTTCCGAGATCATCGCAGCGGTTTGCGTGATCGTTATTCCGCTCCGGTTGAAGAATAGATTCCCATCGGCGAAAGCGACGTTTCCCGCTTTAACGGCGCGCAACTCTTTCCACCAGGGATACTGCTCGAGCACTGGCAGCTCCAGAATTGAGCGCTGAAGATCGAACCCGCATGGAGCGACGATCAGGAATTCCGGGTCCGCCGCACGCAACTGCTCTGACGGAACTGCGTGCGAATGCTGGCCCCGATTGCCGATTGCGAGTTCACCGCCAGCGGCATCCACCAGTTCCGGTCCCCAGTTGCCCATCGGGAAAATCGGGTCCGTCCACTCGAGCACCGCCAACGATGGCCGCCGCCGGCCTGCGGTCGCCCGGCGAAGGAATGCCAGACTCTCGCGCTGTTCGCAGACGAGCTCTTGTCCGCGCTGGTCGGCCCCGATCGCCTCTGCGATCAAACCAATGGTCTTAAAGATCTCTTCCACTGAACTTGCACTGAGGCCCAGGACAGTGGCGCCCGGGATGTAACCGCTGCGCTCGACATCGCCGGGCGTCACCGCGCAAACTTCACAATGCGATTGTGCAATGACCAGATCCGGCTTTAGCGCCTGGATGAGATCCATGTGGATCGTGTACACGGGTTCGCCCGCCCGGAGTCTGCGATTGACTTCTGTGTCGATCTCCCGGCTGCTGACGGTAATGTCGAAAGCTGGCTCGCTGCAGGCAGGCAGCGACCGGACCCAGGGAGGATTGTCACATTCATGCGAACGACCCACAAGCGAGTCGCCGGCTCCCAGCGCACAGACGATCTCGGTCCCGCTCGCCAGCAGCGAAACGACGCGCATTACTCGTATCTTAGTGCGGCGGTTGGATTCATCCGCGAAGCTTTGTTCGCTGGAAGCAATCCAAAGATAAGGCCGACCATCAGTGAAGTCCCGAATGCGATGACAATGGACAGCCAGCTGATCGGAATCCGAACCTGCTCGACAAAGTACTGAACACTCAACGGCAGCGCGACACCAGCCAGGATTCCGACAAAGCCTCCGCCAACGCTGATGAGCACCGCTTCCATCAGAAACTGCAACAGCACTTCCCTGCGCGAAGCACCCACGGCCATTCGCACACCGATCTCGCGCGTCCGTTCGGTAACGGTCACAAGCATGATGTTCATGATGCCGATACCGGAGATAACCAGCGCAAGTGTCGACACAATAATCAGAACAATTGTCAGCACCATGGCGATTTTCTGCGCTGTATCAAGAATTCCCGAGAGATTCTCGATGCTGTACCGCGCACCCGGTCGATGCCGGCTCTGAATCAGCTCTTTGATCGACTGAGTTAACGGGACGACGTCTGTCGTGTTTTTGGCCTGTACGTAAAACGGGTCGACGCGCTCAATCGGCGTGAAATAGCGCAGTACTGTGATGGGAATGAGAATCGTCTCATCCGTCAGCTCCGACAGCCCAAATGTACTTGTGCGCTCACGAAATGTTCCGATAACGTCGAATTCCAGACCATGCAGCTTCAGTTTCTGGCCAACTGCCGCCGGCTGACTCCCGTAGAGCCGCTTCGCCAGCTTCTCCGTAAGCATGGCCACCTTGGATCGCATTGCAACGTCGTTGGCATCCATGAAACGGCCCGCGGGCACGGCAAGATTTCGAACGAACCTGTACTGATCGTCGGATCCGATGATCCGGACGTCCTCCAGGCGGCCCGCAATCGGTATCGTGTCGTAGGAAGTCATCACTCCGGTCGCGGCCGTGATGCGCGAGCCAAACTGCTGCCGAATGGCTTCGACATCGGCGAGTTTCACGAAATCGGCGTCCACCTGTGTGGCCGTCATGCTTCCTGCTTCGAAGCTGCCGTAAATGAGATTGGAGCCGATACCCCGGATCTGATCCAGGATGTAATCGCGACTGGTGAGTGAGATTGTGACAACAAGAATGACGGACGCATTCCCGATGACGAGCCCGAGGGCTGTCAGGAGTGTCCGGATCTTGTTGGACGCAAGAGACTGGTAGCTGAATCGGAGCGCTTCACCGAATTGCATCGGTCCTCAGGCCCGAGTGCTCAGGCGATAGTTCTCAGGCACCGGCCTGCGTAGCCTGTCGCAGCAGGCGCTGCGCTTCGGATCGCGGTGGATCGTCGGGTGTCAGCGAGGACTGCAGATAGCGCTCCAGGAGCTGCTTCGCCATACCGAGATTCTGCTTTGCGCGGACATACGCGCTGGCGCGCTCGAACATCAGGCGGGGCGAGTTTGGACTAATCTTCTCCGCCTCAGCAAATACTACTTCGCTCTCCTGCAATCGTCCCTGCTTTGAGAGGAAACACGCGAGGTCGATAGCTCGGCCTACTGACTTCGGCGCCATGTCGAACGCAGAACGGAAGTGAAACTCTGCCGTCTTGAACTCTTTCCGCTTCTCCGCCAGCAGCGCCATATCGTAGTGGTACTCGATCGGGTCCAGGCGCTGGATTTTCTCCGCCAGTCGGGCGGCCTTGTCTAACCCGCCACCCAGGAACCCAGGAGCTTCCATGTAGTAGCTGAAAAGGTCGTTGATGGCCTCGAGGTTGCGGCTGTCGAGTTCCACAGCACGCTCGAAAGCCTGACGCGCTTTTGAGGCCAGCATCGGAGCCGTCAAAGGATTCGAGGTTTCCGCCCGCCGGCCATATGCTTTCCCGAGCCAGTGGTAGTACTCAGAACTGCCCGCGTTCCCTGCCACCGCGGCTTCGAAGGTATCCGACGATTTCTTATAATCGCCGAGCATGAACCACGCCTTTCCCGTCAGGGCGTTGGCCGCCGGATCACCTGAACCGGCCTTCTGCTTCAGAATTTCGATCGCCGACTTGTACTCTGCGCGATTAAACTGAGCTTGGGCGCGATCCAGCTCCGCCGGTGCACCAAATAGTACCGGTGCCAAAAAAAGTACTACTGAAAGCGTGAACCTCATAGAAATAAAGGACCCGTCCGGTTAGTATCCACTATCTTAACCGTTCAGCAACTTGGATGCACGATATTTGCGCCAGGATACCACTTTTCGCTCGCCTCGACTTTTTCTTACGAAGGATTTGCATTGCCGGATTCCTAAGTTGTAACCAGAGTTGTCACCGGGATCGCAACGTTTCAGGTGAATACCTCGTCCCACCTGTTGTACCCTGAAGATACACGCGAAACCCCGAGGTACGGAGGCTCACCTGATGCTCAGTTTTCTCCGCAGGATGCCCGTTCTTCTCGTTCTTGCAGGCGCCGCTGCGATGGCGCAAACGTCCCAAATCGAAGGCGTAGTCAAGGACCCGAACGGCCAGCCGCTAAACAATGCTCTGATTAAGATCGAACGCAAAGATATCAAAGGCAGTTACAAGGTCAAGACCAAGAAAAAGGGTGATTACCTTCACGCCGGATTACCGCTCGGCACCTATGACGTGATTTGTGAGGTCGATGGGAAAGACGTCGACAGCGTGCACGGCGTCAAGACGAAACTGGGCGACCCGACTGTGGTCAATTTCGACCTTAAAGCCCAGGCCGACAAGCAGAAAGAAGTAGCGGCTGCGGCCGAAAAAGGCGAGCTGACGAAAGAGCAGGCGCGCGACATGACGCCGGAGCAGAAGGCTGCTCTCGAAAAGGCGATGAAAGAACGTACTGCTGCCATGTCGAAGAACAAGGCGCTCAACGACGCTTTCAATGCCGCGATGGAATCCATGAAGTCGAAGCAGTACCCGCAGGCTGTCGAGCAGTTCAACAAAGCCGCCGAACTCGATCCCAAGCAGGTCGTCATCTGGAGTAACCTCGCGGAGACCTACTCGGAGATGGGAAAAGCCCAGACGGGTGCGGAGCAGCAGGCCAGCCTTGACAAAGCCGTCGAGACCTATAAGAAGGCAATGGAGCTCGCGCCAGCCGACGCTGGGATGGCGAACAACCTCGCGCTAGTTTACGCCCGCCAGAAGAAATTCCCCGAAATGGAAGCCGAACTTAACAAGGCCGTCCAGCTCGACCCCACGAACGCGGGTCGCTACTACTTCAATATGGGCGCCGTTCTGACCAATGCCGGACAGACTGATGCCGCATGCACCGCGTTCAAGAATGCGACCGAAAAGGACGCCAATTACGCCGACGCCTACTACCAGTACGGTATTTGTCTGACTGGCAAGGCGACGGCGAAGCCGGACGGCTCACTGACTTTTCCCGATGGCACCGCGCAGGCGTTTCAGAAGTACCTTGAACTGAAGCCCGACGGTCCCTTCGCAGAGTCCGCGAAGGGCATGCTCCAGACCATGGGCAGCAAGATCGAAACCAAGTACGAAGCTCCCGGTGCGAAGAAGGCTGCGCCGAGCCGTAAGAAGTAATCCACTCCTCCTCCACTCAAGCGGCGCAACGGTGAAGGCCGGGGCGCCGCATCTTCGTTTAAAGACCTTTTATGTTTCGGTTCCTGTTGGTGATGGTCGCATCGATCTTCGTACTGAGCGTGCTCAGGATGATCGCTGGGGCCTTATCTAAGGGGTTCTCTGACCTGATGTCCGAATCCGGCAACTCCGGGCAACAACAGCGGGCGACCCCGCCCGGCGCTGCGAAGATGTCGGGAGGCGAACTAAAGCGAGATCCGGTGTGTGGAACCTACATTCCAGCCGACAACTCGGTCCGCAAGATCGTGAATGGTGAGACGCTCTACTTCTGCTCGCCCGAGTGCCGGGACAAATACGCTTAGCTAAGCCAGCCGCAAAGGGCCCGGATGCCGGCCCACGATACCTGTCAGAACAGCCAGCCGAAACCCCCATCGAGCTCCGTTTTGCGGGGTCTTACTGAATAGCCTATTGCTGCGCCCCGAGCAGGCTCGTCAACGCCACCCCTTCGATACTCTCAAGTTTTAAGCCAAGCAATTGCGCAATCGTGGGTGCGACATTGAGGTTCGCGGTTTGATCGACTGATGCACCTTTGCGGACACCCGCGCCCGCCAGCACAAGAATCGCCAACATGTCTGAATCTGACGAGATATAACCGTGCGCCCCACCGGACTTGTCGGCAGTGGTTCCGGCAAACGAATACGGCTCTGCGGCGGCAAGAACCAGGTCGGCCATGCGGTCGTTCTTCGCCGGATCGGGATACCCGAATCGCCCGAAATCCTCAGGTCCATAGACCGCCGCGATACCCGGCTTGCCCGTAAACGATGATCGGAGCTGTGGCATCAGCTCTGCACGTCGGGATGGTCGCACATAAACCATCGCCGTCCCTCCCTCCGGAACGATGAATACATCCTTCGCCATCGTGTCAGGGACAAGGTCCATTGCCCGGATAGTCTTGCTATAGGACCGAAAACCGTGGTCCGAAACGACGATAAAGGTGGTCCGGTCGGCAATGCCGGCGCGTTCCACGGCAGCGACCAGCCGCCCAACGCGCGCATCGGCCAGCGTCAGCGACGTGTATGCGCCCAGACTACGAGCGCCATACAAGTGCTGGTTGGAGTCTGTCGTCAGCAGATGGTACAGCAACAGGTTCGGCTGATGCTTCTCAATCATGTGCTCCGCGGCGCGCGTCCAGATCTCGTCGCGGAACACAATGCTCCTCTTCGTGAACGCCCGAATGTCAGCATCGGAAACAAGCCCCGCCGAGACCATTTCCTTCACACAGGCGGAATCAGGAGACGGGATCTCAGCAAAAGAGTACGTAATGGTGCCGGGATTTTGGATGGCCACCCAGTCGATCTCGGCTGTGGAGAGCCCTGCCCGAAACGCTGCGTCGTAGACCGTCGGCGCCTGAACCAGCGTGCCTTTGTCGACCGACGCCTGCACGCGAATGGAAAAACCATCCGCGCCTCGCACTGGCAGGCCATTGTAGAGCACACCATGTTTGGCGGGCCGAACGCCGGTCACCATCGATGTGTGATTGGGCCACGTGACCGTTGGGTTGACCGGAGTCATGACGCGAGCCGTAGCTCCGGAAGCGATCAGTTTTCGGATGTTCGGAAACGGCAAAGACTGATCGGCCAGAGCGTACGCCGCAAAACCGTCGAGGCTGATCACGATCACGTGACGGTCTTTCCGTACCTGACCGACAGCCGCCGACGCCGCGAGCGCCAGCACCAGAAGAAGAGATTTAGTGTGCATTCACGACCAAAAGATCAGAACGCCGGCTCCAGTCCTGAAACGAGCCGTCGTAAAGTTTGACATTTATTCCCAGATAACGCGCAACGAAGTACGGCACGGTCGCCTGCATCCCGATATGGCAGTAAGTTACGACGGTCTGATCCGTCGAAGCTTCCAGCATCCGACGAAGCTCGGCAGGGGGCCGAAAGCGGTGATCCTTGTCGAAAAACTCTGAAAACGGCCGATTAACAGCACTCGGAATGTGACCGGCACGCGGCATTCCGCCGGCATTTGATCCATCGTAAAACTCAGGAAGACGTGCGTCGATAATCTTCACATCAGCAGCGTTCGCCTTCGAGGCCAGCCAGTCCGCCTCAACCACACGCGCCGGGTCGGGTCGGACCGTAAGATGCGCGTCGGTCACTTTCGCACTCTCCGCGGCACTTAATGCGCGACCCTCCTTCTTCCAAAGTGGAAGTCCCCCGTCCAGCAGTGCCGCGCGATCGCCCAAACCGAGATAGTCGAGCGTAAACCAGACCCTTGTGGCCGACTGCACCGATTCGCCAGCCGGATAAATGACCACTCGATTACTGTCCCCAACGCCAACCGACTCCAGCCTTCGAACAAGCTCTTCGACCGGAGGCAACTGCACGCGGAGGCCCCGCCCGTCAGTAACCGAAAGATCGGCGATCGTGATTAGCCGGGCGCCGGGTATATGCCCCGCTTTGTAGTCTTCCGCCGAGCCAACGTGCAATATAACCACACCGGGCTCGTTCATCACTTTCGCCAGTTCGGCTGGAGAAATCAGCATACCAGGATGTTCAGCGAACACAAACAAGGCGGCAGCAAAGATCAGCGGGACAACTCTCATTGAAGCCTTAGTCACCTTCCGGGTTCTCAGTCCCGACTCCCTTCCTCTTTGGCGAATCGGGAGCATCCGTTTTCGGCAGCCACTTCGCCAGCCGGGTCTTCACTTCAGCGTACTCGGACTTGCCGGCGAGATTTGTCCACTCGTGTGGATCGTTGTCGTGATCGTACAACTCCTCGCCGCCATCGTTGTAGCGAATATAGCGGTAGCGTTCATCCCGTATCGAGTGGTTGCCGCGCAGATATGTCGTAAGCGCGGGCCGATCCCACTTCTGTCCCGGGTTTTTGAGTAATGGCAGAAGACTCTGGCCTTCGAGACCTTCGCGCGTCGGGAGCCCGCAGATGTCAATCAGCGTCGGATAGATATCGATCAGGCTGACCACGCGATCACAACGGCTGTTCGGCTTCGTAATCCCCGGAGCGACGATACCGAAAAGATTATGCGTGGCCTCTTCCCACAATGCGAATTTGCGCCAGTGCATCTTCTGTCCGAGATGCCAGCCGTGATCGCTCCACAGCACGATGATTGTATTTGTCGCATACGCGCTTTTATCCAGCGCATCCAGCACACGTCCGACCTGAGCGTCCGCAAACGCAATTGCTGCCAGGTACGCCTGCACGGCCTCACGATATTTTCCGGCATCCCTGACGATTCGCTGTTGATCGCCTGACCGCAGTGCCAGCCACTTGCCAACGGCAGGTACGTCGTCAAGGTCGTCTTCTTTGATCGTCGGAAGTGTCACCTTGTCGAGCGGGAACTCGTCGTAGTACTTCTTCGGCACGAACCATTCCAGGTGAGGTTTATAGATTCCGCATGCCAGAAAGAAAGGCTTATCGTGCTTCTGCTGCAGTTGGCCGCTGACCCAGTCGACAGTCTTGTAGTCGCCCATGTCACTGTCCGGGTTTTCCAGCGGTCCCCAGTCGAAGTTTGCAGACTTCGGAATCCCGTTCCACGGTCGTTTCGGTGGTTTCGGGTTAGGCGGCTGGTTCTGAGTCTGCGATGGAAAGTAATCGTTCCAGCTTGGCGGGTCGGGATAGCCTCCGTGGAAGATCTTGCCTCCGCCGACGGCGCGATATCCATTCGCCATAAAATGCTCCGTCAGCGTAACCGCGTTCTTCAGAACCGGTGACTCTCGCATTGGCTGCTGATTTTCATACACGCCGTGGGTTGACGGTCGAATGCCGGTCATTAAGCTCGCGCGTGATGGATTGCAGACAGGAGCCGCACAGTAAGCCCTGGTAAAGTTGAGACCACGAGCGATCAGCCGATCGATGTTCGGCGTCTTCGTATCAGGATGTCCGCCAAGGCAGCCGACCCAGTCATTCAGATCATCGACAGCAATGAACAGAACATTTTGCTTTCGGGCACGGCTCTGCGATAAAGCAGTTAAACCGCCAAGCGCAGCCAGAAACTGACGCCGATACATAGTGACATCCTACACGCTGTATGTTTGGGTCCCGGCCTGCTGCTCGCCCGCGCGAGGCTCAGCGACAGTTAACTGAACCTACAATAAGGCATATATGCGAATCGCCCTCGTGTTGCTTGCGGCGGCATCGCTGCTGCCAGCTCAGAAGCAGCCGTTCACGATTGACGCACTGCTTCAGGTTGCACGCATTAGCGAACCTGTGCTTTCACCCGACGGGAAAACTGTCGCGTTCACGGTCGAGCGCCCCGACGTAGCCAAAAACACACGTCCGAAACAGATCTACGTCGTCGCGGTTGACGGCATAACCGCCCCGGTCCAGATATCCAAAGAAGGATCGAATCAGAGGCCTCGCTGGACTCCTGACAGCAAGCGAATTATTTTTGTCTCCAGCCGAACCGGTGTCAACCAGGTTTGGAGCATGAATCCCGACGGCTCCGATCCGAAGCAGATCACAACCATCGCGACAGCAGCGTCCGGCGTGCTCGTATCGCCGGACGGCAAACGTGTCGTCTTTACCAGCGATGTTTACCCCGACTGCACGGACGACCAGTGCAACAAGAACCGTCTCGAGCAGGACAAAGATAAGGTTCGGCCGCGAGTCTATACGTCGCTTCTGTACCGGCACTGGACTTCATGGCAGGGTCCCACCCGCAGCCACTTGTTCGTTGCGCCGATCGAAGGCGGCACGGCAAAAGACCTGACGCCCGGGCTCTTCGATGTGCCGCCGTTCTCACTTGGCGGACCGGATGACTACGCAATCTCACCCGACAGTAACGAGGTCGCGTATGTCGCAAACACGGAGCATGATCAGGCAACCAGCACAAACTCTGACATTTTCGCTGTGGACATAAAAGGCGGCGAACCGAAGCGAATGACGACCGGACCCGGCGCCGATCACTCGCCGCTCTACTCGCCCGACGGTAAGTGGATCGCATTTCGTTCGCAGCAGCGAGCGGGATACGAATCAGATCAGTGGCGTCTGATGTTATTGGACCGCTCGACCGGCATCCCGAAGCGCCTCAACGAAGATCAGGACAGGAATGTGGAAGAGGTGACCTGGTCGAGCGATTCGACGCGGCTCTTCTATGTTATCGAAGACCGCGGCAGGAACTCGCTGCAAACCATGCCGATCTCGGGTGGATCCGTCAGGGCCGTCATCACCGGCAGCAGCCATCTCGGCGACGTGCAGTTCACACCCGATGCGAAGGCGATGGTCTACTCAGAGAACACGGGATCCACGTCCGGTGGAAATCTACCGGGCCGTGTCAACCGGGGGAACGCCCGTCGCGCTGACGAAACTTAATGATCCTTTGATGGCCCAATACCAGCTGACGCCCATGGAAGAGTACTGGGTCGAGAATCCGTCCGACAAGACACGTATTCACACCTTCATTGTGAAGCCGCCGGGATTTCAGCAGTCGGGTAAGTATCCGTTGCTTCTGCTGATTCATGGCGGCCCGCAGAGCGCGTGGGGCGAAACCTGGAGCTATCGGTGGAATCCTCAGGTTTTCGCCAGTGCCGGATATGTTGTCATCATGCCGAACCCGCGCGGGTCTACCGGTTACGGCCAGAAGTTCACTGACGATATCAATCAGGACTGGGGCGGCAAACCCTACGAAGACCTTATGGCTTCTGTCGATCATGCTGCGGGACTGTCCTATGTAGATCCCGACCGCATGGCGGCCGCAGGCGGCTCATACGGC
This sequence comes from Bryobacteraceae bacterium, assembly GCA_963794765.1. Classification (GTDB taxonomy): domain Bacteria; phylum Acidobacteriota; class Terriglobia; order Bryobacterales; family Bryobacteraceae; genus JAWXCM01. The sequence goes on along the minus strand of CAWCGC010000036.1, from coordinate 3,071 downwards.
GGCTATATGGCCGACTGGCTCCTCGGCCACACGACTCGCTTCAAAGCCATCGTTTCGCACGCCGGTGTTTATGATCTTCGAAGCATGTTCGGCGAGACCGAGGAGCTCTGGTTCCCGCTCTGGGAATTTCGTGGCATGCCCTGGACCAACGCTGAGATCTATAACAAATGGTCGCCGAGCAACTACGTCGAGAGCTTCAAAACGCCGACTCTGGTGATGCATGGGGAACTCGATTACCGGGTGCCTGTCGGGCAGGGGATGCAGCTCTACACCGCGCTCCAGATGCAGAAAATCCCTTCGAAGCTGGTGCTCTTCCCCGATGAAGGCCACTGGATTCTGAAGCCGCAGAACTCGCAGTTCTGGTATCACTGATTCCTCGACTGGGTTGGCGAGTGGACAAAGAAGGCTGCTCCGTGAAGCTAACCCGCCGCGAGGCGTTAGCAGCTGCCGCGGCTTGCCCCTCGCAGCGTCATCCGTCGATGTCGCGCAAGGGTTGTTTATCACAAGCCGGCATCACGATGGACTGAGGCGCTGCCTGTTGGCAACGGCCACCTTGGAGCGATGGTCTTCGGCAGAGTTGAGCGTGAACGCATCCAGCTGAATGAGCACAGCCTCTGGTCCGGTCGTCCCGCAAACGAAGACCGCGACAAACGCGCGCTGCTCTGCCCCGCGTCCGCCAGCTGCTTTTCGAAGGCAATTACGCCGAAGCGAACAAACTCGCGCAAGCGGAGATGATGGCGCCTCTCGACACGGAGCGTTCGGTTCTTACCAGATGCTCGGCCGATCTCCTGCTGAATTTCGCGGGCACTCGGGCGAGACACCGATTACCATCGGCAGCTCAACCTCGATCTCCGTGCCATGTTGAGATTACGTACAAGCTCGGCGGACACTTTATGGAGAAGGACGGTGTTCGCGTCGTTTCCGGACCGCGCGCTTGTAGTGCATCTGCAGACAACGGATCCTGCAGGTATTCGTGTGCGGGCCCGCCTTACTCGAATGAAAGACGCGACCACGGCGGCAGAAAGCGGCCCGACCCTGCACCTTAGGGACAGCCGAAACCATACGGCACCGCGTTCTCAGCGCGCCTTGGATGCACCAGCGCGGAGTCTCCGCTGAACGCGAGCGCTCGCGGGTCCTGGGCGAAAAGAGCAACTTTCCTTTTTGCAGCGGCGACAGACTTCGCCGAGCCCGATCCCGCGAAGCGGACCACTGACGCGCTGAAGCGCGCCTCAGTAGAACATACGGAGCGCTCAGCGATGCGCACCAGGCGGACCACCATGAACCTGATGGAGCGCGTCGGGACTATACCTCGACCGGACAAACCCGACGCGAAGATCCAACTGACGAGCCTCGCGAACGTCCGTAAGGGCGTGGCCGATCCTGACCTTGCCGCGCTGTACTTCCAGCTCGGCCGGTACCTGCTCATCTCGTCTTCACGCGCCGGCTCCCTTCCCGCGAACTTTCAGGGGCTCTGGGCCGACGGCCTCAACCCTCCGTGGAGTGCCGATTATCACATCAACATCAATATCCAGATGAACTACTGGCCCGCCGAGGTCACCGGGCTCAGTGAACTTCACGAGCAGTTCTTCGGCTATCTCGAGTTGCTTCGGCCGCACGCGGAGAAGACGGCCCGCATCGCCTACGGGGCAAACGGAACCGTCGCGCACTACACGACTAATCCGTGGGGACACACATCGCTCGACGGCCGTATCATCTACGGACTCTGGCCGGATGGTTTGGCCTGGTCGAGCCTGCATTACTCGACACTTCGAGTACACACAGGACCGCGAGTTTCTGCGCACGCGAGCGTACCCGATGCTGAAGGCTTGCGCACGTTCTCGCTCGACTATCTGGTGCCCGACCCTCGTACCGGCAGGCTGGTCGCCGGTCCAGCCAACTCCCCGGAGAATACATATATCACCCTGACGGCACGCGTGGCAACATTGTCATGGGACCGGCCATGTCGCAGTCAATCGCGTACGCTGTCCTTAGCCGTTGCGAGCGTGCCGCCCGCCTGCTGAACATGGATGCCGCGTTTGCCGATCGATGTCGCGATGCGATCGCGAAACTGCAGCGCCTTCGGATCGGCAGTGACGGGCGCCTGATGGAGTGGCCAGAGGAGTTTAAAGAAGCCGAGCCCGGTCATCGCCACCTCTCGCACCTCTTCGGCCTGCATCCCGGCTACGAGATCGATGTGGACGAGACTCCTGAACTGGCCGCAGCGGCACGCAAGTCGCTCGAATATCGACTGAAGAACGGCGGCGGCCACACCGGCTGGAGCGCAGCGTGGATTACGATGTTCTGGGCGCGGCTTCACGAGGGCGGCCGCGCGCACGAATTCTTTCAGAAGCTATTGCGCGATTCCACCGAGCCCAACCTGTTCGACACGCACCCGTCCGCGAACGGTCCCATTTTCCAGATCGACGGCAACTTCGGCGGAACTGCCGCCATTGCCGAGATGCTGCTCAATCCACAACGGCAAGCTGCGGTTCCTGCCCGCACTACCCGGCGCATGGCCCACGGGCCGTTACAGGGCTCCGCGCGCGTGGCAACGCCACCGTCGATATCAATGGCAGGACCGCGGCACGTCGGCTGTGGTCCGCGCACGTTCGAGCGCAAGATTTGTACTGGTTCCACCGAAAGGTCAGAAACTGCGAGGGGTGTCCACAACTCTCGACGCCAAAAAAGGTCAGCAGTACCGCATCGAGTTCATACAGGCATAGCCCAATCGGGGGGCAGATTCTGTGGTAGCCTTGCGCTTATCTTATGAAGCCGCTCGCAGCTCTGTTGCTCGTCTGTTCAGCCGCTTTGGCCGATGCCTCCCATCTGCTCCTGCAAAAACCAACCATCAACAGCACTCACATAGTTTTCTCGTACGCCGATGACCTCTGGACGGTTCCCCGCAGCGGAGGGGACGCTGTCCGGCTCACCTTGCCGGGCCAGGTGTCGAAACCGAACCGCACTTCTCGCCGGACGGGAGCCAGATAGCCTTCACGGGGCAATACGAAGGCAACTTCGACGTGTACGTTGTCCCGGCCGAAGGTTATACCCAAACGCCTGACATGGCATCC